>NZ_JAUXXP010000077.1 GCF_030684895.1 Pseudomonas sp. | reverse complement strand
GCGCTGGCGCTGATGGGCATCGTCGCCCAGGTTGGCTCGTTCAACATGCGCGACATCGTCGATTACCAGGCGCAGAACCTGTGGTTCATCATTCCGCAGGTCTTCGGTTTCTGTACCTTCTTTATCGCCGGCGTGGCGGTGACACACCGCCACCCCTTCGACCAGCCGGAAGCCGAGCAGGAGCTGGCCGACGGTTACCACATCGAATATGCCGGGATGAAATGGGGCATGTTCTTCGTCGGTGAGTACATCGGCATCATCACCATCTCGGCGCTGCTGGTCACCCTGTTCTTCGGCGGCTGGCACGGGCCGTTTGGCATCCTGCCGCAGATTCCGTTTTTCTGGTTCGCCCTGAAAACCTGCTTCTTCATCATGATCTTCATCCTGCTGCGCGCCTCGATTCCGCGCCCACGGTATGACCAGGTCATGGCCTTCAGCTGGAAGTTCTGCCTGCCGCTGACCCTGATCAACCTGCTGGTGACCGGCGCATTCGTGCTGGCCGCGGCCCAGTAAGGAGAACCACAGAATGTTCAAATACATACGGGATGTGGTGCACGGCACCTACACCCAACTGCGCAGCATGGCCATGGTCTTCAGCCATGGCTTTCGCAAGCGCGACACCCTGCAATACCCGGAAGAAGCGGTGTACCTGCCGCCACGCTATCGCGGGCGCATCGTCCTGACCCGCGACCCCGACGGCGAAGAGCGCTGCGTGGCCTGCAACCTGTGTGCGGTGGCCTGCCCGGTGGGCTGCATCTCGCTGCAGAAGGCGGAAACCCCGGATGGCCGCTGGTACCCGGATTTCTTCCGCATCAACTTCTCGCGCTGCATCTTCTGCGGCCTGTGCGAAGAAGCCTGCCCGACCACGGCGATTCAGCTCACCCCGGATTTTGAAATGGGCGAGTTCAAACGTCAGGATCTGGTGTACGAGAAAGAAGACCTGCTGATCAGTGGCCCGGGTAAAAACCCGGACTACAACTTCTACCGCGTCGCCGGTATGGCCATCGCCGGCAAGCCGAAAGGCGCCGCGCAAAACGAGGCCGAACCCATCAACGTCAAAGGCCTGCTGCCCTAAGGAGCCTGTTTAATGCCTGCTGCGCTTGCTGATACTGCGTTGAAAACAGACTCGGAATGCTCATGTACAAAAGTACACTCCGCTTCCTCGCCTGTTTTCGCCTTGCCTCAGCTGCGCTCGCGACGGCCTAAACAGACTCCTACGGAGATATAGAGGATCTATATGGAATTCGCGTTCTACCTCGCCGCCGGCGTTGCCGTGGCGGCCACATTCAGGGTGATTACCGCGAGCAATCCGGTGCACGCCCTGTTGTATCTGATTCTCTCGCTGCTGGCAGTGGCGATGACCTTCTTCGCCCTCGGCGCGCCGTTTGCTGGCGCCCTGGAAATCATCGTTTACGCCGGTGCGATCATGGTGCTGTTCGTCTTTGTGGTGATGATGCTCAACCTCGGCCCTCCAGCGGTCGAGCAAGAACGTCAGTGGCTGACGCCTGGCATCTGGACTGGTCCGGCAATTCTCTCGGCGCTGTTGCTGGGGCAATTGCTCTATGTGCTGTTTCAGTCGCCCAGTGGTGCGGCCCTCGGTTTGCAAACCATTGATGCCAAGGCCGTCGGTATCGCCCTGTACGGGCCATACCTGCTGGCGGTGGAGCTGGCCTCGATGCTGCTGCTCGCTGCGCTGGTCGCGGCCTATCACCTCGGCCGTCACGATGCCAAGGAGCCCACGGCATGAATGCGATTCCCCTGGAGCATGGCCTGGCGCTGGCCGGCGTGCTGTTCAGCCTCGGCCTGATCGGCCTGATGGTGCGGCGCAATATCCTGTTTGTGCTGATGAGCCTGGAAGTGATGATGAACGCCACCGCCCTGGCCTTTGTGGTGGCGGGCAGCCGTTGGGCCCAGCCTGACGGCCAGGTGATGTTTATTCTGGTGATCACCCTGGCAGCCGCCGAGGCCAGTATTGGCTTGGCGATCCTGTTGCAGCTGTATCGCCGCTTCAACACCCTCGATGTCGACGCTGCCAGCGAGATGCGCGGATGAACCTTCTATTCCTGACCTGTGTATTTCCGCTGCTGGGCTGGTTTTTCCTGGCCTTCTCGCGCGGGCGTTTCTCCGAGAACCTCTCCGCGCTGATCGGCGTCGGCTCGGTGGGCCTATCCGCCTTGACTGCGGCCTGGGTGATCGTGCAGTTCAACCTCAATCCGCCGGAAAATGGCGTGTTTACCCAGGTGCTGTGGCAGTGGATGAACGTGGCCGGTTTTGCGCCGAGCTTCACCCTGTATCTGGACGGCCTGTCGCTGACCATGCTCGGTGTGGTGACTGGCGTGGGCTTCCTGATCCACCTATTCGCCAGCTGGTACATGCGCGGGGAGGAGGGTTATTCGCGCTTCTTTGCCTACACCAACCTGTTTATCTTCAGCATGCTGCTGCTGGTGCTGGGCGATAACCTGCTGATGCTGTACTTCGGCTGGGAGGGCGTGGGCCTTTGCTCGTACCTGCTGATCGGCTTCTACTTCAAGCACACGGCTAACGGCAATGCGGCGCTCAAGGCCTTTATCGTCACCCGCATCGGCGACGTGTTTATGGCCATCGGCCTGTTTATCCTGTTCCTCCATCTGGGCACTCTGAATATTCAGGAGCTGATGCAGCTGGCCCCGCAGAAGTATGTAGAAGGCGATAGCTGGCTGTGGATCGCCACCCTGATGCTGCTCGGCGGCGCAGTGGGTAAATCGGCCCAGCTGCCGCTGCAAACCTGGCTGGCCGATGCGATGGCTGGCCCGACGCCGGTGTCGGCATTGATCCACGCGGCGACCATGGTTACCGCCGGTGTCTACCTGATCGCGCGGACCCACGGCCTGTTCCTACTGACCCCGGAGATTCTCGAACTGGTCGGTATCGTTGGTGGCGTGACCCTGGTGCTGGCCGGCTTTGCCGCGCTGGTGCAGACCGACATCAAGCGCATCCTCGCCTACTCGACCATGAGCCAGATCGGCTATATGTTCCTCGCCCTCGGTGTGGGCGCCTGGGATGCAGCGATCTTCCACTTGATGACCCACGCTTTCTTCAAGGCGCTGCTGTTCCTCGCCTCCGGTGCAGTGATCAACGCCTGCCACCACGAGCAGAACATTTTCAAAATGGGCGGCCTGTGGAAGAAACTGCCGTTGGCCTACATCAGCTTTATCGTCGGCGGCGCGGCCCTGGCGGCATTGCCGTTGATCACGGCGGGCTTCTACTCGAAGGATGAAATCCTCTGGGAAGCCTTTGCCAGTGGCCACCAATGGCTGCTGTATGCCGGCTTGACGGGCGCTTTCCTGACCTCGCTCTACACCTTCCGGTTGATCTTTATCGCCTTCCACGGCGAGCAGAAGACCGAGGCCCATGCCGGCCATGGCGTCGCTCACTGGCTGCCGTTAGTAACGCTGATTGTGCTGTCGACCTTTATCGGCGCGCTGATCAGCCCGCCGCTGGCCGGCGTGTTGCCGCAGAGCGTCGGGCATGCCGGTGGCGAGGCCAAGCACAGCCTGGAAATCGCCTCCGGGGCCATTGCGATCATCGGCATCGTTCTGGCCGCGCTGCTGTTCCTCGGCAAGCGCCGTTTCGCCACAGCAGTGGCGCAGAGCGCGCCAGGGCGCTTCCTGTCTGCCTGGTGGTTCGCGGCCTGGGGCTTCGACTGGCTCTACGACAAGCTGTTTGTCCAGCCGTACCTGTTGCTTTGCCGGTTACTCAGGCATGACCCGATCGACCGCAGCATTGGCCTGATTCCGCGTCTGGCGCGAGGCGGCAACGCCTTGCTGGCCAGCAGCGAGACCGGCCAGGTGCGCTGGTACGCCACATCGATAGCCGGGGGCGCCGTGCTGGTGCTCGCCGTTCTCCTGTTTCTGCATGGGGTCTAGTGATGTTTCGCACACGGCCGCGCCGGAGCCAGTTTTTGCGCGGGGCAAGGCATGAGGAGAGAAGTTTGGTTATTCCAAATGAACGACGAATAACGCAGCAGCGCGCAAAAACTGGCCCGGCCCTTCGGGTTGCGCGGCAAATGACGCCATGCGGCGTTGCGGGACTTGGCAAGGGAACACCATTCCCTGCGTCCCGCGCCTTGCCTGGCGTCATTTGGCGCAGCACCGCGGCTCGCGTCGAAACATCACTAGACCCCAAGGAAAATAGCCCGTCATGATTCTGCCCTGGCTAATCCTGATCCCCTTTATCGGCGGCCTGCTGTGCTGGCAGTGCGAGCGCTTCGGCAACATCCTGCCGCGCTGGATCGCCCTGTTGACCATGGCCCTGCTGTTCGGTCTGGGCCTGTGGCTGTGGGCCACTGGCGACTTCAGCCTGGCGCCTGCCCCTGGTGCTGCGCCGCAGTGGGCGGCCGAGTTCCAAGTGCCATGGATCGAGCGTTTCGGCATCAGCGTGCACCTGGCGCTGGATGGCCTGTCGGTGCTGATGATCAGCCTCACTGGCCTGCTCGGTGTGCTCTCGGTGCTCTGTTCGTGGAACGAGATCCAGAACCGCGTCGGTTTCTTCCACCTCAACCTGATGTGGATTCTTGGCGGCGTGGTCGGCGTGTTCCTCGCCGTCGACCTGTTCCTGTTCTTCTTCTTCTGGGAAATGATGCTGGTGCCGATGTATTTCCTCATCGCGCTCTGGGGCCATAGCGGCAGCGACGGCAAGACCCGCATCACCGCCGCCACCAAGTTCTTTATCTTCACCCAGGCCAGTGGCCTGATCATGCTGCTGGCGATCCTCGGCCTGGTGTTTGTGCACTTCGACCAAACCGGCGTGCTGACCTTCAACTACGCCGATCTGCTCAACACCAAGATGGCGGCCGGCACCGAGTACATCCTGATGCTCGGCTTCTTTATCGCCTTCGCGGTGAAGTTTCCGGTGGTCCCGTTTCACTCCTGGCTGCCGGATGCCCACGCCCAGGCGCCGACAGCAGGCTCGGTGGACCTGGCCGGTATCCTGCTGAAAACTGCTGCCTATGGCTTGATACGTTTTGCTCTGCCGCTGTTCCCCAATGCCTCGGCCGAGTTTGCGCCGATCGCCCAGTGGCTTGGTGTGTTCGCCATCATCTACGGCGCGCTGCTGTCGTTCGCGCAGACCGATATCAAGCGTCTGGTGGCCTATTCCAGCGTGTCGCACATGGGCTTTGTGCTGATCGCCATCTACTCGGCCAGCGAGATCGCCCTGCAGGGCGCGGTGGTGCAGATGCTCGCCCACGGTCTGTCCGCTGCGGCGCTGTTTATCCTCTGCGGTCAGCTGTACGAGCGCCTGCACACCCGCGATATGCGTGAGATGGGCGGCATTTGGGCGCGCATGCCCTGGCTGCCGGCGCTTAGCCTGTTCTTTGCCGCTGCGGCGTTGGGCCTGCCGGGCACCGGTAACTTTGTCGGTGAGTTCCTGATTCTGGTCGGCAGCTTCCAGAGTGCGCCATGGGTCACCGTGGTGGCCGCCACGGGCCTGGTGTTCGGTTCGGTCTACTCGCTGATCATGATTCACCGCGCCTACTTCGGTCCGGCCAAGGCGGACACTGCCTTGCCTGGCCTGCAGCTGCGCGAACTGAGCATGGTACTCGGCCTCGCTGTGCTGCTGATCCTGCTCGGTGTTTACCCGCAGCCGGTGCTCGACACCTCCGCCGCCAGCATGCAAGGCGTGCAGCAGTGGCTGGGTAGTGCTCTCAATCAACCTGTTCCAGCCCGGTAAGTAGCGTATGGAATTCACGACTCAACACTTTATCGCGCTGCTGCCGCTGCTGATCACCAGTGCCACGGTGGTGCTGGTGATGCTGGCCATCGCCTGGAAGCGCAACCACACGCTGACCTTCGGCCTTTCGGTGCTGGGCCTCAACCTGGCGCTGCTGTCACTGCTGCCGGCCCTGGAGGTAACGCCCATCGAGGTCACGCCGCTGCTGCTGGTGGATAAATTCGCCTGTTACTACATGGCTCTGGTGCTGGCGGCGACTCTGGCCTGCGTGACGCTGACCCACGCCTACCTGGGCGGCGAGTCCGGCAAGGGTTACCCGGGCAACCGCGAAGAGCTGTATCTGCTGATGCTGCTGTCCGCCGCCGGTGGTCTGGTACTGGTCAGTGCGCAGCATCTGGCGGGCCTGTTTATCGGCCTGGAACTGCTCTCGGTGCCGACCTACGGCATGATCGCTTACGCCTTCTTCAACAAGCGTTCGCTGGAAGCCGGTATCAAGTACATGGTGCTGTCCGCCGCCGGTTCGGCGTTTTTGCTGTTCGGTATGGCCCTGCTGTATGCCGAGTCAGGCAGCCTGACCTTCGCCGGCATCGGTGCCCAGTTGGCCGCCGATGGCCTGCCGAGCATGCTCGCGCAGTTGGGCGTGGGCATGATGCTGATTGGCCTGTCCTTCAAGCTGTCGCTGGTGCCATTCCATTTGTGGACCCCGGACGTCTACGAAGGCGCGCCGGCTCCGGTGGCGGCTTTCCTCGCCACGGCCAGTAAGGTCGCGGTGTTCGCCGTGCTGCTGCGCCTGTATCAAATCTCGCCGGCTATGGCTGGCGGCTGGCTGAATGACCTGCTGACACTGATTGCCATCGCCTCGATCATCTTCGGCAACCTGCTGGCGCTGCTGCAGAACAACCTCAAGCGTCTGCTCGGTTATTCCTCCATTGCCCACTTCGGCTACCTGCTGGTGGCGCTGATCGCCAGCAAAGGCTTGGCCGTGGAGGCGGTTGGTGTGTACCTGGCCACCTACGTGCTGACCAGCCTGGGTGCATTTGGCGTGATCACCCTGATGTCGACGCCTTACAACGGCCGTGATTGCGACGCGCTGTACGAATACCGTGGGCTGTTCTGGCGCCGCCCGTACCTGACCGCTGTGCTCACGGTGATGATGCTGTCGCTGGCGGGTATTCCGCTGACCGCCGGGTTTATCGGCAAGTTCTACGTGGTTGCCGCCGGCGTGCAATCGCAGCAGTGGTGGCTGCTCGGCGCGCTGGTGATTGGCAGCGCCATCGGCGTGTTCTATTACCTGCGGGTGATGGTCACCCTGTTTATGCTCGAGCCGAATCTGCGCCGCCACGATGCGCCTTTCAACTGGGCGCAACGCGCCGGCGGCATGATGCTGCTGTTCGTCGCCGTGCTGGCGTTCTTCCTCGGCGTATACCCGCAACCGCTGTTGGAGCTGGTGCAACAGGCCAGCTTGGTGGCACTGTTACCCTGATGAGTAACCAGGGAATACGCAACGATGAGTAAGACACTGATGATTGCCGGCTGTGGCGATGTTGGCAGCCGCCTGGGTCAGCAGCTGAATGCTGCGGGCTGGACGGTATACGGCCTGCGCCGCAGCGTAGCGTTGCTGCCCCAGGGCATTCGCCCGGTTGCCGGTGATCTGCATGCCGATGCCTGCCCGGCTACCTGGCCGAGCGAACCACTGGATTACCTGGTGTATTGCGCGGCCGCCACCGAACACGATGAGGCCGGCTACCGCGCCGCCTATGTTGATGGCCTGCGCCATGTGCTCGGCTGGCTGGCGCAACAGGGCCAACGGCCCAAGCGTCTGCTGTTTGTCTCCAGCAGTGGCGTGTATGGTCAACAGCTCGGCGAGTGGGTGGATGAAAACTCGCCTGCAGAGGCTGATAGCTACTCCGGACGGATCATGCGCGAGGCTGAGCAGCTGGCGTTGCATAGCGGCCTGCCCGCCAGCCTGGTGCGCCTTACCGGCATCTACGGTCCAGGCCGCGAATGGTTGCTCAAGCAGGTACGCCAGGGCTATCGGGTGGTCAATGAGCCGCCGCTGTACGGCAATCGCATCCATGTCGATGACGCGGCGGGGCTACTGGCCTATCTGCTGCAGGCCGATGCCCGTGGTGTGGTGCTGGATGACTGCTATATCGGTGTCGACGATCAGCCTGCGCCGCTGCATGAAGTGGTGGCCTGGTTGCGCGAGCAGTTGGAGGTCAGCCATTGGTCCGAGCAATCGACGGTACGCCGCTCCGGCAGCAAACGTTGCAGCAACGCCCGCGCTCGCGCGCTGGGTTGGGTGCCGCAGTACCCGAGCTACCGCGAGGGTTACCGGGCGATTCTGCAGCAGTTGTAGCGTTCGGATCGGCTTAGCGTTTGACCAGCAGCCAGCGCTGCTGGCCTTTGTAGTAGCTGGGCATTTCATCAATCTGTGAGCGGTTGAGCGCTTCAAAGACGCGCAACTGATCGCCGTCACGCTCGAACAGCCAGCTTTGCCCCTGGTCGCCCAGTTGCAGCCAGAGGCTGTCGAACTCACCGCTCATGGCCGCGCAGTCACCTGCCAGACACAACGCATAACGCTCGGCGCCTGGCAGACCCTGCAGGCTGCCATCGGCTTGGAATAGCACCAGGCCGCCTTCGCCCAAGCCTTCCTTGATCAGCCAGGTGCCGCCCAGATAGGCGCTGTACAACGCCTGCTCGAAGCTGCTGCCCGGTGGCGCCAGTAGGCCGGGCGCGGCAGGTGCGCGGACAAAGCGTTGTTCTGGCCAGGTATCGCTCTGCGCCTGGACCAGCTCGCCGTTGCTCAGGCTCAGGCTTTCCTGAAAGTCGCCGTAGAAGTGCACGCGCAGTCGGCCATCAGCCTGGCGTGCGAAGTTGCCTTCGCCCTGCTCGAAACCATTGCTGAAGCTGGCCAACTGGCGTTGGTTGTCGAGCTGCCATTCCAGATTGGGGCCGTAGGCCAGCAGGGCTTCGCGCAGGTTGCCGCCTTCGACGGCTGCTTCAATGGCTGCCTGGTTGATCCAGGTGCCGCTGGGGTCATGCGCAGGGCTGGCGCAACCGCTGAGCAGGATGCCGGTGAGCAGGGCAACAAACAGGCAGCGCATGGGGCTTCCTCACGAGGGAAGGGCGGGGCGGCGGCCCCGCCGAGGGGCTTATTCGAGAACCAGAATAGCGTCCATTTCCACCTGCGAGCCGCGTGGCAGAGCGGCTACGCCGATGGCGGCGCGGGCCGGGTAGGGCTGCTCGAAGTAACGGCCCATGACTTCATTGACCTTGGCGAAGTGCGACAAGTCGGTGAGGAAGATGTTCAGCTTGACGATTTCCTTGAACGAACCGCCCGCAGCTTCGGCCACGGCTTTGAGGTTCTCGAACACCTGCACGGTCTGTGCTTCGAAGCCTTCCACCAGCTCCATGGTTTTCGGGTCCAGCGGGATCTGCCCGGACATGTAAACGGTGTTGCCCGCCTTGATCGCCTGGGAGTAGGTGCCGATTGCGGCCGGGGCCTTGTCGCTGGTGATAACGCTCTTGCTCATGGGAACTCCTGCAAAGCTGATGTGGAAGAACACTGCGGCGCGCGTGGGCGCACTGCCAGTTAGATTGCCTAGGGTGGGTGAAAGCCACAGCGGCTGTCAAAGTACAGCTGGCGATGGATTGCTCTGGTCAGTCTGCGCGCTGGCCGATCAGGCGCGCGCGCGGGTGATGCGAATCACCCCGGTCAAGGCGCGTAGTTTCTTGATCACCCGGGCCAGGTGCACGCGGTCATGCACGCTGACCACCAACTGCACGATGCTGATGCGGCCGTCGCGCTCGTCCATGCTGATCTTCTCGATATTGCCATCGGCGGCATTCACGCTGCCGGCCAGCAGGGCGATCAGGCCGCGCTGGTGCTCAAGCTCGACGCGCAGTTCGACATTGAACTCGCCGGTAACGTCCTTGGCCCATGACAGCTGGATGCATTTTTCCGGGTTGTGACGGATTTCGCCGATGTTCTTGCAGCTGTCCAGGTGCACCACCATGCCTTTGCCGGCGGACAGGTGGCCGACAATCGGGTCGCCCGGAATCGGCGTGCAGCATTTGGCGTAGCTCAGCACCAGGCCCTCGGTGCCGCGAATCGCCAGTGGGCCTTCGCTGCTCGGTAGCGCTTCGTTGCTGTCGCTGAGCAGGCGGCGCGCCACTACATAGGCCATGCGGTTGCCCAGGCCGATGTCTTCCAGCAGGTCTTCGATGACGTCCTGATGGTATTCGGCAAGCACCGCTTGCACCCGCTCAGGCGAGAGCTTGTCGACGCGGCTGTCGAAGCCGGCCAGCACCTTGTTCAGCAGGCGTTCGCCAAGGCTGATGGACTCCGAGCGGCGCTGCAGCTTCAGTGCATGGCGAATATGTGTGCGGGCCTTGCCGGTGACCACGAAGCTCAGCCAGGCCGGGTTTGGTCGTGCACCAGGCGCGGTGACGATTTCCACCGTCGAGCCACTTTCCAGCGCTTGCGACAGCGGCGCCAGGCGGCGGTTGATGCGGCAGGCGATGCAGGTGTTGCCGACGTCGGTGTGCACGGCGTAGGCGAAATCGACCGCCGTGGAGCCTTTTGGCAGCTCCATGATGCGGCCCTTGGGCGTGAATACGTAGACCTCGTCGGGGAACAGGTCGATCTTCACGCTCTCGATAAATTCCAGCGAGTTGCCGGCGCGTTGCTGCATCTCCAGCACGCCTTTGACCCACTGCCGCGCGCGGGCGTGGCTGCCCTTGGGCTGGTCTTCCTCGTTGGATTTGTACAGCCAGTGTGCGGCAATGCCGTTGTTGGCCAGCTCTTCCATCTCGCGGGTACGGATCTGAATCTCGATCGGTACGCCGTGCATGCCGAATAGCGTGGTGTGCAGCGACTGGTAACCGTTGGCCTTGGGGATCGCGATGTAATCCTTGAAGCGCCCGGGCAGGGGCTTGTACAGGTTATGCACGGCGCCGAGCACGCGGTAACAGGTGTCGACCTTGTCGACGACGATGCGGAAGGCGTAGACGTCCATGATTTCGTTGAACGCCCGGCGCTTGCCGCGCATCTTCTGGTAGATGCCGTAGAGGTGCTTCTCGCGGCCCATCACCTCGCCTTCCATGCCTTCACGGGCCAGGCAGTGGGTGATCGACTCCTCGATCTTGTTGACGATTTCCTTGCGGTTGCCCCGAGCACGCTTGACCGCGGTGCGGATGCGCTCGGAGCGCATCGGGTGCATGGCCTTGAAGCCCAGGTCTTCGAACTCGATGCGCATGCTGTGCATGCCCAGACGATTGGCGATCGGTGCGTAGATTTCCAGGGTTTCCTTGGCGATGCGTCGGCGTTTTTCGCCGGACAGCACTTCCAGGGTGCGCATGTTGTGCAGGCGGTCGGCCAGCTTGACCAGAATCACTCGGATATCGCGGGCCATGGCCATGGCCATTTTCTGGAAGTTTTCGGCCTGGGCCTCGGCTTTGGTCTCGAAGTTCATCTGGGTCAGTTTGCTGACCCCATCGACCAGTTCCGCCACGGATTCGCCGAACTGGGCGTCCAGAGCTTCTTTGGCGATACCGGTGTCTTCGATCACGTCATGCAGCATCGCGGCCATCAGGCTCTGATGGTCCATGTGCATGTCTGCCAGGATGCTCGCCACCGCCAGGGGATGGGTGACGTAAGCTTCGCCGCTGCGGCGGCGTTGGCCGTCGTGGGCTTGTTCGGCGTAGAAGTAAGCGCGGCGAACCAGATTGACCTGGTCGCCGTCGAGGTAGGTCGAAAGTCTGTCGGCGAGGGCGTCTATGCTCGGCATGGGCGTTCCCCTTGCCGATTCAGATGACCCTGCGCCTGACGACGTCGACCCGGCATAGGCTTACAGAGGCTCGTTAGCCTCTTCCTCGAATGCAGCAAACAGTGGTTCTTCTTCGGCGATATCGTCTTGCGCGATGACGTCGTAGCTCATCAGGCCAGCAGCGATTTCGCGCAGCGCGACTACGGTTGGCTTGTCATTTTCCCAAGCCAGCTTCGGCTCTTTGCCACCGGTAGCCAGTTGGCGCGAGCGCTTGGTAGCGAGCATGACCAGCTCGAAGCGGTTATCAACGTGATCCAGGCAATCTTCGACGGTAACGCGGGCCATGGTGTTCCTCGTAGCAAATGCGTAATAGAGCTGGGCCCAAATGGGCGAGCGGACTGGATAGTCTAAAAAATCACCAGCATTAAGGGAAGCTTTGATTTGCCGCAGCGCGATAAGTCAGACCAGTAACTCGCTGAGCAGGCCGCTGTGGCGTTGCTGTTGTGGGCCTTGCAGCAGTTGATTGGCGCGGAAAATCGCCTTCAGGTCGCTCAAGGCGTGGGCGAAGTCATCGTTGATCAGCAGGTAGTCATATTCGACGTAGTGGCTCATCTCACTGACGGCTTCACGCATGCGGCGCTCAATGATCTCGCCGCTATCCTGGCCGCGATTGGTCAGGCGGTGGCGCAGCGCTTCCTGGGTCGGCGGCAGAATAAAGATGGATTTGGCTTCCGGCATCAGCCGGCGTACCTGCTGCGCGCCTTGCCAGTCGATCTCGAGAATCAGGTCGAAGCCTTCGCGCAGGGCCTGTTTGACCCATTCCTGCGAGGTGCCGTAGAGATTGCCGAAGACTTCCGCGTGCTCAAGAAACTCGGTCTTGTCGAGCATGGTGTGGAACTGCTCGCGGCTGACGAAGTGGTAGTTCACCCCGTCCACTTCCCCCGGACGCATGGCGCGGGTGGTGTGCGACACGGACACGCGAATCTGCGCCTCGCTGTCGATCAGCGCCTTGACCAGGCTGGTCTTGCCCGCGCCGGATGGGGCGGAAATGATGTAGAGGGTGCCGGTGGTTATGCTCATGGGTCAATCCTGGAACGCGTTGTTCGAAGAGTAGCAGTAGCGGTTTGCCTTACTCGATGTTCTGCACTTGTTCGCGCATCTGCTCGATCAGTACTTTCAGGTTTACCGCAGCCTGGGTGCTGCGGGTGTCGAAGGCCTTGGAGCCGAGGGTGTTGGCTTCGCGGTTGAGTTCCTGCATCAGGAAGTCCAGGCGTCGGCCTGCCTGGCCGCCGGTTTTCAGTACGCGCCGTACTTCGCTGACATGGGTGCTGAGGCGATCCAGCTCTTCGGCAACATCGCTTTTCTGCGCCAGAATCACCAGCTCTTGTTCCAGGCGCTGCGGGTCTAGCTCGGCCTGCATTTCGGCGCAGCGGTCGAGAATTTTCTGCCGTTGTCCGGCGAGCATCTGCGGCACCAGTTCACGCAGGGCGACTACCTGTTCGAGGATGCTGTCCAGGCGTTCATTGAGCAGTTTGGCCAGCTCGCTGCCTTCGCGTTCGCGGCTTTGCTTCAGCTCGTTCAGCGCTTGGATGAACAGCGCCAGGGCGCTTTGATTGAGTGCCTGCGGGTCGGCGGCATCGGCCACCAGAACGCCGGGCCAGCCGAGCACTTCCAGTGGATTGAGCGCGGCGGGCTGCTTGATCAGACCGGCCACGCTTTCGGCGGCGGCGATCAGTTGTGCGGCGCGCTCCAGGTCGACTTGCAGGGCCTTGCCGGCATTGTCGTCGCTAAAACGCAGGGTGCATTCGACTTTGCCGCGTGACAGGCCGTTGCGCAGCGCTTCACGCACCGCGCCTTCGAGGTCGCGGAAGCTTTCCGGCAGGCGCAGGTGAGGTTCCAGATAGCGATGGTTGACCGAGCGCAGCTCCCAGCTCAGGGTGCCGTTGGCACCGGCCTGCTCGGCGCGGGCGAAGGCTGTCATGCTGTGGATCATGGGTGAACCTCGCGAAAAGTCGGAACTAAAGGCGCAGGATTGTAGCGCAGTGCGTCGGCCGCTCCCAATTCGGCACACCCGCTACGGGCTTACGGCCCTATAATGCCGAGCAGATTTTTTATTCAGAGCAGGAATTCCTAGATGAAACGTCCTAGTGGCCGCGCCGCCGATCAGTTGCGCTCGATTCGCATCACCCGCAACTACACCAAGCATGCCGAAGGTTCGGTGCTGGTGGAATTTGGCGATACCAAAGTGATTTGCACGGTCAGTGTCGAGTCGGGCGTACCGCGTTTCCTTAAAGGTCAGGGCCAGGGTTGGTTGACTGCCGAATACGGCATGCTGCCGCGCGCTACGGGCGACCGTAACCAGCGTGAAGCCAGCCGTGGCAAGCAGGGCGGCCGTACCCTGGAAATCCAGCGTCTGATCGGCCGTTCGCTGCGCGCCGCGCTGGATATGTCCAAACTGGGCGAGAACACCCTGTACGTCGATTGCGATGTGATCCAGGCCGACGGCGGTACCCGCACCGCGTCCATCACCGGCGCCATGGTGGCCCTGGTCGATGCGCTGAAAGTGATCAAGAAGCGTGGCGGCCTGAAAGGCGGCGACCCGCTCAAGCAGATGATTGCCGCCGTATCGGTAGGCATGTATCAGGGCGAGCCGGTACTGGATCTGGATTACCTGGAAGATTCCGCTGCCGAAACCGACCTCAACGTGGTGATGACCAGCACAGGCGGCTTTATCGAAGTGCAGGGCACCGCCGAAGGCGCACCGTTCCAGCCGGCTGAGCTGAACGCCATGTTGGCGTTGGCGCAGAAAGGCATGACTGAGCTGTTCGAGCTGCAGCAAGCGGCTCTGGCTGACTGATTGAGCTGTACTACAAGCCCATCACGCAAGGAGAAGCACCATGAGCGACGAGTCCCAAGCGCCACAACCGATTCCTGGTCCTGAAGCCCGTCAGTGGGCCATGTTTTGCCACTTCGCGGCCTTTCTCGGGCTGGTGATTCCTTTTGGCAACCTGCTTGGGCCGTTGATCGTCTGGCAGATCAAGAAGGACCTCGACCCGTTCGTCGATGCCCAGGGCAAGGAAGCGCTGAATTTCCAGATCAGCGTGGCCCTGGCCGCGCTGCTGTGTTTCCTGCTGATGGTGGTGGTGATCGGCTTTCCGCTGCTGGTGCTGGTCAGCATCGCGGCGCTGGTGCTGACGGTTATTGCCGGGATCAAGGCCAATGAAGGCCAGGCTTACCGTTATCCCTTTGCCTGGCGCTTGGTGAAATAGCGTTACGCAGACAACAAAAAATCGCCGGGAGCGATTTTTAACGTCGCATAGCGACGGCCCGTACGGTGGTGGCCAGGGATGGCGCAGCATAAAAAGCCGGCTAAATGCCGGCTTTTTATTGTCTGCTGATCGGGTTAGATGCTGAGCATCCAGTCGTAATCGACGATCAACGGCGCGTGCTGCGAGAAGCGCGGCTGACGCGGCAGGCGCGCGCTGCGGATGCTGCGACGCATACCGGGGGTGAGCAGCTGGTAGTCGAAGCGATAGCCGAGGTTAAGCAATTCAGCCTGTTCGCTGTCCGGCCACCAGCTGAACTGGTCGCCTTCACGGCTGACTTCGCGCAGCGCATCGACATAGCCCATGGTGCCAATCACTTCATCCAACCAGGCACGTTCTGGCGCTAGAAAACCGGGCGATTGCTGGCAGTCGCGCCAGTTCTTCACGTCGAGCTTCTGGTGCGCCACATAGAACGAGCCGCAATAGATGTACTCGCGGCGCTTGCGGCGCTGCTTGTCCAAATAATGGGTGAAGTCGTCCATAAACTTGAATTTCTGATTCAAGCTTTCATCACCCTGCTGCCCCGAAGGCATAAGCATGGTGGCAATACTTACTTTGTCGAAATCGGCCTGCAGGTAGCGCCCATAGCGATCGGCCATTTCAAAGCCGAGGCCGCTGATTACCGCCTTGGGTTGCAACCGCGAATACAGCGCCACGCCACCTTGGCTGGGCACTTCTGCATCGCAGGCATAGAGGAAATAGCCATCCAGTTGGAGGGCTTGGTCGTCCAGTTCAAAGGCGGAGGCGCGGGTGTCCTGCAGGCAGATGACGTCGGCATTCTGTGCTTGCAGCCAACTGAGCAAACCGCGCTCGACTGCCGCATGAATACCATTCACGTTCACACTGATGATCCGCATAAATGGCCCCCAAAATCACGTGCGTGTATGATACCCGAGCTCACCTCTATTAGCTAAATTACCTAGTAAATCCGTGCTGTCCGGGGCTTTTTAATGCAAGCGTATCAACGCGATTTCATCCGTTTTGCCATCGAGCGTGGGGTTCTGCGCTTTGGTCAGTTCACCCTCAAATCCGGACGTATCAGTCCTTATTTCTTCAATGCCGGGCTGTTTGACAGCGGTTTGGCCCTGGCTCAGCTCGGGCGTTTCTATGCTGCGGCCGTGGTGGACAGCGGTATCGACTTCGATGTGTTGTTCGGCCCGGCCTACAAAGGTATTCCGCTGGCGGCGACCACTGCAGTGGCGCTGGCCGAGCATCATCAGCGCGATATGCCCTGGTGCTTCAACCGCAAGGAAGCCAAGGATCACGGCGAAGGCGGCACCCTGGTGGGCGCAGCGCTGGCCGGTCGCGTGCTGATCATCGATGACGTGATCACCGCCGGTACGGCGATTCGCGAAGTGATGCAGATCATCCAGGCGCAGGGCGCACAAGCGGCCGGTGTGCTGATCGCGCTGAACCGCCAGGAGCGCGGTAAGGGCGAGCTGTCGGCGATTCAGGAGGTCGAGCGCGACTACGGCATGCCGGTGGTGAGCATTGTGTCACTCGAACAGGTACTGGAATATCTGGCAGAGGATGCTGAACTCAAGCAGTATCTGCCAGCGGTACAAGCTTACCGCGCCGAATACGGAATCTAACCTGCCGATAAGGTGCTGCATTGATGCATAGATCTGCCATAACCCGCTGTTCGCTGTTGCTCGGCCTACTGCTGCCGGTTGTGGCGGGTGCGGCTGAGCTGTACCGCTACGTCGATGACAAGGGCACCACGGTGCTCAGTCGTCAGGGTGTGCCGCCGGAGCACATCGGCAAGGGTTATGAAGTGCTGAATGACCAGGGGCGAGTAATTCAGGTGATTCCGCCTGCGCCCAGCCCTGAGGAGATGAAGCGCATCCTCGCCGACAAGGCCCGCGCCACCTCTGATGCGCAGTTGTTGCGCCTGTACAGCACGCCGGATGACGTCGAGCGCGCCCGTCAGCGCAAGCTGGCCGAACTGGATGGTTTGATTGGTGTGGCGCGCGGCAACCTGCAGTCGGTGCGTACGCAGCAGGCCAACCTGCAGAGCCAGGCCGCTGACCATGAGCGCGCCGGGCGTGAAGTGCCTGCGCATCTGCTGGCGCAGATCGATAACCAGAAAGCTGAACAGGCGCGCCTCAAGGGCGACATCCTGCGTTATCAGGCTGCACGTAAAGAGGCGGACAGCAGCTTCAATGCTGACCGTGATCGGCTCAAGGAGCTGCTGGGGCGCAACCAGTAGGCTATTGCTGCGGCGCGCAGTCTCGACGCCTAGCAGCGCTCTTCTCCGCCACTTCCGGTAGCCTGCCGCAAGCAGTGCAGCAGGCTATCAGGTCTGAGTCAGTCGAGATCAGTGGCGCTTGCGGTTGCAGATCAGGGTGCCCACACCGCTGTCGGTGAAGATTTCCAGCAGCACGGCATTCGGCACGCGACCGTCGATGATGTGCGCGCTGGTCACGCCGCCTTGCACCGCTTCCAGGGCGCAGCGGATCTTCGGCAGCATGCCGCCGTAGATGGTGCCGTCGGCAATTAGGCTGTCGACCTGTTCGGTGGTCAGGCCGGTGAGCACCTGGCCTTGTTTGTCCATCAGCCCGGCGATATTGGTCAGCAGCATCAGCTTCTCGGCTTTCAGTGCTTCGGCAACCTTGCCAGCCACCAGGTCGGCGTTGATGTTGTACGACTCGCCATCCGGGCCGACGCCAATCGGTGCGATTACCGGAATGAAATCGCCCTTGACCAGCATGTTCAGCAGGTCGATGTTGACCCCGGTGACTTCGCCGACATGGCCGATATCGATGATTTCCGGCTGGGTCATCTCCGGCGTTTGGCGGCTGACCTGGAGCTTCTTGGCGCGGATCAGCTGGGCGTCTTTGCCGGTCAGGCCAATGGCGCTGCCGCCGTGCTGGTTGATCAGGTTGACGATGCTCTTGTTGACCTGGCCGCCGAGAACCATTTCCACCACGTCCATGGTCGCGGTGTCGGTGACGCGCATGCCGTCGACAAAGTGGCTTTCAATGGACAGGCGCTTGAGCAAATCACCGATTTGTGGGCCGCCGCCATGGACGACAACCGGGTTGATGCCGACCGCTTTCATCAGCACGATGTCGCGGGCGAAGCCTTGCTTGAGCTCTTCACTTTCCATGGCGTTACCGCCGTATTTGATTACCAGCGTCTTGCCGACGAAGCGGCGGATATACGGCAGCGCTTCGGACAGTACCTTGGCGACGTTGGTGGCGGCATCACGTTCGAGGGTCATGCAGGGCTCCAGTAGACAATTCGCTAATCAATCAGAACGGCAGGTCGAGGTCGGGTACCGCGCTGTAGAGCTGGGCGCGGAATACTTCCTTGATCCGTTCAAGTTCTTCTTCGGTTTCCGCCTCGAAGCGCAGTACCAGCACCGGCGTGGTGTTGGAGGCGCGCACCAGGCCCCAGCCTCTGGGGTAGTCGACGCGCACGCCATCGAGGTTGGTGATATTGCCTTCACCCCAGACGCCGTCGCGTTGCAGGCGTTCGATGATGCTGAACTTGCTCTGCTCGGTGACCTGGATATTGATTTCCGGGGTGGCGATATCGTTGGGGAACGCGCTGAACACGTGTTCGGCGTCGCGGCGATCCTGGCTGAGGATTTCCAGCAGGCGGGCGGCGGCGTAAATGCCGTCGTCGAAGCCGAACCAGCGCTCCTTGAAGAAGATATGTCCGCTCATTTCGCCGGCCAGCAGCGCGCCGGTTTCCTTCATTTTTTTCTTGATCAGCGAGTGGCCGGTTTTCCACATCACCGGGCGGCCGCCGTAGCCGCTGATTAACGGGGTCAGGCGGCGTGTGCATTTGACATCGAAAATGATGTCGGCGCCGGGGTTACGTGACACCACGTCCTTGGCGAACAGCATCAGCAGGCGATCCGGGAAGACGATGGTGCCGGTATTGGTCACCACGCCGACCCGGTCGCCGTCGCCGTCGAAGGCCAGGCCGATATCGGCTTTCTCGCTTTTCACCTTGGCGATCAGGTCCACCAGATTTTCCGGCTTGCCGGGGTCCGGGTGGTGATTGGGGAAGTTGCCGTCGACTTCGCAGTACAGCGGAATCACCGAACAGCCCAGTGCCTCGATCAGTTGCGGGGCGATCACCCCGGCCACGCCATTGCCGCAATCGACCACCACGCGCATGGGCTTGGCCATGGCGATATCGTCACGGATTTGCTTGAAGTAGCGCTCCAGCACATCAACCTGTTCGACCGTACCGACGCCGCTGGCCAGGTCGTTGTTGTCGATACGTGCTTTTAGGGCCTGAATCTGCTCGTTGGCCAGGGTGTCGCCGGCAATGACGATCTTGAAGCCGTTGTAATCGCGTGGGTTATGGCTGCCAGTGAGCATCACCGCCGACTTACCGGTGAGGATATGCCCGGCGTAATACACCACAGGCGTCGGCACCATGCCGACATCGCTGACGTTACAGCCGCAATCGAGCAAGCCCTGGATCAGCTGTTGCGCCAGCTCCGGGCCGGACAGGCGGCCGTCACGGCCGACGGCGATGTTCGGCTCACCCTGGGCCAGGCTCTGCGAGCCGATGGCACGGCCGATCCAGTAGGCGGTTTCGGCATTCAGGGTGCGGCCGACTACGCCACGAATGTCATAGGCGCGGAAGATGTCGGCCGGCAGCTTGGGCGCTTTCGCCTGCACGGGCGCGGGTGCCGGCTCATCAAGGCCGAGCAGGTCCTGGTCTTCGTCGAGAATATCGATGTCGAGGATATCGGTGTCCTGAAACAGTGGGTCGACCATGCTCGCTGCCTGGGTTTGCATGGCTGTGGCCCGCTCGGGGCTGCCGGCGGGGGCTACAGCGACCTGCTCAGTGGCGCGGCGCGGCATGCGTGCGAGGTTCTGCGCAAGGATATCCAGGGCGGGCAGAGTCAGGCTGAAGGCTTTCACGGCCTTGCCGGCGGACAGTTCCTTGAGCATCTGCCCCAGCTGCAGTACGTCATCACGCAGGTGGCGTTGCAGGCTGCTCTGCAGCAGGTAGAGGCCGATAACCGCGCCAGCCAGGGCCAATAGCCCAGCGATGGCCAGCAGCAGCGGCGAGAATACCGGGTTGGTCAGTGACGGGCCGGGGGTAAAGCTGACCGTCCAGTTGGGGTTGCCGGTGCTGAATGCTTGCGCAGTGCCTTGCGCGTTACCGCGCTGCGCGAGTACCTGGGCTGCGGTGTTGTTGAACTGCTGGATCAGTTGAATCTGGCCGATTTCGGCGGGCATCACCGGCAGGCTGGCGAGCAGGCGCTCAAGGTCCACGGCCAGCAGCAGCGTGCCATGCAGCGGCTCACCTTCGCTCAGGCGCAAGGGCGCTGCGCTGTAGACCAGCCAGCGTTGGCCGACCTTGTAGGCCTCCGGCGCGGGCGTCTGGCCGTTTTCTGCGCGGCGCAGCATGTCCAGTGCGGCGAAGTTCATCGGTGCGCTGCGGCCCATGTCCTGCACGGCCTGGCCACGGGCATTGAGGTGAGCGTCGACCACCCCGCTCCAGTAAGTGAGGTTGCGTTCTGCCGCGCGGATCTGATTGATGTCCTGGCTTTGCAGGGCTTGTAGCAGTTGCGGGTTGCGCGCGGCTGCCTGGGTGTCGGCGCTCAGTTGTTGCAGGGCTTTCTGCAACACGGTTGCCTGACCGCCACCCCAGGCCTGGCTGAGTTGCTGCAGCTGTTGCTGGTAGGCGCTATTGAGCGGACCAAACCAGAGCAGCGCACCAGCCAGAATGATGCCGACTAACGCCGCCAGCACACCCGGTAACAGGGCGTTGGGGCTGTTCTTGGCCGCTTTGGCATCGGCGGGGGCACTGGTCAGTTGGGCGCTGGCGGTTACTCCGTCAGCGTCCTTGGCCGTGCGCTTGAAGAGTTTCATGCAGCGTCTCCTCGGCAATTCATCCTGGAATTAGATTAAGGCAATCAATGGCTACCGGAGTGGCCGAAGCCGCCTGCGCCGCGCTGGCTCTCATCAAACTGTTCAACCAGCTCGAAATGCGCCTGCACCACCGGTACCAGGATCAGTTGGGCGATACGTTCGCCGATGGCGATGGTGAAGGCGCTCTGCCCACGGTTCCAGCAGGACACCATCAATTCGCCCTGGTAGTCCGAGTCGATCAGGCCGACGAGGTTCCCCAGGACGATGCCATGTTTGTGACCCAGGCCCGAGCGCGGCAGGATCATCGCGGCCAGACCTGGGTCGCCAATGTAGATCGACAGGCCGGTGGGAATCAGCACGGTCTGCCCCGGCTCCAGCACCAGTTCCTGCTTGAGCATGGCGCGCAGGTCGAGGCCGGCGGAGCCTGGGGTGGCGTAGTGCGGCAGGGGGAATTCGCTGCCCAGGCGCGGGTCGAGGATCTTGGCTTGTAAGGCGTGCATATCAGGCTCTGTAGTCGGTGAGTGGGGCGTCAGCTGCGGGCTAGGCGGTCGGCAATAAAGCTCACCAGTTGGCGGGCAATCTTGCTTTTGCTGGTCTGGGCGAAGCTGCTCTGCTGAAGCTCACGGTCGATGATGGTGATGGCGTTTTCTTCGCTGTTGAAGCCGATGCTGGGGTTGGCCACGTCATTGGCGACGATCAGGTCGAGGTTCTTGTCGCGTAGTTTGCGCGAGGCGTACTCCAGCAGGTTCTCGGTCTCGGCGGCAAAGCCGACGCTGAACGGCCGGTCGCTGCGCCCCGCCAGGGTGGCGAGAATATCTGGGTTACGCACCATTTGCAGGAGTAGACCGTCACCACTGCTCGGGTCTTTTTTCAATTTGTGCTGGGCAACCACTTCCGGGCGGTAATCGGCCACGGCGGCGGCGGCGATCAGCAGGTCGCAGGGCATTGCGGCTTCACAGGCGGCGAGCATGTCGCGGGCGCTGGTGACGTTGATGCGGGTGACGCGCTCGGGCGTCGGCAGGTGCACCGGCCCGCTGATCAGGGTGACCTTGGCGCCGGCTTCGGCAGCCGCTTCGGCGAGGGCGAAACCCATCTTGCCGGAGCTGTGGTTGGTGATGTAGCGCACCGGGTCGATGTTTTCCTGGGTCGGGCCGGCGGTAATCAGCACATGTTTGCCGGTCAGGGCCTGGTGCTGGAAGCAGTCGGCGGCGCATTGCACCAGTTGTTCGGCTTCGAGCATGCGGCCCAGGCCGACATCGCCGCAGGCCTGGCTGCCGGCAGCGGGGCCAAACAGGTGCAGGCCGCGTTGGGTTAACAGTGCGGCGTTGGCTTGGGTGGCTGGGTCGCGCCACATCGCTTGGTTCATGGCCGGCGCGAGAGCGACAGGGGCATCGGTGGCCAGCACCAAGGTGGTCAGCAGGTCATCGGCAACACCCTGGGCCAGGCGCGCCATCAGGTCGGCGGTGGCCGGCGCAATCAGTACCAGATCGGCCCAGCGCGCCAGCTCGATATGGCCCATGGCGGCTTCGGCCTCGGGGTCGAGCAGGTCGAGGTGCACTGGATGCCCGGACAGGGCTTGCAGGGTCAGCGGGGTGATGAACTCACGGCCGCCTTTGGTCATGACCACGCGCACGTCGGCGTCTTGGTCCTTGAGTCGGCGAATCAGTTCGGCACTTTTATACGCGGCAATACCGCCGCCCACGCCAACAATGATGCGTTTCCGATACAGCCGCTGCATAGGCCTGCCTTTTATAAAGATGGATATACACCGCGACGCTGACACCTCCCCAGGCCAGGCGCCGCGCAAAAGTTGGGCTACGATAGCACAGAGCCTGCAGCGGAGTAGCGCTGCCAAGCGCTTGCCAGGCTTGGCTTTGCGGCACTCGGGCGCGGCGCTTTGCCGCGTCCGGCAACACACAAGGAGGTGTGATGAGTATTCGTGATTGGCCCGCGGCAGAGCGCCCGCGGGAAAAGCTCTTGGCGCAGGGCGCTGGCACCCTGACCGATGCGGAATTACTGGCGATTTTCTTGCGTACAGGCGTGGCCGGGCAGAGTGCGGTGGATCTGGCGCGTCATCTGCTAGGCGACTTCGGTAGTTTGCGGGCCCTGCTGCAGGCTGATTTACCGTCGTTCAGCCAGCGTCTGGGCCTGGGGCCGGCGAAGTTTGCCCAGTTGCAGGCGGTGCTGGAGATGGCGCGCCGGCATCTGGCCGAGCAATTACGCCGCGACTCGGCGCTGGAAAGTCCGCAGGCCGTGCGTGATTACCTGAAAGCGCTGCTACGGCATGAGCCGCATGAGGTGTTTGGCTGTTTGTTTTTGGATGCCAAGCACCGCGTGTTGGCCTTCGAGGCGCTGTTTCATGGCTCCATCGACAGCGCCAGCGTGTATCCCCGGCAGGTGGTCAAGCGAGCGCTTGCACATAACGCGGCGGCGCTGATCCTGACCCATAACCACCCGTCTGGTGTCGCCGAGCCCAGTCAGGCCGATCGGGTGCTGACCCGTCGGCTGAAAGAGGCGCTGGAACTGGTGGATGTGCGCGTACTCGACCACTTTATCGTCGGCGACGGCGAGCCGCTGTCGATGGCCGAGTACGGCTGGCTTTAGGGCTTCAGACGCACCTTGGAGAAGTCCTGGCGACCGAATGGGCTGACCTGATAACCCTCGACCTGCTTGCGCATCAGCGCGTAGGCGGTCGGGTGGGCCAGCGGCAGCCACAGCGCCTGCTGCTGGATGATCGTTTGCGCCTTTTTATACAACTGGCTGCGTTGGGCCTGGTCGCTGGTGCTTTTGCCATCACTGATCAGCTTGTCCAGTTCTGGGTCGCAATAGCGGGCGAAGTTCAGCCCGGACTCAAGCGAGGCGCAGGCAAACTGAGGGGTGAGGAAGTTGTCCGGATCACCGTTGTCGCCGGCCCAGCCCATAAACAGCAGGTCATGCTCGCCGGCTTTGGCGCGGCGAATCAGCTCGCCCCATTCGATCACGCGAATCTCGGCCTTGATGCCGACTTTGGCGAGGTCAGCCTGCAGCAGCTGCGCGCCCAGGCTTGGGTTGGGGTTGAGTACGCTGCCGGTGGGTCGGGTCCAGATGGTGGTGCTGAAACCATTGGCCAGACCCGCGGATTTGAGCAGTTCGCGGGCTTTCTCAGGGTTGTACGGGTAGCCGGGCAGTTCGCTGGCGTAGCTCCAGGTATTGGGCGGATAGGGACCATTGGCGGCTTCGGCGCTGTTCTCGAACACCGCCTTGAGGTAGCTGGCCTTGTCGAAAGCCAGGTTGATCGCCTGGCGCACGGCGGGCTGATCCAGCGGCGGGTGCTGGCTGTTGATGCCGACGAAGGCGGTCATAAAGGCGGCGGTATGCGCGCTCTGCAGATTGCTATCGCCGCTGATGGACTGCACGTCCTGCGGTTTCGGTGACAGGGCGATATGGCACTCGCCCCGGCGCAGCTTCTGTAGGCGCACATTGGCATCTGGGGTAATGGCGAAGGTCAGGTTGTCTACCACAGGCTTGCCGGCGAAGTAGCTCGGGTTGGCGCTGTAACGCACGCTGGCGTCCTTCTGGAAGCGCTTGAAGACAAACGGGCCGGTGCCAATCGGCTGGCTGTTGAGCGTTTCCGGCGTGCCCGCTGCCAGCAATTGCGCGGCGTACTCGGCGGAGTAAATAGAGGCGAAGCCCATGTTTAGGGTGGCGAGAAAGGTCGCATCCGGGCGGGTAAGGGTGAAGCGCAGGCTCTGCTCGCCGGTCTTGTCGATACTCTTGATCAGGCTCGGCAGCTGCATCGATTGCGCATGCGGGTAACCACTGGGGGCGACCTTGTGCCAGGGATGTGCCGGGTCGAGCATGCGCTGAAAGCTGAACAGCACATCATCGGCATTCAGCAGGCGGCTGGGGCTGAAATACTCGGTTTGGTGAAACTGCACGTCCGGACGCAGGGTGAAGCTGTAGCTCAGGCCGTCCAGGCTGACCTCCCAGGCCTGCGCCAGGCTCGGCTGCAGAGTGCCGCTGGTCGCGTCGAATTCCACTAGGCGGTTCATCAGCACGTCGGCCGAGGCGTTGGTGGTGGTCAGCGAGTTGTACTGCACCACGTCGAAGCCGTCTGGGCTGGCTTCTGTGCAGACGCTGAGCGTGCTGGCCTGGGCCAGGGCGGGCGCAAGAAGCGGGGCGAGCAGCAGCGGTAGGGCGGCGAGACGCATGGCAAACTCCTGGGCAGATATGGGCGCGCGGGCGAAGGCCTTACCCTAGGCCATTAACTGGCGGCAGGGCAATCAGTCTTGGCGACGAGCGGTCGATCTGCGCGGGTGCCGTTGCTGGCTGGCCTGGGCGCGGCAATCGCAGGTTGGCGTCTGCCGGGAAAAGTGCGTTTAACCTTGTTGCGCTGGGGGCTTTCTGGTATAAAGCAGCGCTCTTTTGTAGGGGCCCGGTTCTTGCGCTTTCAGGTACGGCCGGTAAGACCCTCGAGATACGCGGCGCTGCGCGCCAAGATTGAATAATTAGCGGCCAACCCATGCCGGGTTGGGCATGTGGTTTTAGAGGGCTGAGGCATGTCGAGAGTCTGTCAAGTTACCGGTAAGGGTCCGGTAACCGGGAATAACATTTCCCACGCAAACAACAAAACCCGTCGTCGTTTCCTGCCGAACCTGCAGCATCACCGCTTCTGGGTCGAGTCTGAGAACCGTTTCGTGCGTCTGCGCGTTTCTGCCAAAGGCATGCGTTGCATCGACAAGCGTGGTATTGACGTCGTTCTGTCCGAGCTGCGCGCTCGCGGCGAAAAGGTTTAAGGAGAAAGTCATGCGTGAATTGATCCGTTTGATCTCGAGTGCCGGTACTGGTCACTTCTACACTACCGACAAAAACAAGCGCACCACTCCGGACAAAATCGAAATTAAAAAATTCGATCCGGTTGTGCGTAAGCACGTGATGTACAAGGAAGGCAAGATCAAGTAATTGATCTGGCTCCTTGCCGAAAAAGCCCGCTTTTATAGCGGGCTTTTTCTTGCCTGCGATTTGGCTTGGTAAACCCTGGGCGATAAAAAATGGCCGGGAGCCATTTTTAACGGTGCGTAGCAACGGCCCGCAGGGTGGCCGCCAGGGATGGCAGGCAATAAAAAGCCCGCGCAAGGCGGGCGAAGGGTGACGCATGAAGAGCTATCAGTTGCTGGCTTGCTCGAAGATCACATAGACCTTGCGGCATGGCTCCAGCACTTCCCAGGTACCGGAGAAGCCGGCTGGGATGACGAAGCGGTCGCCCGCGCGCAGGGTTTTGGCGTTGCCGTCCTGGTCGCGCAGCACCGAGACGCCTTGCAGAATCTCGCAGTACTCGTGTTCGGTGTAATTGATGGTCCAGTGGCCGACGCCGCCTTCCCAGATCCCCGTATTGAATTGACCGCACGGGCTACCGTAGTGGTTGCGCACACTTTGCTCGGGGTCGCCCTTGAGCACTTTCTCTGCAGCCGGACGGTAATGTTCGGGCGTGGTAGTGGCGGTGGCGAAGTCGACGATCTTTTCGATGTTCATAAGCATGTCCGGTAGGGATTGAGCGCCTGTTAAGGCCAGGCTTGTTGTCGGTTGGGTGGCGATTTCGGCAGTCTATGTTTAATAAAGCACACATAACAAGGCGGCTTTGCCAGTTTTTGTAAAAAATATTGGAAGTGTGCAAGCCTCTGGTTTAGTGTTGCCGGCAGGATTGGGTGAGCAGATTCTTGCGGCCCCATGCAGAATAATTGACAGCGCAGCGGCCACCTGCGGCGCTTTACTAGCGATAGAGGATGTAGCAATGACTAGCCTGACTCGTGCCGACTGGGAGCAGCGCGCCAACAACCTGAAGATCGAAGGCCGTGCCTTTGTTCATGGCGAGTACCGCGCCGCTGTCTCCGGTGCCACTTTCGAGTGCATCAGCCCGGTCGACGGTCGCCTGCTTGGCCTGGTGGCCAGCTGTGATCTGGCCGATGCCGAGTTGGCCGTGGCGGATGCCCGTGCCACCTTCGAGTCCGGCGTCTGGTCGCGCATGGCCCCGGCGCAGCGCAAGCGCGTGATGATCCGTTTTGCTGATCTGATGGATCAGCATGCTGAAGAGCTGGCGCTGCTGGAAACCCTCGACATGGGCAAACCAATCAGCGACGCCCTGGGTGTCGATGTACCGGGAGCTTCGCGCGCCATCCGCTGGAGCGGCGAAGCGGTGGACAAGATCTATGACGAAGTAGCCGCCACCCCGCATGACGAACTGGGCCTGGTCACTCGTGAGCCGGTGGGCGTAGTCGCGGCCATCGTGCCGTGGAACTTCCCGATGATCATGACTGCCTGGAAGCTCGGCCCGGCCCTGGCCACCGGCAATTCGGTGATCGTCAAGCCGTCCGAGAAATCCCCGCTGACTGCCCTGCGCATGGCCCAGCTGGCGCTGGATGCTGGCATCCCGGCCGGTGTGCTCAACGTGCTACCGGGTTACGGCCACACCGTCGGCAAGGCCCTGGCCCTGCACATGGCTGTCGACACCCTGGTGTTCACCGGGTCGACCAAGATCGCCAAGCAACTGATGATCTACGCTGGCGAATCGAACATGAAGCGCGTCTGGCTGGAGGCTGGTGGCAAGAGCGCCAACATCGTCTTCGCCGATGCGCCGGACCTCAAAGCGGCGGCCGAAGCGGCTGCGGCGGCGATCTGCTTCAACCAGGGCGAGATGTGCACCGCCGGCTCGCGCTTGCTGGTGGAGCGTTCGATCAAAGACACCTTTATGCCGATGGTCCTCGAAGCCATGCAGGACTGGAAAGCCGGTCACGCCCTGGACCCGGACACCAAGGTCGGCGCCCTGGTCGACGCTGGTCACCTGAATGCGGTGCTCGGTTATATCGACGCCGGCCACAAGGATCAGGCCAAGCTGCTTTGCGGCGGCAAGCGCACCCTGGAAGAGACCGGCGGCCAGTACGTTGAGCCGACCATCTTCGATGACGCGCACAACGCCATGCGCATCGCTCAGGAAGAGATCTTCGGCCCGGTGCTGACGGTCATTCCGTTCGACAGCACCGAAGAGGCGATCAAGATCGCCAACGACAGCATCTACGGCCTGGCGGCGGCCATCTGGACCAGCAACCTGTCCAAGGCGCACCTGGCGGCCAAGGCCCTGCGCGTCGGCAGCATGTGGGTCAACCAGTACGACGGCGGTGACATGACCGCGCCGTTCGGTGGCTTCAAGCAGTCGGGCAACGGCCGTGACAAGTCGCTGCATGCCTTCGACAAGTACACCGAGATCAAGGCGACCTGGATCAAGCTTTAACGATAGCGGGGCGATCTCCTGGTCGTCGGCCATACGGCGTTGCGTCCTCGCTTTTAATGCTCACGTACTGCAGTACGCTGCGCTTAAAAGCTGCGGGGCGCCTTGTCTGGCCTTAGCCCAGAAGATCTTTTCCGGGGCGCAATCCGGTCGAGGCAGGCTGGGTAGTATTGCGATAAAGGTCCGCCCTCTGGGGCCGGCTCGAAAAGGGCCACACCTGCGGCCGGGTTCCTATGGAGCCCGGCCGTTTTGCATCTGCGCTGCGGGTGCCGAGTGAGCCAGGGAATGGAGTGGAAAAATGAACTGGATGACCTATTTCGCCGTCAGCGCGGCGGTGGTGATCGTTGGGCTGGCGCTGGGTGTGACGCTGCCGCTGGTGTCTTTTCGCCTGGAGGCCTGGGGTTATGGCCCCTTTGCCATTGGCGTGATGGCCGGTATGCCGGCGATTGGCGTGCTGGTCGGGGCGCGTCTCACGGGCCACCTGGCCGGCTGGTTCGGCACGCCGCAGACCCTGCGCCTGTGCCTGCTGGCCAGTGCCGCCTCGGTGGCGCTGCTGAGCGTGATGCCGAGTTATCCGTTGTGGCTGTTACTGCGTCTGCTGATTGGCATCTCCTTGACTGTGGTATTTGTGCTCGGCGAAAGCTGGATCAATCAGCTGGTCGAGGACCGTCTGCGCGGCCGTCTGGTGGCGCTGTATGGCACCGGTTTTGCGCTCAGCCAGCTGTGCGGACCGCTGCTGTTGACTCTGCTGGGCACGGAAAGTGACCACGGCTTCTGGTTCTCCGCCGCGCTGCTGGTGGGCGGTAGCCTGCTGCTGTTGGGCCGCGATGGAGCGCCCAAGGTTGATGCGCAGAGTGCATCCGGGCGCGGCATCCTGGCGTTCTGCCGCACTTCGCCGGCAATTGCCTGGGCGGTGGTGCTGTTTGCCGCGTTCGAGGCGATGGTGCTGACCCTGTTGCCGGTGTATCTGGTGCGCGAAGGCTTTGCCCAGCAGATGGCGTTGATCATGGTCAGTGCGGTGGTGGTCGGTGATGCGGCGCTGCAGCTGCCGATTGGCTGGATGGCCGACCGGGTGCCACGGCAGACGCTATTCCGCTGCTGCGGGGTGGTGCTGTTGCTGTCGAGCCTGAGCATTCCGTCATTGCTGCACACGCCGCTGATCTGGGTGGTGCTGGTGCTGTTTGGCGCCAGCGCAGGCGGCCTGTACACCCTGTCGCTGATTCTGGTCGGCCAGCGTTATCGCGACGATGCGCTGGTGCGCGCCAACTCGCATATCGCCCTGCTCTGGGGCGCCGGTTGTCAGCTCGGGCCGCTGTCGACCGGCGCCGCCAGTCAGTGGGTCAGCGGTCATGCGCTGCCGATCCTGATGGCGATTGGCGCCGCAGTGTTTGTTTGGCTGGCGTTTCAGCGGGGGGCATTCAGTGAGGTGGCGACGGTCAAGGCTTGAGCGCGGTTGGGCAGGGCCCGTGGCGCAGCCGGCAATTGCCGGCTAGCGTTGCTGGCAGGAGCGGCCGCCGGTGGCCTGCGCCAAGACTGGAGGCAGGTTATGCGTAGTGTTATCGGTTTGTGCCTGAGCGTGGTCTGGGCCCTGAGTGTGCAGGCCGATGACCTGCCCGGCAGCAGCGATCACCCACTGATTCCGCGCTATGAGGGTGCGGAAATTATCAGCTATGTCACTCAGGCATTTACCGATAAGGCCTTTTTGCGCGCTCCGGCCAAGGTTTATGGCGGCCTGGCGAAAAATGCCGAGGCGACCCTGGTGCTGGAGGGCAAGCTGACCCAATTGACCTACCGTGCGCCGGCAGAACGCACACCGCTGGAGATTCAGCGCAACTACCTGCAAGCCCTGCTGGATGCCGGCTTCGAGCTGCTGTTCAGCTGCGAGCGGGAACAATGCGGCGGGCGAAACTTTAACCATGCGGTGACCACCATTGCACCCTTTCGCGAATACCATCAGCAGCAGCGCTACCTGCTCGCCAAGCTGGCGCGACCGCAAGGCGATGTTTACGCCGCGTTCTATGTGGTGCTGAACCAGGCAGGTGGCGGGCCTAACAAGGGCCGCAGCCTGATCCAGCTTGAGGTGCTCGAGCTACAGGCCATGGAGCAGCGGATGGTGGTGGTCGAGGCGCCGGTCATGCAGGCGGATATCGACGCCAAGGGCAAAGTGGCGTTGTACGGGATCTTCTTCGACTTCGATCAGGCCAGCATGCGCGCCGACTCCGCCGCGCAGCTGGAGGAAATCGCCAAACTGCTCAAGGCCAGCCCGGCGCTCAAGGTGCTGGTGGTCGGTCACAGCGACGCCAAGGGCGCGCTGGACTACAACCGCGAGCTGTCGCAACGACGGGCGCAGTCCATCGTCAAGGCGCTGGCCGAGCAGCACGGTATTCCCGGTGAACGCCTGACGGCCGTGGGCGTGGGCATGGCGGCGCCGTTGGCCAGCAATCGCCGCGAGGAGGGTCGTGCGCTTAATCGTCGGGTCGAGTTGGTTGAGCTGCCTGAGTAGCGTGCTCAGCCTTCCCCGGGTGCGAGCCGTTGCTCGGCCAGCAGTGCGGCCACGCATTCGCCGACCTGGCGAATCGCTTGTTCAAGTTCCGGCGTGGGTTTGCCGGCGTAGTTGATGCGCAGGCAATTACGGTATTTGCCGGCGGCGGAAAAGATGCTGCCGGGGGCAATCTGGATGGCGTGTGGCAGCAGCTCGCGGTTCAGGCGCTGGCTGTCGAAGCCTATCGGCAGTTCAAGCCACAGCATAAAACTGCCCTGCGGCCGACTGACCCGCGTGCCGGCAGGGAAGTAGCGGCTGATCCAGTCGATCATCAAGTCGCGGCCACGCTGATACTGCGCGCGCATGCGCCGCAGATGCGGCTCGTAATGACCAGCTTCCAGGTATTCGGTGATGGCCAGCTGCGGCAGCTGGGCCGTGCTGCCGGTGCCCATGTACTTCATGTGCAGTACGCGGTCCAGGTAGCGTCCCGGGGCAATCCAGCCGATACGCAGGCCGGGCGCTAGGGTCTTGGAGAAGGAGCTGCAGAGCAGCACGCGGCCATCCTCGTCGTAGGATTTGATCGTGCGTGGGCGTGGGTAGCTGTAGGCCAGATCGCCGTAAACGTCATCCTCGATGATCGCCACGTCATAGCGCTGAGCCAGGGCCAGCAGGGCGCGCTTGTTGGCGTCGGGCATGATGTAGCCCTGCGGGTTGTTGCAGGTTGGGGTCAGCTGAATGGCCTTGATTGGCCATTGCTCCAGTGCCAATTCGAGGGCTTCCAGGCTGATGCCGCTGATTGGGTCGGTGGGCAATTCCAAGGCCTTCATGCCAAAACCCTTGAGCGCCTGCATCACGCCGTGAAAGCTCGGCGAATCCACCGCAACGATATCGCCCGGCTCGCACACCGCACGAATCGCCGCCGACAGCGCCTCGTGGCAGCCGGTGGTGACGATGATTTCCTCGGGCGACAGGCTGCAGCCGGAGTCGAGCATCAGCCGCGAGATCTGTTCCCGCATGCCCAGGTGGCCGTAAATGCAGCCGTAGGTCAGGCTGGTTGCGTCCTGGCGGCGGCTCAGGCGCGACAGTGAGCGCAGCAGCGGTTTCAGTGTCGGGCTGTCGATATCCGGTCGGCCGCGACCGAGTTGCAGCAGGCCTTCCTGCCCAGGCGGTCGGCTGATCAGCTCCAGCACCTGATCCCACTGCGAGACATCCACGGGGCGCTGAGCCATGCGACTGACCATGGGCAGCGCCGGCTGGTGGCGGGATTGCGGCACAAAGTAGCCGGACTTGGGCTTGGGCGTGGCCAGGCCCTGATCTTCCAGGTGGCGATAGGCTTGCTGCACCGTGCTCAGGCTGACGCCATGTTCCAGGCTCAGGGCGCGTACGGAGGGCAGGCGATCACCGGGTCGATACAGCCCCTGCTCAATCCGTGCGCCGAGCAATTCGGCCAAATTGACGTAAAGCGTCATAACAGTTGCCTCGCAATTGCTCTGTGTAGTGCGCTAAGCCAATACAGATAGGCGATAAATCCACCATTCAGAGTCTTTTTTCTGAACTCTGTATGGATTTAAAAGTACATTTTTGCATCTGTCATGCTTTTTCCGCGTCCCGCATCATGATCTCCCATCAGGTTTACGGGCAGGAGCAGGCGATGAACGGATTAAGTGATGTCAGGCTGACCATGAAATCAGATGAGCTGCAGCAGGAGGCCGCTGGCGGGCATCTGTATGCTCAAACGGGTGCGATGAAGCCAGCTGTACGCCGCTGGAACGCATTCTGGTTGCGCCTGACCACTCGCCGGGCGCTGCTGAGATTGACCGACGAACAGCTCAAGGATGTTGGCCTTGGCCGCGAGCAGGCCCGGCGCGAGGCGTTTCTGCCGTTCTGGAAGCTGTGAGGTAATTGCGCAGCAGGCCACGGCGGCCTGCTGCGCTGGGTGATCAGACCAGCTCTTTCAGCCGATGCCAGAGCATGCCCAGGGCGAGCAGCGGCGAGCGCAGGTGTTTGCCGCCAGGGAAGGTCATGTGCGGCACCTTGGCGAACAGGTCAAAGCCGCTGCTGGCCTGGCCGGCGATGGCCTCGCCGAGCAGCTTGCCGGCCAGGTGCGTGGCATTCACGCCGTGGCCTGAGTAGGCCTGGGCGTAATACACGTTGGGCTGTTCCTTGAGGCGGCCGATCTGCGGCAGACGGTTGGCGCCGATACCGATCATGCCACCCCACTGGTAGTCGATTTTCACGTCTATCAGGTGCGGGAAGACTTCCAGCATTTTCGGCCGCATATAGCCGGCGATGTCCGCCGGATCGCGACCGGAATAGTGGCAGGCACCGCCGAACAGCAGGCGGCGGTCGGCAGACAGGCGGTAGTAATCCAGCGCCACGCGCTGGTCACACAGCGCCATGTTCTGCGGAATGATCGCCCGTGCTTCGGCCTCGGACAGCGGTTCGGTGGCGATCACATAGCTGCCGGCGGGCAGCACCTTGCCGCCCAGGTTGTTGTTCAGGCCATTCAGGTAAGCGTTGCAGCCAAGCACCAGGGTGGCGGCGCGCACCACGCCCTGAGCGGTGTGCACCTTGACCTCACTGCCGTAATCGATGCGCGTCACCGCCGAGTTCTCGAACAGCTGCACGCCCAGGCTATGGGCCGCAGCGGCTTCGCCAAGGGCCAGGTTGAGCGGGTGCAGGTGGCCGGAACCCATGTCGATCATGCCGCCAACATAGCGGTTGGAGCCGACCACTTCATGCATTTGCTCCGGTTGCAGCAGGCGCATGTCATGGCGATAGCCCAGCTGCTTGAGTTCGGCCATGTCCTCGGCGAAGTCGGCGAGGTGACTGGGCTTGTTGGCCAGGTCGCAGTAGCCCCAGGTCAGGTCGCAGTCGATGTTGAACTGCTCGATGCGCTGGCGGACGATTTCCACCGCTTCCAGGCCCATCAGTTTCAGCTCGCGCACACCTTGCGCGCCAATCACCGATTCAAACTGCTCAACGCCATGGCCGACGCCGCGAATCAGCTGGCCGCCATTGCGCCCGCTGGCGCCCCAGCCAATCTTGTGCGCTTCCAGCAGCACCACCGAGAGGCCTTTCTGCGCCAGTTCAATGGCGGTGTTAAGGCCGGAAAAACCACCGCCGACAATGCACACATCGGCGTGCAACTCACCGCCCAGGGCGGGGTAGTCGAGTTGGCGATTGGCGCTGGCGGCGTAATAGGAGTTGGCGTGCTGGCTGTTGTGAACCGGCTGGTGAACGCGGGCGTTCATGTGTGGAATCCTGATTATTGTGTTTGGAAAATTTTACGAAGGATAAGCGTGGGATTTGCCAAACGCCAAGAGGCAATCGCGAAATAAGCGGATTTTCGTCGGCTGGCACGCGCAGCCAACGCGATCCAGCCCGCTGCGCGGTTACTATGCCGGCCTGTGTTTCAGGATCACGCCCATGAGTTGCACCAGCCGCAAGATCGACCAGCTGCGTTTGCAGATCCCCAGTTTTGCCTGCGTGCCCGGCTGCCACGATTGCTGTGGCCCGGTCACGGCGTCATCCGAGGAGATGTCGCGGCTGCCGGTGAAAAGCGATGCCGAGCATGACGCCGCGTTGGCCGAGTTCAACTGTGTGCACCTCGGTCCGCAAGGGTGCACGGTGTATGACCAGCGCCCGCTGATCTGCCGCTTGTTTGGCACCACGCCCAGCTTGCCGTGTCCGCGTGGCCAGGGGCCGGAGCAGATGATTGAGCCAGCGGTAGAGAAACAGGTGCATCAGTTGATTGCGACTACCCGCCAGGTGCTGGTGTGAGCTACTCGGCAATCGGCAGGCTCAGGCTCTCTTTCACTTCTTCCATGACGATATAGCTCTTCGACTCGCGCACATGCGGCAGCTTGAGCAGGATGTCGCCGAGCAGCTTGCGGTAGCTGGCCATCTCGTTGATCCGCGCCTTTACCAGGTAGTCGAAGTCGCCGGACACCAGGTGGCATTCGAGCACGTGCGGCAGTTTCAGTACGGCGCGGCGGAACTCCTCGAAGGTATCGCCGGACTTGTAGTCCAGGCTGATCTCGACAAACACCAGCAGGCTGGCCTTGAGCTGCTGCGGGTTGAGCCGGGCGTGGTAGCCCATGATGATCCCTTCGCGCTCCAAGCGGCGTACGCGCTCGGTGCAGGGCGTGGTGGAGAGGCCGACCCGTTCGCCCAGCTCGGTAAAGCTGATGCGCCCATCGTCCTGCAGGATGCGCAGGATGTTGCGGTCGATCTTGTCCAGTTCGCGGCGGCTCTGATGTTGGGTGCGCACGGTGGATACCCCTCTGTAGAAGGCGATTTTGCCAAGAATTGTCGCCAAATATAGCTATTTATATAGTGAAAAGCACTGCTGGTCTCTTTCTATACTGCGCTCAATTGTGATCTCAGGAATTATCCGTCGCGCATTGTCGCGGCGAGGAGAGCGGCATGCGGGTTTTAGTTCTCGGTAGCGGTGTGATTGGTACAGCCAGTGCGTATTACCTGGCACGTCAGGGCTTTGAAGTGGTGGTGGTCGACCGGCAGAGCGCCCCGGCCATGGAAACCAGCTTCGCCAACGCTGGCCAGGTGTCCCCTGGCTACGCCTCGCCATGGGCTGCCCCGGGCGTGCCGCTGAAAGCCATCAAGTGGCTGCTGCAAAAACACGCACCGCTGGCGATCAAGGCCACCGCCGATATCGACCAATACCTGTGGATGGCGCAGATGCTGCGCAACTGCACCGCCAGCCGTTACGCGGTGAACAAGGAGCGCATGGTGCGTTTGTCCGAGTACAGCCGTGACTGCCTCGACGAGCTGCGTGCGGAAACCGGCATCGCTTATGAAGGCCGCAGCCTGGGCACCACCCAGCTGTTCCGCACCCAGGCGCAGCTGGACAACGCAGCGAAAGACATCGCCGTGCTGCAGCAATCCGGTGTGCCTTATGAAGTGCTTGATCGCGCTGGCATTGCCCGTGTTGAGCCGGCCTTGGCTGCGGTCACCGACAAGCTGGCGGGCGCGCTGCGTCTGCCCAATGACCAGACCGGCGATTGCCAGCTGTTCACCACCAAGCTGGCCGAGATGGCCAAGGCGCTGGGGGTGGAATTCCGCTTCGGCCAGGACATTCAGCGTATCGACGCCGTAGGCGATCGGGTCAATGGCGTGTGGATCGACGGCAAGCTGGAAACCGCCGACCGCTATGTGCTGGCCCTCGGCAGCTTCAGCCCGCAACTGCTCAAGCCACTGGGCATCAGGACGCCGGTGTACCCGCTCAAGGGTTACTCGCTGACCGTGCCCATCACCAACGTGGCGATGGCGCCGACCTCGACCATCCTCGATGAAACCTACAAGGTGGCGATCACCCGTTTCGACAACCGTATCCGTGTCGGTGGCATGGCGGAAATCGCCGGCTTCGACCTGAGTCTCAACCCGCGTCGCCGCGCCACCCTGGAAATGATTACCGCCGATCTCTACCCGCAAGGCGGCGATCTGAGTCAGGCCGAATTCTGGACCGGCCTGCGCCCGGCCACTCCGGACGGCACGCCGATTGTCGGTGCCACCGGCTTGCGCAATTTGTTCCTCAACACCGGTCACGGCACACTGGGCTGGACCATGGCCTGCGGCTCCGGTCGCCTGCTTGCCGATCTGATGGCGAAAAAGCGCCCACAGATCAGCGCCGAAGGTCTGGATATTTCCCGTTACAGCCGTTCCCAGGAGAGTCATAAGCATGTCAGTACAGCGCCTGCACACTGAAAGTCGTTACAGCGAAATCGTTATCCATAACGCCACGGTCTACCTGGCCGGGCAGCTGGCGGACGACTACAGCGGCGACATCGTGCAGCAAACTCGCGAAACCCTGGCCAACACCGACCGCATGCTGGCCGAGGCCGGCAGCGACAAGTCGAAGATCCTCTCCGTGACCATCTACCTGAAGGACATGGACCGCGATTACGCCGGTCTCAATCAGGTCTGGGATGCCTGGGTCGCACCCGGCGCAGCACCTGCGCGGGCATGCGTCGAGGCGAAGATGTACAAGCCCGAGGTGCTGGTAGAAATGATGATCGTGGCTGCGTTGTAACGCGCCTCGTCCCGTTTGCGATAAGTGTTTGCCCGGCCATCACACCGGGCTTTTTTATAGCCTGCCATCCCTGGCGGCCACCCTTCGGGCCGTTGCTACGCAACGTTAAAAATAGCTCCCGACAATTTTTTATAACCTGAAAACTGCTGATAGCCGAGAACATCATGCGTCCTGCCCGTGCCCTGATCGACCTCAACGCCTTGCGTCACAACTACCAACTGGCCCGTGAAGTCAGCGGCGCGCGCGCCCTGGCGGTGATTAAGGCGGATGCCTACGGCCATGGCGCGGTGCGTTGTGCACAGGCGTTACAGGAACATGCCGATGGTTTTGCCGTGGCCTGTATCGAGGAAGCGCTGCAGTTGCGCGAGGCCGGTATTCGTGGGCCGATCCTGTTGCTGGAAGGTTTTTTCGAGGCCGATGAACTGCCACTGATCGAGCAGCACGAGCTGTGGTGCGTGGTGCATTCGCTGTGGCAGTTGGAGGCGATTGAGCGTAGCGCTGTACGTGGCCCGCTGACGGTCTGGCTGAAGATGGACAGCGGCATGCACCGCGTCGGCCTGCACCCGGCCGACTACCAGGCGGCCTATCAGCGCCTGCTGGCCAGCGGCAAAGTGGCGAAGGTTGTGCTGATGAGCCACTTTGCCCGCGCCGACGAGCTGGACTGCCCGCGCAGCGAGGAGCAGTTGGCGGTATTTCAGCAGGCGCGTCAGGGCATTGTCGCTGAGGTCAGCCTGCGCAATTCGCCAGCCGTGCTCGGTTGGCCAAACGTCCCGAGTGACTGGGTGCGCCCCGGCATCATGCTTTACGGCGCCACCCCCTTCGAGCAGGCGCAGGCCGTGGCGGCGCGGCTGCAGCCGGTGATGACCCTGGAATCGAAGATCATCAGCGTGCGCGAACTGCCGGTCGGCGAGCCGGTGGGCTATGGCGCGCGCTTTGTCAGCGAGCGGCCGACCCGCGTCGGCGTGGTCGCCATGGGCTATGCCGATGGTTACCCGCGTCACGCGCCGAGCGGTACGCCAGTGGCGGTGGATGGTCAGCTGACCCGTTTGATCGGCCGCGTGTCGATGGACATGCTCACCGTCGATTTGACCGATCTGCCGCAAGCGGGCCTGGGTAGCCGGGTCGAACTCTGGGGCAAACAGGTGCTGGCCAGCGATGTGGCCGCCCAGGCTGGCAGCATTCCCTATCAGCTTTTCTGTAACCTGCGCAGGGCGCCGCTGCTCTACCTCGGGCACTAACAGCCACGCTGTAGACGAGTTTGAACGCGAGTGTTGTAAATTCCGAACGCTATGCCATGATACGGCGACTTTTCCGTATCACTCCCAAGGGGGACTCCAGCATTGGACGTCGGTGTACGCCTGCAATCCATTCGCAAACTCAAAGGCCTTTCCCAGCGTGAACTCGCCAAGCGGGCGGGCGTCACCAACAGCACCATTTCGATGATCGAGAAGAACAGCGTAAGCCCTTCGATCAGTTCGTTGAAAAAGGTGTTGGCGGGTATCCCCATGTCGCTGGTGGAGTTCTTCTCCCTGGATGTGGAGCAGGATAGCCAGGCTCAGGTGGTCTATAAGGCCGCAGAACTCACCGACATCTGCAGTGGGGCCATCACCATGAAGCTGGTGGGCAAGGCGCATCCGAGCCGGGCCATCTCCTTCCTTGATGAAACCTACCCGAGCGGCACCGACACCGGCGACGAAATGTACGCCCATGAAGGTGAAGAGGCCGGCATGCTGGTTGAGGGCAAGTTGGAGCTCACCGTCGGTGATGAGGTATTTATCCTCGAGCCGGGCGACAGCTACTACTTTGAGAGCAGCAAACCGCACCGTTTCCGTAATCCGTTCGAGCAGCCCGCACGGCTGATCAGCGCGACTACGCCAGCCAATTTCTAAATAACCCTGCGACAATATGGGTTGTTTCAGCGGCAGCGGCTTGCCGTTATACTGTCGCCCGCTCGCGAAACCGTGGCCGCGAGCGTGACTAGCCACGAAGAGGGTGTACCGTGAACCTGATTAAAAAGCTCCTGGTAGCACCGGCTACCGTATTGGCCCTGTGGGCAGTGACTGCTCAGGCCACGACCGACGATGCCATTGCCGAGCGACTGAAGCCGGTCGGCCAAGTCTGTGTGATGGGTGAAGAATGCAAGGGTGTAGGTGCTGTCGCCGTCAGTGCTGGCGGCGGTGCGCGTACTGCCGATGACATCATCGCCAAGCACTGCGGTGCCTGCCACACCCCTGGCATCCTGGGTGCGCCGAAAATTGGCGACACGGCAGCCTGGAAGGAGCGCGCAGACCACCAGGGCGGCCTTGATGGCATCCTGGCCAAGGCGATTTCCGGTATCAACGCCATGCCGCCGAAAGGCACCTGCGCTGATTGCTCGGATGACGAGTTGCGTGAAGCGATCCAGAAGATGTCCGGCCTGTAATACGCCTGACGCTGCTGTAAAAAAGCCGCCTGTTTAGGCGGCTTTTTTGTGCGCGCGAGAAGCTGCGACGGGCAACTTCTCGCGGTTAACGATGCTTAATCGATAAAGCTGACTTTGCCATCCTTGAGCGAGTCGATGCGCGCCAGCGACTCGACCCGGTAGCCCTGGGCATCCAGTTCGGCGCGGCCGCGCTGGAAGGACTTCTCGATCACCACGCCGATGCCGGCGATGCTCGCACCGGCCTGGCCGATCAGATCGATCAGAGCGCGGGCGGCGTGGCCGTTGGCCAGGAAGTCGTCGATCAGCAGCACGTGATCCTTGGCGTTCAGGTGTTTGGACGATATCGCCAGGGTGCTTTCAGTCTGCTTGGTGAAGGAAAACACCTTGGAGATATACAGGTCGTCCTTGAGCGTCAGCGACTGATACTTGCGCGCGAAAATCACTGGCACGCCCAGCTCCAGTCCAGCCATCACCGCCGGGGCAATGCCCGAAGCTTCGATGGTGACGATCTTGGTGATGTGCTGGCCGGCAAAGCGCTGGGCAAACTCATGGCCGATCTGCTGCATCAGCTTGGGGTCGATCTGGTGATTGAGAAAGGCATCGACCTTGAGCACCTGCTCCGAGAGCACGGTGCCTTCCTCGCGAATCTTCTGTTTTAACGCTTCCACGCGGTTACCCTCGTTGCTCTAGTGTTTTGCCTAGGATGGGTGATAACCCATCGCTGCGGTTGATGGGTTATCACCCATCCTACGGTCTGCGCTGTAGGTTGGGTTGAGACGCGCAGCGGCGAAGCCCAACATTGGCGGCCGCATGGCATGTCACTCGCCTTGTTGGGCTTCGTTCCTCAACCCAACCTACATCGTGATTGATCAATTATCCCTGGAGGCCACACTACGGGCGCGCCGCTACGCGGCTATTTCTTCAGCATGGCGCGCATATTGGCCAGTGCCGAGTTGCCGGTAGCAGCCTTGACCTCGGGCGGTGCGTCGTCCAGACCTTCCCAGACTAGATCCTCGGGCGGCAGTTCATCGAGGAAACGGCTCGGCGAGCAGTCGATGATTTCGCCGTACTGCTTGCGCTTGGCGGCAAAGGTCATGGTCAGGTTGCGCTTGGCGCGGGTGATGCCGACATAGGCCAGACGGCGTTCTTCTTCAACCGTATCGGCCTCGATGCTGGAGCGGTGCGGGAGAATTTCTTCCTCCACGCCGAGGATATACACCGACGGATACTCCAGTCCCTTGGACGCGTGCAGGGTCATCATCTGCACGCCTTCGGCGCCTTCCTCTTCTTCCTGCTGGCGTTCGAGCATGTCGCGCAATACCAGTTTGCCGATGGCGTCCTCGATGGTCATCTCACCGTCTTCGTCGCGCTCCAGGGTGTTCTTCAGTGCCTCGACGAGAAACCAGACGTTGCCCATGCGCGCGTCGGCCACCTTGTCGTTGGAAGCGTTCTGTCGCAGCCAGTTCTCGTAGTCGATGTCCATGACCATGCTGCGGATCGCCGCAATCGGATCGTTCTGCGCACATTCCTGGCGCACCCGGTCCATCCATTTGGTAAAGCGCGCCAGGCGTTCGGTGTAGCGCGCGTCCAGCTGTTCGCCGAGGCCGATTTCGCCGGCGGCGGCGTACATGCTGATCTTGCGTGCGGTGGCGTAGTTGCCGAGCTTTTCCAGAGTGGTCGAGCCGATCTCGCGGCGCGGCACATTGATCACCCGCAGGAAGGCATTGTCGTCGTCCGGGTTGACCAGCAGGCGGAAGTAGCTCATCAAATCCTTCACCTCCTGGCGGGCGAAGAAGCTGGTGCCGCCGCTGAGGCGATAGGGAATCTGATGGTGCTGCAGTTTCAGCTCCATCAGCTTGGCCTGGTAGTTGCCGCGATAGAGGATGGCGTAATCGCTGTAGGGGCGCTGGGTGCGCAGGTGCTCGGTAAGGATTTCCAGGGCCACGCGCTCGCACTCGGCGTCTTCGTTCTTGCAGCGGATCACGCGGATCTCGTCGCCCATGCCCATCTCGCTCCACAGCTGTTTCTCGAAGGCATGCGGGTTGTTGGCGATCAGGATGTTGGCGCATTTCAAGATGCGGCTGGTGGAGCGGTAATTCTGCTCGAGCATCACCACTTTCAACGACGGATAGTCGTCCTTGAGCAGCATCAGGTTTTCCGGGCGTGCGCCGCGCCAGGCGTAGATCGACTGGTCGTCGTCGCCGACCACGGTGAACTGGTTGCGCATGCCTACCAGCAGCTTCACCAGCAAGTACTGGCTGGCGTTGGTGTCCTGGTATTCATCGACCAGCAGGTAGCGGATGCGGTTCTGCCACTTTTCCAGGATGTCGGGATTGTCCTGAAACAGCTTCACCGGCATCAAAATCAGGTCGTCGAAGTCCACCGCGTTATATGCCTTGAGCGTGCGCTGGTAGTGCAGGTAGACGATGGCGGCGGTCTGCTCCTTGGGGTTGCGCGACTCGGCAAGGGCCTGCTCGGGTAGGATCAGATCGTTTTTCCAGCTGCCGATGTAGTTCTTGATCTCGTCGGCGCCGTCATCGCCGGAATATTCCTTCTGCATGATGTCCGACAGCAGCGCCTTGATATCGCCCTCGTCGAAGATCGAAAAGCCCGGTTTGTAGCCCAGCGCCGCGTATTCCTTGCGGATGATGTTCATGCCCAGGTTGTGGAAGGTCGACACTGTCAGGCCGCGGGCTTCGGGGCCCTTGAGCAGGGTGCCGACACGTTCTTTCATCTCGCGCGCGGCCTTGTTGGTAAAGGTCATGGCAACGATATGGCGGGCCTGGATGCCGCAGTTCTGCACCAGGTGGGCGATCTTGCGGGTGATCACGCTGGTCTTGCCGGAACCTGCGCCGGCGAGCACCAAAAGTGGGCCGCCGACATAGTTCACGGCTTCCTGCTGCCGGGGGTTCAGTCGGGACATGGAGTCAATCGTCAGGCGGAATGGGCGCGCATTTTAACAGGCCTGGCGCTTTCTGCCGTGACCATCTGGAAGTGTGTCATGGCGCACATAATGGCAAACCGCCAGGCTTGGTTAATTTTCCTAATCCAGTACTCTGGTGCCACTTTCGGGTCCTTGCCATGCCGCAGGGCGCGCGCCACTGACACAAGGATGTGCGTGATTAGACGTCGATTACGACGCATCCGAGCGGGTTCAATGCTCTTTATTTGTGCAGTGGGGGAAGTTGCTTGTCCGCGTTCGTCGAACCATTACGGTTGCTTTTGCTGGCGGAAACGCCGGGCTGGGCGCAATTGCTGCGCGAGCGCCTGAGTGCGCTCGGCAGTGGTTATGCGCTGATTACCGCACCGTCCTGGGAGGCGGCCAGCGCGCTGTTCGATAAACCCAGCAACGCCCTGCTCCTGACCACCGCCAAATACCTGCCTGCCTCCGGGCGCTGCTCCCTGCCGATTGTCCTGCTGCTGGATGCCGAGCCCGACGCCGAGCCCGAGGGCGTGTGCGACTGGCTGGTGCGCGACCAGCTCAGCGCCGAGGTGCTGCGCCGCTGCCTGCGCTATGCGCGCGAACGCGGCAACCTCAACGACACCTTGCACCGCCTGGCTGAACAGGACGCCCTCACCGGCATCGCCAATCGTCAGGGCTTTCAGACCCTGCTGGCCGCGCGCCTGGCTGAATATGAAGGCCGTGGCCTGACCCTCGGCCACCTCGATCTGGACAACTTCCGTCACGCCAACGATGCCTTGGGCTACCAGGGTGGCGACAGCCTGATTCTGCAGGTGGTGGCACGGATAAAGGCGCAGTTGCAGGCCGGTGACCAAGTGGCCCGCCTGGGCAGCGATGAGTTTGCCTTGCTGCTCGACAGCCGCCGCGACCCGCAACGCGCTGAGCGCCTGGCCGCACAGATTACCGAAGCGCTCGGCGAGCCCTACTGGATTGACGGTGAAAGCCTGCTGATCGGTTGCAGCCTGGGCCTGGCCCATTCCCGCGCCGAGGGCAGCGCCGACCCGCTGATGTGGCATGCGCATATCGCCATGCAACAGGCCAAGAGCCAGCAGGGCTGCACCTTTCATATCTATGACGAGCGGATCAACCGCAGCGCGCGCAACCAGGCCGACCTGGAAAGCGAATTACGCCGCGCCCTGCGCCGCGACGAGCTGGAACTGCACTACCAGCCGCGCCTGTGCCTGCAGACCGGGCGCATCGTCGGCCTGGAAGCACTGGTGCGCTGGCGCCACAGCGTGCATGGCCTGCTGGCGCCGAATGAATTTGTACCGCTGGCAGAGGAAAGCGGGCTGATCGTGCCGCTCGGCTACTGGGTGATCAGCCGCGCGTTGCGTGATATGCAGTGGTTGCGCGGGCGCGGCCTGCCGGCGCTGCATATGGCGGTCAACCTGTCGTTCCGCCAGTTCCAGGACAGCCAGCTGCTGCCAACCCTCAGCCGCCTGATCGAGGAGCGCGGGGTGGATGCGCAATGGCTGGAGTTCGAGCTGACCGAAACCGCCGTGATGCGCCGCAGTGATCAGGTGCAGCAGACCATGCTGGCCCTCGGTCGCCTCGGTGTGCGCTTCTCGCT
>NZ_JAUXXP010000071.1 GCF_030684895.1 Pseudomonas sp. | reverse complement strand
GCTGAAGATCCTCTCGAAGATGGGCATCTCCACGGTTGCGTCCTACCGTGGTGCGCAGCTGTTTGAAGCGGTCGGTCTGGCCGATGACGTCACCGAGCTGTGCTTCCGGGGTGTGGCCAGTCGCATCAAGGGCGCGCGCTTCGTCGATATCGAAAACGAGCAGAAGCTGCTCGCGGCCGAAGCCTGGAACGCACGCAAGTCGATCCAGCAAGGTGGCCTGCTCAAGTTCGTCTATGGCGGCGAGTACCACGCCTACAACCCGGATGTGGTCAACACCCTGCAGGCGGCTGTGCAGCAGGGCAGCTACGAGAAATTTAAGGAATACACCACGCTGGTCGACACCCGTCCGGTGTCGATGCTGCGCGACCTGCTGCAGCTGAAGCTGGCCGATCAGCCACTGGCGCTGGATCAGGTCGAGCCGCTGGGCGAGATTCTCAAGCGCTTCGACTCCGCCGGGATTTCCCTCGGCGCGTTGTCGCCAGAAGCCCACGAAGCGATTGCCGAGGCGATGAACCGCCTGGGCGCGCGCTCCAACTCCGGTGAGGGCGGCGAAGACCCTGCCCGTTACGGCACCGTGCGCAGCTCGAAGATCAAGCAGGTGGCCACCGGCCGTTTCGGTGTGACCCCGGAATACCTGGTCAACGCTGAAGTGCTGCAGATCAAGGTGGCCCAGGGTGCCAAGCCCGGTGAGGGCGGCCAGCTGCCGGGCGGCAAGGTCAACGGTCTGATCGCCAAACTGCGTTATGCAGTGCCGGGCGTCACCTTGATTTCGCCGCCGCCGCACCATGATATCTATTCCATCGAAGACCTGGCGCAGCTGATCTATGACCTCAAACAGGTCAATCCACAGGCGCTGGTGTCGGTCAAGCTGGTGGCGGAAGCCGGTGTCGGCACGATCGCCGCCGGTGTGGCCAAGGCTTATGCTGACCTGATCACCATCTCCGGTTACGACGGTGGTACCGGCGCATCGCCGCTCACCTCAATCAAGTACGCCGGTGCGCCGTGGGAACTCGGCCTGGCCGAAACCCACCAGACCCTGCGCGGCAACGACCTGCGCGGCAAGGTACGGGTACAGACTGACGGCGGCCTGAAAACCGGCCTGGACGTGATCAAGGCCGCCATTCTCGGCGCCGAAAGCTTCGGCTTCGGCACTGCGCCGATGATCGCCCTGGGTTGTAAATACCTGCGTATCTGTCACCTGAACAACTGCGCCACCGGCGTGGCCACGCAGAACGACAAGCTGCGTAAGGATCACTTTATCGGCACCGTCGAAATGGTGATGAACTTCTTCACTTTTGTGGCCGAAGAAACCCGCGAGTGGCTGGCCAAGCTGGGCGTACGTAGCCTGGAAGAGCTGATCGGGCGTACCGATTTGCTGGAAATGCTGCCGGGCGAAACCGCCAAGCAGGGTCATCTGGACCTGACGCCGCTGCTCGGCAGCGACCACATTCCGGCCGACAAGCCGCAGTTCTGTCAGGTTGACCGCAACCCGCCATTCGACCAAGGCCTGCTGGCCGAGAAGATGGTCGAGCTGGCCAAGTCGGCGATTGATGCTGCTAGCGGTGCCGAGTTTGAGCTGGAAATCTGTAACTGTGACCGCTCGATTGGTGCCCGTGTCTCCGGCGAAATCGCCCGCGTACATGGCAACCAGGGTATGGCCAAGGCGCCGATCACCTTCCGCTTCAAGGGCACGGCAGGGCAGAGCTTCGGTGTGTGGAACGCCGGTGGCCTGAACCTGTACCTGGAAGGCGACGCCAACGACTACGTCGGCAAGGGCATGACCGGCGGCAAGCTGGTGATCACCCCGCCGCAAGGCAGTCCGTTCAAGACCCAGGACAGCGCCATCATCGGCAACACCTGCCTGTACGGCGCCACTGGTGGCAAGCTGTTCGCCGCAGGTACTGCGGGCGAACGTTTCGCCGTGCGTAACTCCGGTGCCCACACCGTAGTGGAAGGCACGGGCGACCATTGCTGCGAATACATGACTGGCGGCTTTGTCTGCGTACTGGGCAAGACCGGCTACAACTTCGGTTCAGGCATGACCGGCGGTTTCGCCTACGTGCTGGATCTGGATAACAGCTTCTACGATCGCGTTAACCACGAGCTGGTGGAAATTCAGCGGATCAACAATGAGTCGATGGAGGCTTATCGTAGCCACCTGGAGCGCGTGCTTGCTGAGTACGTCCAGGAAACATCGAGTGAGTGGGGCATCAACCTGCTGGAAAACCTCGACGACTACCTGCGCAAGTTCTGGCTGGTCAAACCGAAGGCGGCAAGCCTGAAGTCGTTGCTCTCCAGCACCCGTGCCAACCCGCAATAAGAATGCGCCTGAAGTGGTTTGATGAGGTATTGCAATGACTGAACGTCTGAATAACGACTTCCAGTTCATCGAAGTCGGGCGCAAAGACCCGAAGAAGAAACTGTTGCGTCAGCGTAAGAAAGAGTTCGTCGAGATCTACGACAACTTCAAGCCTGCGCAAGCGGCCGACCAGGCGCATCGTTGCCTGGGCTGCGGCAATCCCTATTGCGAATGGAAGTGCCCGGTGCACAACTTCATTCCCAACTGGCTCAAGCTGGTGTCCGAGGGCAACATCCTCGCCGCCGCCGAACTGTCGCACCAGACCAACACCCTGCCGGAAGTCTGCGGCCGCGTGTGTCCGCAGGACCGTCTGTGTGAGGGTGCCTGCACCCTGAACGACGGCTTCGGCGCGGTGACCATTGGCTCGGTGGAGAAGTACATCACCGATACGGCGTTCGCCATGGGCTGGCGTCCAGACATGTCGCGCGTGGTGCCAACCGGCAAGCGCGTTGCGGTCATCGGCGCGGGTCCGGCTGGCCTGGGTTGCGCCGACGTACTGGTGCGCAACGGCGTGACCCCGGTGGTGTTCGACAAGAACCCGGAAATCGGCGGTCTGCTGACCTTTGGTATTCCTGAGTTCAAGCTGGAAAAGAGCGTGCTGAGCCATCGTCGCGAAGTCTTTACCGGCATGGGCGTCGAGTTCCGCCTGAACACCGAGATCGGCACAGACATCAGCATGCAGCAGCTGCTGGATGAGTACGATGCCGTGTTTATGGGCATGGGCACCTACACCTACATGAAGGGCGGCTTCCCTGGTGAAGACCTGCCGGGTGTCACCGACGCGCTGGATTTCCTGATCGCCAACGTCAACCGCAACCTCGGTTTCGAGAAGAATGCGGAAGACTTTATCGACATGAAAGGCAAGCGCATCGTCGTCCTCGGCGGCGGCGACACCGCGATGGACTGCAACCGCACCTCGATTCGCCAGGGTGCCAAGTCGGTCACCTGCGCCTATCGTCGCGACGAAGAGAATATGCCGGGCTCGCGCAAGGAAGTGAAGAACGCCAAGGAAGAGGGCGTGAAGTTCCTGTTCAACCGTCAGCCCATCGCCATCGTTGGTGAAGGCAAGGTTGAAGGCGTGAAAGTAGTCGAGACCCGTCTCGGCGAGCCGGATGCCCGTGGCCGTCGCAGCCCTGAGCCTATTCCGGGTTCTGAGGAAATCATCCCGGCAGAAGCCGTGTTGATCGCCTTCGGTTTCCGTCCAAGCCCAGCGGCGTGGTTCACTGACTTTAAGATCGAAACCGACAGCCAGGGCCGTGTAGTGGCGCCCGAGCAGAGCCAGTTCAAGCATCAGACCAGCAACCCGAAGATCTTCGCCGGTGGCGATATGGTTCGCGGTTCTGACCTGGTGGTGACGGCGATCTTCGAAGGCCGCAATGCTGCTGAAGGTATCTTGGATTACCTCGGCGTGTAACGAGCGAGCGGTTATGCCGTTATGCACAAAGCCAGCCCTAGGGCTGGCTTTGTTGTTTCTGCGTTTGGCTTAGCTATTGGGCGTGGCAGCGAACCCCACAGTGCGTTCGCGGCGCGTGCTCCAAACCGCAGCAGCTACCAGCACTACCAGGGTAATCGCCAGTGCTGCGGATGAGCCCACCGTGCCAAACCCCATACCGCCGTGATCCAGCGGTTTGCTGAGGAAGTCGCCCAAGGTGGCACCAAATGGGCGGGTTAGTACAAACGCCAGCCAGAACAGGATGACCGGCGATATACGGGTGAAATACTTGGCTGCTGCAACGATGGCAATCAGGCTGCCGATCAACAGTGCGCCACCGGCGAAGCCCAGGCCGGAGTCGTCAGCCAGATAATCGCCCAAGGCGGTGCCGAGGGTGTTGGAGAACAGAGTCGCGGTCCAGTAGAACAGCTCTCCACGGCGACTTTGGATATGCTCGACCGACAGGGTTTTTTCGCTCATGTACCAAATCGCGAAGATGGCGATCAGCAAGGCGACTAATAAGGCTGAGCCGGTGGCGTAGCCCAGGCCCAGGGTGCGGTCCATAAAGTCGGAGATGGTGGTGCCGGCGGTACTGGTGGCCAGAATGACCGTCCAGTACAGCGCTGGGTTGTAGCTGCGGGCGCGCAATTGGCCGATCAGGGTGAGCAGGAACAGGCTGATAAGTATCAACGAGCTGGCTGCATAGCCGACATCCAGGGTCATGGAAAGCAGGTCCCCAGCGGTTTCGCCCAGGGTGGTGGCGCAAATCTTCATCACCCAGAAGATCAGGGTGATGGCGGGCAGTTTGTTCATCGCGGGTGTCCATCAGGGAGGGGGCGGTTGCTAAATTAGGGCTGCGGATGTGAAAAGCGCGTCAAGAACTCATCAGCGATTCGTGATTTAGCGCTTCTTTTTGCTGGGTTGGCTGGGCCGCGAAGCGAGGCAAATCGTCGCAATGGATAAAAGGCATGACCCTCGCCGTGCCTTTTGTGTGGTGCTCTGCGAAAATGCCCGCACTTTTTTTCTGACTACTTTTCTCGGGAACTGCCATGACCGCCCTGAAGAACGACCGCTTCCTTCGTGCTCTGCTCAAGCAACCTGTCGACGTCACCCCCGTGTGGATGATGCGCCAGGCCGGTCGTTACCTGCCGGAGTATCGCGCCACCCGCGCCAAGGCGGGTGATTTCGTCAAACTGATGAAGAACCCGGAGCTGGCCTGCGAGGTCACCATTCAGCCGCTGGATCGCTACCCGCAACTGGATGCGGCGATTCTGTTCTCTGACATCCTGACCATTCCCGATGCCATGGGCCAGGGTCTGTATTTCGAGACCGGTGAAGGCCCGCGGTTCAAGAAGGTGATCAGCAGCATGGCTGATATCGAGGCGCTGCCAATTCCCGATCCTGAGCAGGACCTGGGTTATGTGATGGACGCTGTGCGTACCATTCGCCGCGAGCTGAACGGCCGCGTGCCGCTGATTGGCTTTACTGGCAGCCCCTGGACCCTGGCCACCTATATGGTCGAGGGCGGCTCGTCGAAGGATTTCCGCAAGTCCAAGGCCATGCTCTACGACAACCCGCAGGCCATGCACGCGCTGCTCGATAAGCTGGCGCAGTCGGTCACCGCCTACCTCAACGGGCAGATCAAGGCGGGCGCACAGGCCGTGCAGATTTTCGATTCCTGGGGTGGCTCGTTGTCAGCGGCGGCGTACCAGGAGTTCTCTCTGGCCTATATGCAGAAGATCATCGACGGCCTGATCCGCGAGCACGACGGGCGCCGTGTGCCAGTGATTCTGTTCACCAAGGGTGGCGGTCTGTGGCTGGAGTCGATGGCCGACAGCGGTGCCGAAGCCCTGGGCCTGGACTGGACCTGCGATATTGGCAGCGCTCGCGCCCGCGTCGGCAACAAGGTGGCACTGCAGGGCAACATGGACCCGAGCGTGCTGTACGCCAACCCGGCGGCGATCCGCGCTGAAGTGGGGCGTATTCTTGCCGCTTACGGGCATGGCAGCGGTCAGGTGTTTAACCTTGGTCACGGCATCACCCCGGAAGTCGATCCGGCGCATGCCGGCGCGTTCTTCGAAGCGGTGCATGAGCTGTCTGGGCAGTACCATCAATAAACGCAGATAAAACAAAGGCCGCATTAGCGGCCTTTGTTTTATCTGCGTGCTGTTCAGGGTTGACGTAAATCGCGCACTGCCCTTACCAGCGCCAGCTGTTCGGCTTCGCTGAGCTTGTCGGCGTAGCCGGGCATGGCACCAGGGCCCTCCTGAATGGCTTCGAGGATGTCACTGTCGCTGGTGTTGTCCTGCCACTTGGCTTTGCTCAGGTTCTGCGCAAAGTACAGCCAGCCGCGCATGGTGTTGGCGCGGCCGTCTGCGGCGTGGCATTTGGCGCAGTGCTGGCGGTACAGCTGCTGGCCATCCACTTCGGCCAGCGCGGGCAGGCTGGCGAGCAGAGTCAGCGCAGCGAGCAGGCCAAGCAGCGCTGGCTTATTTGACATTGGCCAGGTTTCCCTTGAGGGCGACGCCCGCCATCACCGCGCCGGCGTGGCATTCGTACTTCTGGCTGTCCTTGTACTCGATGTTCTTGTAGTTGCTGGCCAGGTCGACCACGGCATTGGCGCCGGCAGCCTTGGCCGTGTTCTGGAAGCGGATCAGCGCGGACTGCAGAGCCCAGCTGCAGGCGGCTTCATCGCTCTTGTTGAAAGCATTGGTCTTCTGGCTGGTGGTGACGCCGGATTTGACCACACTGACCGCACCAGCCGGTTTGTTACCTGCCAGGTAGAACTTCACGCTGCCGTCGAGGCGGCCGGCGTTGAGGGCTTCCTGCACAGCGGCTTCGAACGGCAGAAAGTGGGTAGTGTCACGGGCTTGGCTGATGCTCGGCAGTGCCGCGAAGCAGGCAACAGCGACGAGTAGGTGGCGCAATTTCATGGTGACCTCCGTGGTTCTTATGTTTATGAGCTGCTTGGCTCAGGATTGATCGACAGTTTCATATAGTGCTGGGTCAAGCCGTGCAAGCGTTTCACCAAGGCGTTATAGCGCTTGTGAATCTTGCCATCTGCATAGCGTAGCTTTTCGCTGTCGCGGTACAGGATGTCATAGCGAGTGGCGCTGTAATTAAGGGTAATCGAGGCGCTGTGACCCCGGAAGTCGATGCGCGCCAGGATCTGTTGCGGCCTGTCTTCTTCGACCACCCATTTGCCGTGTGCCAGCGCTTGCAGCAGGATTTGATGAAAGTCGCCGTTGTAGTTGGCGAGAGGCACGGGTTGATGAATTTCGCGGATCGGTTGCACCCGACTGCAGGCCAGCAAAGAAACGATGGCAAGGCTGATGAGTAGCAGCTTAGTGAAGCGGTACATGGTGGACTCCTTGTCCAGTGTGGTTTAAGTCCAGCGTTTAAAGATCAACGAAGTGTTCACCCCGCCAAAGGCGAAGTTGTTATTCATCACGTACTGGTGGCTCATCTGGCGGAACTCACCGCGCAGGTAGTCCAGTTCGCCGCAGGCCGGGTCGATTGTGTCCAGGTTCAGGGTCGGCACATAGCTATCCGCATTCATCATTTCGATGCTGAACCAGGACTCCAGCGCGCCGCAGGCGCCCAGGGTGTGGCCGAAGTAGCTTTTCTGCGAGCTGATCGGCATCTGGCTGCCGAACAGTTCCTGAGTGGCCTGGGTTTCCGCCACATCGCCCTGGTCGGTGGCGGTGCCGTGGCCATTGACGTAGCCGATGGCAGAAGGCTGTAAACCGGCATCCTGCAGCGCCAGTTCCATTGCCCCGCGCATGGTCGCCTGCACTGGCTTGGTGGCGTGCTGGCCGTCGGAGTTGCAGCCAAAACCGACGATCTCGGCATAGATGGTCGCGCCACGGGCCAGGGCGTGTTCCAGTTCTTCGAGTACCAGAATGCCGGCACCTTCACCGATCACCAGGCCATCGCGGCCGCTGTCGTAGGGACGCGGCGAGGTGTGCGGCGCATCGTTTTTCAGGCTGGTGGCGTACAGCGCATCGAAGACCATGGCCTCGGTCGGGCAGAGTTCTTCGGCACCGCCGGCAACCATCATCTGCAAGCGGCCGAACTTGATCGCCTCATAGGCATAGCCGATGCCCTGGCTGCCGCTGGTACAGGCGCTGGAGGTGGGAATCAGGCGGCCCTTGAGGCCGAAGAAGATGCTGATATTGGCCGCCGTGGTGTGCGGCATCATGCGGATATAGGAGTTGGCATTCAGGCCATCAGCGACCGAGTTGAGCAGCATATTGCCGAAGGCTTTGACCTCTTCGGTACTGCCGGTCGAGGAGCCGCAGGCCACGCCCATGCGGCCGTCCTGAATGCACGGGTCGCACAGCAGACCAGCGTGCTCCAGCGCACGTTCAGCGGCATACACGGCGAGTTTGGAGACTCGGCCCATGCTGCGCGTTTGCTTGCGCGTCCAGCGTTTAGGCGCTTCAAAGTCATCAACCGGGCCGCCGAGACGGGTGTTCAGCTCGCTGAACCTGTCCCACTCATGCATATAGCGGATACCGCTCTTGCCGGCCTTGAAGTTCGCTTCAATCGTCGGCCAGTCGCTGCCCAGCGAGGTCACGCCGGCCATGCCGGTGACTACAACCCGTTTGCAACCGCTCATCAGCACAATCCACCGTTTACGGCGAGGACCTGGCGGGTAATGTAAGCCGCTTCCTCGGACATCAGAAAATTCACTGCACCGGCCACTTCTTCAGGGGTGCCCATGCGCTGCGCCGGGACCATCTTGAGGATTTCTTCAACCGGAACATCGGCATCGAGGATTTCGGTGTCGATCAACCCTGGTGCCACACAGTTGACGGTGATTTTGCGCTTACCCAGTTCGATCGCCAAGGCCTTGGCTGCACCAATGATGCCGGCCTTGGAGGCGCTGTAGTTGACCTGGCCACGGTTGCCGATCAGCCCGGATACCGAGGTGATGCAGACGATACGCCCGGCTTTGCGGCGACGCACCATAGGCATGGTCAGCGGATGTAGCACATTGTAGAAACCGTCGAGGTTGGTGCGCATGACAATGTCCCAGTCGTCCTCACTCAGCGCCGGGAAGGCGCCGTCGCGGGTTAAGCCGGCGTTGCATACGACACCGTAATACGCGCCATGCTGCTCGACATCGGCCTCCAGCGCGGTGCGGCAAGCGGCACGGTCGGAGACGTCGAATTGCAGGATGCGTGCCTGCTGGCCCAGTTCGATGATCTGCGCCTGCACCGCTTCGGCTTCATCGCGGCGGGCGCGGCAATGCAGCACGATGTCATAGCCGCCCTTGGCCAGACGCAGGGCAATCGCCCGGCCGATGCCACGGCTGGAACCGGTGACCAGAATGGTTTCGCTCATGGCTGTTATTCCTGAAAGTCTTCTTGAAGATAGCTGGCCACCTGGGGTGGACGGAATACGTTAAGGCGGGCCAGGGCCTCGATGCCGGGGCCGCGCAGCTGGCACTCGAATACGCCCATGCCGTTGTCATCCTGCAGCGAGCGGCTCGCATGGATATGCAGCTCGGCTCCTACTGGGAAGCGTTCGACATTGCACTCGTACTTGCGCGTGCCGAGCAGAAAACCCAGCTCTACCGGCTCGCCGCGCAGACGCGCCTGGCAGCCGGCGTAAGCGGCCACGCTCTGCGCCATCAGCTCGATGCCGACCCAGGCCGGCAGGCTGCCGTCGGCCTGATTAAACAGGCCTTCAGGGCGAACAGTGAGCTGGGTTTCGATGTCCTCGTCGCCAAAGCGCAGCACCTGATCGATCAGGATCATGTCGGCGGCGTGGGGGATCAGTTCGGCGATTGGCCATTGGCTCATGCGGGTTCTCCTGGCGCTTCGCTCAGCTCATCACCCAAGAGCAGGCTGATATTGTTACCGCCAAAGGCGAAAGAGTTGCTCATCAGTCGGTGTGCGCTGCTGTTGCTCAGGCGGGTTCCGGGCTGCACCAAATTTAGCGCTGGCAGGGCTGGGTCAGCCTGGCCATCCCACAGGTGCGGGGGCAGTAACTGCTCAGGGTTGTATTCGCTTAAGGTCAGCCAGCAGAAGGCTGCTTCCAGGGCGCCGGCCGCGCCGAGGGTATGGCCGACCATGGATTTGCTGGATGAACACGGTACGCCGTGGGGAAAAATCGCCTGCACTGCCTGGCTTTCCATGGCGTCGTTGTGGGTGGTGGCGGTGCCATGCAGATTGAGGTAATCGACCTGATCAGCGCCGATCCCGGCCGCAGCCAGGGCTTTGCGCATCGCCGCCTGGGCACCGAGGCCATCGGGCTGCGGTGCGGAAATATGGTGCGCGTCAGAGCTGGCCCCGCCGCCGAGCAGGGTGACTGTAGCGCAGCCGGGTAGCGCTTCTCTGCTCATCAGATACAGCGCCGCAGCCTCGCCGATATTGATGCCGTGGCGATTCACGGAAAACGGGTTGCAGCGCTCGGCCGAGACGGCTTCCAGGGCGGTAAAACCGTTGAGTGTCAGGCGACACAGGCTGTCCACACCGCCGCAAATCACTGCATCACATACGCCCAGGTTCAGCAGACGCTGCGCGCTGAGCAGTGCCCGCGCACCTGAGGTGCAAGCGGTGGAGATGCTAAAGCAAGGCCCGCTCAGGCCCAGCCAATCACTAAGAAAGTTCGCCGGTTCAGCCAGCTCCTGCTGGGCGTAGTGATAATTCGCCGGCAACTCGCCCTCTTTGAGATAGGTGGCGATGCTCTGGCTGGCTTCCTCAATGCCCGAGGTGCTGGTGCCGAGTACCACGGCGATACGCTCGGCGCCGAAACGGCTGATGGCGGCGCGTAGTTCTGGCTCGATTTCCAGTGCCGCAGCCAGCAGCAGCTGGTTATTGCGGCTCGGTGGATGGCCCGGCAGCTCGGGTAAATCCGGCAGGTCGCCAGGCACGGCACCGACGGTCAGCGCGCGCTCGGCTACCCAGCCGGTTTGCGCTTGCATGCCGCTGCTATCGCCGGCAAACAGCGCGGTTGCCACCGCCTGCTTGCCTTGGCCGAGGGCGCAGTTAAGGCCCAGTGCGTTGAGGTAGACCGGCATCAGGGAATCTCTTCGTCGGCGAGGGCATAGACCCGGTAACTCAGCATCTGGCCCTGACTCAGGGTGAAATCCAACGGCGCGTGGTAGTCGATCAACCAGTGCGGATTAAGCCGGCGCTGACCGTCGGCCAGTTGCTGCCAGGTGTCCGGTGCATAGCTGGCAGGCAGTTTGTCGATTGGAGTGAGGGCGAACAGTAGGGCAGCGAACAGCTCCTGTGCCTCGCTATTGGGCGGCAGCAGGCCATCGGCACGCCACTGGCCTGCTTCCAGCAGCTGCCGCGCCAGGGGCACGCCGAGGGGGTCGAACAGCGACCAGCGCAGTGCCGATTGTTCGGCCTGCACCACCAGCCACCAGGTTTGCTGGTCCGCGCCTTGCTGGCGTTCGACGCGCAGCGCGGCGGGCAGTGGCGCGCCAAAGCTCGGTGCGCTCAGCGGCAGCGGCGTGCGGGCGGCGCAGGCGCTGAGCAGCAGGCCGAGGCCGATGAGGACGAGGCGCTTCATGCCGAAGTTGCCTCGAGCGGCTTGCGTGCCACCACATTGACCAGGGTTTCATTGCGTTGGCCGACCGGCTTGGGCTTTAGCAGCCCCCAGCGTTCCAGCAGGCCAAAGTCTTTGGCGCGGCTCCACCATAGGTAGGGATAGGAGACATTATTGGCGGCGAACTCGAAGCCCTGGCCGCGCAACATCTGCAGATAGCCTTCGGCGCTTTTCTGCACATGCATGGGGTGGCGGAACAGCCAGCGGATCACCCAGGTGTCGATGTAGTACTGGGTGGATTCGGCGAACAGCAAGCGCCCGCCCGGCTTGAGTACGCGCCAGAATTCGGCCAGAGCCTGCTCCTGCTCGACCAGGTGATGGAAGGTCTGGTGGCAGAACAGCAGGTCGACGCTGGCATCCGGTAGGTCGATGGCCGCGCAGTCGCTGGCGATCAGCTGCACATCCAGGCCCAGACGCTCGGCTTCAGCGCGCGAGCAGTCGAGGCTGTGCGGGTCGGCATCCAGGCCGATCATTCGCGCCGGTTTGAATGCCTCGGCGAGCAGGCCGAAGGATTTGCCCTGGCCGCAGCCGGCATCCAGCAGCACCGGCGCCTCTGGCAGTGGCTCGGCGAACAGGCCACGCAGGTCATTGATTGCCACGCGCAGCACATGGTGGTGCCAGACATGGCTCTGCAAGAACCAGAAGCCAAAGCGGGTTTCCTCGACGTAGGTGGCGGCCGGGTTGTTCATACATGTCCTTATTCGTGGCTGGCGCAGATTTCAGCAAGCACGCGCAGGCGTCGCTTGGGTTCGGCGACGTAGGGGTTGCTCTGGTCCCAGGCGTAGCCGGCGAGGATCGAACTGATCATGCGGCGGATTTCCGGCTGGGCTTTCTCGAAATAGATCACGTCCTGGAAGCTACCGTCGTACCAGCCCTCGACATACACGCGGAAGGTGTCGACGCCGCGCTTGAGCGGGATGGCAAAGTCTGCCTCCCAGTCCACCGTCTCGCCGCTGAGCTGGCGGTGCAACAGGGCGGCGGCCATGCTCGCCGAGCGCATGGCGATGGTTACGCCAGAGCTGAACACCGGATCGAGAAACTCGGCGGCGTTGCCGAGCAGGGCAAAGCCCGGGCCGTGCAGGGTTTTCACGTTGGCCGAGTAGCCGCCGATGCTGCGCGCCGGGGTGTCCCATACGGCATTTTTCAGCACCTTGTGCAGGCTGGGCGTCTCCTCAATAAACTGCTTGAGGCAGGCGTCCAGGTCGTCTGGGCGGCCCTGGAAACGGGTGGCATCCGCGACCACGCCCACCGAGCAGCGGCCGTTGCTGAATGGGATGGTCCAGAACCACACATCGCGCAGTCCGGGGTGGGTGCTGATCAGGATTTTTTCGCGGTCAAAGCCGCTGCCCTCGCTGCGGTCTTCGACGTGGGTAAACACCGCCTGGCGCACCGGGAAGCTTGAGGGGGTGTCGAGGTCGAGCAGGCGCGGCAGCACCCGGCCGTAGCCGCTGCCGTCAAGGACGAAGGCGCATTCGACCTGGTATTCGTGGCCATCGGCGAGGCGGCGTACGCTCAGGCGTGGGCAGTTGCCACTGCGCACGCCACTGAAATCGACGGCGAAGATTTCCTCTTCATAGCGGATTTCCACGCCCTGCAACTCGGCCTGGTCGGCCAGCAGTTTGTCGAAGTCGGCGCGCAGCACCTGATAGGTCGAACCCTGACCTTTGGTGAAGGTGTCGCGGAAATCGAATTCGGTATACCGCTCACCCCAGCCAAAGGCCGCGCCATGCTTGGTCTGAAATCCCGCCGCACGCACCGCGTCGAGCATTCCGGCTTCTTCGACGAAGTCCAGGCAGTGCGACAGCAGGCTCTCGCCGATCGAGAAGCGCGGGAAGCGCTGGCGCTCCAGTACCAGCACGTCATGGCCATTACGCTTGAGCAGCGCCGCGGCAATCGCCCCGGAAGGGCCGGCGCCTATGACTACAACCTGGCGTTGTTCGACTTCAAGAGACTTCATGGCGGCTTCTTGCCTCGTTAATGGCATGGGTGGCTGGGCGCGTGCCGAGCAGGGCTGGCAGCAGTGTGGAAAACAGGCTCATCAGCAGCAAGCTGAAATACACCAGGGCATCGATTAACTGCAATTGCAGCAGCAGGTTGAGGAAGACAATTTCGGTCAGCCCGCGAATATTCAGCAGCAGGCTTTCCTGCCACTTGATCTGGCTTGAGGCCGCCGGGTCGGCCCAGTGCAGGCCCAACCAGCTGCCCAGTACCTTGCTCAGCACCGGCAGCACCAGCAACGCGCCGAGGTAGAGCCAGGAATAGTGCGCGCCGATGTTGTGGAAATCCACGCGCAGCACGCCGTAGGTGAGGATCAGCGGCACTGCCAGGCCATTCAACAGCAACTTCCAGTGATGCGCCGGCAACGGCAGGCGAAACGGCTGCTTAAGCCAGGCCAGGCAGAGCATATAGGCGATGCCGAATACCAGGGCGTTGAGCTTGAGTTGTTGGAACAGCAGCATCAGGGCAAAGAACGGCAGGCTGTAGAACAGGCCGTGACGCAGTTTCAGCGCGCGCAGCAGCAGTGGCAGGCCGGCGGCCAGCAGTGGCCAGAGCAAAGTAGCCGGGTTGCTGCTGCCCTGGGCCAGGCCGAACAGGCTCCAGCACATAAAGTCCATCAGGATGGCCGCGTGCAGCAGGCGTTTGGTCGCTTCCAGCGGGTAGCCGATGCTCTGCAGAAACAGGTACAGCACCGGGATCGCGGTGATCGAAAACAGCAGGCCGATGCCCACCGCGCTCAACCAGTCGCGCTCGCCAGGCAGCAGCCAGACGGCGCAGGCCAAACCGGCCAGCATCGGCACGAGGAAACTCGGCAGGGCGATCTTCAGGCAGGCAGCATTCACCTCCAGGTCGATCACATCACTGAGGATGTAGCCCAGCAACAACGCGAAACACAGGCCGTAGGCCAGGTTCAGCCATTCGGGCGCGAGCAGCTGTTTGGCGCTGAGCTGCCAGTGCGGCTCGACCCACAACAGCAGCAACGCCGGAATCGCCAGGCTGGCGACCAGCAACTGGCCGACGATGGGAATCAAGCGGCGGCCGCCGACCCATGCCACCAGCGCATAGATCGCCAGGGCCAGCAGCCAGAACCCGATAACACTCATGACGCTATTCCTTGATTACGAATTGGCGCGCTCACCTGTTGGGTACCGGCCCAGGGCGCGAGCAGGAAGCAGAACAGCAGGCCAAGGCTGATCGCCAGGCCGAAGTTGGCAATCGCCGGGGTGTCGCTGATCAGCAGCAGGCCGAACGACAGCCAACTGGTCAGCGCCGAGAGCAGGGTGCCGAGCAGGCTGACCGCCGGCCCGCCGATGTTCTCGCGCATCAGAATGGCGTAATCGACGCCGATGGCGGTGATCAACAGCAGGCCAAACAGGCTGAACAGGGTCAGCGGCTGGCCCAGCCAGCCGAGGCAGGCCAGCGCCGCTAGCGCCGCCAGCAGCGGCAGGCAGACCACCCGCAGTGCGCCGCCGAGGCCAAACGGCAGGCACAGCAGCAAGAGGATCGCCACGCTGGAGATGAGTTTTAATTCTGCGGCGCTAAGTTGGGTGGCGCTAAACAGCGCGTTGAGTTCGCTGATTCGATCCACCAGCTGCACCCCCGGCAGGCCCTCGACCAGCGGCTTGAGTTCGCTGCTGTTGCTAAGCCCTTGCAGGCTGACCAGCCCGGCTACGCCTTCTGTATGAGAACCCAGCCATAACGGTCGCCAAGCCTCGCCCAAGGGGCTGGCCAGGGCTTGCTCCAGGCTCGCCTGGTTGTTCTGTTGCAGCGTCAGCAGTTCGCCTTGCAGCGCGGCTGGCGGAATGCCCAGGTCGAGCAGCGGTTGCCAGTGCTGCGGCAGTGCGCCCAGCGCAGCGCGCAACTCCTGTAGCTGACTGTCCGGAGCGACCAGCTGGCTCAGGGCGCGGTAGTCACGCAACTGACCGTTCTGCACCGCCTGATCCAGACGCTGACTCAACGCCGCCTGGCGCTCCAGCAGCTGCTGCGGATTGTCGGCACGCACCAGAAAGAACTGGCTGGTGGGCTGCTGGCCGGTCAGCTCGGCGATGCGCTGGGCTTCGGCGAGCAGTTGCGGCTCCTTGCCCAGCCACTGGCGCAGATCATTCTGCGTATGCAGTTGCCACAGGCCGCCGGCGCAGAACAGCAGCAATAGCATCAGTAGCGGCGCGCTCCCAGTTTTGCTCAGCAGGCGTGCCCGTCCAGCCAGCAGGCGTTGGCTAAGGCTCAGCAGCTGTGGTGATGGGCTTAGGCGCAGGCCGCGCAACCAGGCCGGCAGCAGGCATACCGAGCAGAGGTAAGCGGCGATCAGCCCAGCGGCGGAGAACAGCGCGACCTGGGTCAGCGCCGGAAACGGGGTAAAGGCCAGCGCCAGGTAGCCGATCAGATTGGTACCCAGGCTCAGGCTCAGGCCCGGCAGGGTGGCATGCAGCGCGCCCCAGCTGGTCCAACCGTCCGCGCCCTCGACGTTGCTCCAGCTTTTACTCAAATAGTGTTGCGGGTAGTCGGCGGCGACCCCGACCAGGCTGGCACCCAGTACCAGGGTCAGGGCGTTGATCTGGCCGAACACCAGCACGCAGGCGGTGCAGCCAGCGAGTAGCGCCATGCCGATGGGCAACAGGCTGACCAGCACCCGCACGCGGCGGAAGGCCAGCAGCAACAGCAGCAGGGTGCCGAGCGTGGCGCCGCCGCCAATCAGGCTGATCTCGCGGGTGGCCTTGGCCTGGCCGGCTGCCGCATACAACACGCCACCGGCCGCGAGCAGTTTGCCGCCGGCTGTTTCAACCTGCGCGCGGGTAGCGGCGACTTGGGCGGCAATCAGCGGTGGTTCCTGCATATCGAAGGCGCTGCCTTGGGCGCTGGCGCGCAGCAGGGCCCAGGTCATGCCCGGTTCTTCCAGCAGTAAGGCGCCGCTGCTTAGGTCGGCCTGGATACGGCTGCCGGGGTTCAGTGCCTGCTGTGCGCGTACGCCCAGGCCCAGCCAGTCCTGCTCGATGGGTAGCAGGCTGAAACCGGCGAAGGTGTCGAATAGCTGCGCGGCGCGTTGTTCAATCAGTTGTTGTGGTTGCTCCAGCAACAGCTGGCGATCCGCCGCCGGCAACAGGGCCAGACGGTTGCTGCGCAGGTAGTCGCGCAGCGCCACGAGGTCGCTGTCGACGCTCCACTGCACCTGAGCGAAACGCCCACTGCCGCGCCACTGCTCGCCAATCTGCTGCACCAGGGCAACCGCCTGTTCGCGCTGCGGGTGGCCGATTAGCAGCAACAGGTCGCGATTAAGCGGCTCCTGCATGCGTTGTTCGGCCTGCTGCACCAGGGCGTCGCCGTTACCGGCTGGCAATAGCGCAAGCATATCTGCCGCCACAGGTGGGCCATCGCGCCACTGCCAGGCGGCGAGTGCCAGCAGGGCCGCGAGCAGCAGTAGAAAGCCGCGCGGCAGCCAGCGTTCACTGGGCAAAGTTGCGTTGCTCCTGCTCGGTCAAGGCAGCGCCGGCCTGGCTTTCCGGCAAGCGCAGCACGCTGTGGTCGCCCTGGGTTTCATGCAGCTCGATACGCTGCACCAGGGCGCCGCCTTCGATCTGGATGCGGCTAAAAATCTGCTTGAGCAGTACCGAGTTCGGCACCAGACGCAGCTGCCAGGCTTCGGCGGTGCCGCTCAGGTGCAGCTGAAAATCTTTGGACAGGCCGCTGTGGTCGCCTTTGAGTACGGCGAGAAACAGCCGGCTCTGTTGGGCGGCAACATCCTGCCCCGGTTGCTGTTGCCAGCCTTTGGGCGTGCGCTTGGCGATGCCCTGGCCGTCGATGCGGTAATCCTGTTTGAGCGGGCTTTGCAATTGCCAGAGCAGGCCGAGGTCGCGGCTGAGGATGAACTGGCCACGACTGGTCAGCGGCTGCGGCAGGGCGCGCAGATGCTTTTCCTGAATCAGCGGGCCGCGTACTACGGCAGGTTTGGCTAGCTGGGCGCTGAGTTGGTCGAGGTCGAAGGCATAAGCTTGTGGTGTCAGAAGCAGGAGTAGCAGTAGCCCGGATGCAATCCGCGAGCGTTGCAAGGTCGGAAAACGCTTCCCGGATTTCATCCGGGCTACGAGGTTGTGCAGGCTGTTCACGCCACCACCTTTTCAACGGCGTCGATCAGCGCCTTAGGCGATGCAAATTGCATCTCCCGCGTGGCGATTTCCACCGCCACTTGCACGCTGCTGCCACGGGTCATGCGCTCACCGCTGGCGGCGTCCACGATCAGGTAGTTGATCTTCAGGCGGTTCTCCCACTCCACCAGATCGGCGCGCACGATGATCTTCTGACCAAACTGGGCGCCACGGATATAGCGCAGTTGCAGGTCGATCACCGGCCAGGCATAGCCGGCGTCGCGCATCTGCACGTAGTTGTGGCCGAGCTTGTCGAGCAGGGCGCAGCGCGCCTCTTCGAAGTATTTGACGTAGTGGCCGTGCCAGACCACTTCCATCATGTCGACGTCGAAGAACGGCACCTGCAGTTCGATTTCCGCCTGCAATACCCCCTTGCTACGCATAGAGCCTCCAGTGCTGTGCGCGGATGCGCACCAGGCACAGGCGCAGTTCGGCTTCCAGGGCGCGGTCTTCGATCACCGGGTGGAAGTCCACGGCCAGCTGTTCGCGCATGGTGGCGATCGGCGCGGGGATGTCGTTCTTGCCGTCGCGCAGGCGCAGCCACACGCCCTGGTTGGCGGCCAGCAGGGTGGCGGCGGCGACCTGCTCGGTCAGTTCCAGGCTGCGCAGGGCGTCGCGGGCGGCGATGGTGCCCATGCTCACCTTGTCCTGGTTGTGGCACTCGGTGGAGCGTGAGAACACGCTGGCCGGCATGGTGTTTTTCAGCGCTTCGGCAGTCCAGGCACTGGTGCCGATCTGCACGGCCTTGAAACCGTGGTTGATCATCGCGCTGACGCTCGGCGCGCCGGACAGGTTGCTTGGCAGACCGTGGTTGTAGCGGGTATCCACCAACAGGGCGAGCTGGCGGTCGAGCAGGTCGGCGACGTTGCCCACCAGGTTTTTCAGGCTGTCCATGGCGAAAGCGATATGCCCGCCGTAGAAGTGCCCGCCGTGCAGCACGCGCTCGGCTTCGGCGTCGATCAGCGGGTTGTCGTTGGCGCTGTTCAGTTCGATCTCGATAAATTGGCGCAGCAGACCCAGGCTGTCAGCCAGCACGCCGAGCACATGCGGCGCGCAGCGCAGCGAGTAGCGATCCTGCAGGCGGTGCAGCGGCGCGGTCGGCGCGTCGATGGCCAAGTCCTGGCGCAGCCAGGCGGCGACTTGCATCTGCCCCGGGTGTGGCTTGGCGGCGAACAGGCGTTCGTCGAAATGCTCCGGGTTGCCTTCCAGCGCCACCACGTTAAGCGCGGTGATACGCGTAGCCAATTTCAGCAGGTAATCGGCGCGCGAATAAGCCTGGCAGGCCAGGGCGGTCATTACTGCTGTGCCGTTCATCAGCGCCAAGGCTTCTTTCGGCCGCAGGGTCAGCGGCGTCCAGCCGAGTTCCTTGTGCACATCGGCGGCGCTACGGCGCTCGCCCTTGTACATCACTTCACGCTCACCGCTGAGGGTGGCGGCGACATAGGACAGCGGCGTGAGGTCGCCGCTGGCGCCCACCGAGCCTTCTTCCGGGATCAGCGGCAGCACATCAAATTCAAGAAACGCCTGCAGGCGTTCCAGCAGCTCCACGCGCACCCCGGAGACGCCCTGACACAGCGACTGCAAACGCGCGGCAAGCACGGCGCGGGTCGCTGGCTCATCGAGCAGCTTGCCCAGGCCGCAGCCGTGGAAGGTGTAGAGGTGACGCGGCAGCGCCTCGACCTGGTGCAGCGGCACAGCCACCACGCAGGAGTCGCCGTAGCCGGTGGTGACGCCGTAGATCACGCCTTCCTTGTCCAGCAGGCTGTCGAGAAAACGCGCGCCCTTGGCGATTTTTTCGCGGTAGGCGGCATCGCTTTGCAGCTGCGCCGGGGCGCTGCGGCTGGCTAGGGCGACGACCTGCTCGATGCTCAAGGGGCGCTCGCCAAACACGATGGGATCAGGCTGATGTGTCGTCATCTTCATTCCAGAACGGGTAGAAATTGAACCATTGCAGGGGCGCATCCAGGCAGCGTTGCGCGAGCTGGTCGGCGTAGCGCTGGGTCCAGTGGCGGATCACCTCGTCCCGTTCGCTGCGCTTCCAGTGCAGGCGCTCGGCGAAGGGGTCGATGATCACCTGGTAGCGGTTATCGATTTTCAGGCAGTGAATCAGGTTGACCGGGCATTGCAGCAGCCCGGCCAGCAACCACGGGCCTTGTGGGAAGGCAGCGGGCTTGCCGAGGAAATCCACGCTGACCTTGCGGCTGCCCTTGAGCGGCACCCGGTCGCCGGCAATCGCCAGCCATTCGCCGCGCTCCAGACGCTCGGACAATTGCAGCATGATCGCCGCGTCCAGTTCGCTGACCTGGATCAGCCGCAGGTGGGTGGCACCTGCTTCGCCGAGCAGGCGGTTGAACTGTTCGGCATGTTTGGTGTGCACCAGCACGTTCATCGTCACCCGCTCGCCGAGTTCGGCGAGGGCACGGCAGACTTCCAGATTGCCCAGGTGTGCGGCCACCAGCATCTGCCCGCGGCCTTGCTGGTGCAGCTGCGCGCAGGCATTGCTTGGGTCGATCAGGGTCACCTGCTCCAGCCCGAGCTTGCCGTTCCACACATCGAGCTTGTCGAGCAGGGTGTCGGCGAAGCTCATAAAGTGGCGCAACACCGACAGGCGGCTGGGCTGCAGCTCGGCCCGCCCGCTCCAGTTGGCCAGGTTGCGCTGGTACTGGCGGATGCTGCGCCGTGCCTTGGTGCCGAACAGGTAGAAATACAGCACGATCAGGTACAGCAGCGGGCTGATCAGCCTGCGGCCGAGCAGGCGCGCCAGCAGCGCGGTGAATTTCATCAGGATAAAACTGCCGCGCTCGCGCTGCCCGGCCCAATGCTGCTGGCCACTCATGCGCGCCACCTGTGCCAGAGGATCAGCGGGGCGCGCAGCAACATGCCGAAGAACAGTTTGGTGTGCATCTTCGAGATCAGCGCGTTGTCGAGCCACAGGCGAAAGTGCGAGAGGCCGTCCAGCGGGTAATGCACCTTGGTCGGCAGCCAGTGCATCGGCTGATTGCGCCAGGCCAGGCGCACCAGAATCTCGGTGTCGAAATCCATGCGCGTGCCGAGGTTAACCGCGTCGATCAGCGCCAGGGTGGCCGGCAGCGGATAGACGCGAAAGCCGCACATGGAGTCGCGAATACTCAGCGATAGGGTGTTGATCCACACCCATACGTGGGTCAGGTAGCGCGCGTAGAGGCGGCCTTTCGGCACGCTGTCGTCGTACTGCGGATAGCCACAGATCAGCGCCTCAGGGGCTGCCTGCGATGCGTTGATGAAATGCGGCAGGTCGCTAAGGTCGTGCTGGCCATCGGCGTCCACCTGCAGCGCATGACTGAAACCCAGGCGCGCTGCTTCACGCAGCCCGGCCATGACCGCACCGCCCTTGCCCTGGTTGACCGCCAGGCGCACTAGATGGGTGTCGGGCTGTGTGGCCAGCTGATCCATTACTGCCGCGCAGGCTGAGCTGGAAGCATCGTCCACCAGCACGCAGGGCAGGCCGGCCGCGTGCAGTGCAGCGACCACCACGGGCAGCGCGTGCTCGTGGTTGTAGACCGGTATTACCGCGCAGGGCTTATGCATGGCGTGACGCACCGTAGGATGGGTGGAGCAGCGCGATACCCATCGCCGGCCTGTTGGGTATCGCTGCGCTCAACGCCAACCTACAAAAGCCATTCATTGCGCAGGCCCCAGCAGAATCCGCCCGGATGAGCAGGGGGCTTCGCCGTTGCGGAAGGCGAAGTACAGCTTGCCGCGTGCGGCGTCGAAACGCAGGGTCAGTTGCAGCTGATCGCCGGGGCGTACCAACTGCTGGAACTTCAGTACCTCCATGCCGCTGAAGCGCGGCGGCAGGCCTTTGATCAGGCGGCGCGCCAGTTGCTGCGCCCAATCGACCTGCACCACGCCCGGTAGCACCGGGGTCTGCGGGAAGTGGCCGGTGAAGTGCGCGAGATCCAGCGGCACCACCAGCTCCAGCTGCCATTCGCCGTCCTGTTCGACAGCCGACAGTGGCTCCACTTGGGTTGGGCGTGGCGCGGCCAGCAGTGCTTCGACCGTGGCTTGCGCCAGTTTGCCTTGGTTGGTGTAGGGCAGCTGAGCGAGCAGCCGCCAGCGTCGTGGCAGGGCGATGGCTTCGCAATGACCGGCCAGATGCCGACGCAGGGTTTCGCTGACGGTCTTGCGTCCCTGGTTGCGCAGTGCGTGCAAACCGGCCGGGCTCAGGGCCACCAGCGCACCGAGGTAGGCGCGGCCTTCCTGCACCACGCCCAGGCGGGCATCGCTGAGCCACTCGTGGCTGCTTAGTGCCTGTTCGAGCATGGGCAGGGAGATACGTTTTTCTTCCAGTTTGATAATCCGGTCCAGGCGGCCGCGCAGGGCGAAGCGGCCATCGGCCTGCAGTTCCACCGCATCGGCGGTCTGCTCGCGGTGGCCGGCTGGCAGGTAGGGCGAGGTCAGGTGCAGCGCGCCTTCGCCGTTCTGTCCCAGTTCGATGCCGGCAAAGGGCGTCCACAGTTCGCCGCCCTGGCGCCAGGCAATGCCGCCGGTTTCCGAGCTGCCGTAGATTTCTGTGGGCCATTGGCCAAGCAGCTCATGCAGCTCGGCTGCTGTCTCGCTGGGTAGCGCACCGCCCGAGGAGAACACCTGGCGCACTGCACGTAGGGCAGGCCAGTTGAGGTTGTCGCCCATGCGTTTTAACAACGCAGGGCTGGCTACCCAGGCGAAATCAGTGCCGGTTGCCAGACTTTCGCGCTGCAGATCTTCGGGGAACGGCTGGGCGCGGCGCAGAAAGACGCGGCCGGCGCAGAGTGGCCAAAGCACGCGAAACAGCAGGCCGTAGATATGCTGGGTGGCGACGCTGCCGAGGATGGTCGCACTGCCCAGTTGCTCGCCCCACAGTTGCTCCAGGGCTACGACTTCATTGGCCAGCTGGCGCAGGGATTTGTCGATCAGCTTGGCTTCGCCGCTGGAGCCAGAGGTGCACAGGGTCAGTCGGCATTGGTCGAGATCAAGCGGGGCGGGCGGCAGCGCAGCGCTGTCGGCGTTAAGCAGGCCATCGAGATTGTCCAGCCACAGGTCGCACTGCGTGCTGAGGCGCTGGCGGGTTTGCGGCTGGGCGTCGGCCGGCAGCAGCACGGCAATCCCCGCGTGCCAGGCGGCCAGCAGGGCGATGGCCAGCTCAGCGGCATCGTCGAGGTACAGCGCCAGGCGTTTTACGCCACGGCGTTGCAGCTCAGCCGCCAGCTGCAGGGCGTGCTGGCGCAGCTGGGGGTGATCCAGCTCTGCGGTTACTGCGCGCCCTGGGTGGGCGTCGAGCAGCAGGTGCTCGAGGGGCAGCCAGTTCATTCATGTCTCCTTACACGCTGGCGCACCAGCCACTCACCGGCAAACAGCAGGCCCATCAGGCCGTAGGCGATCAGCCCGGTATACAGCGTCCACCAGCTCAGCGGCGCCCAGAAATTCAGCGCCACTACCACCAGGCCGTTGGCCAGGAAGAACCAGGCCCAGACCTGGGTGACAGTGCGGGTATAGCGCACCGCCACTTCCGGCAACTGCGGTTCGCTCAGGCGCGCCAGGCGTTCGATCAGCGGCGGGCCGAACTTCAGGCTCAGGCCGAACAGCGCCAGCAGCAGGCCGTTGAGCAACACCGGATACCAGCGCAGCAGTGCAGGCTCACCGGCCAGACCCAGCAACAGGCAGAAGCCCAGGGCCACGGCGGTCATCCAGCGGTTGCCCGGTTTGCCCCATTGGCTCAGCGCACGCACCAGCCATAGACCGCCGAGCACGGCGGCAAACAGGCGTGGCGACAGATGCTCCATGCCGTAATACACGGCAAAGGGATAGAGCAGCCCGGCCAGCAGCAGGAGCAGGCCAAATAGGCGACTCATTATTCGCTGGCTGGGGCGTTGACCAGCTGCAGCACCGCCTCGACCACGTCACCGACGGTGCGCACCGCCTTGAACTCTTCGGCCGCGAGTTTTTTGCCGGTCTGGCGCTTGATATGGTCGATCAGGTCAACGGCATCAATGCTATCGATCTCAAGGTCCTGATAGAGGTTGGCTTGCGGCGTAATACGTTCGGGCTCCAGCTCGAACAGCTCGACCAGCGCGTCACGCAGGGTGTCGAAAATCTCTTCACGGGTTTGCATCGGCGGCTTCCTCAGGCGGTCTGTTGCGATGACACGAATGCCGCCAGGCTGGCTACGTTGGCAAAGTGCTTGCGGGTGTCTTTGGCTTCGGCGTCGATCTTGATGCCGAAACGTTTCTGGATCGCCAGGCCGAGTTCCAGGGCGTCTACCGAATCCAGGCCCAGGCCTTCACCGAACAGGGTCAGGTCGGCGGCGATGTCTTCGGCAGCCATGTCTTCCAGGCCGAGGGCGTCAATGATCAGGTTTTTAATTTCCAGCTGCAAATCGCTCATCTTTGGCGAGCTCCTTCATAAAGTGTTGGTGCAGAAAATCGTTGAGTTTGCGTGAGGCGATTGGCGGCGGCCCCATGGCATTGAACTGCTGTGGGTGGATATCCTCGCCTACGCGCAGACGAATGTGAAAACGGCGCGACGGAATGCTGTACCAGGGCTCGGCTTTGGTCAGAGTCGTGGGGCTAACGCTGATCACCACCGGGGTAACGATGCGCGCGCCGCGAATGGCGATGGCCGCCGCGCCACGGTGAAATTCTGGTGCCTGCCCCGGCGTGGTGCGCGTGCCTTCGGGGAAAATCACTAGGGTCTGGCCGCTTTGCAGCGCACCGGCCGCTTCGTCGAGCATGTCCATGCTGCCGCTGTTGCTGATGTAGTGGGCCGCGCGCAGTGGCCCGCGCATGCTCGGGTTATCCCACAGGCTCTGTTTGACCACGCAGTTGGCGTCGCGAATAAAGGCGATCAGCACCACCACGTCGATCAGTGACGGGTGGTTGGCGATGACCATCTGCCCTGGCTGGCCGAGGCGCTCGATGCCTTCAACCTCGTAGGTCAGCACGCCGCTGCGGTACATAAAGCGCACGAACAGGTAGAAGGTCTTGCTCACCACCGCGCGCGCGCGGGTGCGTCGGCTCAGGGCATCGCCGGGCAGCAGGGCCAGCAGCGGGAAGATCAGCACGCGCAGCAGCACACCGCCGATGCCGAACAGGCTGAAACTCAGGGCCGTGGCAATCAGCCGCCAGACATAGGGCGCGCTGTAACGGCTCAGGCCTTGTTGCGTGACCAGGTCCATTGTCGGCTCTTCCAGTGGTGCTGCAGGGTCGGCTGATCGCTGCACAGGGCGCGGACCAGATTGAGGGCATGGGGCCATTCGCTGCCAGCGCCTTCGCCCCGGCTCAGTTGCAGCTGCCAGTCATCACCTGGCGTCAGCAACAGGCCAACGGCATAGGGAAACGGCACGTCATCGATAAACGGTGCGTAAAGCTCGGGTGGGGTTTCCTCGGCAATCACCAGCAGCACCGCCGGTGCGCCGTCATGGAGCATGCCGCAGGCTTCCAGTATGGCGTTTTCCAGGCCATCGCCAGCGCCGGCTATCGCGGTCATTTCGCTGTGATCGCCGCGCTGGATCGACCACAGGCCGATGATCGCGTTATGCACCGAGAGGCTGAACTGGGTCGGCGACAGCGGCTCGCCATGCGCCAGGTCGCTCAGAATCGTCAGGGTGCGTGGGGTTTCGCCATGCCGACTGGCGAACACCATGGGTAATTGCGGGTGTGCTTCGGCCAAGGGCCAGGCGACGTGAAAGGCCATCCGCGCCAGGCGGCTTAAGCGTCTGCGCTGCATGGCCGGCAGTGCGCTGACATCCGGCTGCTGACCAGCATCCACCAGGCGCGAGGGTGCCTGATGCCAGGCGCACCAGTCAGCCGTGCTGTCCAGGCCAGGGGCCCAGGCACGCCATTGTTCGATCCTGAAATGTGTCACGCGGTGGGCGTCCATGTCGGCTACGGCCAGCCGCAACCAGCGAAGGGCTTGGCAGCAGGTGTGGCGAAGTGCTGGCATTATCCAGACCGTACGGGCCATGCGCAAATCTGTGGCCTGCTGTTCTGACCGGAGGCGGCGCGGTTTTGCCGAAAATCTCGCCCTTGTCACGTAGTTTGCATAGAATCCGGGACCATTTCGGGGTTTATGCGGGATTCAGGGGGTATTTCATGCGGCGCGTGATCTTCAATCAGAAGGGCGGTGTGGGTAAGTCCAGTATTGCCTGCAACCTGGCCGCGGTGAGCGCTTCCCAGGGCTATCGCACGCTGCTGATCGACCTGGACGCCCAGGCCAACTCGACCCATTACCTCACCGGCCTGACCGGCGAGGACATTCCCATGGGCATTGCCGAGTTCTTCAAGGGCACCCTGTCATCGGCGCCGTTCGGCAAGAAAGGCAGCGTGGATATCTACGAAACGCCGTTCGACAACCTGCATGTGGTCACCGCCACCGCCGAGCTGGCCGATTTGCAGCCCAAGCTGGAGCAGAAGCACAAGATCAACAAGCTGCGCAAACTGCTCGAAGACCTCAGCGAAGACTACGAGCGCATCTACCTCGATACCCCGCCGGCGCTGAATTTCTACACTGTCTCCGCCTTGATCGCCGCCGACCGTGTGCTGATTCCCTTTGATTGCGACAGCTTCTCGCGCCAGGCGCTGTATGGCCTGCTGCGCGAAATCGAAGAACTCAAGGAAGACCACAACGAAGGCCTGGAGGTCGAAGGCATCGTGGTTAACCAGTTCCAGCCGCGCGCCACGCTGCCGCAGCAGCTGCTCGATGAGCTGGTCGCCGAGGGTTTGCCGGTGCTGCCGGTTAACCTGATGAGTTCGGTGAAAATGCGCGAGTCGCACCAGGCCTGTACGCCGCTGATCTACCTGGACCGCAGCCACAAGCTTACTCAGCAGTTTGTCGAGCTGCATGACCTGCTTAACGCCAGCTAATACGGCGGATGGAAAACAAAAAAGCTGCCTAGGCAGCTTTTTTGTTGGGCTGGTTCAGAGCCTGTTGACGATCTCGCGAGCTAGAGCCATGCAAGGCGAAAACAGGTGAGGAAGCGGAGTGTACTTTTGTACATGAGCATTCCGAACCTGTTTTCAACGCAGCAGGGCCGACGCGCAGCAGATCGTCAGCAGGCTCTTAGCGAACGACGTAGATATCGCAAGGCGCCTTGTGCAGGAAGTGCTGCGCCAGGCTGCCGAGCAGGGCTTGCGACAGTGCGCTGCGGCCGTGGCTGCCGAGTACCAGCAGCTCGGTGTTGGTGCTTTTCAGGCGCGCTTGCAGGCAGCGCAGGATGCCGCCTTGCTCCACCGAGTGGGTCAGGGTCGGGCCTTGCTCCGGCAGGTTCTGTGCTTCATCTTCCAGCAACTGGTTGATCAGGGCTTTCTGCGTGCTCAGTTGTGCTTCGACCTGCTTGGGCGTGCCCTTGTCCGGCTCGAATACGTGCAGGGCATGCAGTTCGGCGGCTTCCGGCAGCAGGCGGTAAGCCTGGCCGAGGGCGCTGCAGGCGCAGAGCGAGAAGTCGATGGCGGCCAGGGCGCGCTCATACGGGCGCGAGTCGTTACGCGCGACCAGCAGCAGCGGCACCGGGCAGTTACGCGCAATGCGGTCGAGGCTGGTGCCGGAGAAGAAATCGTGGCGCTGGTGATGGCCGCCCAGTACCAACAGGTCGCAACCCAGCTCATTGAGCTGCTGCAGCACCACTTCCGAGGGTTTGATGCCGGTGCGGATCAGCAGCTGGCTACCGGGCGGGGCGAACTGGGTCAGGCTGCGGTCCAGTGCCTGCTTGGCCTGCTCATGCTCCTGGCTGCTCTTGCTCGGGTCGAGCACATGGAGGATGGTCAGTTTGGCGTTGAACTGCTTGGCCAGCTGCGTGGCGCGGCACAGGGCCATATCCGCAGTGTCGCGCAGGTCGTGGGCAATAAGGATGTGACTGGGCATGGTCGGCGTTCTCCTGCCGATGCATGTCGGCACATTTATTGTGACCTCGAGTCATAGCTGGACTTTTGACCCAGGGCAAGGTCAGGTGTCAGCGTGCGCGTAATTGGTACAGACCGCGACTCTCGACCACTACTTCACCACTCTCATCGGTCAGCTGCAACTGTAAAACATACTCGGCTTTGCCAAGTTCTGTTGCCTGCTTTTGCAACTGCTGGATTTCTTCCGCTGTAAGGCGTGCCTCGACCCAGATATCGCCGCTGGCGGGGCGGCGAAAGCGCAGGTTCATTTCCTTGACGATGGGGTAAAAACGCTGGGCATCGAAGCTGGTGAGGAACAGCGCGCCGCCGGGAATTTCCGCCAGGGTAAACAGCGCGCCGGCGTACATGCTGCCGATATGGTTCTGGTTACCCACCAGTGGCATGCGCAGGCGCACGTGACCCACTTCCAGCACTTCGGCCTCGAGCCCGCTGCGCTTTACAAAGGCGATCTGTTCTTCGGTCAGCTGGCGTACCAGCTCAGTAGGCATCGACATGCTCGGCTCCACACGTATTGTTGTGCAGCCAGCCTAAAGGTTGGTCGATGGCAGAGTAATGACCAGCAGGTCGCCGCTCGATTGACCGATTCGCTCAGATGCCCTGCTGGCGTAGCCAGCCAAACAGTTGCGGCAAGGGCAGGGCGCCGCTCTGCCGGGCGACTTCCACGCCACCCTTGAGCAGGATCAGCGTGGGGATCGAGCGGATGCCCATTTCTGCAGACAGTTGCGGGTTGGCTTCGCTGTCCAGTTTGCTCAGGCGGCAGTGGCCTTGCAGCTGCGCGGCGGCTTGCTCATAGATGGGCGCAAAGCTGCGGCACGGGCCGCACCAGCTGGCCCACACATCGATCAGCAGCGGCAGGTCGCCCTTGTTCTGCGCATCGAAGTTGGCCTGGGTTAGCTCGAAAGGCGTGCTCGGCAGCACCTCGGCCTTGCAGCGGCCACAACGCGGCGCATCGCCCAGGCGCTCGGCGGGAATACGGTTGAGGCCGTTGCAGTGCGGGCAGGGGATCAGCAGGGGATTGGACATGGGCGACTCCAGAGGCGGTTATCCCTAATCTGGAGTCGCTTGCGCGGATATCAAGGGCGATCAGCTCGCCGCAGCGTCCAGCGCCTGAGCCAGGTCGGCGAGGATATCGTCGCTGTGCTCGATGCCGATGGACAGGCGCACCATGTCGCGCGGCACGCCGGCGCGCTCCAGCTCTTCGTCATTGAGCTGGCGATGGGTGGTCGAGGCCGGGTGGCAGGCCAGCGATTTGGCATCGCCGATATTCACCAGGCGCACCACCAGCTTGAGTGCATCGATAAACCGCGCCCCGGCAGCCTGGCCGCCGACGATGCCAAAGGAAAGGATTGAGGCCGGTTTGCCGCCGGTGTAGCGCAGCGCCAGGTCATGCTCGGGATGATCCGGCAGGCCGGCGTATTTCACCCAGGCTACCTGCGGGTGGTTCTGCAGGTAGTGGGCGACCTTCAGCGCGTTCTCGGTATGCCGCTCCATGCGCAGGGCCAGGGTCTCCAGGCCTTGCAGAATCAGGAAGGCATTGAACGGCGACAGCGCCGCACCGGTGTTGCGCAGCGGCACCACGCGGCAGCGGCCGATAAAGGCGGCGGGGCCAAAGGCTTCGGTGTAGGTCACGCCATGGTAGGACGGATCTGGGGTATTGAGCAGCGGGAAGCGCACTTTGTTGTCGGCCCAGGGGAACTTGCCGGAGTCGACCACGATGCCGCCGATGCTGGTGCCGTGGCCGCCGATGTATTTGGTCAGCGAGTGCACAACGATGTCCGCGCCATGCTCGAACGGGCGGCAGAGAATCGGCGTGGCCACGGTGTTGTCGACGATCAGCGGCACGCCATGGCGGTGCGCGGCAGCGGCGAGGGCAGCCAGGTCGACGATATTGCCGGCCGGGTTGCCGATGGATTCGCAGAACACCGCCTTGGTGCGCTCGTCGATCAGCGCTTCGAGGGCGGCGATATCGTCGTGGGCGGCAAAGCGGGTCTGGATGCCGAAGCGCGGCAGGGTGTGGGCCAGCAGGTTGTAGGTGCCGCCATAGAGCTTGGCCACCGAGACGATGTTGTCGCCGACCTCGGCCACCGTCTGGATCGCGTAGGTGATGGCGGCCATGCCCGAGGCCACGGCCAGTGCACCGACGCCACCTTCCAGCGCCGCCACGCGCTCTTCGAGCACGGCGTTGGTCGGGTTCATGATCCGCGAATAGATATTGCCGGCGACCTTCAGGTCGAACAGGTCGGCACCGTGCTGGGTGTCATCGAAGGCAAAGGAGCTGGTCTGGTAGATCGGCACCGCCACTGCCTTGGTGGTCGGATCGGGGCTGTAGCCGGCGTGGATGGCCAGGGTTTCCAATTTCATGCGCGCGTTCCTTCAGAGCAGATTGAAAGGTTGGCAGCATGGGCAAAGCAGCAAGGCCCGGTCAATGCGCTGGAGCAATGAAAAGGGCCTTGGCTTAGATCGATATGTTCGCCGCTTATGCCGTCAAACCGGTGTCAGCGGGAAGAACCAGGGGATGACGAAACTGGCCACTATCCACAGCAGCAGATTGAGCGGAATGCCGACCTTCATAAAGTCGGTAAAGCGATAGCCGCCGGCGTTATACACAAAGGTGTTGGTCTGATAGCCGATGGGCGTGGCGAAGCTGGCGCTGGCGGCGAACATCACTGCGACCACAAAGGCACGCGGGTCGACGCCCAGGTGCTGGGCCATGCCGATGGCAATCGGGGTGACCAGCACGGCGACGGCGTTGTTTGAGAGCATCTCGGTAAGGATCGAGGTGAACAGGTAGATAAAGCTCAGCATCAACAGCGGCCCAGCCCAGGGCAGCCAGCCCATGACGTTTTCCACCAGCAGGGTGACCAAGCCGACCTTGGCCATGGCGATGCTGATGGCCAGCATGCCGAAGATCAGGCTGAGGATCTTCCAGTCCACCGCCTTGTAGGCGTCTTCCACATCCAGGCAGCGTGTGGCCAGCACGGTCACTGCGCCGATGATCGCCAGGCCCTCGATGGGCATCACGCCGAACGCGGCGAGGATCATTACCGCGAGGGTGGCGATGATCGCAATCGGCGCCTTGTCGCGGCGGAAGGCGCGTTCCTGTACGGCGTTGAGGCTGATCAGTTCACCGTTGTCGGCAAAGCGCTTGATCTGTGTCGGGGTGCCTTCCACCAGCATCACGTCGCCAAACTGCAGCTCGAAGTCGTCGAGGTTGCCCTGGATATTCTCGTCCTGTCGGTGTACGGCGAGTACGGCAATGCCATAACGCGCGGTCAGGTCGAGGTCGCGCATCGGCCGGTGGCTGTAGCGCGAGTTACGCCCGACGATGGCCTCGGCGAGGATCACGTCATGGCTGCTGATGGTCTCGAAGGCATCGCTGCGGTTGAAGATCAGGTGGCCGCTTTCACGCAGATCGACCACGTCCTTGACCTGGCCGTGCAGCACCAGGCGGTCGCCGCTGGCCAGCAGGGTGTCGGCAGCGGGCTCGGTGAGTTCCAGCTCCTCGCGAAACAGTTTCAGCACCAGCAGGCCGCTGCCGCCGTTGAGGTTGGCTTCGTGCAGGGTCTTGCCGATTACCGGCGAATCGTGCGGCACCAGCAGCTCGGTCATAAAGGTGCGGTCCAGATCCGGGCGCAGCTGCTTGGACAGGGTTTCGCGGTTAGGCAGCAGGTGGCGGCCGATGGTCAGCAGATAGAGCATGCCGACACTGGCCAGGATCAGGCCCGCGCCAGTGATCTCGAAGATGCCGAAGGGCGCCAGGCCCGCCTTGCGCGCCACGCCGTCGACCAGAATGTTGGTCGAGGTGCCGATCATCGTCAGGGTGCCGCCGAGGATGGTGGCGTAGGACAGCGGGATCAGCAGTTTTGACGGCAGCGTGCCGGCGCGGCGGGCCAGGGCGATGGCCACCGGGGTGAGGATGGCCACCACCGGGGTGTTGTTCAGGCAGGCGGAAATCACCAGAGCGGTGACGGTCAAGCCGGTGAGCACGCGAATCGGACTGGTGCCCACCAGATTGCCCAGCCAATTGCCGAGGGCGTCGATGCAGCCGGTGCGCTCCAGCGCGGCGGACAGCACGAACATGCAGGCAATGGTCACCGGCGCCGAGTTGCTCAGCACGCTGAGCACTTCCGCAGGCGTCAGCAGCTGGGTAATCAGCAGCGCCGCCACGGCAATGGCCGCGACGATATCCGGGCTCCATTTCTCGCGCACAAAGGCGTACAGCACCCAGATCAGTAGGGCGCCGACAAACAGCAAGGGCAGGGGCAGTGAATCCCAGAACATGGACATCCTTAGCGTGCGAATCTCGTGTGAGGTATCGGGCGCGCCAATCCAGACGGGGCGGCCACGCAGGGCGGAGAAGATAAGGGTTGCTGCTTAGAGAGTCTAAGAATGTTTGGAAAGGTTTATATGCCTTTTCGATTTAATAGATAAGGCTGTACCGACCGCTCTGCCACGCACTGTGCCTGTGCGCCGGGGCGGTGGCGGATTAGGCTCAGGCTTTAGTGAGTGGGAGGTGATATGCGTCAGCTAGGCATTCTGGGTGGCATGAGTTGGGAGTCCACGGCCAGTTATTACCGCGTGCTCAACCAGGGCGTGCGCGAGCAGTTGGGCGGTCTGCATTCGGCACCGCTGCTGCTGCATTCCGTGGATTTTGCCGAGATCGCCGAGCTGCAGCGGCGTGGCGACTGGCAGGCGGCTGGGCAAGTGCTGGCGCAGGCGGCTCAGGGTCTTGAACGAGCGGGAGCAACGGCCTTGCTGCTGGCCACCAACACCATGCACAAGGTGGCGCCGGCCATTGAAGCTGCGGTGGATATTCCCTTGCTGCATATCGGCGATGCCGTGGGCCAGGCCCTGCAACGTCAAGGTGTGCGCCGTGCAGCCTTGCTCGGGACGCGCTTTACCATGCAGGAGGACTTCTACCGTCAGCGCCTGGCCGAGCGCTTTGCCATCGAAGTAATCACCCCGAACGCGGCGCAGATGGCGGAAGTCGACCGGGTGATCTTTGCCGAACTGTGCCAGGGCCATTTTTTGCCGCCGGCGCGGGCGTTCTATCTGGATTGTTTGCGCGCGCTGCAGGGGCAGGGCGCCGAGGTGGCCATCCTCGGTTGCACCGAGATTGGCTTGCTGCTCGATGGTTTGGACGCGTCGCTGCCGCTGCTCGACAGCACCGAGCTGCATGTGGCCATGGGGCTGGAATGGATGTTGGGTTCGTAGGTTTTTTATCATGTGGGAGGCGCTTTAGCGGCGATTGTCGCGGCTAAAGCCCCTCCCACGTCTGGCTACGATGAACAGCTGATTTCCAGGTGTTTACCCCATTCCGGCGGGCGCTGGGCGTAGCGCTCGAAGCCGGGCTGCTCGTCGAAGGGCCGCGACAACACCTGATGCAGCTCGCGCACCGGTGCGTAGTCGCCCTGTTCGGCGGCTTCGATCGCCTGCTGCGCCAGGTAATTGCGCAAAATGTACTTGGGGTTGGCTGCGTGCATGCGCGTGCGCCGTTGCGTGTGCTCGTCGCCATCCAGAGCGCTGCGCGCCAGGTAGTCAGCGGCCCAGGCGTCGAAACCAGCCAGGTCGGTGAAATCGTCGCGCAGACGCGCTACGGCTTGCGCAGCCGGGCCGTCGCCGAGTTCGCGGAAGAACAGGGTGTAATCCACCACGCTGCTCTGCATCAGTTGCAGCAGGCGCTGCACCAGGGCTTCATCGCCGTCATCGGCACTGAGTAGGCCCAGGCGCTTGCGCATCAGGTCGAGGTAATGCGTCTGGTACAGCGGTAGAAACAGGCCGAGGGCTTCACGCAGCGCGTCGACATCGACCAGCGGCACCAGGGCCTGGCCGAGGGCGGCGAGGTTCCACTGGGCAATGGGCACCTGATTGCTGAACGAGTAACGGCCGCTGTCATCGGAATGGTTGCAGATGTGCTGGGCATCGAAATCATCGAGAAAGGCGTAGGGACCGTAGTCGAAGGTGATGCCGAGGATCGACATATTGTCGGTGTTCATCACCCCATGGCAGAAGCCGTAGGCCTGCCAGTAGGCGATCATCGCCGCGTTGCGTTCGATAATCTCGCGGAACATCGCCAGGTACGGCAACTCCTGCTGCAGGCAGTCGGCATAGTGGTTGTGCAGCACATGTTCGGCCAGCTGTTTGAGCTGCTCATGCTGCTGGGTGTAGTAGAAATACTCGAAGTGACCGAAGCGGATATGGCTGGGCGCCAGGCGTAGCACCATCGCTGCGCTTTCCTGCTTTTCGCGCCACACCGGGGTGCTGGAGCCGGTCACACAGAGCGCCCGCGAGCTGGGGATGCCGAGGGCGTGCAGGTGTTCGCTGGCGAGAAATTCGCGGATCGATGAACGCAGCACCGCGCGGCCGTCGCCCATGCGCGAGTAGGGCGTTTGCCCGGCGCCTTTGAGGTGCAGGTCCCAATACTCGCCGGCGTCGTTGATTACTTCACCGAGCAGCAGGCCACGGCCATCGCCCAGGCGCGGGTTGTAGCCGCCGAACTGATGCCCGGAATAGACCATGGCGCGTGGCTCGGCGCTGCTCCACAGCTTGTGCCCGGCGAAGATCTGCGCAAACACCTCGCTCTCGGCTTCACTCGGGTCCAGATCAAGCAGGGCCATGGCGGCCGGGCTGGCAACGACCAGGCGCGGCTCGGCAATCGGCTCGGGCAGCACGTGGGTGGAGAACGCGTCGCCGAGGCGGGCAAAACGGTTGTCGAACTGCAGCTCGATAAGCGGCTTCACGGTCAGGCTCCAGCCGGGCAGATGCGGCCCGGCAGTATGAGGTGGCGGCCCGCGCAGGCAGGCCGAGTGGCTGGCTTACAGCGGGTCTACAGAGGGGGTAGGCGGCAGCTGCTCTTGTTTCGCGGCGGCCGCTGCCCCCGCGTTTATAAGCTGTCCGCTACTCAGATTGAGTTCCTGGCCTTGCAGGTTCTTGATCATCACCTCGACCTGATTGAAGGCCATTTCCACTCCGTGCTCACGGAAGCTCAGGGCGATGCGCGTAAGGATTTCGTCGGTGGACGCGTTGCGGTCGCCCAGCTCGCGCACATGGAAGCGCAGCTCGTAATCGAAGGTGCTGGCACTGATATTAAGGAAGAACAGCTGCGGAGTGGGGTCGCGCAGCACCCGCGGGTTTTCCTCGGCGGCCTGCATCATCAACTTGCGCGCCAGCGGCAGGTCGGTTTCGTAGGCCACGCCAATCTTGATGATCACTCGGGTGACGGTGTCGTTGAGCGACCAGTTGATCAGTTGATCGGTGACGAAGGTCTTGTTCGGTACGATGATTTCTTTGCGGTCGAAATCGGTGATGGTGGTGGCGCGAATGCGGATCTTGCTCACGGTGCCGGACAGGTTGCCGATGGTCACCACGTCGCCGATGCGTACCGGGCGCTCGAACAGGATGATCAGGCCGGAGATAAAGTTGGCGAAGATTTCCTGCAAGCCAAAGCCCAGACCCACCGACAGCGCGGCCACCAGCCATTGCAACTTGTCCCAGCTGACCCCGAGTGTCGACAGGGTGATGACAAAGCCGATGCCGACAATCGCGTAGGACAGCAGGGTGGTGGTGGCGTAGGCGCTGCCCTGGGCCAGCTTCAGCCTGGAGAGCACCAGCACTTCGAGTAGACCCGGCAGGTTACGCCCCAGCGCCACGGTGATACCGATGATGATCAGCGCGCCGAGCACGTCGCTGAGGCTGATCGGCACCAGAGTGGCGGCATCGCCGGTACCGCTGCTGTATTCGTACAGGGCGATATTGTCGAGATAGGTGAACACCGAGATCAGGTCCGCCCAGACCCAGTACAGGCCTGCGATAAAGGTGCCGAGCAATGCCAGGCGGATCAGGCGCAGCGACTGCTGGTTGACCTGCTCGATATCCAGGGTCGGTTCCTCGACCACGTTTTCCGTGCCTTCGCCGCTGTCCTTGCTCTGTGCCTGGCGTTTGCTCATGGCGCGCTGGTAGGCCAGGCGGCGTGCTGCAACGCCCAGGCCGCGGACGAAGGTAGCCTCGACGACCAGCCAGATCACCAGCAGATACAGCGTATTGATCAGGCGGTCGCTGAGTTTCAGCGCGGTGTAGTAGTAGCCGAAGCCGACCGCGACGATCAACGCCAGTGGTAGCAGGCTCAGGGCCATGCCGATCAGCATGCGCAAGGCCGAGGCATGCTCGCGGGCCGGGCCGGTGAGCAGCAGCTTGTGCAGCAGCCAGACCATCAGCGCATAGCCGCTCAGCACCACGGCCAGGCCAATCACATCATCGCCGAGGCCGGCCGGCTGGTGTTTGGCAATCGTCACCACCGCCACCAGCGCCATCACCACCAGGCCCAGGCGGCGCACTTGTTTATGCAAGAAGGCCACTTGCGGGCGGCCCCAGCGGAAGTGCAGCTCGGCCACACCGCCGTCGGCGAGGATGCGGTACAGGGTGTAGAACACCAGCCAGGCCTGGGCCATCTGGAACAGCGCTTCCCCCAGGTTGGCGTTCTGCCCGCGGGCGTCCATCTGCAGGGCGAAACCGCACAGTGCCAGGAACAACGTGCCGGGCAGGGCCAGCAGCACGTTGAGCATGATCGCCATCGGCGTGTGCAACTGGCTGTCGCGTTTGAAATGGCCGATGTCCTGATGCAGCTCGGCGAGCTTGCGGTACAGGTAACCACGGCGCCACAGCAACACGACTATCAGCAGCAGCAATGGCAGGAACAGCAGCGGTCGTTCGGTCAAGCCGGCGCCCAGCTGGCGCAGGTTGGCTCCCCAGGGCAGTTCGGCGATCTGCCGCTCGAGCAGGCGTGGCGCCGATTTGAACCATTCCAGATCCAGCGGCTTGTTGCTGGGTATCCAGAACATTTGCTCGTCGAGGGTGGCGCGCAGGGTGTCTGCGGTGCTTTTCAGCTGTTTCTGACTCAGCTGCAGGGTGATCGACTCGTTGAGCAGGGCATTCAGCTCACGGTTGAGGCGGTCGATCAGCTCGCGGCGGGTGTTGATGATTTCCAGCAAGTCAGTACGCAGCGCCAGGGTGTCGGCGTTGCTGTCAGCAGTGGTGAGCAGCTTCTCGACATACACGCTGGGGTTGTTGATGGCTTCACGCTGCTGGTTGAGCTCGAACTGATACAGGCGCAGGTCGGCGATCTGGTCAGGCAGGCTGCTGTCTATTTTCAGCGTTGGCAGCGCTTGCTGCTGCTTATAAAGGATGCGCGAAAGCAGCAGGCTGCCCTGCAACACGCTGATCTGTTCGGCCAGGGCCTGGTCGCTCTGGCTCAGGCTGTCGAGTTGTTGCTTGGTTTGCAGGTTCAGGCGGGTCAGCTCATTGAGCCGGTCGGTGGCACGCAGCAGGTAGTCGGAAAGCTTCAGGTTGAGCGCGCTTTCGCGGGCCAGTACGGTGTCGCTACCGGCTTTTTCGGCTTCGCGCGATTGCTCGGCAACGGTCTGCTCGGACAAATCGCGGCGCTTGCTGTTGATCAGGTTTTGCAGGTCGAGTAGCTCTTTTTCGAGGCGTTTGATGCGCTCTTCCAAGAGGCTGCGGCGGCTGTTGCCGAGGTCTTGCAGCAGGCTGTTGCCGGCCAGTTCCTGGCGGCGCAGCTGGGTTTGTGCATTGAGCTTGGCCAGCTCGGCATTCAGTTGGTCACGCCGCTCGCTGCTCAGGGGCTTGTTGGCCTCGCGGCCGCTTTTCAGGATGCCGTTGATCGTCTGGCTGCGTGTCTGATTGCTGCTGATTTCCGCCTGGGCGCGCTCCGGGCGGGTTTGCGAGGTGATCACCAGGCTGTTGGCGTCGATGATCTGTTTCTGCCACTCGTTGAGCTGCGCGTTGCGCTCGGCCAGCAGCTGTTCGAGCTGCGGCAGCGCGCTTTTGCCATAGCGCAGATTGACCTCGGTGGGCACGCTGTTTTTCAGTCGATCAAATTCGCGCTGTGCCTCGCCAATCAGGCGTGGGGCCTGCTGCAGTTGTTTTTCCAGGTCAGCCAGGCGCTGTTCGCTGTCGGCTTTTTCACCCAGCAGCGCCAGGGTTTTCTCCAGGGTCTGCTTGACGGCCAGTTGCTCGGCTTCCGGCAGCTTGCGCTCGGCCAGGTTGTCCAGGCTGCTTTGCACGGCCGCGCGGCTCGGCGCCTCGGCGGCATGCAGCAACGGGGCGCTCAGACACAGCCCGAGCAGGGCGACAGCAAGATAAGTGCTAAGAGACGGCATAGTGACGATCGTTGGCTCGAAAAGAAGCTGAGTTTAACAGGCGCCCGACTAAGCGCCTGTGCCGCGTATAACGGCTATTAGAGGAAGAGTCCTGGTCCTGGGCGACTGCCTTCGGGGAATCTGACGCCGACCTTGCGGATCTTGTTCCCTTCCATGGCGGCCACGGTCCAGGTCAGGCCTTGCCATTCCACCTGGTCGCCGATGACCGGCGAGCCGCCAATCTTGTGGGCAATAAAGCGGCCCAGGTGCAGCTGGCCTTCGGCGCCTTCCAGTTTCAGGCCGTAGAGGGCGGCGATGGCGGCCAGTTCGGCATCGCCTTCCAGCACGAAATCACCGAAGAAGCGCAGGTCCTGGCCGCGTGTGGGCGCCTGGCTGAACAGCTTGCCGAGGGCGGGCAGGTCGTGTTCATGGCCGACCACGCAGAGCAGGTCACCGGCATCCAGGGTGGTGCTGCCGGAGGGGTGCAGCAGCTCCTTGCCACGGAACAGTGCGGCGATGCGCGTGCCTTCGGGCATCTTCAGCTCGCGCAACGGCGCGCCGATGCACCATTTTTCCGCCCCGAGACGGTAGATAAACAGCTCCCACTGGCTGGTCGGATGCACGTCCAGCCCCGCGCGCGATACGGGCGCCGGCTCCGGCGGTACGGTGACGCGCAGCAACTTGGCGGCAAACGGCAGGCTGGTGCCCTGCAGCAGCAGCGAGACCAGCACGATAAAGAACGCCACGTTGAAGAACAGCTGGGCATTCGGCAGGCCGGCCATCAGCGGGAACACCGCGAGAATAATCGGCACCGCGCCGCGCAGGCCGACCCAGGCGATAAAGGCGCGCTCGCGGTCATGGAACGCCTTGAAGGGCAGCAGGCCGAGAAATACCGACAGCGGCCGGGCAAACAGGATCATCCACAGCGCCAGGCCCAGGGCCGGCAGGGCAATGGGCAGCAGCTCGTGGGGGGTGACCAGCAGGCCAAGGACCAGGAACATGCCGATCTGCGCCAGCCAGGTCAGGCCGTCGAGCATATGCAGGATGCCGTGGCGCGAGCGGATCGGTCGGTTGCCCAGCAGCAGGCCGCACAGGTAGATCGACAGAATGCCGCTGCCGCCGACGGCGGTGGTGATGGCAAAGATGATCAGGCCGCCGCTGACCACCAGCAACGGATACAGGCCGTTGGCCAGTTCCATGCGGTTGATCAGGTTGAGCAGCAGCCAGCCGCCACCGAGGCCGAACAGCGCGCCGATGCCGAACTGCTGCAGCAGCTGCACCAGCAGGCTCCAGCTCATGCCGTCCTGGCCGCTGGCGAGCATGGCGATCAGGGTAACGGTGAGGAACACCGCCATCGGGTCGTTGCTGCCGGATTCGATTTCCAGGGTGGCGCTGACCCGTTCGTTAAGGCCGCGCCCGCCGAGCAGGCTGAATACCGCAGCCGCATCGGTGGAGCCGACGATGGCGCCGATCAGCAGGCCTTCCATCCAGGTCAGGTCGAACAGCCAGGCCGCCGCGACACCGGTTAACCCGGCGGTCAGCAGCACGCCCAGCGTGGCCAGGGACAACGAGGGCCACAAGGCCACACGAAAACTGGAGACCCGCGTACGCATGCCGCCATCGAGGAGGATGATGGCCAGCGCCAGGTTGCCAACCAGGTAGGCCAGCGGGTAATTGTTGAAGATGATGCCGCCAGGGCCGTCGGTGCCGGCGAGCATGCCGACAGCGAGAAAGATCACCAGAATCGGGATGCCGAAACGCGAACCGAAGGCGCTGACCAGAATGCTCATGGCCACCAGCATTGCACCGATCAAAAACAGATTATTGATGGTGCTGGCATCCAAGGCGCGTACTCCGTGCGGGTTGGTGAGCGTGCCACTATGCATGGCGCGTGCCAGCGATTCTAACCGCTGACCGGTTTTGCCGCTGAAAAAAAAACGCCCCGCGTTCAGCGGGGCGTCAGCATTGCGTAGCCCGGATGCAATCCGGGGGGGGGCGCACAAACTGCTCCCGGATTGCATCCGGGCTACGTCGTTGTCAGCGTTGAGCTTCTTAGAACCAGGCGTCCTGCATCCCCAGACAAGTGTCGTCGCGAGCCTCGAGTATGGCCAGGTCGTGGTGGCAGCTCGGCACTTCCCAGGTGAGGAAGTAGCGCGCGGCCTGCAGCTTGCCCTGGTAGAAGTCGGCATCGGCACTGTTGCCCTCGCCGTTATCGAGGCGTGCCAGGCCTTCTTCAGCGCGGATCGCCTGTTCCAGCCAGCGCCAGCCGATCACGGTATGGCCGAAGACTTTCAGGTACAGCGCCGAGTTGGCCAGGCCCTGGTTGACCTTGCCGCTCATCAGATCGCCCAGCAGTGCCAAAGTCACCGTTTGCAGGCGTGCCAGCAGTTGCTCCAGCGGCTGGCGCAGGGCGGTCAGCGAGGCGTGGGCTTCGGCGCGCTGGCAGGTGCCGTGGATCAGCTTGAGCAGCTGCTTGAGCGCCGCGCCGCCATTCATTGAGACCTTGCGGCCGAGCAGGTCGAGGGACTGGATGCCGTGGGTGCCTTCGTGGATCGGGTTCAGGCGGTTGTCGCGGTAGTACTGCTCCACCGGGTAATCGCGGGTGTAGCCATGGCCACCGAGAATCTGGATCGCCAGCTCGTTGGCCTTGAGGCAGAACTCCGAAGGCCAGGATTTGACGATCGGGGTGAGCAAGTCGAGCAGTTCCAGGGCGATACGGCGCTCGTCTTCAGTCGCCAGGGTCTGGGTGTCATCGAACAGTCGTGCGGCGTACAGGCCGAGGTCGAAAGCGCCTTCCACATAGGCTTTCTGGGTCAGCAGCATGCGCCGCACATCGGCGTGTTCGATGATCGCCACCTGGTTGGAGGTCGGGTCCTTGCCGTCCGGCAGGCGACCTTGCGGGCGTTGGCGGGCGTAGTCGAGGGAGTACAGGTAGCCGGCGTAGCCGAGCATCACCGCGCCCATGCCGACGCCGATGCGCGCCTCGTTCATCATCTGAAACATGTAGCTCAGGCCATGGTGCGGTTTACCCACTAGGTAGCCCACGCAGTCGCCGTTATCACCAAAGTTCAAAGCAGTGGAGGTGGTGCCGCGCCAGCCCATCTTGTGGAACAGGCCGGCCAGGACTACGTCGTTGCGCTTGCCCAGGCTGCCGTCGTCGTTGACCAGAAACTTCGGCACGATAAACAGGCTGATGCCTTTCACGCCTGGTGGGGCATCCGGCAGCTTGGCCAGCACCATATGCACAATGTTTTCCGACAGCGGGTGGTCGCCGCCGGAGATAAAGATCTTGTTGCCCTTGAGCCGGTACGTGCCGTCTTCGGCAGGTTCCGCGCGGGTGCGGATGTCCGAGAGTGAGGAGCCGGCATGCGGTTCGGTCAGGGCCATGGTGCCGAAGAAGCGGCCATCAATCATCGGTTGCAGAAAGCGCTGTTTCTGCTCATCGCTGCCGAACGTCTCGATCAGGTTGGCCGCGCCCATGGTCAGGAATGGGTAGGAGGTGGTCGCCGCGTTAGCCGACTGGAAGTGGGCGAAGCAGGCCTGCGAAAGCAGGTTGGGCAGCTGCATGCCGCCGACCTCGAACTCGCGGGTGGCGTTGAGAAAGCCCGCTTCGAGGAAGGCGTCCACCGCCGGTTTGACCTCGGGGATCAGCACCGCCGCGCCGTCGACATACTCCGGCTCGTGCTCGTCGTTCTTGCGATTGTGCGGAGCGAACAGGTTCTCGGCGATGCTGCGCGCAGTGTCGATGGCAGCATCGAAGGTTTCGCGGCTGTGCTCGGCGAAACGCTCGCGCTGGGTCAGGCCTTCGGCGTCCAGCACTTCATACAGCTCAAAGGCCAGGTTGCGGGAACTGAGCAGGGACTCGGACATGCGTATACCTCCGGTTGCGATGGGTCGAGTCTAAGCAGCCATGTGCGCAGCTCCCAGCACTATCAATTAGCGTGATAGAGGCTTAGCTAGCAAAGCCACGGGCCAGCGCTCAGGTAGGGTGGATGACGCTGTTTTCATCCACCAGTGCCCTGTGTAATTGGTGGATGGGTGAAGCGTCATCCACCCTACGGTTTGCAAGGCCGCGCTCGAGTTTATTGGACAAAGCCTTGAGCCAGCTCGCGGGTTAGTTCGGCGGCGCCGATGCTTTTGCAACCACTGACATTTTGCCCTGCCCACAGTGGCGAGAAGTCACCACTGCCCTGGCTTTCCGCCTTGGCCCGCAAAGGCGCAACGGCCGCCGTGGCTAGAGGGAAGGCTGGCGCCAGTGGGCTGATTGGGCCCAACTCACGCATCAGCCGATTGACGATGCCCCGTGCCGGCCGGCCGCTAAACAGGTTGGTCAGGGCGGTGTGTTGCGCCGCCGGGCTGTGCAGGGCGGCGCGGTGGATGGTGCTGGTGCTGGCTTCGTTGCAGCACAGGTAGGCCGTGCCGATCTGTACCCCGGCCGCGCCGAGGGCCATGGCTGCGCGCACGCCTTGTGCGTCGGCAATAGCGCCAGCGGCGATCACCGGCAGCTGCACGGCCTGGACGATCTGCGGCAGCAGGGCAAAGGTGCCGAGCTGGCTGCTCAACTCATCAGTGAGAAACATGCCGCGATGGCCTCCGGCTTCCAGGCCTTGGGCGATGATCGCGTCAGCACCGTTGGCTTGCAGCCACAGCGCTTCCTCCAACGTAGTCGCCGAGCTGAGCACCTTGGCCCCGCAGGCTTTGACCCGCGCCAGCAACTCGGCCGAGGGCAGGCCGAAGTGAAAGCTCACCACCGCCGGGCGAAACTCATCCAGCAGGTCGGCCATCTCGGCACTGAACGGCAGGCGACCGGGGCCGCTGGCGATAGTCGTTGGGTCGATGCCTAGCTCGGCGTAGTAAGGGCTTAGCGCCTCGCGCCAGGTTGTGTCGCGAACAGAGTCGATGGCTGGCGGGGTATGGCAGAAGAAATTCAGGTTGTAGGGCTTGCTGGTTTTCTCGCTCAGCGCCTGCAGCTCCTTGCGCAACCCGGCCGCGTCGAGCATGGCGCAGGGCAGCGAACCCAGCGCCCCGGCATTCGACACGGCAGCGGCCAAACCATGCAGCTGCACGCCGGCCATCGGTGCCTGAATCAGCGGTAGCGGGGTGCCCAATAGGTCTTGCAGTTGCATGTCGGTTCTCCCTGGCCAGACGGATCAGCGGCCACCGTACTGATCCATCTGGCGCATGGCAAATGCCGTCACCCTGTTGCCCTGTTAAACTGCCCGGCCACAGGAGCCCGCCCCGATGAACTACCGCCACGCCTTCCATGCCGGCAACCATGCCGATGTGCTGAAACACTATGTCTTGAGCCGTCTGATTGCCCTGCTGTCACGCAAGGAGGCACCGTTCGCCTACCTCGACAGCCATGCGGGCATCGGTCTGTATGACCTGCGCGGCGACCAGGCCAGCCGTACCGGTGAGTGGCTGGAAGGCATCGCCCGGCTGTGGCAGGCCACGGAGGTGCCGGACCCGCTGCTGGACTATCTGGAAGTGATCCGCGCAATGAACCCCGATGGCGAGCTGCGCCATTACCCCGGCTCGCCGGAGCTGGCGCGCCTGCTGACCCGCGAGCAGGACCGCCTGCACCTGAACGAGAAGCACCCGGAAGACGGCCGTCTGCTCAAGGAAAACATGCACGGCGACCGCCGTGTGGCGGTGCACCTGGGCGAAGGCTGGTATGTGCCGCGCGCCCTGCTGCCAACCCGCGAGAAGCGCGCGCTGCTGTTGATCGACCCGCCGTTCGAGCAGGTCGATGAAATGGAGCGCTGCGCCCAGTCGCTGAGCGAGGCCATCAGCCGTATGCGCCAGGCGGTGGTGGCGATCTGGTACCCGATCAAGGACCTGCGTCAGCTGCGCCGTTTCTACAGCGACCTGCAGAAGAGCAAGGCGCCCAAGCTGCTGCGCGTGGAGCTCTATGTGCATTCCACCGATGAGCCGACGCGGTTAAACGGCTCCGGCCTGGTGATCAGCAACCCGCCATGGGGCTTGGAAGACGAGCTCAAGCAGATTCTGCCCTGGCTGGCCAAGCTGCTTGGGCAGACGCAGGGCGGCTGGCGTATGGATTGGTTGATCGAGGAAAGCAGCGGCAGCTAACGGCTCTGGCTAGGCTCAACGAAGTACGTCAGCTGCTGGCGCGGATTGAGGTACTCCAGCGCTTCGCGCGGCAGCTGGGCCGGGCGCAGGCTGGCGGCGATGCTCAGGCGTGGCTCCTGTTCCAGATCGATGATCAGCGCCTCGTTCTTGGGCACGGCGGCGTCGTAGACAATCAACGTCGGTTTCAGCGGCTGGCTGGGGTTCATACCCAGTACCAGGCCATAGCGCTGATCCTCCAGCTGCACCAGGCTACCCGGCGGGTAGATGCCCATCACCCGGATAAAGGCCTTGAGCGCCACCGCATCGAAGCGCGCACTGTATTGCTTGAACATCAGCGCCAGCGCCTCGTGCGGGCTCAGGCCGTCACGCGGGTTGAGCGGGTTACACAGGTTGTCGAACTGGTTGGTGATGCACACCAGGCGGCTGAGTCGGCCGATGGCGACCTCGCGCAGCTGGCGCGGGTAGCCGCTGCCGTCGCAGTACTCGTGGTGCTCGTTGATGATGCGCAGCACCTCATCATCCAGCATCAGTTTATGGCCCATGCGCAGGCCGAACTCGCAGTGCAGTTGTAGCAGTTGCTGCTCGGGGCGGGTCAACGGCTCGCTTTTCAGCAGCACCTTGCTCGGTACTTCCAGCTTGCCGACATCGTGCAGCAATGCCCCCATGCCGAGGATATGGCAGTCCTCGCTGTCCAGACCGAGTTGGCGACCGAGCATCAGGCTCAGCACGGTAACGTTCAGCGAGTGCAAGTAGCTGTCTTCGGCGGCCTTGCTGTTGATGCTGTGCAACACCACGCCGCTGCCGCCGAGCAGGGTGTCGACCATGGCGCCGACAATCTCGCCGGCCTGTTTGCTGGCATCTTCCGGGCGGCTGCGCAGGGTCTGGTTCAGCGTCTTGACCTGTTGGCTGGCCTGGACGAATTTGCGGTCCACCTCGGCCAGGCGTTTGCGCAACGCCTTGAGCTTTTCCGCGCGGGCCTGGCTGGCTTGTGCGGCCGGGCTGGGCGTCGGCGCTGTTACGGGCTCGGCCGCAAGCGGAGCCGGGCTGGCGGCCAGCGGCGGGCAATCACTGCGCGCCGGGTCATAACGCAGGCGCTCCAGGCCGAGGGCGCGCAGCGCGCTGATCTGCGCCTCATCCTTGATCTTGAAGTTGCTGAAGGCAAAGTTGTGTTCCCACCAGGCCAGTTCGAGCTGGATATACAGGCCGACGCACAGCTGATCGGGGGATATGTAGGCGGAGGTCGCAGGCATGCGGGTATCAGCGATGGTGGCTATTGGCTGGCAGTCTAGCGGTTTGCCTATCAGCTGGCAGCAATTGCCAGTGAGTTCTGCGGCGCTTAGTTTTTCCGCAGTTCTTGCTCGACTTCATCCGCCCAGGTCAGCCAGGACTGTTCGCCGAGTATGCCGCGGCGCAGGGTCAGGTAGGGCAGGCGCAGCGCCTGGCGTTGCTCATCGGGCAAGGCCTGGTAGTCGCGCTCGATGTTCAGCAGGCTGTCCAGGGTCTTGCGGTGTACGGCGACATGGCGCTGCATTTCCTCGCGCAGGTTATCCAGCGAGGTATGCGCACCGGCGTACAGCTTCACCAGCAACGCATCGTTGATGGTGTTCGGCTGCACCGGCTCGCCCAGCCAGCGCAGCAGCTCGGTGTGGCCGGCCGGCGTAAGGCGGTAGTTCTTCTTGTCCGGGCGGGTGTCCTGGGCCTGCGCCTCGAATTCCAGCCAGCCGGCTTCACTGAGCTTTTTCAGCTCCAGATAGACCTGCTGGTGCTTGGCGTTCCAGAAGTAGCCAAGGCCATCCTTGAAGCGCTTGAGCAGGTCGTAGCCGCTGCCAGGTTCGCTTTCCAGGAGGATAAGGATGGCGTGCTTGAGCGACATAGGCGGGTTTCACCGGCTGCTGTTGGAGGTGCGCCGCAGTATACGGATTATGCAAAAAGTTGCATCGACTCCAATCGCTGTCTAGTATGCAAAAAATTGCATAACAAAAATAACGCAGGAGCTTCCCATGAAACGCACTGGTACCCGCTTGCGTCCGCGCCTGGTTCAGGGTGATTACGACGCCATCATTATCGGCTCCGGCATCGGTGGCCTGACCACCGCCGCGCTGCTGGCCAAGCTCGGCAAGCGCGTGTGCGTGCTGGAGCAGCACTACACCGCCGGCGGCTACACCCACAGCTATGAGCGCGAAGGCTATGAGTGGGATGTGGGCGTGCATTACATCGGCGAGGTGCACAAACCCTGGTCGGCGATCCGCCGGGTGTTCGATGTGATCAGCGACGGCAAGCTGGAGTGGGCGCCGATGGATGCGCACTATGACCGCATCGTCATCGGTGACAAGACCTATGACTACGTGGCCGGGCGCGAGGAATTCAAGGCCGAGATGACGCGCCACTTCCCCGGTGAAGCGGCGTTGCTTGAGCGCTATGTCGACCTGCTTAGCGAGGTCAGCGCCAAGGTGCCGCGCTTCTTCGCCGGCCAGGCGCTGCCGCGCTCATTGGGCATGCTCTACAGCAAGCTGCGCCGCCTGTGGCTGCCGGATTACTTCTTCAAAACCACCCGTGAAGTGCTCGAAGGCCTGACCAGCAATCAGGAGTTGATCGGTGTGCTCACCGCGCAGTGGGGCGATTACGGCCTGCCGCCGGCCGAAGCCGCCTTCGTGATGCACGCCATGGTCGCCAAGCACTACATCACTGGCGGCAACTACCCGGTGGGCGGTGCGACGAAGATTTCCGAAACTATTATCCCGGTGATCGAGGCGGCGGGCGGCCAGGTGTTCACCTATGCCGGGGTCGACAAGATTCTGGTGGAGAAGGGGCGTGCGGTCGGCGTACGCATGCAGAAAGACGGCTTCGAGATTCGTGCGCCACAGATTGTCAGCTGCGCCGGCCTGGTGCCGACCTATACCCGCCTGCTCGACCATCAGGTGGCCAGCGAATATGGCCTGCTGGAGCAACTGCCCAAGGTCAAGCTGTCGGCCGCCACCCTGTGCCTGTACGCCGGCTTCAAGGGCAGCGCCGCCGAGTTGAAGCTGCCGAAGACCAACTACTGGGTCTATCCGACGCACGATCATGACCATAACGTCAGCAGCTTTATGGCGGGGCAGAACCCGGCAATGCCGCTGATCTATATCAGCTTCCCCTCGGCCAAGGACCCGGCCTGGGATGCGCACTACCCGAACAAGGCCACGGTGGAAATCGTCGCGCCGACCCAGCCACAGTGGTTCGCCCAGTGGAAGGGCACGACCTGGGGCAAGCGTGGCGCCGACTACGAGGCGTTCAAGGCCGAGCTGACTGCACCGCTGCTGGAAACCCTCTACCAGCATCAGCCGCAACTGCGCGGTGCGCTGGACTTCTGCGAGCTGGGCACGCCGCTGTCCACCGAGTGGTATCAGTGGAACGAGCAGGGCGAGATCTATGGCATCGACCATACGGTGCAACGCTTCGAGCAGCACTGGATTCACAGCCAGACGCCGATCAAGGGCCTGTATCTGACCGGCGCCGATACGGTGACTGCGGGCGTTGGCGGCGCGCTGATGGCCGGCGTGTTGACCGCTTCACGCATGCTTGGCTGGCGTGGTTACAAGGTCGGCAAGCTATTGAGAAGCTGGAAGGCGGAAACGGCCGCCGATAGCAGTGCGGCGGCGAATGTAGCGAGCTAAACCACTACGTCGACGCTATTGCCCAGGTTTGGCGGATTGCTCGGCGCGCTGGCCGGCGTGGCGGCCTCAACCAGGCCGCCGATGCTGGCAGCCTGCAATTCCAGGGTCTTGCGCAGCAACAGCAATGAGGCCAGGGCAGAGGCCTGAGCCGCTGCCTGGGTAGAAACCTGGTTGGTCAGGCTGCTGAGTTCCATCGCGCTATCCCCTCTGTATCAGCCCGGCAGGCAGGCGCCCGTGCCGCCCAGGCCGCAGTAGCCGCCAGGATTCTTCGCCAAGTACTGCTGGTGATAGGCCTCAGCGTAGTAGAACGGCGGCGCCTCGCGCACTTCGGTGGTGATGGCGCCGAAACCGGCTTTGCTCAATTCGGCCTGGAACTGCGTCTGCGTGCTCTTTGCTGCCGCCAGCTGTTCAGCGCCGTAGCAGTAGATCGCCGAACGGTACTGACTGCCCGTGTCGTTACCCTGGCGCATGCCCTGGGTTGGGTTGTGCGCCTCCCAGAACACTTTCAGCAGTGCGGCGTAGCTGGTGAGCTTTGGATCGAACACCACCAGCACCACTTCGGTGTGGCCGGTCAGGCCCGAGCAGGTTTCGTCATAGGTCGGGTTTGGCGTATGGCCGCCGGCATAGCCAACCGCCGTACTCCACACGCCCGGCTGCTGCCAGAAGCGTCGCTCGGCGCCCCAAAAACAGCCCAGGGCGAATACCGCCTGTTCTAGGCCAGCGGGAAATGGCCCTTGCAGTGCGTTGCCGTTGACGAAATGCGCAGCGGGCACCGCCATGGCTTCGGCGCGGCCAGGCAGGGCCTGCTCGGCGGTGGGCAGTTCGAGTTTGTGGGCGAGAATTTGCGAGCGCAGAACCATGAGCCATTTCCTCAGCAGAAGCATGTGTGTCATAGACCGTCAAAGGGCGAGCTTGTTACAGCTAGCCTCGGTTTGGATAACGCTTGAGGCTTTCCAGTAGGTCGCGGCTGGCGATGGGTTTGTCGAACAGGTAGCCCTGGCCGATATCGCATTGCTGGCGGCGAAGGAAACTCAGCTGCGCCGCCGTCTCGATACCTTCGGCCACCACCTTGAGTTTCAGGTTATGCGCCATGGCGATCACTGCCGAGGTGATTTCCATGTCGTCCTGATTCTCCGGGATGTCCTTGATAAAGCTGCGATCAATCTTGATCACATCGATGGGGAATTTCTTCAGGTAGCTGAGCGAGGAGTAACCGGTGCCGAAGTCGTCCATGGCCAGGGTCAGGCCCAGGCTTTTCAGGCGGCTGAGCTGGTGGCGGGTATCGTCGGTGGCTTCCAGCAGCAGGCTTTCGGTCAGCTCAAGTTCAAGCAGCGCGGGGTCGAGCTGTTCTTCGTGGAGGATGGCGGCGATCTCGCCGACCAGGTCCGGGTCGGAGAACTGTTTGGGCGACAGATTGATGGCCATCTGCAGCGGCATGTGGCCGACGGCGATCAGCTGTTTACTCATGCGGCAGGCCTGGCGAGTGACCCATTTGCCGATGGGGATAATCAGGCCAGTTTCTTCCGCCACGCTGATAAATTTGTCCGGGCTGATCATGCCCTTGTCCGGGTGATGCCAGCGCAGCAGCGCTTCCAGGCCCAGCAGTCGGCCGCTCTTCAGGCACAGCTTGGGCTGGTAGAACACTTCCAGCTCGTTCTGCATCAGCGCGCGGCGCAGGTTGCTCTCAACGAACAGCTTGTAGTGCGCCTCGGCATTCAGCACATCGGTAAACACTTGCAGCTGGTTTTTGCCGTTGGCCTTGGCTTTATGCAGGGCCAGGCCGGTGTGCTTCATCAGGGTTTGCGGGTCGTCGCCATGCTCGGGCGCGCAGCCCAGGCCGATGGAACCGGTGACGCTGATCAGCTGGTTGTCGACAAACAGCGGCTTGTCCAGGGTGTGCAGCAGCTTCTGCGCCACCAGCTGGCTGTCGGCCTGATTGGCTTCGAGCAGCACGGCGAATTCGTTGCTGGCAAAGCGCGCCAGCACGCTGCTGGGATGCAGGGTGTTGCGCAGACGGCGCGCCAGGCTGACCAGCAGTTTGTCGCCGGTCTGGTGGCCAAGGCTGTCGTTGATCCGCTTAAAGTTGTCGATATCCACCAGCAGCAGGCTGATCGGCTTGCCGGGGTGCGCGCTGAAGTGATCTTCCAGCGAGCGGATAAAGGCGTAGCGGTTGCCCAGCCCGGTGAGGTTGTCGCGAAACGCCAGGCGCTCGATATGCTGCTGCGCCTGCTTGCTCGCGGTAACGTCTTCGTAGATGCCGATGTAATGGGTCAGGCTGCCGTCGTCGGCATGCACTTTGGACAGCGACAGCTGGCCCCAGTAGGGGTCGAGGTTCTTGCGCCGGCTCTTGAATTCACCCTGCCAGCTGTTGTGTTCGGCCAGGCTGGAGCGCGCGTCGAACAGCAGATCACTGAGGTTTTCCAGGGCGGGGATTTCGGACAGGCGGCGGCCCTGCACTTCGCTGGCGCTGTACAGGGTGATGGCGGTAAAGCTTGGGTTGACGTACTCCACCAGGCCATCGCGGTCGAGCAGGATAAAGGCGCTGGAACTCTGCTCAACGGCGCGCTGGAACAGGTACAGGGCATTGGCCGCGGAGCGCCGTTGCTGATTGGTCAGCACCTGGGCGTACTGGTCGGCCAGCTCGCCGGCAAAGGCGATTTCGTCGGCCTGCCAGGTGCGCGGCCCGCCGATATGTTCCAGGCACAGTACGCCCACCACTTCACCGGCGATGCGGATGCTGGCATCAAGCATGGAGGTGATGCCCATAGGCAGCAGGTAGCTGCTGCTCAGCTCGCAGGTGCGCGGGTCCTGGTGCGCGTCATGCGCGTCCAGCGCTCGGCCGCTGTGCAGCGCCTGCAGGTAGGCGGGGTAGGGGCTGGCGTCGATATCGTCCTGGGCGACATACCGGCCCTGGTCCTGTTGATAGAGGGCCACCGCTTGCAGCACATGTTGATTGAGGTTCCAGATGCCGACGCGGCTGACGCCATACAGCTCGCAGGCGCTTTTGCTGATCAGTTCGGCGGCTTCACGCAAGGGGTCGCTGTCGCCGTAATGATGGCGCGCGAGGGTGACGATCAACTGTTGCTGGGCCTGCGTGCGTTGCTGCTGCGCCTGCAGCTCGGCCTGGCTGCGCTGGTAGAGTTCGAGGGTCTGTGGCGAGGGAGCGGTCTGCTCGTTCATCACCAGCAAATAGCCGCGCAGCAGATGCCGCCCGCGTTGCTTGAAGGCTTCGCCCACTTCCATCAGTGTCAGGCTGCCGCGCGGGGTGTGCAGGCAGTACTGCACGCTGTAGTGCCGACGGTCGGCAAGCTGTTGCGCAATACTGTCGTGCAGCTGGTGGCGAACCGCAGGTTCCATCAGGCTGGCGTAGGGCGCATCGAGCAGGGAGCAGAGTTCATGAGCGGGTAGGCCAAACTGTTGTTCGCAGCCCGCGTCGAGATACAGCAGAGCCCAGCTGGCTTCATTCAAGCGCTCGAAACGCAGCAAGCCAAGGCGCGAAGGCACTGGCAACTGCGTCACAACCTCGGCCGCTAAACGACTCGCGGCATCGGGATGGCTTTTCATTCGGTGGCTGGCTTCCAGTATGCTGATCGAAGCGGCAATCGACTCACTTCAATTTATAGCGTCGGGTAAGGGTGCATCATGCAATTGCGACTGACAAGAAAACTAATATCCGCCGTGTTGCTGACTAGCTGTATGGCCGCCTCACCGGTGTTCGCCGCTGAGCCTGGCGCGGGTTTGAGCAGTGCCGAACAGGGCAATTACCTGCTCGAACTGAAACGCCTTTATCTGACCCAGAATGACCGCCAGGCGCTGTTGGCGCACTGCAATGATCTGCTGAAAACCTACGCGCTGCGCGCCGCCTATCAGGTCGGTCAGGCGCAGCGCCAGGACCTGTTCTATCAGCTGCGTCAGGGCGAGTCCGGCGAGCTGCTGCTGCGTGAGGAAACCCGTGGCCAGCAGGGCACCGATATAGCCGTGCGCAATCAGCGCGTGCCGCTGTTTGGCGTCGACCCTTTCGTGCGTTACGAGTGTCCGACCAGCGGTATCAGTTGCGTGCTGCGCAACCCCAACGACGGCAGCCCAATGCTGACCATCGTGCGTGATCACAAGGGCGCCGCCGAACTGGCCAAGGCCCTGAGCTTTCTGATTCGTAATCTGCAGAAGGGCTGATCCACCTCCCACATTTCTGCCGCTGTCTTAAGTCTAGAAAAGGCTATGTACCCGTTAGATGTTGAGTCATCCCGAGCAGCGATACGGTGCATGAAACGCGGTAAAATGTAGTGTGGGTTAGGCGCGAACCGGGATCAGGCAAACACCACCGATTTTCAACGCGCCGTAACCCACCATGGCGGTCTACCGGCAAACCGCAATGGTGGGTTACGCGGCGCCCGAATTGCGTGGTGCCGGCCATCACACGCCTCAGCGCCACTAACCCACCCTACAAAAGCAGCCTGCAACACAGTTTTGGTACAGAACCTAAAAAAAACCCCGCCTAACAGGGCGGGGTCGAGGATACGAGCGTGGCTGCTCGAAAG
>NZ_JAUXXP010000065.1 GCF_030684895.1 Pseudomonas sp. | reverse complement strand
CGCGATGCGGCGTTCCTCGTCGCTTATTTGGAACAACCAAACCACGCTCCTCGTGCCTTGCCTCGCGCAAAAACCGGCTCCGGCGCGGCCGCGACTGAAACGGCAACAGACCCTTAGAAACACCCGGCGCTGCGCCACCTGCAGGGCGATTGACAGCGGCCGGGCAATCCAAAGCTCAACACCACTATCCCACCAGAAACAAAAAACTCAATAGACAAATACAATACAAACAGTATTTGTATACAGTTATTAACAAGCGTTTCCGCAGCAGATCAAGCACCCCAGCTAAAACGGTTGTTTTAAAAGATTTTTTGCCAGACGGCGCCTCGGCGACAAAACGGGTTGACCAGAAGGTCAGGCCATGAATAGAATCCAAGCCAGCTGTTTTGTATACAATCTGATAACAAACGAGGCACAAGACAATGGCCAAAATGAGAGCAATCGAGGCCGCCGTACTGGTGATGCGCCGCGAAGGCGTTGACACTGCGTTCGGCATCCCCGGCGCCGCCATCAACCCCCTGTACGCTGCACTGAAGAAAGTCGGCGGTATCGACCACGTCCTGGCTCGCCACGTCGAAGGTGCCTCGCACATGGCTGAGGGTTACACCCGCACCAATGCCGGCAATATCGGCGTGTGCATCGGCACCTCCGGCCCAGCTGGCACCGACATGGTGACCGGCCTGTACTCGGCATCCGCCGACTCCATCCCGATTCTGTGCATCACCGGCCAAGCGCCGCGTGCTCGCATGCACAAGGAAGACTTCCAGGCCGTCGACATCACCAGCATCGTCAAGCCGGTGACCAAGTGGGCGACCACGGTAATGGAGCCGGGCCAAGTGCCACGCGCTTTCCAGAAAGCCTTTTATGAAATGCGCAGCGGCCGCCCAGGGCCGGTGCTGATCGACCTGCCGTTCGACGTGCAGATGGCCGAGATCGAATTCGACATCGACGCCTACGAGCCACTGCCACTGGCCAAGCCGGCGGCTAACCGCGTTCAGGCTGAGAAAGCCCTGGCCATGCTGAATGACGCTGAGCGTCCATTGCTGGTTGCCGGTGGCGGTATTTTCAACGCCGACGCGGCCGACAAGCTGGTTGAGTTTGCTGAACTGACCGGCGTGCCGGTTGTGCCAACCCTGATGGGCTGGGGCGCGATTCCAGATGACCACAAGCTAATGGTTGGCATGGTCGGTCTGCAAACCTCACACCGCTACGGCAACGCCACCCTGCTGGAATCCGACCTGGTATTCGGTATCGGTAACCGTTGGGCCAACCGCCACACCGGCAGCATCGATGTGTACACCGAAGGCCGCAAGTTCATTCACGTCGACATCGAACCGACGCAGATTGGCCGCGTGTTCAACCCGGACCTGGGCATCGTTTCCGATGCGGGCGCCGCCCTGGACGCCTTTATCGAAGTGGCCCGCGAATGGAAAAGCGCTGGCAAGCTGAAAGACCGCAGCGCCTGGGTTGAATCCTGCCGCGAGCGCAAGCGCACCCTGCAGCGCAAGACCCACTTCGACAACGTGCCGGTCAAACCGCAGCGCGTGTACGAAGAGATGAACGAGTTCTTCGGCAAGGACACCTGCTACGTCAGCTCCATCGGTCTGTCGCAGATTGCTGGCGCGCAGTTCCTCCACGTGTACAAGCCGCGTCACTGGATCAACTGTGGCCAGGCCGGCCCGCTCGGCTGGACCATTCCGGCAGCGCTGGGTGTGGTCAAGGCTGATCCGACCCGTAACGTCGTGGCGCTGTCAGGCGACTATGACTTCCAGTTCATGATCGAAGAACTGGCCGTGGGCGCGCAGTTCAACCTGCCGTACATCCACGTGGTGGTGAACAACTCCTACCTGGGCCTGATCCGTCAGTCGCAGCGCGGTTTCGAGATGGACTACTGCGTGCAGTTAGCCTTCGAGAACATCAACGCACCCGAGATCAACGGTTACGGCGTCGACCACGTTGCTGTGGTGGAAGGCCTGGGCTGTAAGGCCGTACGTGTATTCGAGCCGAACGACATCCAGGCGGCATTGGCCAAGGCCAAGGCGCTGATGGAAGAGTTCCGCGTACCGGTCATGGTCGAAATCATCCTGGAGCGTGTCACCAACATCTCCATGGGTGTGGAAATCAACGCGGTCAACGAGTTCGAAGAACTCGCCGAACGCGGTGCCGACGCCCCGACTGCGATCTCGTTGCTGGACTAAGACCAACCCCGTAGGCCGGATGCAATCCGGGGAGCTTTAAAGCCCCCCCCGGATTACATCCGGGCTACGAAAATAGGAGCATCACCATGCCCCGTTTTGCCGCCAACCTGTCCATGCTGTTCACCGAAGTGGACTTTATGGACCGTTTCGACGCTGCCGCAGCCGCCGGCTTTAGCGGTGTCGAGTACCTGTTTCCTTATGACTTCGCCGTCGACGTGATCAAGGCGCGCTTGGATGCCAACCGCCTGGAGCAGGTGCTGTTCAACCTGCCTGCTGGCGATTGGGCCAAGGGCGAGCGTGGTATCGCCTGCCACCCCGACCGCGTTGAAGAATTCCGCGCCGGTGTTGACCAGGCCATCGCCTACGCCAAGGTGCTGGGCAACACGCAGATCAACTGCCTGGCCGGTATCCGTCCGCAGGGTCTGGATTGCGCCACCGTCGAGCAAATCTTTGTCGACAACCTCAAGTTTGCCGCCGGCAAGCTCGAAGCCGCGGGCATCAAGCTGGTCATGGAAATGATCAATACCCGCGACATTCCCGGCTTCTACCTGAACACCACCAAGCAGGCGCTGGCCATTCGCGACAAGGTCGCCAGCAGCAACCTGTACCTGCAATACGACATCTATCACATGCAAATCATGGAAGGTGACCTGGCGCGTACCGTCGAGGCCAACCTGTCTGTGATCAACCATGTGCAGTTGGCCGACAACCCGGGCCGCAACGAGCCGGGCACTGGCGAGATCAACTACCGCTTCCTCTTCGAGCACCTGGATCGCATCGGCTACCAGGGCTGGATCGGCTGTGAATACAAGCCGGCAACCACCACCGCTGCTGGCCTCGGCTGGATGAAAGCGCATAACGCAATCTGAATCGTAGGATGGGTGAAACCCATCAAACACGGCCCCCCTGTGATGGGTTTCACCCATCCTACGGCGCCACTAGACCGCAACACTCCAGGAGATCTTACTCATGGCAAAAATCGGATTTATCGGCACCGGCATCATGGGCAAGCCTATGGCGCAGAACCTGCAAAAAGCCGGGCACACCCTGTTCTTCTCCGAGCACTTCGACAAGGCTCCGGCCGACCTGCTGGGCGACAACGGCATCGGCCTGGCCAACCCGCGCGAAGTGGCGCAGGAAGCCGAATTCATCATCATCATGGTGCCGGATACCCCGCAGGTTGAAGACGTGCTGTTCCGCGCCGACGGCGTTGCCGCAGGCGTGGGCGCTGGCAAAGTGGTGATCGACATGAGCTCGATCTCTCCTACCGCCACCAAGGTCTTCGCCGAGAAGATCAAAGCCACAGGCGCTGCCTACCTCGACGCGCCGGTATCCGGTGGCGAAGTGGGTGCCAAGGCCGCGACCCTGAGCATCATGATCGGCGGTTGCCCGAATGCCTTCGAGCGCGCGCTGCCGCTGTTCCAGGCCATGGGCAAGAACATCACCCGCGTTGGCGGTAACGGTGACGGTCAGACCGCCAAGGTCGCCAATCAGATCATCGTAGCCCTGAACATCCAGGCCGTGGCTGAAGCCCTGCTGTTCGCCGCCAAGAACGGTGCCGATCCAGCCAAGGTGCGTGAAGCGCTGATGGGCGGCTTCGCCGGTTCGAAGATCCTTGAAGTGCACGGCGAACGCATGATCAAAGGCACTTTCGACCCAGGCTTCCGCATCAGCCTGCACCAGAAGGACCTCAACCTGGCCCTGGCCGGCGCGAAAGAACTGGGCCTTAACCTGCCCAACACCGCCAATGCTCAGCAAGTGTTCAGCACCTGCGCGGCCATCGGCGGCAGCAACTGGGACCACTCGGCGCTGATCAAAGGGTTGGAGCACATGGCCAACTTCAACATCCGCGGTGAGTAAGTAACAGGTTTCAGGGCGGGGTCAGCCGCACTGAAACAACCCTTTCGATCTGTCCGGCAGGCGGTGTCACGGCCTGCCTGCCGGGTGGATCGAATCTAGTGCAGAGCGCCTTGCCCCAGGGCGCTGCGCACTAGAATCGAACGTGCTTCAGTAATAAAAAGTGGCTCCGGCCCTATCAAGAGAGATCGCCATGTCCATCGATCCGTCTTTCAATCCAACGTCTCTGCTGCACGAGCTGTTCGCCAGCGCCATCGACGCCGCCCACCCGCGCCAGGTTCTAGCTGACTACCTGCCAGAAGATCGCAGCGGCCGGGTTATCGTCATCGGCGCCGGCAAGGCCGCTGCGGCCATGGCCGAAGTAATCGAGCAGGAATGGCAAGGCGAAGTCTCCGGCCTGGTGGTTACCCGTTACGAGCACGGCGCCAACTGCCAAAAAATCGAAGTGGTCGAAGCGGCGCACCCAGTGCCGGACGATGCCGGCGAGCGCGTGGCGCGCCGCGTGCTGGAGCTGGTCAGCAACCTCAGCGAGTCTGATCGGGTGATCTTTCTGTTGTCCGGCGGCGGTTCTTCCCTGCTCGCGCTACCTGCTGAAGGCATCTCGCTGGCCGACAAACAAGCGGTCAACAAAGCCCTGCTGAAATCCGGCGCATCGATTGGCGAAATGAACTGCGTGCGCAAGCACCTTTCTGCGATCAAGGGCGGCCGCCTGGCCAAAGCCAGCTGGCCGGCCAGCGTCTACACCTACGCGATTTCCGATGTACCGGGCGATGAAGCCACGGTGATTGCTTCTGGCCCAACCGTGGCTGACCCGACTACCTCGGCTGAAGCCCTGGCGATCCTCGCCCGCTATAACATCGAGATCCCGGCCAATGTGCGCGCCTGGCTGCAGAACCCGGCCTCGGAAACCGTCAAACCGGGCGACCCGTGTCTGGCTCGCAGCCACTTCCAGCTGATCGCCCGTCCGCAGCAATCCCTCGATGCTGCTGCCGCTAAGGCGCGCGCTGTCGGTTTGCCGGCACTGATCCTCGGTGACCTGGAAGGCGAATCGCGGGAAGTCGCCAAGGTGCATGCTGGCATCGCCAAACAGGTGCGCCTGCATGGCCAACCGATCAAAGCGCCCTGCGTGATTCTCTCCGGCGGTGAAACCACGGTGACCGTACGCGGCAATGGCCGTGGTGGGCGCAACGCCGAATTTTTGCTGAGCCTCACCGACAGCCTCAAGGGCCTACCCGGGGTGTATGCCCTGGCCGGTGACACCGACGGCATCGACGGCTCGGAAGACAACGCCGGGGCCCTTATGACCCCCGACAGCTATGCCCGCGCTGCGGCGCTGGGGCTAAGCAGCAGCGATGAGCTGGATAACAACAACGGCTACGGCTACTTCGCCGCCCTCGATCAACTGATCGTCACCGGCCCGACGCGTACCAACGTCAACGATTTTCGCGCCATCCTCATTCTTGAGAACTCTGAAAAATGAACGCCGACAAGAAAGTAAAAATCCTAGCCACCCTTGGCCCAGCGATCAAAACCATCGATGACATCCGCCAACTGGTGGAGAACGGAGTCAACCTGTTCCGCCTCAACTTCAGCCACGGTGAACACGCCGACCACGCCCAGCGCTTCGACTGGGTGCGTGAAGTCGAGCAGCAGCTGAACACTCCGATTGGCATTCTGATGGACCTGCAAGGGCCGAAGCTGCGCGTTGGCCGCTTTGCCGACGGCAAGGTCAACCTGCAACGCGGCCAGACCCTGCGCCTGGACCTCGACAACACCCCAGGCGACGTCAATCGAGTCAACCTGCCTCACCCGGAAATCATCGAAGCACTGCAACCGGGCATGAGCCTGCTGCTCGACGATGGTCGCCTGCGCCTGCAAGTCACCGCCAAACACAACGATGCTGTGATCACCGAAGTCATCGCCGGTGGCGAACTGTCCGACCGCAAAGGCGTCAACGTGCCGGAAGCCGTGCTGCAACTGAGCCCGCTGACCGAGAAGGACCGCCGCGACCTGAGCTTTGGTCTGGAGTTGGGCGTGGACTGGGTCGCGCTATCGTTTGTGCAGCGCCCGGAAGACATTATCGAAGCCCGTCAACTGATCGGTGATCGCGCCTTTCTGATGGCCAAGATCGAGAAGCCGTCTGCGGTGATTCACCTGGAAGAAATCACCAAGCTGTGCGACGCGATCATGGTTGCCCGTGGCGACCTGGGCGTGGAAGTGCCGGCCGAGAACGTGCCGCGTATCCAGCGCGACATCATCCGCACCTGTCGCCAGCTCGGTAAGCCGGTGGTGGTGGCCACGCAGATGCTCGAGTCCATGCGCTTCTCCCCTGCGCCAACCCGTGCTGAAGTCACCGACGTGGCCAACGCCGTGGCTGAAGGCGCCGATGCGGTGATGCTCTCGGCGGAAACCGCTTCCGGCGACTACCCGCAGGAAGCCGTGCAGATGATGAGCAAGATCATTCGTCAGGTGGAAAACGGCCCGGACTTCCAGGCCCAGCTCGACGTCAGTCGCCCGCAGGCAGAAGCCACCGCGTCGGACGCAATCAGCTGCGCGATCCGTCGCATCAGCACCATCTTGCCGGTGGCGGTGCTGGTCAACTACACCGAGTCGGGCAACTCCAGCTTGCGCGCCTCGCGCGAGCGGCCGAAAGCGCCGATCTTGAGCCTGACCCCGAGCCTGAATACGGCACGCCGCTTGAGCGTAGCTTGGGGCGTGTACTCGGTGGTCAACGAACGCCTGCACAAGGCCGAGGACGTTACCCGTATCGCGCTGGAAACCGCCCGCACAACAGGCCTGGCCAATACCGGCGACACCGTAGTGATTACCGCCGGTGAGCCGTTCGGCCAACCGGGCAGCACCAACAGCCTGCGTATCGAACTTCTACATTGAAGTTGACTGCAAACTCGTAGGGTGGATGACGCCTCACCCATCCACCAACTGCGATGGTGGATGAAAAAGGCGTCATCCACCCTACATAACTGACCGACTGTTGGCTTTGCCAGTTTGAAGGCACCCACTGTTCCCGCGGTGGGTGCCTCTTTTTATTCCCCAGCCCGGTGATTGTTTATTCAGGTTCGTCTGCATGTCGCCACTACCGCTCGCCCCCCTCGCATTGCAAGGCTCTCGCGCCCTGCTCAATGGCTTTAGCCAGATCTTTCTGCAAGCCCATCGCGGCTGCGGCTTGCTGGTGCTCTTGGCGATTGCCATCGGCGCGCCGCAGCTACTTGGCGGCGCCTTGCTCGGTTGCCTGAGCAGCACGCTGACCGCGCAACGGCGTGGTTATGCCAAGGCGGATATCGAGCTTGGCCTGTATGGCTACAACGGGGTGCTGCTGGGCCTGCTGATTAGCCTGCAGTTTGCCTGGTCGGCGTTGCTGCCGCTGCTGATCATCGTCAGCGCCGGGGCTTCCAGCCTGCTACTGGCCGCCTGGATGCAGCGCATGCGCAAGCGTCAGTGGCTGCCCGCCTTCACCTTCCCCTTTGTCGGCTTGAGCTGGCTGCTGTTGTGCCTGGCCCCCGCTCTGCAACTGGAGTTGGCGCCGGCCGTGCCTAGCCAGGCGCAGCCGCTCGACTGGTGGGCCAGCTTGATTGCCATGGCGCGCGGTTTGGGTCAGGTGATCTTTCTCGATCAGCCGTTGGCCGGCGTTTGCCTGCTGCTCGGTCTGTTACTGGCTGACCGGCGCGCCGCCTGCTGGGCGCTGCTCGGCTCCACTGGTGGTCTGGCTCTAGCGCTGTATCAGGGCTTGCCGCAACACAGCGCGCTGACCGGCCTGTATGGCTATAACGCCGCCCTGGCGGCCATCGCGCTCAGTCAGGTGCACCGCCGTCCTTGGCTGCCGGCCCTTGGTATCGCGCTAGCGCTGGTGCTGCAACCCGGCTTTAGTGCACTGGGTCTGCCGGCGCTGACCATGCCGTTTATCCTCACCTGCTGGCTGGTCAGCGCCACCCAGCGCCTGCTGCGCAAAGCTGCAGCCGATTGCACGCCGCTACCGCCCAATAAAGCTAAAGGCTTGCATCGTCAGGACAAAACTCCCTAGGCTGCCTGCCTGTTCGCGCGATCGGCGAACACCGCAAACGGAGCAGCCAGAACACCATGGACACGCGGCAAAACCTGTACAGCATCATCTTCCACACCGACACACCCGCCGGGCAGCGCTTCGACCGCTACCTGTTGCTGTGCATCATGGCCAGTCTGGTAGTGGTAATGCTCGACAGCATCGACAGCGTACACAGCCAGCACGGGAGGCTGCTGGCTGGTCTTGAATGGGGCTTTACCGCACTGTTCGCCATCGAATACGCGGTACGCCTGTACTGCTCGCCGAAACCGTTGCGTTACGCCTTCAGCTTCTTCGGCCTGATTGATCTGCTGGCGATTCTGCCGGGCATCCTCGCCCTGTACTACGGCGAGGCCCAGTACCTGCTGATCATCCGGGTGATTCGCATGCTGCGGATCTTTCGCGTGCTCAAGCTCAGCCCCTACCTGCGCCAGGCCAACTTTCTGCTGACTGCGCTGCGCGGCAGCAAGCAAAAGATCATCGTGTTTTTCGCCTGCATCGCCATTCTGGTGACGGTGTTCGGCACCCTGATGTACGTGATCGAAGGCCCGGCGCATGGCTTTACCAGCATTCCCAAGGGCATCTACTGGGCGGTGGTGACCCTGACCACCGTCGGTTTCGGCGATATCGTGCCGAAAACCGCGCTGGGCCAGGCGCTGTCGACCCTGGTGATGATCACCGGTTACTCGATCATCGCCGTGCCCACCGGCATCTTCACCGCCGAACTGGCCAACGCCATGCGCGGCGACGAGCAGTTCGAGCACCCATGCCCGAACTGCAAAAAAACGCACCACCAATCCGCCGCAGCGTTCTGCAGCCGCTGCGGTGACCCGCTATTTCCACGGCACGCCGACCAAGGCTGAGCATTCCTCCAGCTACAAAAAACCGCAGCAAGCTGCGGTTTTTATGCGCTAAAACTTAGCTTCAGCCGCGTTCTACAGGCGTTGACGTCAGCTCAAACGGGCTGTTGCTGCGGCGCTGGTTACGGTCTTCACGCGGCGTAGCGCCGAAGAAGTTGCGGTAGGCGCTGGAGAAGTGCGGGCCGGAGGAGAAACCGCAGGACAGGCCGATCTGGATGATCGATTTGCTGGTTTGCATCAGCAACTGGCGGGCTTTATTCAGGCGCAGTTCCAGGTAGTACTGGCTGGGTACGCGGTTGAGGTACTGCTTGAAGATGCGCTCCAACTGACGCCGCGATACGCAAACATGCTGGGCAATTTCGTCGGTGGTCAGCGGCTCTTCGATATTGGCTTCCATCAGCAGCACGGCTTGAGTCAGCTTGGGGTGGCTGGAGCCCAGGCGGTTCTGCAGCGGAATGCGCTGACGCTCGCCGCCTTCGCGAATCCGCTCGACCACCAACTCTTCACTCACCGCACCGGCCAGCTCGGCGCCGTGGTCACGGGCGAGCAAGGCCAGCAGCAGGTCGAGCACCGCCAGGCCACCGCAGGCGCTCAGGCGGTCGCGATCCCAGTCGAACAAATGGCTGGTGGCGATCACCTTGGGGAAGCGTTCAGTGAAATCATCCTGCCAACGCCAGTGCACTGAAGCGCGGTAGCCATCGAGCAGACCCAGCTGCGCCAGCGGATAAACCCCGGCGGCAATCGCGCCGATCACGCAGCCGCCGCGCACCAGTTGCTTGAGTGCACCTGAAAGCGCTGCGGGCATCGGCCCTGGTGGCTCGTCTGCGAGTAGAAAGAGCTTCTGGCAGCCTTCCAGCTTGCCCACCCAGGACTCCCCCGGCAGCCGCCATGCGCCTTCAAGCGGCGCTTCGGCCTGCAAGAACACCAGCTCGTAGACCACCTCGGGGTGGACGCGCTGGGCAACGCGCAGCGCTTCTTCCGCCAAGGCCAGGGTCAGGGGCTTGGTGGTGGGCCAAAGCAGGAAGCCAATTCGGTGGGCATTCATGGGGGGCAGTTTAGGCTCTGTTGGCGATTATGGGCATAGCACGGATGCTTGCAGATGTTGCCGCGGGTTACTTGAGACTGCCAGAAAGGAACTGCTGCAGACGTTCGGATTGCGGATTGACCAACACTTCTTTCGGGCAGCCGCGCTCTTCCACCACGCCTTTGTGGAGGAACACCAGCTGGTTGGAGACTTCACGGGCAAAGCCCATTTCGTGGGTGACCACGACCATGGTGCGGCCTTCCTGCGCCAGGTCCTGCATAACTTTCAGCACTTCGCCGACCAGCTCCGGGTCGAGCGCCGAGGTCGGTTCGTCAAACAGCATCACCTCAGGTTCCATGGCCAGGGCGCGGGCAATTGCTACACGCTGCTGCTCGCCGCCGCTCATGTGCGCCGGGTAGGCATCTTTACGATGGGCCACACCGACCTTGTTCAGGTAGTGCTCGGCCTTTTCCAGGGCTTCTTTCTTGCTCATGCCGAGCACGTGTACCGGGGCTTCCATAACGTTTTCCAGGGCGCTCATATGCGACCACAGGTTGAAGTGCTGAAACACCATGGACAGACGCGAACGCATGCGCTGCAGCTGCTTGGGATCAGCGGCTTTCAGGCCACCATCCTTGTTGGCCACCAGTTTCAGCTCTTCGTTGTTGAGCAGAATCTTACCGCCGTGGGGCTGTTCCAGCAGGTTGATGCAACGCAGGAAGGTACTCTTACCCGAGCCGCTGGAGCCGATGATGCTGATCACATCGCCGGCCTTGGCCGCCAGTGACACGCCCTTCAATACTTCGTGGCTGCCGTAGCGCTTGTGCAGATCCTGAACTTCAAGTTTGTACATGGTTTCCACTCTCTTGAATCAGTCGCTGAGCAAGCGACCCTGGCGAATAGGGGTACGACCGGCCACTTTGGCCAGCCACAAACCGGGCTGAGCAAAGCGCAACCGCTCGCGCGCATAGAGCACACCATCTGTAACGGCACAGACAGTTGTGTGGCGATCATCCAGAGGATCGATCACTTCAAACAATGGATCGCCGGCCAAAACCTGCGCGCCCACCGACTGCAGGAAACTCACCACCCCAGCATGCGGGGCATAGGCGTATTGCGCGCCGTTAAACGGCGTGGCGTCGCAGCTTTGCGCGGGCGCTGGCGGCCAGTCACCGGCAATCAGGCCCTGCTCGGCGAGGAACGCCAGAATGCTTTCGGCACTGGCTTCGGCCTCGGACTTGCCGGTATCGGCCATGCCGCCCAGCTCGACTGTTACTGCCAGGCAGGCCAGCGGCACAGCGGCCTGAGGAAACTGCCGGGCCAGATGCACCCAAGGCAAGGCACAGGCTTCATCGAAAGAACTGCCGCCGGAATCCTCGACGGTCAGCGCCGCCCCGGCCTGCAAGCGTGCAGCCAGAGAACGTAATTGCGGCCACTGCTGCGGCAGCAGGTACAGGTGCACCGCGGCATCGAAATCACAATGCAGGTCGAGCACCACATCGGCATCGCAGGCATGCTTGAGCAGCAGACGCTGCATGCCTTGCAGCTCCGAGCTGGCTGGCGGCAAAGCTTCCAGCGCGGCCTGCATGGCGGTGCGAATCAGCCGCACATTGCTCGGGCCGTCACTGCCCAGGCAGCCTTCCAAAGCCGGTGCAATGGCGGCGGCGAGGTCAAAGAAATCGCGGTTGAAGTTCTTGCCGCTGCCCAGCTCAAAACGGCCCTGATGGGTCGCCTGGAACATCTGCCCTAGGCCAACCGGGTTGGCCACGGGCACCAACTCGATCACCCCAGTCAGACGCCCCTGAGCTTCCAACTGACGCAAACGGCGCTTGAGTTCCACTGCCACACGCATCCCAGGCAGCTCATCGGCATGCAACGAGGCCTGGATATACGCCTTGCACGGGCCCTGACCGAAACGGAACACGCTCAAGCGGCGTTCGGTTCCGGGGCAACCCCAGGGCAGTGGATGATCGATACGCTGCATGCTCTGTTCCTCAGGCCTTGCGCGGGGCCAGGTAGGCCAACCAGCGGCGTTCGGCCAGCTTGAACAGGCGTACGAGGATAAAGGTCAGGCACAGGTAGAACAGCCCGGCAGTGATAAATGCCTCGAACGGCATGTAGTAGCGCGAGCTGACGGTACGCGCCGCGCCGGTGATGTCGATCAGGGTGACGATCGAGGCCAACGAGGTGGTGTGCAGCATCATGATCACTTCGTTGCTGTACTGCGGCAGTGCGCGGCGCAGGGCCGACGGCAAGAGGATGCGGCGGTACAGTTTAAAGCGCGACATGCCCATGGCCTTGGCTGCTTCAATCTCGCCATGCGGCGTGGCCTTCAGGCTGCCCGCGAGAATCTCCGCACTGTAGGCGCTGGTGTTGATGGCAAAGGCCAGGCAGGCGCAGAAGGTGGCGCTGGAGAAATACGGCCACAGCGCGCTCTCACGCACCGCCTCGAACTGCGCCAGACCGTAATAGATGAGAAACAGCTGCACCAGCATCGGCGTGCCGCGAATCACGTAGGTGTAGAGCCAGGCTGGAAAGTTGACCAGCGGCGACTTGGAGACGCGCATCAACCCCAGGGGAATGGCCAGGGCCAGACCGCACGCCAGGGAAATCAGCAGAATTTTCAGGGTGACCAGTACACCGCCAAAGTACAGCGGCAGATTTTCCCAGATTACGTTGTAGTCAAAAATCATCGCTGCGCTCCCCGCTTACAGATCAGCGGCTTTGATGCCGACCGAGTAACGTTTTTCCAGGTAACGCAAAGCCAGCAGCGACACGCTGGTCAGCACCAGATACAAGGCCGCAACGGCCAGGTAGAAGGTGAACGGCTCGCGGGTGGCATCGGCGGCACTTTTCGCCTTGAACATCATGTCCTGCAGACCCACCACGGAAATCAGCGCGGTGGCCTTGGTCAACACCAACCAGTTGTTGGTGAACCCGGGGATGGCGAAGCGAATCATCTGCGGCACCAGAATGCGGAAGAACACCTGCATGCCACTCATGCCATACGCCGCACCGGCTTCGGCCTGCCCTTTGGGGATGGCCATAAAGGCGCCACGGAAGGTCTCCGACAGGTAAGCACCAAAGATAAAGCCCATGGTGAACACGCCGGCAATAAAGGGGTTGATATCGATGTAGTCGTCGTAGCCGAGCATCGGCGCCAGACGGTTCACCAGGTCCTGACCGCCGTAGAAGATCAGCAGGATCAGCACCAGGTCGGGAATCCCGCGGATCACCGTGGCATAGGTTTCACCCAGCAGCGCTAGCCACTTGATCGGCGACAGGCGAAACGCCGCCCCCAGCAAACCCAACACGATGGCCACGGCCATCGACGTCAGCGCCAGAATCAGGGTGAGCCAGGCACCCTCCAGAATGGTCGAGCCGTAGCCGTTGAGCATGCTCTGCTTACCTCATGCAAACGCCGGACGGCGCCTGGGAGTACAACGAAAAAGTGACGCAGGCCTACGCGCTGCGGATCTGCGCCACTTTAAGTGAAGACGACGCGGTAAGAAAAATCAGTCGCCGTAGACGTTGAAGTCGAAGTACTTGTCCTGCACTTCCTTGTACTTGCCGTTGGCGCGGATGGCCATGATGGCAGCGCTGATCTTGTCAGCCAGGGCCTTGTCACCCTTGCGCACGGCGATGCCTGCGCCCATGCCGATATATTTCTCGTCGGCGTAGTCTGGGCCTACCAGGGCGAAGCCTTTACCGGCGTCGGTCTTGATAAAGCCATCGTCGATATTGACGACGTCAGCAAAGGTGGCGTCCAGACGACCGGAAGTCAGATCGAGAAAAGCTTCGTTCTGCGAGCTGTAACGCACGATCTCGATACCGGCAGGGGCAAAGATATCGGTGGCGTAACGGTCGTAGGTGGATGCGCGCTGTACGCCGACTTTTTTGCCTTTCAGATCAACCAGCGGGTCGTTAAGGACGGTACCCGCTTTCATCGCCAGCTTGCCCGGGGTCTGGTAGTACTTGCTGGTGAAATCAACCGATTTCAAGCGATCTTCGGTGATGCTCATCGACGACAGTACAGCGTCGAACTTGCGCACTTTCAGGGCCGGGATCAGGCCGTCGAACTCCTGCTCGATCCATTTGCATTCCACTTTCATCTCTTCGCACAGGGCGACGCCGATGTCGTAGTCGAAACCGCTGATGGCACCTTCAGCAGTTTTGAAGGCGAACGGTGGGTACGCTGCTTCGATACCGATACGCAGAGGCTTGGCCTCTTCAGCCATGGCCAGCGGCGACAGCATGGACAGCGCCAGTGCGCCGAGAAGTGCAATCTTCTTCATTTTGTGACTCCTTCGAATGGGAATGGCATCGGTTGGCAGAGATTGTTCGGGTATGCATCCAGCCTTGCATGAATTGTAGTGAGTCACCGTCAAGCTGCGCGCTGCGCAGAAGCCAGACGGCCCCAGCCGGGTGAGCGGCATTCTAGCGACAGCTCGAAAGTCGATATTTCTTCAATGCGACAAGTAATTACAAAAGGCCCGGACGGGTATAGCGAGGATATTGACAGCCCCTGAGATTTATGCAGAGACAGAAAAGACAGTTAACCATCGGTTAAAGCAATTAACGCGCCCATTTCTAAGCAGGCCTTTATCTTCGCGGCCTGGTGGCGTTTTTTATTTTCACAGCCGCCCTGAACAATGCACCATCCTGGCGCAAAACGTTCCCGCACACCCCATAAAAGTGCGCATTGTTACGCCCAGGTGACAAGTAAATACCCAGATGAAAATCGATAATGCCGCACAAAGTACAACGCCCTGCCCGGCTTGTGGCCGAAACAGGGCGTTGTTTACAGGCGTTGCAACCGAAGTCAGGCAGCCTGCATCTCGCGGTGAGTATCGATAAGGTGCTGCACCACGCCAGGATCGGCCAGCGTGGAGATGTCGCCGAGTGCATCGTATTCGGCGGTAGCGATCTTGCGCAGGATACGGCGCATGATCTTGCCCGAGCGGGTTTTCGGCAGGCCTGGGGCCCACTGAATCACGTCCGGTGAGGCAATCGGGCCGATTTCCTTGCGCACCCAGTTTTTCAACTCCTGGCGCAATTGTTCGGACGGCTGCTCGCCACCATTCAAGGTGACGTAGACATAGATGCCCTGCCCTTTGATGTCGTGCGGCACACCCACCACAGCGGCCTCGGCGACTTTCGGGTGAGCGACCATGGCGCTTTCGATCTCGGCGGTGCCCATGCGGTGACCGGACACGTTGAGCACATCGTCAACGCGACCGGTAATCCAGTAGTAACCGTCCTCATCACGGCGCGCGCCGTCACCGGTGAAGTACATGCCCTTGAACGTCTTGAAGTAGGTATCGACAAAACGGTCGTGATCGCCGTACAGCGTACGCGCCTGACCCGGCCAGGAATCGATGATCACCAGATTGCCCTCGGCAGCGCCCTCGATCAGGTTACCGAGGTTATCCACCAGCGCCGGCTGCACGCCGAAGAACGGACGGGTCGCCGAGCCTGGTTTTAGCGCGGTAGCGCCCGGCAGCGGGCTGATCAGAATGCCGCCGGTTTCGGTCTGCCACCAGGTATCGACAATCGGGCAACGCTCTTTGCCGACGGTCTTGTAATACCAGTTCCAGGCTTCCGGGTTGATCGGCTCACCCACCGAGCCAAGCAGGCGCAGGCTGGAGCCGTCGGCACCGGCTACCGCCGCATCGCCCTGGGCCATCATGGCGCGAATCGCCGTCGGTGCGGTGTAGAGGATATTGACCTTGTGCTTGTCGATGATCTTCGACACGCGGGTGATATCCGGATAGTTCGGGATGCCCTCGAACAGCAGCGTGGTCGCGCCATTAGCCAGCGGGCCGTAGACGATATAGCTGTGACCGGTAACCCAGCCGACGTCGGCGGTGCACCAGTAGACATCGCCCGGCTTGTAGTCGAACACCCGCTCATGGGTCAGTGCGGCATACACCAGGTAGCCACCAGTGGTGTGCTGCACGCCTTTCGGCTTACCGGTGGAGCCCGAGGTGTAGAGGATAAACAGCGCTTCTTCGGCGCCCATTTCCTTCGGCGCGCAATGGCTGGACGCCACGGCCATCAGGTCTTCGTACCAGATGTCGCGGTGTTGGTTCCACTTGATCGGGCTACCGGTGCGCTTGCACACGATGACCTTCTGGATGCTCGCGGTTTCCGGGTTGGTCAGGGCGTCGTCGACGTTGGCCTTCAGCGGGGTTTTCTTGCCGCCGCGCAGGCCTTCATCGGCGGTAATCACCACCTTGGACTGGCAATCGATGATGCGCCCGGCCAGTGCCTCGGGAGAGAAGCCGCCGAACACCACCGAGTGGATTGCGCCGATACGGGTACAGGCGAGCATCGCCACCACCGCCTGCGGAATCATCGGCATATAGATGGTTACTACGTCGCCGCGGTGCACGTCCTGGCCACGCAGGGCGTTGGCGAACTTGCAGACTTGCTCGTGCAGCTGGCGGTAGGTGATTTCCTCGTGCTCGGAGGGGTCATCACCTTCCCAGATAATCGCCACCTGATCGCCACGCTCTTCCAGGTGACGGTCCAAGCAGTTATAGGAAACGTTGAGGGTGCCGTCGGCAAACCATTTGATATCGACATGGTGATCGTCGAAGGACGTCTGCTTGACCTTGGTGAACGGCTTGATCCAATCCAGGCGCTGAGCCTGCTCACGCCAGAAACCGTCAGGGTTGATCACCGACTGCTGGTACATGGCTTTATAGGTGGCCTCATCAGTCAGCGACTGGGCCGCCACCTCAGGGCGCACGGGATACAAGGACGCAGCACTCATCAGAAACACCTCGGTGGGTAGTTGTTGTTCTATGGGCCATTTTGTAGCCAGGACCCCACCTTTGAGCCATTCGACCATGGTCTTAACGCTCTACGACCATGGTTGCAGAGGTTTTTTCAGGACGAAAAAAAGGCGGTCATCTGACCGCCGACCCAAATCATTCCAGGGAGAGGAATGGAGAAACGCTTGCATCCAAACCACGCAGGATTGGAACGCCGCCACTTTCACCCAGCACGCCGCGCCGAGCTATTGCACCTTGGTCGTAGGCTGCGGTGCGCTCACCCGCCTGGCGCTTAAATCTACAAACCAGGGCTCCAGCCGCCGGCCGAAGGCAACTTCTGCGCTAAACAGCTTTTGATAACTCGGGTAATCAACGCCTGACTGCTCGCCCTGCTGCGGCAGGCTGTCGAACGTCGCATGCCAGCGCTGCGGCAGATTGAGGCTCTGCACCCCTGGGGTATCGGCCGAGCCGCCGAGCTGCCAGGTCCAGCGCTGGTTATCCGGACGCGGATCATCACCCTCACCCGCCCACTTGCTTGCCACGCTGCTGGCCTGCACTTCGATGATGCTGCGCACAATGGCGTAGCGCGTACGGTCCGGGTAACGCGCGCGCAACGTCTGCAGGTCCAGCCCAACATCGACCACCAGCAGGCGGCTAGCGCGCCGTTGCTCGTAATCCAGGGCATTCGCGGCATGCTGAGCCGCCTCACGCAGCTCCTTGCTGTCCGGCACCGACTTCTGCAAACGCAGGGCCTCGGCATGGGCGGCAAGCAGCAGCGCCACTTCACGCTGATACGCCGGGCCATCGAGTTCCAACACCAGCAGCGCATCACGGTCCAGCTGACGACGGTAACGCCGCACTGTCTGCTCGTTCAATTCTGTGGGCACCTGAAAGCCCAGTTCCGCCATCTTCTCGGCGTTGATCGACAGGTAGTAGTGGTCATCATCCGCCTGACTCGGCCAGCGATAATCCAGGCGCAGCGCCAGGCTGCTGTTGTCCTTACGCCAATAGGCGTAGGTAGCGGCCAGCTCGCGCTCGGACAGTTGCAGGCGGCTTTCCTCAGGCGGCTGGCGATTCCAAGCCACGCCCGCCAGGACGATGGCATTGACCAGGCCAATCAGCGCCAGACCGGTAATCAGGTAACGCGGGCGCATGCCGTTCATTGGGCACCTCCCAGCAAGCCATGGCGGCTACGCAGGCGGCGCAGTATCAGCAGAATCAGCACCGCACTCAGGCCCAGCACCAGGAAGAACAAGTACTTAGGCATGCTCTCCCACCACCAGTCGAAGAGCTTGGTGTAGAGGAAAATCACAAAGAAGCTCAGTCCGGTGTTCACTACATCCGCCCATTCGCGGCGCACGCCCAGCCAGATCACCAGGGCCGCGAGGATAAAGCCGCCGATGTGGTAGGCATTCTCGATGTACTCAGGCGAATAGTCGAAGTAACTGCCCTCACCCCAATGCGCCAACAGCAAAACCGGCAGAAATACCCCCAGCAGGCCAAATACCCGGTAGATCACGGCAAAGCCATCAAAACGGCGCTGATCAATCAGCAGCGGCAGCACGAAAATCAGCAGCGCCGGCACGATAAAGTTCTCCGGCCGCTGAGCAAACCCCAGCCAGTAGATGCCGTCCCAGCTGCCAATGCGCGCCGCAACAAAGGCCAGCAAACAGCTCAGCCCGGCCGCCAGCAGCAGGCGCGCACCGCAGGCATAGGCCAGCAGCAGCGCGTAGAGCGCCCAAGGCAGTAAGGCGTTATTCGACGGGGTGATATTGAAGATTTGCCCGAGCATGACGATGTTCAGCACAAAACAGGTAAAGGCCACCAGCGCCGCCAACTTGCTGAAGTAACCCGAGCTATCGAGGCGCTGTACCCACAGCGTCAAGCCGAACGAGGCGATACTCGCCGTCAGCAGAATCGCCACCTGGCTCTGCGTGCCAAACAGCCCCCAGAACTGATAGAACAGAAAAAACACACTGGCCGCCAACGCCAGCGCGCCGAGAAACGAGGCGATACGCATGCCCAACGACAGCTGCCGGGCCTGGATGTCGTGATCAATATCGAAGGCCGCCAGGTAGCTGTTGAGCAATTGCTGCTGGTAGCCGTGCAGACTGGCGCGCTGGCTGTCACTCAGGCTCAGCACCTGCTCGGCCTCAAGGCGCGCCAATTCACGGTTGAAAACGCCGATCTCATCGGCACGTTGCTGGGCATCTCTGCGATTTATGCTGGGCATGGCAATCCTTGCTACGGGTCTATCAGGTCATGGGCTGATCAGCACACTCTAGCGACAAAATCTGCGCTACACATCCAGTGGCGCAGTTCGAAACAGACTGGATAACGCTGCCTACAAGCGCCGCCACAGCATGCATAACATCAAATAGCCAGCACTTCTGGCAAAGCACTTCGATGCCGATTAGAATCGCCGCCGCAGGACGCACCCTCCCACCTTCTGGAATTACCGTCATGGATAGACTTATGCCGTCATTCGCGCTCAGCACATGCGGCGGCAAGCCCTCCAGCGCCAGCACCTTGCGAAATTCCTGACGGCTCCGCCCCGTTCTTGCTTTCCCCTGTCAATTAATTCAATGAGATTCGTATGAACAAAATCATCACTGCCAGCCTCGCAGGCTTGCTTGTACTGCTTAGCGGCTGCGCCACTGAACAATCGCGCACCCTGGAAGTTGCAAAAGTCACCACAGCGAGCAGCCACTACAGCGGTCCACGCAGCCCGATTGCCGTGGGCAAGTTTGATAATCGCTCCAGTTATATGCGCGGCATCTTCACTGACAATGTCGACCGCCTCGGCGGGCAGGCCAAAACCATTCTGATCACCCATTTGCAGCAATCGAACCGCTTCAATGTGCTTGACCGTGACAACCTGGCCGAACTGCAACAGGAATCGGGCTTCTCCAAGCAGGCTCAGCAAGTGCGTGGGGCAAACTTTGTCGTCACTGGCGATGTAACCGAATTCGGTCGCAAAGAAGTAGGCGACCACCAGCTGTTTGGCATTCTCGGGCGCGGCAAACAGCAGATTGCCTACGCCAAGGTCAACCTGAATATCGTCGACGTGCTGACTTCCGAAGTGGTCTATTCCGCCCAGGGCGCGGGCGAGTACAGCCTGTCCAACCGGGAGATCGTCGGTTTCGGCGGCACTGCCAGCTATGACTCGACACTCAACGGCAAAGTACTGGATCTGGCGATTCGTGAAGCGGTGAACAACCTGGTCAACGGTGTCGACAGCGGCGCTTGGCGCCCAGCCAAGTGAGCCCGGAGAAATCGTCCATGAACTTCACTCGCCCCGCTCTTTTTCTAGCCGCCTTGATGGCTGCAGCCACTCTGGGTGGCTGCGTGACGCAGCCGCAGCCGCTCTATTACTGGGATGGCTATCAGCAACAGGTTTACCAGCGTTTCGAGAGCACCAGCAGCGCTGAAGAGCAGATTGCCGCCCTTGAAGAAAGCCTGCAGAAAGCCCGCGCTGCGGACCGTGCGCTGCCGCCTGGCTTTCACGCTCATCTCGGCATGCTGTATGCGGAAATCGGCAAAGCCGATCAGGTGCGTCAGCAATTCGAGACCGAGAAAACCCTGTTCCCCGAGTCCGCTCAGTACATGGACTTCCTTATGCGCAAATTTGCCAAGTGATCAGCATGCCCTTCCTAACCCCACTTAAAGCGCTCGCCGCGCTGGCTTGTGCCGCGCTATTGGCTGGTTGTGTCACCAAACAGCCCTACGATTACAGTGCCTTCAAAGAGAGCAACCCGGCTTCCATCCTGGTTCTGCCGCCAGTCAACAAGTCGCCTGATGTCAAAGCGTCTTACAGCGTTTACTCGCATATCACGCTGCCGCTTAGCGAGGCTGGCTACTATGTGTTGCCCGTTGCTGTGGTCGATGAAACCTTCAAGCAGAACGGCCTGATGAATGCCGACGAAATCCGCGAAGTCTCGCCACAGAAGCTTTATGAGATCTTTGCTGCCGACACGGTGCTGTATATCGATGTCACCGAATACGGCAGCAGCTACAAGATCATCAGCAGCGAGGTTGCCGTATCCGCCACAGCCACACTGATCGATCTGCGCAGCGGCAAGGAACTGTGGAAAGGCGTTGCCCGCGCCAGCACCGCAGAGCAGCAGCAGAACAGCGGCGGCGGACTGGCCGGCATTCTGATCACCGCACTGGTCAATCAGGTGATGAACACCCTGAGTGATCGTGGCCATGAAATCGCCGGTATAACCAGCCATCGCCTGCTTTCCAGCAACGCGATGAATGGCATTTTGCCGGGGCCAAGAGCGCGGCCGACGCCCCCTCGCTAGCGCAGCAACATGCCAAGCCCCTACACGACAGTGGCGGGGCTTGGCATCGTCAAGCGCGGTGCCTGGCTGCGCTACTCCTTACCCAGTCCATGCTGACGCAGCTTGTTGGCGATGGTGGTGTGCGACACACCCAGGCGTTTGCCCAGTTGACGGCTGCTTGGGTGGTCGTGAAACAAGCGCTCCAGCACGGCCTTCTCGAAGCGCCCGAGGATATCATCCAGCCCGCCTTCCACTGAAAACTCGCCTAGCGGTTGTGGCGCGCCGTAGTCTGGCAGGCGGATATGTTCGCCCTTGACCACGCCGCCGTCACAGAGTGAAACAGCCTGAAACAGCACGTTTTCCAATTGACGCACATTGCCCGGCCAGTGGTAATGGCTGAGTTTGTCCAGCACCAGTGGTGCCAGCTTGGGCAGCGGACAGCCGATCTGTCGGCTGGCCTGGTCGAGAAAGTGCTCCACCAGCGGCGGCAGGCCGTCCAGGCATTCGCGTAGCGGCGGGATATGCAGGCTCAGCACATTGAGGCGGTGATAGAGGTCCTGGCGGAACTCACCCTTGGCGCACAGTTCGGACAGGTCGACCTGGGTGGCGCAGATCACCCGCACATCCAGATAAACCTCCTCGTCGCTGCCGACACGGCGGAAGCAGCCGTCTTGCAGAAAACGCAGCAGCTTGGCCTGCAGGCGCGGGCTCATCTCGCCGACGCCATCGAGAAACAGCGTGCCGCCAGCGGTCAGTTCCAGCAGGCCGAGCTTGCCTTCCGGCCGCGCACCTTCAAAGGCGCCAGGGCCGTAACCGAACAGCTCAGTCTCGGCCATGGACTCCGGCAAGCCGGCGCAGTTCAGCGCCATAAACGGCGACTGCCCACGCGGGCTGGCCAGGTGACAGGCGCGCGCCAGCAGCTCCTTGCCGGTGCCGGTTTCGCCCTCGATCAGCAGTGGCGCATCCAGCGGCGCCATACGCCGCGCTTCGCGCACTACAGCGGCCATTACCTTGGAGCTCTGGAAGATCGAATCGAAGCCGCGCAGTTCCTGCTTGCGCACGTTGTAGATGCGCTCGCCTACGCGATCCGCGCGGTGCAGGGTCAACACCGCGCCGGCCATGGCATCACTCTCTTCATGTTCGGTTTGCAGTGGCGCGATATCGGCGAGAAACACATCGCCCTTGACCTTGACCCGCAGGCCGTTGATTCGCGACTTGTTGGCGCGCACCAGCTCCGGCAGGTCGAAATCCTCGGCGTAGCGCGACAGCGGAATCCCCGGCACCTCATCTACCCGTACACCCAAGAGCTGCGCGGCGCTGCGGTTGGCGGCGACGATGGAGCCGCCCATATCGATCGACAGTACCGGAAAATCCAGCGCGCCGAGCAAGGCATTCAGCTCAAGATGCCGACGTTCGCTGGGCATCAGACCGACACGCTTGACGCCGAATACCCCAGAAATTGCCTCGAACTTCGGCCGCAGCGATTGGAACTGCAGGTTGATCAGGTTCGGGCAGTGCAGGTAGATGGCATTGCCCTGCTCGCCACCGACTTCGCCACGGGCGACGTTGATGCCGTATTCGACCAACAGGTTGAGGATGTCGCGCAGGATGCCAATTCGGTTCTGGCAGTGGACTTTGATACGCATGGCAGGGCTCTGATCAGACGTCTTATTAGGCCGTAACGCGAAAAAATCGACGCTGGCGGCGGATTATTCGTCAAGAATATGTGACAGATTAGCGCAGCAGCAAGACGATAGTTCGCCATTCCGTCGCACACGTAACCATTTCTTTACGAAATAACTACCCTTTCCTCCCGCACCCACTCAGCCAAGGGCTGCATAACTGCAGCGGCTGGCGTATTCCTGAGTCAAATACAACAACAAAGCCCCAGCAGGAGGCAGCGATGAAGAGCACGCAATACCTGGCGCGCGAACCGGATGACAGTGGCTTTATCCATTACCCGCAGGCCGAGCATCAGGTGTGGAATACCCTGATCACCCGCCAACTCAAGGTGATTGAAGGTCGCGCCTGCCAGGAATACCTGGACGGAATCGAACAGCTCGGCCTGCCCCATGAGCGCATCCCGCAACTCGGCGAGATCAATCAGGTGCTGCAAGCCACCACCGGCTGGCGCGTGGCTCGGGTGCCGGCGTTGATTCCGTTTCAGACCTTCTTCGAGCTGCTGGCCAGCAAGCAATTCCCGGTGGCGACTTTTATTCGCACACCCGAGGAGCTGGACTACCTGCAGGAGCCGGACATCTTCCATGAGATCTTTGGCCACTGCCCGCTGCTGACCAATCCCTGGTTCGCCGAATTCACCCACACCTACGGCAAGCTCGGCCTGGCCGCCAGCAAGGAAGAGCGCGTGTACCTGGCGCGTCTGTACTGGCTGACCATCGAGTTCGGCCTGGTGGATACCAGCCAGGGCCAGCGCATCTACGGCGGCGGCATTCTCTCCTCGCCGAAAGAAACCCTCTATTGCCTGTCCGATGCGCCGCAGCGCCTGGCCTTCGACCCAGTTGAGGCGATGCGCACGCCGTATCGCATCGATATTCTGCAGCCCGTGTATTTCGTGCTGCCGGAGCTCAAACGCCTATTCGAACTTGCCCATGAAGACATCATGGCCATGGTCCAGCAAGCCATGCGCCTGGGCCTGCACGCACCGAAGTTTCCGCCGAAAGCGGCGTGACTGTGTCCTGAAAACGGCATAAATAACCGATGTAGGTTGGGTTGAGCTTGCGAAACCCAACATTGCGTTACCCGAGAAATGACGAACGGAGCGCTACGCGCTCCCTGTTGGGCTTCGCAGGCTCAGCACCAACCTACGCTTTGTTCACCACCGAATTCTGGAGAAATCTGATGTCCCTTGCCCAAGCCCAATGCGAAGCCTGCCGCGCCGATGCGCCGAAAGTCAGCGATGACGAGCTGGCCGAATTGATTCGCGAGATCCCGGACTGGAATATCGAAGTACGCAGCGATCATATGGAACTGGAGCGGGTCTTCCTGTTCAAGAATTTCCGCCACGCCCTGGCCTTTACCAACGCGGTCGGCGCCATCGCCGAGGAAGTTGGCCACCACCCAGCCTTGCTCACCGAATGGGGCAAGGTCACCGTGACTTGGTGGAGCCATGAGATGCGCGGCCTGCACCGTAACGACTTCATCATGGCCGCACGCACCGATGTCCTGGCCGCCAGCGCCGAGGGCCGCAAGTGAGCCATTTCCAGAGCATTGTGCGCGTGCCCGGCGACCCGATTCTCGGCCTGATGGATGCCTACCGCGCCGACCGTAACCCGGCCAAGCTCGACCTCGGCGTCGGTGTGTACAAGGACGCCCAGGGCCTGACGCCGATTCCCCGCGCGGTAAAACTGGCCGAACAGCGGCTGGTGGAAAGCGAAACGACCAAGAGCTATATCGGCGGCCATGGCGACCCACTGTTTGGCAGCCTGCTCAGCCAGCTGGTACTGGGCGCCGACAGCCCGCTGCTGGCCGAACGCGCTGGCGCCACCCAGACCCCCGGCGGCACCGGGGCGCTGCGCCTGTGCGCGGACTTTATCGCCCACTGCCTGCCGGGCCGTGGCATCTGGCTGAGTGACCCGACCTGGCCGATCCACGAAAGCATCTTTGCCGCTGCCGGCCTGCGTGTTGGCCATTACCCCTATGTCGGCGCGGACAACCAGCTGAATATCGAGGCGATGATCGCCGCCCTCGCCCACGTGCCCAAAGGCGATGTGGTGCTGCTGCATGCCTGCTGCCACAACCCCACCGGCTTCGACCTCACCCCGCGCGACTGGAAGCGCGTGCTGGAGGTGGTCAAAGCCCGCGAGCTGCTGCCGCTGATTGACTTCGCCTATCAGGGTTTTGGCGATGGCCTGGAACAGGACGCCTTTGCCGTGCGCCTGTTTGCTGCCGAGCTGCCGGAGCTGCTGATCACCAGCTCCTGCTCGAAAAACTTCGGCCTATACCGCGAACGCACTGGCGCGCTGATCGTCTGCGCGCAAACTGCAACCAAGCTGCAGGATGTACGCAGCCAGCTGGCATTTATCGCCCGCAACCTGTGGTCTACCCCGCCGGCCCACGGCGCCGCAGTGGTCGCCAGCATCCTGGTTGACAGTGAACTGCATAGCCTCTGGGTCAGCGAACTGGACGCCATGCGCCAGCGCGTCGCCAGCCTGCGCGGCGGCCTGGTCGAAGCCCTGCAGCCGTATGGCCTGAGTGAGCGCTTTGCGCATATCGCGCTGCAGCGCGGCATGTTTTCCTACACCGGGCTGACGCCTATGCAGGTGCAGCGCCTGCGCGATGAGTTCAGCGTGTATATGGTCGGCAGTGGTCGAGCCAATATGGCGGGTTTAGATGCCAATCGCCTCGATCAACTAGCCAGCGCAATTGCCCGGGTTTGCACTGACTGAACCGAGGCTGAGCCCCGCAGGTCACCCGGGGCTCAAACGCCGCACGTTACTTAGGCTTGCTATAGTCGCTGCACCCCCATCGCACCGAGCCGCCTGTGTCCCGTCTCTCCAATATTGTCTTCCGTCTATACCAGCGCACATTGCACAGTCTGGCGCTCTACCCAACGCTGATCGCCTTGAGCTTCTTCGCCCTGTGCCTGCTGGTAATGAGCATCGAGTATCAACCCTGGCTGATGTCGCTCAAACAGATCGTAGATGTAGGTCTGGTGCGTAATGCGGATAACGCCCGACTGATTCTCGGCACGCTGGTCGGCGGCATTATGACGCTGATGGTATTCAGCTTCTCCATGGTGATGGTGGTACTCAACAACGCCGCCGCGTCACTGTCACCACGCGTTATACCAGGCCTGATCAGTGATAAAGGCCATCAGAAAACCCTGGGCTTCTACCTGGGCACCATTCTCTTTTCACTGTTACTGATTACCAGCATTGAGCAGGAAAACTCGACTCAAGTACCCAGCCTCGGTGTGCTGATTGCCTTGTGCCTGGGCATTGCCTGCCTTGGCCTGTTCGTACACTTCATTCACTCGATTTCCCGCTCGATCCAGGTCGAATACATCCTCAACAACCTTTACCGCACCACTCTGGAAAAACTGACCGCAAGAGAAACCAAATTAGCCGGCGTCGACGATATGCCGAGTTGGCCGGATGATCAGCACTGGCAAGAGGTGTTCTCCCGGCACAACGGCTATTTCAAAGAACTGAATAACAACGCCATCAACACCCTACTGTGTCAGCACGACCTGCGCATGACGGTGATGATCCATCGCGGTTTTTTTGTGATGAGCGGGCGCCCGTTATTCAAACTGGATCGTCAGGTCGACCCAGAAATAGCCAACGCGCTGCTCGACTGCTTCGATTTCTTTCTCGAGGAATACGCCCACAGCCACTACCTGTTTGGCTGCACGCAGATGTCGGAAATCGCCGTCAAAGCGCTCAGCCCCGGTATCAACGACCCCGGCACGGCGATTACCGCCATCGACCTGCTCAGCGTGCTGTTCAGCAAGCGCCTGGCGTTGCCGGACCTGGATGTCACCCTGGCGGACGATGGCCCGCCACGCCTGCTGCATTACGAGCTCTCGCTGGATGACTTACTGCAACAGGTGTTTGGCCCCATTCGCCACTACGGTTGCAGCGATGTGAGTGTGCTGCTCAGTTTGTTGCGGGCCTTTAAGAATCTGCTCTACCAACCACTGCGTGCAACGCAGAAAACTGATCTGCTGCGGCATGTGCGCAGCGTGCAGGAAACCGCCGATCAGCACCTGAGCAACAGCCGTGATCGCCAAGCCATCAATCAGGTACTGGAACGGATCAACCAGACTGGTTCAACTCAGGAGCCTGTCGCACTGCTTGCCATACCGAGCGCTTGAAACAGCACCAGCCCCCTCAGTCGGCTCGCGGGTTACCTGACAAGTGCAGCGAAGAATCAGGCATTGGCCGCAAGCTGTATGGGTGCCACATGGCTTTTTCAGCGCACTTTACGCCCACACAGCCGATACCTGAAAAATCAAAAGACCGTTTGTCTATAAAATTAACTGTTTTAAAACAACAGCTTAATTCGTTACCTGGCTAAGCACTGGCACCCTTCATGCTTGCACTCAGCGGCATAGTTCCCTAGGGTAGGTCGCCATGTGGTCCCTGATTGCCCCTATCAGCTCGTTGCTCGGTGGGGTTGCTTTACTCCTCCTCGGCAATGGCCTGCTCAACACCCTACTGACCCTGCGTGGCGTCGCCGAAGGCTACTCCACCTCGATGCTCGGCCTGATCATGTCCGGGTACTTTGTCGGTTTTCTCCTTGGCACCTGGCTAGCGATTCCGCTGGTCCGCCGCGTTGGGCATATCCGTGCGTTTGCCTTTTGCGCCGCCCTCGCCGCCATCACCGCCCTGCTGCATGTGCTGATCGTCGACCCCTGGGTCTGGCTGGGCCTGCGTGTGCTTTACGGCCTGGCGCTGGTCAGCCTGTATATGGTGATCGAGAGCTGGCTTAACGCGCAGGTGCCCAACGACAAGCGTGGCCAGGTGTTTGCCGTGTATATGGCGGTCAACCTCGGTGCGCTGGCCGCCGCGCAGCAACTGCTCAACCTGGCTTCCCCAAGCGACTTCGTGCTGTTCGTACTGGCCGCCATGCTGATCAGCGCGGCCCTGATGCCCATTACCCTGACTCGCCAACTCCAGCCCAGCGTACCGGACACCCTGCACACCAATCTGCGCCAGATCGTCGGTATCGCCCCTCTGGCCATTGCCGCTGCCGGCCTCTCCGGCCTGGCCCTCGGCGCGTTCTGGGGCATGGCGCCGGTGTACGCCAGCCTGAACGGCTTCGATGCCACCGGCGTGGGTTTGCTGATGAGCAGTACGATTCTCGGCGGCGCCTTGTTGCAATGGCCGATTGGTATCTATTCGGATAAACACGACCGTCGTCTGGTGCTGTTTTGGGTGGTGGCGCTGGCCGTAGTGGTCGCCCTGCTGATGAGCCTGCTACCGGCCGGTCGCCTGCTGCTCGGGCTGATGTTTATCTGGGGCGGCCTGGCCTTTGCCATCTACCCCATCGCTGTGGCGCAGTTGATTGACCAATTGCACAGCGATGAAATCCTCGCTGGTTCCAGCAGCCTGCTGATGGTCAATGGCATTGGCTCGGTATGCGGCCCGCTGCTCGCCGGGGTGCTGATGCAGCACCTCGGCGCCCAGGCGCTGCCGCTATATTTCGCCGCCACCCTGGGTCTGCTCGCGGCGTACACGCTGTACCGCCTGCGCCATGTCAGCGACCTGATCAGCGAACCTGCCGGGCACTTTATGCCCATGCTGCGCACCAGCCACACGGTGCTTGAGCTGATGCCCGATGCACAGCCCACAGACGACCCAGACCCAACTGACTCACATGAGGACCCGCCCAACCCGGCGCAGCAGACGCCTGGGTAAACCAAGAGACGAACGCCCCGTGGCGCAATCGTCCATAGCTCGTCGGCCTTTGTCGGCGCGTCACTGCACCCACTTAACTGGACAGGAAGACAGCGCATGTTACTTGCCACCGATCTCGATGGAACCTTTCTCGGCGGCGATCCAAAGGATCGCTTAAGCCTTTACCAAACCATTGCAGCCCACCCGGAAATCCGCCTGGCCTATGTCACCGGCCGTAGCCTGGAATCAGTGCTGCCCCTGCTGGCAGACCCAACCCTGCCACAGCCGGATTTCATCATCTCCGACGTCGGCGCCAGCCTGGTGCATGGCGATAGCCTGCAACCGATCCAGCCGTTGCAAAGCGCGGTGGACGCCCTCTGGCCCGGCGACAGCCAGGTTGCCAGCGCCCTAGAGCGCTTTAACCTGGAGCGCCAGGACGTACCGCAGGTGCGCCGCTGTTCCTACTTCTGCAGCCCGGAACAAGCGGCCAACCCGGCGCTACTGGAAATAGCCGAAAGCCTGGGCTGCGACCTGCTCTACTCGGCCGAGCGCTACCTGGATTTTCTGCCCAAGGGCGTCAACAAGGGCAGCAGCCTGCAGGCGCTGATCGACTGGCTGGAACTGGACAACGATCAGGTGCTGACCGCCGGCGACACCCTGAATGACCTCTCCATGCTGAGCGGCCAGTTCAAGGGCGTGTGCGTGGGCGAATCCGAAGACGGCCTGCTGCAAGCCACCCGCCAGTATTCACGGGTATTCCACGCCGAGCGCGCCGGTTGCGGCGGCATTCTTGAGGCCTTTGTGCACTTTGGCTTTCTCGGCAAGCAGGGCATCGCCGCCGAAGGCAAGCAGGTCGCCGACCCGGGCAAGGCCGACTTGGTAATGGTTTATCACCGTCTGCCCTATGAAGAATTCCGTGGCGCCGATGGCAAGCTGCAGCGCCGCCGCCCGACCTCACCCAATGGCATTATCCCAACCCTGCTGAGTTTCTTCGGCGATGGCCGCGCAGGCTCCTGGGTGGCCTGGGCCGAACATGATGAAGCCAGCGGCGAAACCTTCGACAGCCACACCACGGTGGATGCCGAACGCTACCCGAAGCTGACCGCCGCACGGGTGGCGCTGAGCAAGGAAGAGGTCAATATCTTCTACAAGCGCTTCTCCAAGGAAGCCTTCTGGCCGACCCTGCATACATTCTGGGAACGTGCGCAGTTTCGCGAGGACGACTGGCAGGTGTTCCTCAAGGTCAACCGCGCCTTTGCCGAACGCACCGCCCTGGAGGCCGCCGAAGGCGCCACGGTATGGCTGCACGATTACAACCTATGGATGGTCCCCGGCTACTTGCGCGAGCTGCGCCCGGACCTGCGCATCGCCTTCTTCCACCACACCTACTTCCCCTCGGCGGACGTGTTCAATGTACTGCCCTGGCGCCGGCAGATCATCGGTAGCCTGCTGCAGTGCGACTACATCGGCTTTCATATTCCGCGCCAGGTGGAGAACTTTGTCGATGCCGCGCGCGGTGTGATGCCACTGCAAACCATCAGCCGACAGAACTGCGCGCCACGCTTTATCACCTATGGCTGCGCCGTGGGCCTAGAGCGCATGACCACAGCCGTGGACACCGGCAACCGCGTGGTCAAACTCGGCGCGCACCCGGTGGGCTTGGATATCGAGCGGGTGCGCAGCGCCCTGGCCGCGCCGAAGATCAGGCAAATGATGGAGCGTCTGCGCACCGAGCTTGCCGGGGTCAAACTGATTCTCTCGGTGGAGCGCCTCGACTACACCAAAGGCATTCTGGAAAAGCTCAACGCCTACGAGCGCCTGCTGGAAGAAAACCCCGAGCTGTTGGGCAAGGTCACGTTGGTGACTGTGTGCGTGCCGGCGGCCAAGGAAATGACCATCTATGACGAGCTGCAAGGACAGATCGAGCAGGCCGTGGGCCGCATCAACGGCCGTTTTGCGCGCATCGGCTGGACGCCGCTGCAGTTCTTCTTCCGCAGCCTGCCGTTCGAGGAGGTCAGCGCCTGGTACGCCATGGCCGATGTGATGTGGATTACCCCACTGCGCGACGGCCTCAACCTGGTGGCCAAGGAGTTTGTCGCCGCACAAGGCTTGCTGGGTGGGCGTGGCGTGCTGGTGTTGTCCGAGTTTGCCGGCGCCGCCGCCGAGCTCAAAGGCGCGCTGCTGACCAACCCGCACGACCCGGTGGACATGGTGCAAACCTGTTATGTCGCGCTGAACATGCCGAAAGTTGAAGCCCAGGACCGACTGCGTGAATTGTTCGATATCGTCAGCTACAACGATATCCGCCGCTGGGGCGATGAATTCCTCGCCGCCGTCAGCGACCCGCAGGAGCAACTGGACCGTGCCCTCGGGCTGGTTGGCTAGGCGACAACGGCGCAGCTGCATAGGTCAGCTGCGCCGAGCCAAGCCTGCATACCTAACCCATCTGCGCATCAATATCGCAGTTGATCATCCAACTCACGCCGAAGCGGTCGGTGAACATGGCAAAGCGCGTGGCCCAAAAAGTCGACTGCAACTCCATCTGCACCGAACCGCCCGCTGAGAGTGCGTTATACAGGCGCTCGGCCTCAGGGACGTTCTCCACCTGCAGGGAGACCGAAGCGCCCTTGATGCCCTCGTACGGCATACCGGGGAAGGTGTCGGACGCCATCAGCAACTGATCGCCCACCGTCAGGCAAACGTGCATCACACGGTCATGAAACTGCTCCGGTACATTGCCAGCTTCCGGGCTTTCGCCCATGCGCATCAGCTCCAGGCTGCCGCCCAGGCATTCGGCGTAATAGTTAAAGGCCGCTTCGCACTGGCCATCGAAGGTCAAGTAGGTATGGATCTTCATCTGCACTCTCCTTAGTACTTGTTCATGGTTGTTTTACGACTCAAGTCGCGTGCGCAGGCGTTCTTCCTGCTCGCGCAACTCAGGGGTGAATTCGTCACCAAAATCTTCCGCCTCAAAAACCTGCCGAATCTCGATTTCGCTGTCGCCGGGCATCGGGTTGGGGCAACGCTTAACCCACTCAATGCACTGCGCCAGAGACGCCACCTGGAAAATCCAGAAGCCGGCAATCAGCTCTTTGGTTTCGATAAAAGGCCCATCCGCGCGCCCTTGCTGCTCGGCTGCAGGCCTTCGCCGGCGAGCAGCACGCCCGCCTCAACCAGCTCTTCGTTGTAACGCCCCATCGCCGTCAGCAGCTCTTTACTGGGCATAAAGCCGGCTTCGGAATCTGCAGTTGCCTTGACTATCACCATAAAACGCATGCCGCTGTCCTCGCGTAATTGACCGATCAGCCTGCCGCCACGGGTTTATCTGGGTATGTAAGGCAGACCGCAAACCCAAGGCTGGGTTCTGTACGTTAGTCGAACGGCCGAATTGCGAATCGACAGGCGCGGGGAAAAATATTGCATCACCTACCGGCCATTTGATGCCAGCAGTACGCGGTAGGTAAGCGTAGGGGGCCCAATTGTTGGCCGCGATGCTTCTCTGCTTGCCTCGACTCGAGGACAAGTCCGTGCCTAGAAGGGCAGCAAAACGCTGACTAACCGGCTTTAAGCACGCAGCAGAACCTAGCCAAGCGTTAGAAATCGACCTTACCGCGCCCTGCCTTGATCGTGCCGCGAATGCTCTTGCCTTCCAAACGGCGCTTCTTCGAGCCCAGGGTTGGCTTGGTCGGGCGGCGGGCTTTCTCGGTTTTAGCGGCGCTGCGAATCAGCTCGGCCAGGCGCTCCAGGGCATCGGCACGGTTCTGCTCCTGAGTGCGGTACTGCTGGGCTTTGATAACCACCACGCCTTCGGCGGTGATGCGGCTGTCGCGCAATGCCAGCAGCCGCTCCTTGTAGAACGGCGGCAAGCTGGAGGCCTGGATATCGAAGCGCAGATGGATTGCGCTGGACACCTTGTTGACGTTCTGCCCGCCCGCGCCCTGGGCGCGGATGGCGGTCAGCTCGACGTCATCGTCAGGCAGATGAACGCTGTTGGAAATAACCAGCATGGACAGGCTTCGACGCAGAAAAGGACGCTCAGGATAACGCGAACGCTGCGCAGACGGCTTGCCGCATGAATCGGAGGACAGCAGCGGCCCGCTAGCCCAGGATACTGAAATAGTCAAACCTAGAGAGATAAGCCCCCGAAAGGCTTGATCGGCTAATGAGTCTAAAGAACAGGCCTCTTAGCCTCTAGTTCGTCGCAAGGTGGTTGGTATTCCTTATGGCTTACCGGTATCGTCTGCGTTCGAAAAATTGCCTGATGCTCCGATCAAATCGTCCCTGACCACAGGAACACGGTTTCTGTGGATAAGCGCTCTGCCGTAGGTATCCCAGCTCTGGTTAGGACCAATTGCCTGGAGGGCCAAGTCGAATATTGACAGGCCACATTCGAGTAAAACCAAGCCTGGGAACGATCAGCAATCGTCATAACCCGGCAGCACAAGTTAAAAAATTTGAAACACTGGCGAATAGGCTAAATGAGTTCATCGAAAACAAATAACACACGTCCCATTGGTATTGATCTTTTCGCAGGTGCGGGCGGTTTATCGCTGGGATTCGAGCAAGCAGGATTCGATATCGCCGCAGCCGTCGAAATAGATCCGATCCACTGTGCTACCCACGAATATAATTTCCCTAAGGAAATTCTGAAGAAGACTTCCTGATTTTGGCAAAATACCCCGGATTCCACCCGCTGAGTTTTCCGATGAAGCAGATGACCTTCGCCGATGCCGAGTACGCCGGCAAGCGCAAGCAGACCCGCAAAGAGTTGTTCC
>NZ_JAUXXP010000059.1 GCF_030684895.1 Pseudomonas sp. | reverse complement strand
GCTCAACATCTGGTGCCAGCAGGATGACCGCTGGCTGGATATTGCCCAGGTCTGGGACCCGTGCAATCCGCCATTCGACATTGCGGAGCTGGAAGGCCGGGTCTGCTACGGCGGCCTGGACCTTTCAACCGAGACCGACCTGACAGCCTTCGTGCTGGTGTTCGAGCCGATCCCGGAAGATCCGCATGTTTACGTGGTGCCGTTCTTCTTCGTGCCTGCGGACAACATCGAGCACCGCGCCCAGATCGACCGGGTGGCGTATCCCAAGTGGGTGGCTGATGGGTTTATCGAGGCCACGCCCGGCAACGTAGTGGACTACGAGCGGGTGCGCGCGGTGATCAATGAGTGCTCAGAGCGTTTTGAAATCAAGGAAGTTGGCTATGACCCATGGAACGCCTCGCACCTGGTCACGCAACTGACCAGCGACGGCATTGCCATGGTCAAGCTCGGTCAGCACCTGGGCAACCTGAGCGCCCCCACCAAACGCCTGGAAGGCCTGCTGCTCAGCAAAGTGCTGCGCCACAACGGCCACCCGGTGCTGCGTTGGAACGCCGAGAACGTAACGCTACTGCGCGACAGCAACGGCAACTACCGCCCACACAAGGGCAAAAGCCGTGAGCGAATCGACGGCGTTGCAGCCCTGCTCAATGCACTGAACCGCTACATGGGCGCGACCACTGAAGAGCCGGAAGGCGTCAACGCGGCCTACGCCAAAGGAGGCATTAGAACAACATGAAGTGGCTCAGCAAGCTCAACCCGCTGCGCCGCAAAAGTGCCGAAGCGATGACCTCCCGCGATCTGCTGGAAATGATCGCCGCTGGTGCTGTTGCGGTATCCGGCGTGCAAGTCAATAGCGAGTCGGCGCTGCGTCACGCGCCCTTCTTTGCTGGCCTCAAAGTGTTGGCCGAGGACGCTGGGAAGCTGCCCATTAAACTGTACAAGGAGCGCCCTGATAGGGGGCGTGACGTGGCTAAAGATCACAAGGTGCACCGGCTGATCAGCCGTCGCCCGAATGACTTTATGACCGCCTCTGAGTTCTGGGAGATGTGCGTCGCGCACGTGGTTCTGCGAGGGAATTTCTACGCCTTCAAGGTCATGCTTGGCAGTGAGGTGGAGGAGCTGCTACCGCTCAACCCTGGCTCGGTTAAACCCAAGCTGCGGGACGATTGGTCGCTCTGGTATGACGTGACGTTCGCCAACGGTAAGCGTGATGTGCTGCCAGCCAGTCAAATCTTCCACGTACGTGGTCTATCGCTCGATGGTGTGCGTGGGTTGAGCGCTCTTGAATACGCCCGCGAAACGCTGGGGCTAGGCATCGCTGCCGAGCGCCATGGCGCCAAGCTGTTCGTGAATGGTGCCAACCCAGGGGGCGCGCTGGAGACTGAACAGACTCTGACAGATGAGGTGTTCGAGCGGGTTAAAACCAGCTGGAACGAAAAGCATACCGGCCTCGAAAACTCGCACAAGGTAGCCATCCTCGAAGGCGGGCTCAAGTGGGCTTCGGTGACGATGACCAACACCGATGCCCAGTGGTTGGAAAACCGCAAGCATACGGACAGCCAGATCTGCGGCTTGCTCCGTGTGCCACCACACAAGATCGCCATTCTCGACCGCTCCACCAATAACAACATCGAGCACCAGTCCCTGGACTACGTGAACGATGGGCTTATGCCGCATCTGAACCGAATCGAAAACCGCATCCGCATCAGCCTGCTCAATGAGCGGGATGAAGAGGATCACTTCGCCAAGTTCAACGTGGCGGCGCTGCTGCGAGGCGATATGAAGGCCCGCAGCCAGTTCTACAAAGACATGGTTTTCATCGGCGCCTACAGCCCCAACGACGTGCTGGAGCTGGAGGATCGCAACCCGCGTGAAGGGGGCGATATCTACCTCACGCCCTCGAACATGAATATCAACGGAAGGCCCGCCAATGAGAATTAAGAACGCGCTTGCGAACAAGCATCTGGCTGCGGCCTTCAGGGTGAAGTCCATTGGTGACGATGGCACGTTCTCTGGCTATGGCTCTGTCTTTGATGTGGTCGACAGCTACTCGGATGTGGTGCATCGCGGTGCCTTTGCAGCCTCGCTCAAGGAGTGGGCAAAGAAGGGCGGCTTCCCGGCCATGCTCTGGCAGCACAAGTTCGATGAGCCGCTTGGCCCGTACACCCGGATGGAAGAGGACGAGCACGGCCTCTACCTGGAAGGGCGGCTGTTGATTGACGATGACCCGCTTGCTAGGCGTGCACATGCACACCTCAAGGCAGGCAGCCTCACCGGGCTATCAATCGGTTACAGCATCCCGCCAGGTGGTGGGCGGTGGGACTCGGATGCGGGCATCTACCACCTGACTCAAGTGGACCTTTGGGAAGTGTCCCTGGTGACATTCCCCGCCAATGACGCGGCCCGTGTGGAGACCGTTAAGAACGCCCTGCAAGGGCCGCGTCAATTCGAGAAGTTCCTGCGTGACGCCGGGCTCTCTCGAACCGAAGCCAAGGCCGTTATGGCTGAAGGCTACAAAGGCATCTCTCAGCGTGACGCTGGCATGGGTGGCCTGCTCGATGAAATTTCTCAACTGACTGCACAACTGCGAGGCTAACACCCATGCAACAGAATCCTATGGCCGCTGCGGTGGCATCTACTATCCCGAGTCTGCGCGGCATGCATCGCCGCAATGACAACCCAGGCACCGAAGCCGAGCTGCGTACTGCGCTGAAGAGCCTGGGCGAAGCCTTCAATGAATTCAAAAAGACCAACGATGAGCGCATTGAAAAGCTCAGCAAAGGTCAGCCCGATCCGCTGCTTGAAGGCAAGCTGGGCGCCATCGAAAAGAAGATGAGCGAGCTGGAAGGCTTCAAGAAAACTGCTGAAGAGGCGCTGAAGAAAAAGGCGCGCCCTGGCCTCTCTGGTGGTGGCGACGATGAGACCGTCACCGAGCACAAGACGGCGTTCGACGGCTATCTGCGCAAAGGTCGCGAGGATGGCCTGCGTGAGCTGGAGCAGAAAGCGCTCAACCTGGGCACGGGTGAAGACGGCGGTTTCGGTGTACCTGAAGAGCTGGACCGCAACATCATCCAGCTCGAACGCGACCTGAGCGTGATGCGTACCCTGGCCAACGTGATTCAGGTTGGCTCTGAAGAGTACAAGCGCCTGGTCAACGTCGGTGGCGCTGCCTCCGGTTGGGTTGGCGAAACTGACGAACGCACTGAAACGGGTACGCCTAAGCTGGTACAGATCGCCCCGTTCTTTGGTGAGATCTACGCCAACCCGGCAATCACCCAAAAAGCGCTCGACGATATTTTCTTTGACGTAGAGGGCTGGCTGGCCCAGGAAGTGAGCTGGGAGTTCGACGAGGAGGAAGGGGATTCCTTCGTAATTGGCAACGGCAACAACAAACCGAAAGGCTACCTGGCCTATCCGAACTCTGCAGTCACTGATAAGGCAGGCACTCGCCCGTTCGGCACCTTGCAGTTTGTGACCTCGGGCGCGGCTGCCGCGTTGAATAACCCTGATCGTCTGATTGACCTGGTGCACAGCCTCAAGCGTGGCTACCGCAAAAACGCCGTGTGGGTTGGTAATGGCCTGACCTTGGCTGCCCTGCGCAAGCTCAAGGATAGCGAGGGTAACTACCTGTGGCGTCCGGGCCTTGAGGCCGGCGCGCCGGGCATCCTGCTGGGCTATCGCTACGAAGAAGACGAAGCGATGCCGGATATCGCTGCCGACTCTATCCCGCTGTCGTTCGGTGACTTCAAGCGCGGCTACACCATCGCCGATGTGCGTGGCACCCGGGTGTTGCGTGACCCGTTCACCAACAAACCTTTCGTGCACTTCTACACCACCAAGCGTGTCGGTGGCGGGGTGATGGATAGCAAGGCCATCAAGCTGCTCAAGATCGCCGCCTAAGCGGTGTAACTCACCACAGAGGCCCGCCGCGCGCGGGCCTCTGCCGTTATGGGGTGCGAACCATGCCTGTAATCAAATTGACTGACCTGTTCAAGTTCTCACCGGACGGGATCAAGGTTATTGAATATCCGCCCGGCGAGCATGATCTCGATGGGCGCGCGCTGGAAGTGGCGGTGTCGCTCGATATTGTCGAGGGTGATGTGCCACCTCCTACTGATCCTTTGAAAATGAACGTCAAGGATCTCAAAGCTTGGCTCACGGCCAAAGGTATTGCCTTCGATGAATCGGCAACGAAGCCCACCTTATTGGCATTGGTGCCGAAATGATCGACATGGCGGTGGTGAAGGCGCACCTGCGGGTGCGGCACGATCAGGAGGACGCCTACATCCAGGCGCTGGTTGATGCCGCCGCCCAGTCGTTCAACGATCAAACCAATCGCACGCTGATCGCACCTGGTGTTGTCCTGCCAGATCCGCTGGGCAATGCCCTGCATCCGACCAAGGCAATCCAGCAGGGCATGCTTTTGCTAGTCGGCCACTGGTATGTGAATCGGGAGGATGTCGTGATCGGCACAATCGCAACCAATCTACCCCAGGCCACCAAGTTCCTCTGGCAGCCATACCGCTGGGTGAATGTCGGATGAGGGCCGGTCAGTTGGATACCCCGGCCGATCTGTTGGTGATGGATGCCTGCCTGCAGCCCACTGTGCTGGGTTGGCTATGGGTTGGCATTCGCTCCAAGGAGTCCGCCGACCCGCCTGCCGCCAGCGGCTTGCGTGCGCCGGCGAAGGTTACGGTGCGTTCCTGGTGGGATGAGCGTTTGCGTTCGGGTGTGTACCTGCGCGCAGATGGTCGCCTGCTGCTGATCGATGACGTGCGGGACTTCAAAAACCAGCGCGCAGAAGTGGTGATCACCTGTTCTGAGCTGGTCGGCCAGCCGGCTGAGTATCGGCCGCAGGGTGGTGTGCCAGTGGCATGCCGCGTGCACCTCACGCACTCGGCGCCGTACCTGGATGATCTTGGCCAGGTCACGGACTACAAGACTAAGGCTGAGGTGGCCGTGATCGAGGTAGGCCGTCCGGAAGAGGGCGACCAACTGTTGATCGCCGGCAACCTCTACAACGTCATCGCCTATGCCCGCGACAGTGATGATGGCGTGGTGCGCGGCCTTTGGCTGGAGCGTGTGCAGTGAATGTCACGATCCAGGTGATGGGGCTCAAGCAGGCGCAGAAGCAGCTTGCCGACCAAGGCAAGAAGGTTGACGGCGTGCTGCGTGGCGCCCTCAACAGCACTGCCACCAAGGGCCGTACCGAGCGCTACGTAAAGCCCATGAGCAAGCTGTTTAAAAGCTCCGTGCTCGGTAGCCGGCTAGGCAACGCGGATGTGCGCGGCAAGTTGACTATCAAGCGCGCTCGGCGTGGCCGCATGAACAGCCGCATCATCCCCAGCAGTTCCGGGGTGCGGGTTGACGATTACCGCCGCTGGATATTCGAGGTGCTGGCCCCAACCAGGGCGCGCCTCTATGTGTATGGGCTGCGTGGTCGCAAGGTTGCCGCCGGTTTCGTAAATCCGGCCAGCTCGCGCCAGGCGCCACTGAGCACGCGCAACAGCAAGACAACCGCCCGTGGCAAAACCTACGCCCGCAAAAAGGCGTTGAGCGCCGCCATCGGCCCATCAACTGCGTATTGGTTCAAGCAACTTACCACCAGCCAAACGCTGCGGTGGACCAGCGACTTCCTGCAGCAGGAGTTCGCCAAACGCATGCAGCTCGAAATCGATAAAGGTGTGCGATGACCAGGGGTACTGATCTTAACGACGACATCAACGCGCGCCTTGAGCTGATATCGCCCTCGCGCGGTTTTTACACCGACCTGAAAGGGGTTTTCGAACTTCGCCCAGCGAAGGATTCGCAGCCAACCCCTTTTGCCTTGCTCGGTTGGGCGGAAGACGCCACAGAGCGGCGCGGGCAGCGTGATGCGCAGCGGGCTAGGAGCTATGTGATCCAGGGCGTTTTCGACAGCAATGCAACCCTGGCCCAGCTGGAGAAGTTTCACTACGACGTGCTGCGCGCGCTTGGCTATGGCGCGGGCGAGTTCGAACGGCCCGTCAGAGGAACAATCGTCAGCGACAGCGCAGAGCTTGAGCCCGCCGCTGATGGCAGCAGCAAAAGCAAAATTACGATAACCCTGGAAGCCCGGTACGCCGAGGCATACGCATAAGCCTGGGCTTGGCCCATAGGAGCAAACATGAGTAACGACATTTACACCCAGCTTAACTATGGCCAGGTCTATATCCGCCTCAAGGGTTCCACCCTGCCGCCGTTCCCTATGGGGCCGATGGCAAACGTGAACTTTGCGCCGGAGCTAGATGAGCTCACCATCAAGGACCCGCGCACGCTCAGCAACACTGAGCTGGATGGCGTCAGCCGTCCATCCGGCGGTACCGTTACCGGTGACCTGTTGGAGCTGCCGCCGGAAACCATGACCGAGCTTCTGGCCGGTACTCGCACCGTTATCCCGACCGGCACCAATACCGATGAAGCGCATTCCGCAGTTTTGGGGCGTACCTCGATGACTGTTCGCCTGCCGCTGGCAATTACCGCAATCACCAACGTCGCCGGCGATGTCACCTACCTGCCAAACGTCGACTACGTGAAGATGCCAGGCGGCGTGCGCTGGCTGGCAGGCGGTGGTCTGGCCACCGAAATTGCCGCTGCCACTGCCGATGCAGACGGCATTAAAAGCGTGCCGGTAAAAGTCACCTACACCTTCCCGAAAGTGGGCCTGGTTCAGGCGTTTACCCGTGGTCGCCAGTTCTATGAGCTGTTCGTCAGCACCGTGAACGAAGCCGGCCAGCTGACTGGTCGCCGAGCAACCTTCCACCGCGTGCGCATGGCGTTGTCCGGTGAACTGCCACTGATCAACCGCGAAGACTTCGCGCAGATTGGTGTGACCTTCACCATCTCGGAAGACCCTGACCGCTTCGGTCTTGGTGAATCTGCGCTGCTTACTGTTGAGGAAGAGGCGGTTTAAGCTAAAGTCCCTCCCACATCAACTGGGAGGGATGCCCTGTGCAGTGTCCGAAGTGCAAGTACGAACCTACGATGGCCGAGATGCAGGCCAGTCCCGGTGACTGCGTCAAGTGCGGTGTTAACTACCAGGGACACGCCCGCCATCTAGAGCAGGTGCGTTTGCAGAATGAACAGGCGAGGGCGTTGCAGGCCTCGCTATCTCCTGTAGTCCGTGAGGTCAGTGCAGCCTACCAAGGCGCGCAGCCTGTGGTTGTTGTGGATGTTCGGATGAGCTTCTGGTCCATGGTTGTATTCATGGTCAAGTGGGTTATTGCATCTATCCCTGCTGGTTTGATTTTGCTTGCTTTGGGTAGCTTCATTTATGGGGTGGTTACCGCTCTGCCTGCATATATGCCGGCCTCTAGTGGCCCGCCGCCACTTGCTCCCGCCGCACAATCAGAGCCTAAACGCATCATTATGCCTGCCAGTATGCGTGGTGAGTTCTACGAGATAGGTTTGGCTCGGTCGGATAACTTTGCGGTGATGGCCGTTAAAACGGTTATGCCTGATGGTGAGGTCGCGTTTTCCAGGGTCTCCTTCAATTGTGCTAACGCGACGGCAGCCATTGTTGCCTTTGCCCGCACCCTTGAAGGCTTAGGCCCAACGTCAGGGCCGGGGAGTTACGAGCAGATCACTGCTGGTACGCCGCGCCAGTACATTGCTAAACATGCCTGCATGCAAATGCCCGTGAGGCATGTGCTACTGCAGTGAAAACAAATTAGTAAATAACCCGCCTCGGCGGGTTTTTTATTGCCCGGAGATTGGCATGAGTGAGTTACAGATTCTCTTCCCTGAGCCAGCGGTGGTGGTGCTTAGCGGTAAGGATGTGAGCATTTACCCAGTGAAGCTGCGGCACTTTGAGCTGTACGGAAAGGTGGCCGGCGCGCTGGTTGAACTGTTCGCCAATGCCAGCGTGCAGCAGATCAACCGCTATGCGGAAAAGAACAGCCGGGATCTCAAGCGGGTGCTGCGGGCCACTACCAGCTTGAGCCGCTGGCAGTTGTGGCGGATGCCATCGAGCGTTGCGGTGCAGGTGATGGCGCAGGTGGTGAAGGCGAATTCTGATTTTTTCGCCGAAGCCCTGCCGGAAGTGGTCAGGGCGCTAGCTGGGCCTCTATCGCCCAGCGTCTGATCGGTGCAGGGCATTCGGGTATTGAGCACTACACGCTGCCACAGATTGAGGCGTACTTGCATGCCATCGACCTGGCTGAGCGTGCGCGCAATCGGACGGCGCTGATCACAGCCCGTGCCGCGCAGGCTGATGTGAAGACCTTCAAAAAGTTGCTAAAGGGGTTTGACTGATGAGTCGTGTGAAAACCCAGCTGATCATTGAAGGCAAGAACAACAGCAAGAAGGCCTTTGATGAGGTCAATGGTCAGATCAATCTGATTGATAAATCTTTAAACCGTGCTGGCAAGAGTCTGGCTGCGGCGTTTTCTGTTTCGGTGCTGACCTCGGCTATTCGTGGCATCGCCAATGCGGCAGACAGCTACAACCTGATGAATGCCCGGCTCAAGCTGGCGACCGACTCACAGCAAGAGTTCAACACTGCGCAGGGCGAGTTGCGTCGGATTGCCGATGCCACGCAAACGCCGCTTTCCTCGCTGGTCACCTTGTATGGACGCATCAGTCGGCCGCTTAAAGAGGCAGGGCGTAGCCAGGCCGATATCCTCAAGGTCACCGAGGCTGTGGCGACTTCCTTTCGGATCTCCGGTGCCAGCGCCCAGGAGGCGGAAAACGGGGTTATTCAGTTCGCCCAGGCACTGGGCGCGGGTGCGTTGCGTGGTGATGAGTTCAACAGCGTTGCCGAGCAGGCTCCACGCTTGATGCAGGCTCTGGCTGCCTCGCTTGGTGTGCCGATTGGTGCGCTGAAGGAGATGGCATCGCAGGGGCTGCTTACGGCGGCGGTGGTGACGGATGCGCTCACTGGCCAGCTGGATGTGCTGCGGCGTGAGGCTGAGTCTCTGCCGCAAACGGTTGGCGGTGCCATGACCGCGCTGGCCGATGACTGGAATGAGGCTATTGGCCAGGCGGATGTACAGCCGTTGATTGATGCGATCAATGAGCTGGGCAAGACCATCACTGACCCGCAAACGCGCGACAGCCTGGTGCTGCTTGCCAGTGCGCTGACCATGGTGGCCGGTGCCGCTATCGAAGCCGGCGCGGGCACTGTGAGCCTGGCGCAGGATCTGGGATATATCGCTGCCCGCATTACCGGCAACGTCACTGAGATCGACCGCGCGGCCAAGGAACTGGCGAAGTTTGAGGCGGCTGCTCAGGGTTTCGGCATGCTCGATCTGTACATGACGGATGAGCAGATCGCCAAAGGCCTGGCTGATTGGCGTGCTTACTATGCGGCGCTGACTGAGGAGCAAAACGGCCTCAATGAAGAAATGAAGTTCCTGAGTGAGGTGGCTGCAGCGGTTGCCGATCAGGCGCGGCAGAATGAAATTGATGCACGAACCAAGTACATCGGTGAGCTGAAAACCCTGCAGGAAAGCCAGATCAAGGCTGCTGAGAACGGTGCAAAGGCGCTGGTGGCGGCTGAGAAAAAGGCCAACTCCGAACTGGCCAAGGTTCGCGATGAGCGCAAGAAGATCGAGGCCCGCTATAAGGAGGCCCAGGCTGGGCTTGGTGGTGAGGGGGTTGCCTCCTACGGTGCGGCTGAAGCGCTGAAGGTTAGCGCCAGGGCCGCGCTTGCATCACAGGATGTTGAGGGTGCGCAGGCCAAGGCCCAGGCTGCATTGAAAATGCTACAGGACCTTGCTGCCGCTGGTGGTAATACCTATGGGCTTAGTGGCTTTATCAGTGAGTTGGAAGCCATTGAGCTGGCTGCAAACGACATCGAGCAGAGCAATGCTCAGGCCAAGATCGAAGAGATCAAGGTCAGCATGGCGAATCTCAAGGCCGAAGCTGAGAGGCTTAAGGATATGCCTGTCAGCGTGAAAACTGATGAAGCAACTATCGAGAGCGTGCGCACCAGTATCCAGGCGCTGATCAATGAGCTTGGCCAGAAAGAGATTGTGTTGCCTGTAAGGGTTGCCAACCCGGATGGCCCGATTGTGCCGGCCCTGCCGGAGTTTCCTGGTTATGCCACCGGCACCAACAACGCCCCACCCGGCATGGCCTGGGTCGGTGAACGCGGCAAGGAGCTAGTGAACTTCGCCGGCGGCGAGCAGGTACTGACTGCAACCGCCTCGCAAAACCTGATGGCGCGAATGGCCGGGCTGAACATCCCCGACTTGAGTGCTGGAATGGTTGACGCGGCGGCAGGTGTAAGCCCTGGGGGCGGCCGGGATTTCATTGGTGATATGAATATTCGCCTGCCTAGCGGTGAGTCCTTGAAGGTGGCGGTGCCAACTGACCAGGGCGAGAACCTACGCCTGCTGCGCTTGAAATTCGGCGGCACTCACAACTAGCCCTACAGCCCGCGCCCTGCGGGCTTTGTTTTTTCTGGAGCCTTGAATGCCTATTCCTACGCTGACCCTCGGCGGGGTTCCGATTCCCGTGCATTCGGGGCCGCCTGAGCTGGCTGGAGAGTCGTTGGGTGGTATTGCCCGGGCGCGTATGAGCCTTGGTGGTTTGGTGCAGATGACGCACTGGAGCGGTAAGGCATCGGGAACCATCAGTGGGCAGGGGTGGATGCCGCCAGGGCTGGACGGCTTGGATTACACCCAGCCCCTTGAGTTTTTGAGCCTGCAGCCAGAAAGCATTACGGGCACCGCGTTGGCGGTTGTGCTTAACAGCACGCCGCGCGGCGACCAGGCGCCTTGGGCGCTCGCTCTTGTGGAAGGTGAATGGCTGCCAACGCCCTGCGTGCTGGATGGTGACTTGGTGACCATCACGGCGGTGACTGACGCCGTGCTCTATACGGTCAGTTGGCTGCCTAAATACATGGTGTTTGCATCACGCCCCAGCAAGAACTTGAGCACGGGCGGTGCTTCTGCCGTGCATGGCTGGTCCATCACCTGGGAGGAAATTTAAATGCTCCTGGGTGGGGATGTTCTGGGCGGCGCGCCGCTTGGCTCGTTGCCGGGTGGCGATTCGGCGGTGGTGGTTGTGGGTGGTTCGCCGGCGATTGTGTGGCGGGCGCGGGCGGTTGTGGCTGGGGTGGACTATTCCGCCAGGCTGACTGGGCAGATCACGGTTGACCAGGAAGAGGGCGCCGCCAGTGTGGCGAGTTTTAGCCTGTTGCTGCCTGCTGGTCTGGTAACGCCCAACGCCTGGCGCAAGCGTGCGGTGGCTTTGGATTACATCGATGCGGCTGGTGAGCAGCGCTTGTTTACTGGGCGGATTATTGAGCCGGCATGGAATCGCACCACGCGCATTATGGCGTGCGCGTGCACCGATGCGCTGCAGAACCGGGTTGAGGATATGCCGATTGAGGCTATCGATTCGTTGGTGGGTGGCTATTGGTCGGAGGATGTTTTCTCTCCAACCGAAGGCCGCAGCCACTTGGACTATGCCAATGAGCGCCTGAGCAGCCGCACGGCATCGCTGGATAGCTCGCCGCTTGGCTCGCTCCGGGTTACCAGCTGGTATGCCAAGGCGCAGGCTGACTTTGAGTTTGGCCCTGGCTCCACCGTGTACGAAACCATCGACGTGCAGTTGAGCGCCAACACCCGCGAAACCAACCAGGTGGAGATTGAGGCGGATTACCGCTTCCCTCGGTTGCGGCAGCTGAACAAGCAATACAGCTGGAACCACTCGCTGATGGGGGGGCTTGGCGGTGAATCCGGCTTTTGCGCCTGGCTGGTTGATAACGCAGATACGCCAAACGTTGAAATGGTGATGGGCGCTGTGAGTGACAGTGGCCAAACCATGCTGAGCGGCCCCGGCTGGGGTTATTTGCCACCGTCCGGAATTTACTGCATTCCGCCGCTGGGTTTCAGCAACCCATACACCGGTAACTTGCTGGCCGTTTCGTTTGCCGCGGCTCGGCGCTGGGCGCAAACCGTTACCGAGCGCTATGCGCTGGTGGTGCGTGCGGATGCGGCCGTTGCAGAGGCAGGTGTGATTGTTGAGCGCGACAGCCTGGCCATAGAGGTTGGTGAGGACGCTGCCAGCACCTGGGAAAGCACGCCCTTTGGCTTAAGCACCACGGCCCCAACACCGGCGAGCAATGGGCTGCGCTACAGCGTGATCGGCCGAGAGGGCGGGCTGACACCTGGCCGCCCAGCGGATGATGGCTTTTATGGCCATACCGACCTGCGCGATGAGCCCCGCCGCCAGCTCGGGTTGCGTACCAAGTTGAACCAGGCTGTTGTGCGGATTATCACCGCGCACCGAGGCGCGCTGCTGAGCTGGGATACGCCCACCAGCTGGGTGCGCGGGATCGATGTGGTGCACACCGCGCTGATCAATGACCAGGGCGTGTATGCCAAGGGCAAGGTCAAGCGCTTGCGCCACCGCCTTGACCTTGCAGGCGGCGAGGCGATGACGGGCGTGACGATTGCGCTGATGCGCGGTGGTGGCGAGGTAAGCGACCCGCTCACGCCGCCTGCCTTTACCACTGAAGAGCAGCCAGAGCCGCCGCCATTCAACCCAATCGATGATGGTTTGCCGACGCAGATTGGCGGGCGCGGTGAGGTTTATGACGATGAGCTGGATGGCTTTAGCGGCACTTGGACCTCAGGCGATGGCATCAGCGAGGGGTTCCCTCGGCGCTTCCAGATTACTGCAGACGAAGTGGCGGCCGAGCAGCGTGACGAGCTGACCATCACCATCGATGGCGACTACCGCTTGGCCATCCCCAATGACCCGCTGGAGTTGTACTGATGAGCACTTTGGAGCAACAGCGTAAGGCGATTAATGAGGGCATGCTCGCCAAACGCGGCACCGGCGCTCAGATGGAGGCGGAGCGCCAAGCCCTTGGCCAGGCCATGGTGGCGCGGCGTACCGGCGCGAGCCAGCTGCAGGACATTAACGACCTGGTGCGGCCAGTACCCCAGCAGCGCACGCTGCGGCGGGTGGAGCCGCGCGGCAGCCTACCGCCGCAGAAGGGGCGCGGGACGTATAGCCCGCCACCGGTGGTGCCAAGCGGCGGCGCTGGTATCGCCAGCCCGTTGGTTGAGCAGGACTATGCCGCGCGCCTGTACTGGGATGAGCGCACCGTAGTGTCGGTAGATGGCCTGCTGAGCTTTCGCATCAAGCCGATCAAAGAGTTCACTCAGCTGGATGCCAATGACCTTGAGGTGAAGCAGCAGTTTGCTGCACCGATTGACCCGGAGCCACCAACGCCATGATTCAGGATCAGTTTCACCCGCTCGACGAAATCGGGGTATGGGGCTGCACCGCTCACGGCCTGGTGCGGTTTGACCTGACCCTGGGTCGGCGACTTTTTATTGATGACGCGCCGTGGCAATACCCCGGCAGTATTTCAAGCACGCCCCGCCCGCTGCAGATTGTGCGTAAGCCGGGTATTGAGCCCGTGCCGTTGGCGCCCGAGCTGCTTGAGGCCGAGCGGGCGCAAGGCAGGGCGTGGCAGAACTACGCGCTGCTGCTGAGCGACTTCTACCTGTTCGGCCAGGCCTTGGGCGGGTGGATCTACTTTGCCAGTGATGGCAAGCGCTGGCTTATTCGCCCAGGCAGTACGCCGAACGCCCAGGGCGGCCAGCCGTACAGCTTGACGCTCAACTGCCGGCCGTTCGGTTACCTCGACGAAGTGGCGGTTGACCCGCCGGTATCGCTGCCGATCACCCTTGCTGACATCGGGCAGGAGGGCACCGGGTTTCGCTTTGTGAACTTTGAGACCATCAACAGCGATGGCTCGCGCGCCATCCTGCGGATTTTCCCAACGGGCGGCGGGCTGCCTACTGGGTTTATGCAGGTGGTGGTCAGTGATGCTGGCGGCGTGCCGACGGCCAGCCTGGAGCTGCTGAAGAGCCAGGCCGATGTGCGTGGTGAGTGGAACACTACACACCCAGGCATCGCCACGCCCTTAGACCTGCTGGCTTACCGCGCTATGTACCCGCGCTCGGCGCTGACCGGTGCTGAGTATCCATTCGGCCCTAACTCGCCCATGTTCCCGGTGGGCGGTGGCACCGTAACCCTGGCGGTTACCGATGTGGATGATGTTGATGCAGCCCGCACCAGTGGCATTAGTGGTGCGGCCACCTATTTGCGTGGCGACGTGCAGATTACTTCTGGCCGCACCGGCCGGGTACTGGCCCTGCAGTTTGATGATGCTGATGTGCTGTGCGAGTTCACCTACGACACGCTTTATGAGTACGACCTGAGCCTGCCGGCCTGGACAACCAGCTACGCTGGCTCGCTCAGCACCTCTGGCGCCTCTACTGAGAGCGCCTGGGTAGGTGTGAATGATCACCCCTGGACTGAGTTGGTAGGCCCGGAAGCTCAGGCGGCGCGCTCAATCAGCGAGAGCATCACCCGCACGCTCAGCATCCTGCGTAACGGGGTTGAGTTGGCCAGCATCGAGAACGTAAAGAGCTACAGCGCCAATCATGAGGCTGAGCTTTCCGCCCCTAGCGGCGACTCCTGGTGTTGGTCGCGGGTTGGCGGCAGTAACGACATCACCGGCGTCGGCCGCATGGCTGCAGATGGTGGGGTGTCGTTGCCGTACCTCATCAACGTGGCTGCATCGGATACCGCTGTTACGGCCACTGCCAACAAGGGCGGGCCATGGCCTGTGTCATGGGCAACCGGCCCAACGGAGTCAGCCAACGGCGGCACCCCGGCTTATGCAGCAGAGATGCCAGTAGGCACCACCCAGCGTGACGCCGACCAGATACAGCTATCGCTGACGCCAATTACCTACTCGGCCGGCATCGGCCCTGGCTACGGCGTGCAGTTCTTCGAACTGGAAACGGTGGCGGGCACTCCGGTTGCGCGCGAGCTTGCGCTGTTATTCCCGCATGCCCAGCTGTTGGCGCGCGGTGTGTTGTCGGCTGGCAGCGCGGCGGCTTACCACCCTGTTACGCATGACCTTGTGACCGACGAAACCGGCGGTATACCAGAAACATTCATCTGAGGTGTGCATGAATTTCATCAACAACTACGCCGTGCAGGTGCAGCTGGCCCTGGGCGATACAATTCTTGCGGTGCCGGGCTTGTCTGACGGCTATTACACGCTATCGCTTAGCGACGCCCGAGGCGCTGCGGCAACCCGCTGGGAACATGTTACCGCTGACGTTGTATCCGGCGTTGCTTACATGTCGCGCGGGCAAGAAGGCACCGCCGATCAAGAGTGGCCGCCCGGTAGCTGGTTGTATTGCAGCCTCACAGCTGGCCTCTTGGGCTACATCGTAAGCGCCCTGGAAGATCTGCAAGCGCGTGTCTATGCGCTGGAGAACCCTGTGGTGCCAGTCGAGGCGCTTACGCTAACCGTCTATGACGGCGGCAGCACCCTGGGCTACTTCGACCTAACGGGCGACGACAACTGGGTCGGCGAGATCGACCCGCCCGACCTGTTCTGGCAGGGCGATGTGCGCCAGGTCGCAAGCGTTACCGTGAACGCGGCAGACCCCGAGGCGCTGATGTTTCAGATCGCCCTCGTTGGTGACGTGAGTGTTGCGCCTGTCAGCATCGCCGTGCAGGGCATCGGGGTGCTGAGCTTTGCTGCAGCTACCCGCACGTTTAGCGAATTCCCATACCCAAGCACGGCCTGGAGCTGGAGCATCGATGCTCACGATTGGTCTGATGGTGTTGCCCGCGTACTGAGCATCGATAACGGCTGACAAGCTGCCTTTCACCCCAGCTTCCCATAAAAATTATTTGGAGTAGCCAGCCATGCAGCCGGCCCGCCTAGACCTGCCTCTCGTTCGTGGTGCTACCAATCGAAAGCCGCTGTGGCTGATGCAGCCGCAGTTCGTTTCACCTTCGCCGGTCATAACCGAGATTCACCGCACCGCGCCGCTGCGCATGTCAGTGCCTGGCCATGGCCTGCCAGGCACCTGGCCGGTGTGGATTCGTGGGGTATCGGGCGGCGGCTCGCTGAACCGCGAGCCGGGCCGCGAAGCCTTTTACATGCCTGATGTGATCGATGCCAACACGCTGGAATTCAACAACCTCGACGGCGTGGACAGCCGCGCTACCGGTGGGCGCATCACCTACCAACTGCCGGTTGACCTGACCGGCTGCAGCGGGCGCTTGCTGCTGTGCGGCCCCGGCCCCCAGCTTGAGCTAACCACAGCCAACGGTGGCCTGGTGGTCGAGGGCCTGGGGCAAATGATGATTGTGCTCACCGTTGAACAGAGCAACAGCATCACCTGGCAGCGCGGCACCTATGACCTGGACTTGACCATGAGCGATGGCGACGTGATTCGCTGGCTCTCCGGTGACGTGACCGTCAGTGGTGGCTGCCATGGGTGATTGCTGCCCTGCGGTAGTCGTGGCCAGCCATCCGTTTGTAGTGGTGGTAGAGCCGCGCCAGGCGCCTGCGGTAGTGGTGGCGGGTGGGCGGCAGGGGCCGGCTGGGCGAGCCGGTGAGCCCGGCCCGGCTGGTGGCTCTGCTTTCCAGCGCACCGCCGGCGAAGCGCTCAGCGCTTTGCGCGCGGTGTACGAGCTGGATGGCCAGGTGCGTTACCTGGACTACCGCGATGAAGACAACATCGACCTTCTGCTCGGCTTGACGCTTACGGCAGCCAACCCGGGTGAGCAAATCAACATTCAGCGCTCTGGCCCTATCGACGATAGCGGATGGAGTTGGACGCCAGGGCCTGTATGGCTTGGCAGCGCCGGCGCATTAACTCAAACCCCGCCGGCTGACGGCTTCGACGTGCTGATCGGCGCGGCGGTATCGGCCACGCGCATCACCCTCAACCTGCAGCAACCCATCGAACTACCGGAGTAAACACCATGGCTCAATCTTTCCTGGCCCGCGTAGGCGGCCGCCTGAAACAAATCGCTGCAATCGTGACCTCGGCCGGCGCCGGCGATGCCGGCAAAGTCGTTGCGCTCGACAGCAGCGGCAAACTGGACGCAAGCCTGCTGCCATCCGGCATCGGTGCAAACCAGGTTATTGCGCCCGCTTTTGAGGCGCTGTCGGCCGGTGATTACGTCAACCTGTTTAGCGACTCCGGCACCCTCAAAGTGCGCAAGGCCGACAACAGCAACGGGCGTCCTGCGCATGGCTACGTTGAGGCCGCTGTTAGTAGTGCAGCGAACGCCACGGTGAAGCGCCTTAACACCGTCAACTCGCATCAGACCGGACTGACCGAGGGCGCCGAATATTGGCTCGGTACAGCAGGTGGCGTGATCTCTACGGCGCTCGATGCGGCTGACGTGGCCAACGCCAATAAGGTTTGCCAGTACCTCGGTATCGCAAAGTCTGCTACCGAGCTGGTTACCGTTAAAGAAGCGCCGGTGGTTCTGTAATGGCCCTGCGCAAACCGCTGGTGCGCATTAGTGGCAAGGTTCGCCAGTTGCCAGCGGCGGATGTACTGGGCCTAGATCTATGGGCTCACATTCCCATAGGTTCACCATTCCCGCTCTGGACGCACCTCACCGGAGTGACGGCGCCGCCCACCGATAACGCCAACTACCGCTACATAAAGCTGACCGCCAGCGACAGCTACAACACAGGGGTCTTATCGAGCGAGTCGTTGAGCGGTTCAGCACCTTTGGTGCAGGCCACTGCTGCGATAAGTGACACAGGCAGCGCGCTTAATGGGCAAACCGTGCGGCTTATCAACACTGAGCGCCGGGCCTTGCGCGCGGGTTCAAGCGGGACTGTTGAGGCTGACGCGTTGCAGAACATCACCGGCTCGTTCTCAGGTTCTGATTTGGTAGCTATCGCACTTAACTCTACAGGCCTTACTGGCGCGTTTGCTGCTGGTGGAAGTCTCAGCAGCCGACCTTCTTTCACAGCAACCGCAGGCGTAGCAGGAACATTTGACGCGTCGCGTGTGGCACGAACTGCAAGTGAAACCCGAGCCAAGAACATCGGCGCTGACTATTACATGAGGATTCGCTGATGCCTTACGCAGCAGAAGAGCGTATCAGTCGCGCCCCGATTGAAGGCGGCATTGAAATCACCGAGCAGCAATATTCCGAGGCGCTAGCTGGCATGCTTGAAGGCCTGGTGGTGAGTATTGAGGGTGGGTTCAGCGTTGGGCCTGCGCCCGATCCGGAGCCGGAAGTAGTGCCAGAGCCAACCCCCGACCAGGTACGCGCCATTCGGCTGACTAGAAATAACGGCAGTTACGATGAGGCCACCAGAGCCATCACCGCCGACTACCCGCAGCTGGAGAAGGACACTTGGCCCACCCAAGACAAAGAGTCAAAAGCCTGGGTTGCCGATCCCGAAAACGCGCTCACGCCCTGGATTGATCGCGCCGCCGCAACGCGCGGGATTGATCGCGTGGAATACCTGCTGCGCACGCTTACCAAGGCGCAGCAGTTCGAGACCGTCAGCTCGTATCTAACCGGCATGCGGCAGAAGTATGAGGACCAGATCAAGGCCGGCGGCAATCCAGAGTTGGATTACACAATCCCGCTCAGCCTGTACGCCGAGATGCAGGCCCAGGCCGTGCTGATCATGAGTACGCCACCCGCACAGCTGCAGGAGCTTTTCTGATGCCGGCACAACTCGCGCTGTACAAAGGCAAAGGCCAGCTCGGCAATGCCGCAATTCGCTGGTGGACGGGCAGCATCTACAGCCACTGCGAGCTGGTAGTGGACGGCTGGTGCTACTCCAGTTCCGTGATGGACAAGGGCGTGCGGAGAAAGCGGGTAGGGCCTGGCTCTGATGAAATCAGCTTGGGTAAAGACCACTGGGACTTGATCGATCTGCCATGGGCAGATGCGGCCGCCATCGTCCGCTACTTCGAAACCACGGACAGCGACGTGTACGGATGGCCATCGCTGATCGCCAGCCAGGTGTTCAACCGCAACCGCCCGACCGAGCATGCTGCGTTCTGCTCCGAGTGGTGCATGCGCGCGTTGGCGTTGCCGAACCCTTCGATCTACAACCCGCAAACGACGGGTACGCATTGTCAGTGGCTGAACGACAGCTGGGCGCTTCGCCTGGCTGCCTAAGGCTCGCGATCAAGCAGCTCACTGCGAAGAACCCTGATGCCAGCAGGCGCACTGATGTCGAGCTTCACATTGGTGCCGGAATCATTGACCTCATGTACCCGGATTGTGAAGCCTTCAGTTAGCTGCTCAATGAGTAGCGCTGGATCAGCGCCAGGCGCGGCGAACAACACGATCTCTTCGTTGAGCTTGCGGGCGAGTATCAGTCCCATCGATAGCATCCTTGCATAGATAAGTGGGTGCGCCTTGCGCGCAATCCACAGCCTAGACCATGCCCGCCGAGTGCGGGCTTTTTGTTGCCTGGAGTAACCCATGACCCTTTCAGAGATACGCCGCTCAGCGATTGAGCCGGCGCTTTTGCTGCTGCCCGCGAAAATGTGCAGCCCCCAGGCTGAGGTGATGCTGCTGGCCATCGGCCTGCATGAGTCGCGCTTTGTTGATCGGCGCCAAATCATCACAGTTATTCGTGAAGGGGTGCGCCTAAACGTGCCAGAAGGCCCTGCGCGCAGCTTTTGGCAGGCTGAACTGGGCGGCGGCATGGTGCACGGCGTGCTGCGCCACCACCTGACCAGTGAACTGGCCGTTGCCGTGTGCGCTGCGCGCGGCGTACAGCCGGTGAATGAGCGCATATATACGGCAATCGAGCACGACGATGTGCTTGCCGCAGCTCTCGCGCGCCTTCTGCTGTGGACAGATCCTGGCAAATTGCCTGGAAAAGGCGCCGTCGACACCGCATGGCAGCTTTACCTGCGCACCTGGCGCCCTGGTGCGCATAGCCGTGGCACTCAAGCGCAGAAGGATGAGCTGCGCGCCAAGTGGGGCCGCAACTACGCAGCTGCAGAGCGGGCGGTTTACCCGTGACTGCCTGGCTGAAGCTTGTCCCGTCCTGGACGTGGCTGGCCATGGCCTGGGCGCTTTCCCTGGCGCTGGTCGGCGGCGCGCAGCAGGTGCGGGTGGCGCTGGCCCAGGTTGAGGCAGCGGTCGCGCTGACCAAGGCGGCCAACTCGGCCACGGCCCTTGCCGACTACAAAACCGAGGTTAGCGAGCGTGACCGCAAGGCAACGCTAGCCGCCCTGCAGGAAACCAAGCGCCGCATGGCGGCCATAGATGAGGTGCAGAAGGATGCCGAACAACAACTGGAAACTGCTCGGGCTGATGCTGCCAATGCTGGCAGTGCTCTTGAGCGGCTCAAGCTGCGCCTCGAAGCAGCTGAGCGCCGCAGCCGTGACGCCGGCAATACCATCACTGCCCAGCTCAGCCAGGCAGCAGAAGCCGATTCCCGAGTGCGTACCGAGCTGCTCGGCCGCCTTGGAGCGCTCGCTCAACTCTATGCTGGAGTCGCCGACGACAGTCGAATAAGAGGGCTGGTGTGCGAAAGATCGTTTGATTCGTTGGGTGGTTGGTGATCGTGCCCAGGACGGGGGGTGGCCGCGAATGGCGCTATTCCAGGCTGGTGACCCATTCAGGAACTTTCAGACGGTCGCCTAAATTTGCGCATACCAGGTGTCGGCCAGCTGCAATGAGGTATGTTTCGCCTTCAGGGCTCAGCTTGTATATCTCGCCATGGCCCCAGTCATCAACAACACAAAAGCCATATGTGTGCGTGACAACATCGAGCTTGTATTTATCAAGCAGATACCCGCCGGTAGCCCAATCGGTTGAATATGGCAGCGGTGGCTTTCCCTCAGCGTTTGTCCCCTCGATCTGACCGACTGCCCAGTCAAGGACTCGTCCCGCCATCACTTCGACATTCACCCACATTGTTAGTCTCCCGCAGTGATCTGGTCGCCCGCTGATTCTATTTTCCAGCGCTATCACCTGATTCGGCAATGGATCGCTTGTACCAATTCCTGTACCACTGATTGCGTAGTAAAGCGGTTTAGAACGTATTTAGGCGCATACGGCCTAGCATTCATGCGCCTTTCAAGCTCAGTGACACGCCTAACTAATCGCAGGATAATGCCGGCTATTTTTCGATGGTTCGCCAATTGGGCGAGCCGGCAAGCAGTGCGGCTAGTTTGATCTTAGCCGCCTGAGCCTGACAACCCTGGAGTGTCTGGTTTGATCGTCTTCCGTTATCTGTCTCGTGAAGTGTTGTTGACCCTGAGTGCCGTAAGCGCGGTGCTGCTGGTCATCATTATGAGTGGCCGCTTTATCCGCTACCTGGCCCAGGCCGCGCAGGGCCTGCTCGACCCCGGGGTGCTGCTGATGATCATGGCGTACCGGATTCCCGGCTTCCTCCAGCTGATTCTGCCGCTTGGGCTGTTCCTCGGCATTCTCCTGGCCTACGGGCGGATGTACCTGGACAGCGAGATGACGGTGCTCTCGGCTACCGGCATGAGCCAGCAGCGCTTGCTTGCCTACAGCCTTGCGCCGGCGACCCTGGTGGCGTTGCTGGCCGGCTGGCTGAGCCTGGGTTTGGCCCCGCAGGGCGTTGAGCATGTGGCGCGGATTCTCAATCAGCAGAGCGCCATGACCGAGCTGGATACCCTGGTGCCTGGGCGTTTTCAATCGATGAAAAATGGCTCGCGGGTGACCTACACCGAGGAGTTGTCCGAAGATCGCGGTTCGCTGGCCGGGGTGTTTATTTCCGAGAAACAGCTGTCCAGCAAAGGCGACAAGGAGCGCGGCATCTCCGTGTTGGTGGCTGAATCCGGTCGCCAGGAGATCCAGGCCGACGGCAGCCGCTACCTGATTCTGGAAAACGGTTACCGCTACGACGGCAATCCGGGTCAGGCCGATTACCGCGCCATCAAATACGACACCTATGGCGTACTGCTGCCCAAACCGGAAGTGGCGGTGGAGGTCACCGACCGCGAGGCAATGCCGACGCGCGAGCTGATTGGTAATGACAAGCCGCGCATGCAGTCCGAATTGCAGTGGCGCTTGTCGATCCCCGTGCTGGTTTTTGTAGTCACCCTGCTGGCGGTGCCGCTGTCGCGGGTCAATCCACGCCAGGGACGCTTTCTCAAGCTGTTGCCGGCTATTTTGCTGTACATGGCTTACCTGGCGCTGCTGATTGGCGCGCGTGGTGCGCTGGATAAAGAGAAGATCCCCACAGCCTTGGGCTTGTGGTGGGTGCATGGGTTGTTCGCATTGATCGGGCTATTGCTGCTTTATTGGGAACCGCTGCGCTTGCGCTGGGCGGCCCGTCGTGTGGCGCTGGAGGTGGCCCGTGGTTAAGTTGGATCGCTATATCGGCGCACAGGTATTTGTCGCCATCCTCGCTGTGCTGGGCATCATTGTTGGTCTGGCGCTGCTGTTTGCCTTTATCGACGAGTTGGGTGATGTCGAGGACAGCTACAGCCTGCTCGATGCCCTCGGCTATGTGCTGCTGACGGCGCCGCGACGCATCTATGAAATGCTGCCGATGGCCGCGCTGATCGGTTGCCTGATCGGCTTGGGCTCGCTGGCCAGTAACAGCGAACTGACCATCATGCGTGCGGCCGGTGTATCGATTGGGCGGATTGTCTGGGCGGTGATGAAACCGATGCTGGTGCTGATGCTGGTCGGTGTGCTGATCGGCGAGTACCTCGCGCCTTATAGCGAAAATCAGGCTCAGGCCAGCCGGGCCATGGCCCAGGGCGGCGGTGAAGCGCAGACGGCAAAGCGCGGCTTGTGGCATCGCCAGGGGCAGGAGTATGTGCACATCAACGCCGTGCAGCCCAATGGTGTGCTGTTTGGGGTGACGCGTTATCGTTTCGATGAGCAGAAACGCATGCAGTCCGCAAGCTTCGCCCGGCGCGCCCAGTACCAGGGCGATCACTGGCTGCTGGAGGATGTTGCGACCACGCATTTCCGTGAGCGCAGCAGTGAAGTTATTGAGCAGGGCAGTGAACGCTGGGATGTCGAGCTGACGCCACAGCTGCTCGGCACCGTGGTGCTGTCGCCGGATGCGCTGTCGATGACCGGGTTGTGGAACTACATCCACTACCTGGCCGAACAGGGCCTCAATAACAGTCAGTACTGGCTGTCGTTCTGGACCAAGGTGCTGCAGCCCTTGGTAACGGCTGCGCTGGTGCTGATGGCGATCTCCTTTATCTTCGGCCCGCTGCGCTCGGTAACTCTGGGGCAGCGGGTATTTACCGGGGTGCTGGTGGGTTTTGTGTTCAAGATCAGCCAGGACTTGCTCGGCCCATCAAGCCTGGTGTTCGGCTTCTCGCCGCTGCTGGCGGTGCTGATTCCAGCCGGTATCTGCGCGCTGGCCGGCGTCTGGTTGCTACGCCGCGCGGGTTGATTCAGGCGTAAAAAAGCCGGCGTGCACACTGGGTGCACGCCGGCTTTCTTGTATCTGGGGTTTTACTTCTTATGAATGTTCTTCGGCAGCTGAATCACTTGGCTGTCCGAATAGATGTCATGCCAGCTGCGCTTTTCTTTATCCCAGAGCATCCAGAGAAAGCCCAGGCCCAGCAGCAGCCAGGAGCCGATGGCGACCAGAAAGCGCAGCAATGCCTGCCATAGGCTGATCGCCGTGCCGTCGGCGTTCTGGATGCGCAGGCCCCACACCTGCATGCCCAGTGTCTGGCCGTTGTGGGTCCAGAATTTGGCGAAAAAACCAAACAGGCTGAGAAACAGCACAGTCGAGAGCAGAGGATCGCCGTCCAGGGCGCCGGCGTCGGACATCTGCTTGAGCTGCGCCTCGCCGTAGAAACCCATCAGGATCAGCTTGTAGATAAAGGTCACGACGATCAGCAGCGCGATGCACAGCAGAAAATCATAAAACATCGCAGCGAGGCGGCGGGTCAGTCCGGCGCTGGGGAATTCACCCTGCGGGCGCAGCAGGTGTTTCGGCATGGTCGGCTCTTTACTCAATCGGCTGGCGGAATGGCGGCAACAATACGGCATTCGTGGGAATGGCCGGCCATAAAAAATGACCGGGAGTCATTTTTAACGTCGCGTAGCGACGGCCCGAAGGGTGGCCGCCATGGATGGCAGGACATAAAAAACCCCTGGTGTTGCCATCAGGGGTTCTTCAGTGCGGCAGGATTACTCCTGAATTTGCACTTCGTCAGCCTGCATGCCTTTCTGGCCTTGCACAGCAATAAAGCTGACTTTCTGGCCTTCTTTCAGGCTCTTGAAACCGTTGCTTTGGATCGCGCGGAAGTGCACGAACAGATCCGGACCGCTTTCAGGCGTGATAAAACCAAAACCTTTTTCATCGTTAAACCACTTGACGGTACCGCTCTGACGATTCGACATGATGTATTTCCTTGAACCTAACGTTGATGACAGCCGCTACTCGACATGAGGGGCTGAATACTGGTTGCAAGGCGGTATGCGACGTCGAGCGGGATGTAGCGGATCTGGATGATCTACTGCACCAGGTCACGATTTTCGGCGACCCATGCAAACACAGTGGGAAAACTTTACGCCAACTCCCCGGCAAATGCCAAGCCCCTGCAGGGCATGCGGTTGCTGGGCTGTAGGCTGGTTTTGTTGTGCTCTGCGGAGTATTAGAACGCGCTCGGGTTACCATCAGCGGATAGCAAAAAGGCGCTTTGCCATTTGGTTGTTCAATATACGGCATTGCCGTACTATTAACTTCATGTATACAGTCTTTGAAACGGAAGTTTTCCAGCGCTACGCCGGCCCCATCTGGGCTGACGGTGAGCGTGAAGAGTTCATCGCCTGGCTGGCTGCCAACCCGTTGGCCGGCGATGTGATCCCTGGCACGAGTGGCTTGCGCAAAGTCAGATGGTCGCGTGCGGGCATGGGTAAGCGTGGTGGTGCTCGGGTGATCTATTACAACGCGCTGGCCGACGGTCATATTTGGCTGCTGATCGCCTACACCAAGGCGAAGTTCGACAACTTGCCTGCGGCCTTCCTGAACCAACTGAAAGAGGCAATCGATCATGGATAAAGAACTGGAGCAGTTCCAGGCGGATTTGCTGCGATCAGTCCGCGACATGAAAGCCGGTAAGGCAGCTCGCACCACGCAAGTGGAGCTTTCGCCTGTGGCAGAAGCGCGGGCTAAAGTAGGTTTTTCGCAACGTGCGTTCGCGGAGTTGTTGGGTGTGAGTCTGCGCACCCTTCAGGACTGGGAGCAAGGACGGCGTTCACCGTCCGGTGCAGCCAAGACGCTGTTGCGCATTGCGGTACTGCACCCAGAAGCGCTGCGGGATTTGCAGGTGGCGTGAAGCCGGCGGTTGGTGTTCATGCAGCGTCAGCTCGTTTACTGAGCAACGGCTGCACGTACAGCAGCAGGTTGGTCTTGCGTTCGGCATAGCCCAGTCCCGTGCCAATCAGTGCCGAGTCACGCAACTCCAGCAGGGTGACGATCTCCAACTCGCGAGCGTTGAGTTGATCGTGATCGCGCTCGGTAATCGTGCCGGCGATCACCATCATTGATGGGCCAGGCTTTGTTGATGAAAGGGTGCCACTGGGGTGCTTGGCTCTAAGTCTCGCAGATCAGCACCTGGGCCGACACCTTCATGCGCAGCGGGCGATCCCCCTTGCTGTAGTGAGCCGCCTCATCGCTGGCCAGGGCCTTGCGAGCTGGATTCAGCTAGTGTCGATTATCGCCTGTCGTGGCTAGTGTCGGCAGTAAGTCAGTACTCCAAAATCCTTTATGGAACACCGTCGCTGGGTGATTGGTAATCTTCTTCATGTCGCCTCATAGCACTCGCAGCCCCACTGATTAAATGAACAGCATCGCACAATATGCGGGCCCTTACGGTTAACCCTTGTTAGGAGCTGGCGGTGGAGCTCTGGGCGGGGTTGCGGGCCGCTGACTCGTAGTCTCCTTGCTCACTCCACTCCACCCTTAACCGGCGATCCAGGTGTGTGGCTTCCAATGTACTTCAGCAGTATTTCTATACACGTGACGATCATTGTAATAACGGCTGTGCCGATCAACGCTTGAACAGTGCGCTCAAATTGTCCGGGTTTCTTCACGTCAGCCAACCAGTAGAAGATCATCGTCGTGATGAGCCCAGGTATGAGCATCTGGACCAGTGGAATTATCTTCGTTGCTAGGTCTTCCACTTCACCAATACTCTCTTTAGGCCATCAACATAGCTTCAAGAAGCCGCGTCATGCATCAATCATTAAGCCCCCGAACTGCTCTGCCTGGGCATTGGCCCTTGATGGTGGTGTCAGTCAGAGGAGTGGCTTGGCAAGGCGTGGGGCGCCTATGTAGGGGCATGAAACATGGCCTAGCTGAATATGCCCCTAACGGTGCCCCTCAAACTGGGCTGCAATCGTGGGTATATGAAGCTACAGGCAATAAAAAACCGGCTCAATGGCCGGTTTTCTAAGGGTTTCAGGTCGTTTCGGTACGTCCTGAGAAATTTAAATGGTGCCCGGGGGAGACTCGAACCAAGCGCTATAGGCTGCGTTATATATGGGTTGTGGTGTCATGTGGTTTTTAATCTACTCACAAATCTACTCACTTTTTTGTTTGTTGCCCTGCTTGCTGATCGTTTTCTAGAGGCTGATGCCTGTGATTCTAATGCCAAGTTTTTGCATTGCCGTAACCATATTGGTCATGGCCTGTTCTTCAATGCGTGAAAGCTGTTCGATGCGCCGGGCAAAGGTTTTGCGGTGCATGCCTTTCGGGCGCTGTATGTACTCGGCCGGATAATCAAAGGGGCCATCATCGCAGCTCAGCTTGCGTCGCAGCGTCCAGGTTCGATCTAGCGCGCGATCTCGTTTGCTGGCTTGCTGGCATGGATAGTTCAGGCGCAGGCAATAGCGGCAGGCAAATACGCTGCCGCTATAGAGCTTAGCCACGCGACGGCCACAGCACGGGCAAAGCAGCCAAGGGCGTTCCCCTCCAAGGTGGCAGGGCGTCCAGGTGATTGTCACTGGGTAATCATGCTGGGTTGGTTCGCGGCCACGGCTGCGGCTTTGATAGCGCAGGCGCATGCTGTGCAGGCTCTCAATGGCAATGCCGATGCTCGCCACCTTTTCGCCACGTCGCCACCATTCCCATTGAAAAGACGCGCCCGACCGTAAAAGGTTTTTGCATTTTAGGGCGCTGATATTCAGCGTGCGGTAATCGCTTGTGCTGTCTTTCTCGCGTTGTCTGGCCATCGAGTCGAACCTAAATCAATTGGCAAATTTAGCCTTTAATCATCAGATGCCGCGTTTGAATGGCTGGCGCTTAACCTCGTCTCATGAGGCCGAATCGTAATCAGCGAGCCATTCTTCAACACTCTGCTCTTGTGGGGGGTTGCTTGTAGGTATTGCTTGAAGGGTTCCCGTATTACCGCGTTCCCTTATTACCGTATTACCGTAGTGATTCGCCCCCGTAGTCATAACAGGCTGTACCCCGCATGGCTGCTGGCCTTGAGCAATATCCTTGTAGGGCCTGCTTGTCCGTGGCGTGTCCGTGGTCTGTCCGGTTTTTGTCGGCTGATTGTCCAGTGCCATAGCCTGCCGAATTAAAGCGCTTGGTATGTTCAATGCACGCAAACTGCCAGCATCTAATCGTCCATCATCCCGACCTAGTGTCGGGCTGGCGCTGAATAGGACGTTACGCAACCGGCCCATGTAGTCATGCATAGCGGCTAGACGCTTGAGTGCTATCCCTGTGGACTGCCAGAACTTAGTCAGATGGCTGCCAGGGGCCGCCCTGAACTGCTCTGCCGGTAGTGGGTCACCCTTTTTTCCGCTGGCAGTATTGCGAGTACGGGTAAGCTCAGTATTGAAAATGACGTATGCCTCGTCATCAGTCATGACGGACTGAAATTGCAGAGTCAGTCCGGCCGATTTGCGCGGCCCGTAATGCCCTGTTTTGCGACTTTGATAGCGGTAGGCATCCTGCTCAGTGACGCTGAGGATTTGCCGAATTAGCGTTTCACCGTTGTCGCTCAGCCAGTCAGATGGCACGGCTTTACCGCTCGCCGGAGCAATCACCAGCACGCCACGCTCAATGCTGACAGCATCCCCGCGCGCCAGCAGCCACCCCAGTAGCTCGGGGCGCTGCGGCAGAGTGCCAGCGGCATAACCGATGGCGTTCTCTTTCACGTCAGTAGATCCAGTGCAAAGAGGCTGGCGACGAAGGCGGCAGGCCCAAGGCACCCTACTACCGGCCCGAATCTATAAAGCCAGGTGTAGGCTTTTTCCAGGCAAACCGATCCCGTTGCCGCCAAGTGGCAGCGTTGAAAGTTGGCCATGATTATTCCCCGGTCAGGGTTAGGTAATACAGCGCTATGCCGTGGTGTGTGCGGCCCTGCTGGTCGATCATGCTAATGCGTTGGGCGCGGATGGGGTGTCCGCGCTCTTTCAGCTCCTTGATGCGTGCGGCGGGCATCAAGATATTTAGCTCGCTGCGGGCGGTTAGCGTATCGATTGGGCCCGCCTGCAAGCGGGTCAGCAGGCGGGCGCGTTGGGCGCTGGAGCTGGTGTTTACGTGGCAAATATCCATTAGGCCACCTTCCGTTGGGCGGTCATGGCGTCGCACCATGCCAATATTTCAGCCTCGATCCAGGCCACAGACTTTGGCCCAAGCGTTATTTGTGCGGGGAAGGTGCCGGCGGCAATGCGCCGGTAAATCTCGGACGTTGAAAGGGTGGTCAGGCTTTTTACTTCGGTCAGTTTAATGAAGCGGCGTGGGGGTTGGGTGGGATTGGTTTGCATAGTCATCGTCTGGGCCTCCTTGGGCAGTTGTTCAGCGATGACTTGCATTCAATACAGCGAAGCCTATGGCAAATAGCCAGGCAGGCTCAGAAAACCCTCCGAACTAAAAGAGCTGTGGGGTGGGTGGGTTAATCCTGTGCTTGTTGTATGAAGCCAGCAATAGCAGGGGTTTGAGGGGTGGGTGGGTTCACTCTCCAGGGGTCTTGCTGGCTCCGCCTTCTGGCTTCCAATTAGCCAACTTGGCAGCTTCTTCTACGCCCGTGGCATTCGGGGTGCCGTCCTCTTTGGTCAATCCGTAGGCTGCTGCGTGTTCGTTGAGCCACTTGGTTAAAGCTTGTTTCGGCGTCTTCCCGCGTTGTCGTTCGGTATCGCTAGTGATGGCTTCCCATGCGCGAATGGCTGCGGCCAGTTTGGGTGCATAGTTGGGGTGGGTGCTGTCCAAATATCCGGGTTGGCCTTCTTCTCGGTTCGGAAAGAAAAAGCCAGACACCATGCCACGGCTTGCTAGCCATGCTTTGAGGTCGTCGACAGCGATTGTTGTAAGGTTCCAGTCTGGGAATGGGCGATAAAAGAAGCCTTCTCCAGAAAAGAGTTCTCCATCTTCCGCTGTAGTGCCGGAGCGATAGGGGAAGCCAATAGACGCGTAATCTGCGTCGGCTTTCATGTCAGCGCTACCGTACTCCCTTGCGGACATCCTGATTTGTGCTGTTATGGTTCCTGCTTGTATAGCGTTCTTGATGGCTGTGAATACAGCTTGGAACATTCCGGCCCTTGCCGAAGGTCCCGCATCGCAATGGTGAACGGCGAGATATATCCCTTCCCCGCTACCATGAAGGCTGGACGGTTCTGCCCCGATAACTAACGCGGCGGCGTCTTGTACGCTCAAATGGTCGCATAGCCGCCAATAATCTAATTCATCCACCTTATGCTCTCCCGGCCGTCTCACTTACTGAATGAATCGGCCGGCTAGGCGGCTAGGAAGTCCGCTTAGGCCAGCCAAAACCCCTAAGCCTTGCGCTTGATGCTCACTACGTTGGCCCCTGAGCACAACGCGTCTATCGAATCAGCCCACGCTTGCATCATTTCCCGGCGTTGCTCCAGGTAGGTTGCATGGTTGTAGGTATCGCGTATTTCGTCGTCATCGCCGTGGGCTAGCTGACGCTCGATCCAATCACGGTTATAGCCGCGTCCGTTAAGCTCGGTACTTAGAAGGTGGCGGAAGCCGTGGCCGGTTTGCCTGCCTTTATAGCCTGCGTCAGCCAATGCCTTGTTGATGGTGTTTTCACTCATTGGGCGGTTGGTGTTGTTGCGCCCTGCAAATACCAAGGCATAACCCCCGGTGACTTCTTGAAGCTGGCGTAGGATGACAACGGCCTGACGTGGCAGTGGTACTGAGTGGTCGCGCCTGGCTTTCATTCGCTCTTTCGGGATTGTCCAGGTAGCGGCGTCTAGGTCGAACTCGGCCCAAGGTGCGGCGCGCAATTCACCAGGGCGCACAGCAGTCAGCACCAGCAGACGGATAGCATGGCGGGTCAGGGTGTTGATGTTGGCCGCTTCTACCTTGCCCAGTAGCTCGGGCAGCTCGGCAAAGGTGACGTGCGGGTGATGCCGGGTTGCTGGTGCGTGAGCGGCGATCACGTCCAGGTCGGTTGCCGGGTTGGCTTCTACTGCCCCCTGTGCCAGGCCAAAGCGGAAAATCTGGCTTAGCCATTGGCGGGCTTTCTTGGCGACATTGTGCGCGCCGCGTGATTCGATCTTGCGGATCAGAGCCACTAGCTCGGGGCGGGTAATGGCTTTGGCCGGGCGGTGGCCAAGGGCGGGCAGTAAATCCGACTCCATATAAGAGGCCGTTTTGTCGGCAGTTGACTTGGCCCAGCGTGGCGAACGGTAGGCGTGCCACTCTCGTGCCAGCTTCTCGAATGAAAATGCCTCAAGCGCTTGCGCCTGTTTGCTGGCTTGTCGCTCTACGCCGGGATCGGTGCCTTCGTCCAGTAATAGGCGGGCGTCGTCACGTTTGCGGCGAGCGGTGGCCAAGGGCACGGCAGGGTATGCGCCAAGTGAAAGCATTTTGGCTTTGCCGTTGAAGCGGTAGCGGTAGCGCCACAGCTTAGAGCCGGTCGGTGCGACTTCCAGGCACAGGCCATTACTGTCGGCCAGGCGATATAGCTTGTCTTTGGGTTTGGCAGTTTTGATGGCGGAATCGGTCAGCGGCATGGTGCCCCCGTGTGAGTCGCGCCGGGTGGCCTTTGGCGGCTCTAGTGTGAGTAGATTTTTAGACCAAACTCGATCTACTCACAAATCTACTCACAATCAACTGGGCTTACAAGGAAACGGTAGGGAACTGCGGGCAATAAAAAACCGGCTCAGGGGCCGGTTTTCTAGGGGTTTCAGGTCGTTTCGGTACGTCCTGAGAAAATCTAATGGTGCCCCGGGGGAGACTCGAACTCCCACTTCTTTCGAAAACGGATTTTGAATCCGCCGCGTCTACCGGTTCCGCCACCGGGGCACAATGGCGGCGCAGTATAGGGATGGTGTTGGGGTTGGTCAATCCACTTGCTGCAAATCCTTGTATTTCAATGCTTTCAGGCCTATTGAAGGCTTCCTGACGCTACCTCTTTGAGCGTGGAAGGCCCATGTCTGGCCGTTCACAGCTGAGTCACGCCCATGCACTTTGGTGACGCAGCGGTGTAGCAATGGTGACGCAGAACTCAACAGCAAGACGCTTCCTCCTTTCCGATTCCTCGGTCGCTCGGGTCAATTGTTCAGGCCATGCGCGACAGGTCATCCACGACAGCCACTTGGTCGGCTTCCAGATGGTCGCAGGGGCGCGCTCAAGGGTTTTCCGGGTTCGCCTGCGGGGAAGCTATAGGACGCTTGGCCATTGGCCTGTAATGAGCGCTGAGGAGGCTAGGGCGGCAGCGCTGGATGCTTTGAGAGCAAGGCTTGGGGTTACTGCTAGGCAGGATGTTGCTCGGGTTGAGGTTGCGTCACTCTCGACACCAGCACCAGCACCAGCACCAGCACCAGCACCAGCACCTAAGCCAAAGACCAAGCCAGCACCGACACTGCAGGCGGTCTTCGATGTGTATCGCAACACTCGCAAGCTGAAGGCATCCACTGCTGATGACTACCTGACCCACATCACCGGAGGTCTCCACCTGAGTAACGTCAGGAGGGGGAGGCCTGCCCACGCATTTAACAAGGAGTACCTACCCATGAATGCTTACACGATCTACACCGACGGCGCATGCCACAACAATGGAAAGCCCAACGCCAGAGCAGGCTGGGGCGCAGTGCTGACCAATCCTCAAGGCGACACCCTGGAGATTGCCGGGCCAGTCCCCGAGGGTCAGCCACAGACCAACGGCAGGGCCGAGCTTATGGCAGTCGTCGAAGCCCTGGAGCGCTGCACTCAGGCTGCGCCTATCACTCTCAACACCGACAGCGAATACATCGCCAAGGCTTTCCAAAGCTGGCTGGCGAACTGGAAGGCCAAGGGCTGGAGGAAGGCCGACAAGAAGCCCCCGGAGCATCTCGACCTATGGCAGCGGATTGACCATCTGCTGCAAGGGAAGGAAGTCACCGCCTGCTGGGTTAAGGCCCACAGCGGCATCCCTGGCAACGAGCGGGCCGACGCCTTGGCGGCGCTTGGAGCAGGCGGAAAGGTCGTCAGGAAACGCTGCAATCTGCAGGTCTGATGTCGTTTGCTTGGGGAGGTCTTGAAGATGCCTGACGAGACTGTCAGGATTGAGTCTTAACCGTGACTCAGCGGTGTAGCAGCGGCCTTGATGGCCTGAAATGTGCGTTCTAGAGCGGCTTGGTGATTGGCAGGAGTCATTTTGAATCCGCCGCGTCTACCGGTTCCGCCACCGGGGCACAATGGCGGCGCAGTATAGGGATGGTGTTGGGGTTGGTCAATCCACTTGCGTGGTCAGCATGCACTATTTCCGGTAAGCTTTGCCGCCCTGCTAGACGACCTCCTTCCTACCATGCGTGTTGCCGACTTCAATTTCGAGCTGCCAGACGCTCTGATTGCCCGCCACCCCCTTGCCGAACGCCGTGCCAGCCGTTTGCTGGTGCTCGACGGGCCGACGGGTGCGCTGGCGCATAAACAATTCAGTGATCTGCTGGATTACCTGCGCCCTGGCGACCTGATGGTGTTTAACAACACTCGGGTGATTCCGGCGCGGTTGTACGGCCAGAAGGCTTCGGGCGGTAAGCTGGAGATTCTGGTTGAACGGGTGCTAGACGCTCATCGCGTGCTGGCCCATGTGCGTTCGAGCAAGTCGCCGAAGCCAGGTTCGAGCATCCTGATCGACGGCGGTGGCGAGGCCGAGATGGTCGCTCGCCACGATGCCTTGTTCGAGCTGCACTTTGCCGAAGAAGTGCTGCCGCTGCTGGAACGGGTCGGGCATATGCCGTTGCCGCCTTATATTGATCGGCCGGATGAGCAGGCGGATCGCGAGCGCTATCAGACGGTGTATGCCGACCGCGCTGGCGCCGTGGCGGCGCCGACCGCTGGGCTGCATTTTGATCAGCAGCTGCTGGCGGCAATTGCCGAGAAGGGTGTTGAGCAGGCGTTCGTTACCCTGCACGTCGGCGCAGGCACCTTTCAGCCGGTGCGCGTTGAGCGCATTGAAGACCACCATATGCACAGCGAATGGCTGGAGGTCAGTCAGGATGTGGTCGATGCCGTAGCCGCCTGCCGTGCGCGTGGCGGTCGGGTGATTGCGGTTGGCACCACCAGTGTGCGTTCGCTGGAAAGCGCTGCACGTGATGGCGTGCTCAAGGCCTTCAGCGGTGACACCGATATCTTTATCTACCCAGGCCGGCCGCTACATGTGGTCGATGCACTGGTGACCAACTTCCATTTGCCGGAATCGACCTTGCTGATGCTGGTGTCGGCGTTTGCCGGTTACCCGGAAACCATGGCGGCCTATCAGGCGGCGATTGCCGGTGAATATCGTTTTTTCAGTTACGGTGATGCCATGTTTATCACCCGCAACCCCGCACCGCGCGGGCCAGAGGAACAGCTATGACGCGCACCTGCCGCATGTCTTTCGAATTGTTGGCGACCGAGGGCAAGGCGCGCCGTGGCCGGCTGACTTTCCCTCGTGGCGTGGTGGAAACCCCGGCGTTTATGCCGGTGGGTACCTATGGCACGGTCAAGGGCATGCTGCCGCGTGATATCGAGGCGATTGGTGCGCAGATCATCCTCGGCAATACCTTCCATCTGTGGCTGCGTCCCGGCACTGACGTGATCAAGAAGCACGGCGACCTGCATGATTTTATGCAGTGGCAAGGGCCGATCCTTACCGACTCCGGCGGCTTCCAGGTGTTCAGTCTGGGGGCGATGCGTAAGATCAAGGAGGAGGGCGTGTACTTTGCCTCGCCGGTCGACGGTGCCAAGGTATTTATGGGGCCGGAAGAGTCGATGCAGGTGCAGCGCGACCTGGGCTCGGACATCGTGATGATTTTCGACGAATGCACGCCGTATCCGGCCGAGTTCGATGTGGCCAAGCGCTCGATGGAGTTGTCGCTGCGCTGGGCCAGGCGCTCGAAAGAGGCTCATGGCGAAAGCACGGCGGCGCTGTTCGGCATCGTCCAGGGCGGTATGTATGAGGAATTGCGCAAGGTATCGCTGGATGGTCTGGAGCAGATCGGCTTTGACGGTTACGCCATTGGCGGTCTGTCAGTCGGCGAGCCGAAAGACGAGATGATCAAGGTGCTCGATTACCTGCCCGCGCAGTTGCCGGCTGATAAGCCGCGTTACCTGATGGGTGTAGGCAAACCGGAGGATCTGGTCGAAGGCGTGCGCCGTGGTGTGGACATGTTTGACTGCGTGATGCCGACCCGCAACGCGCGCAACGGTCACCTGTTTGTCGATACCGGCGTGCTGAAAATCCGCAATGCCTTCCACAAACAGGATAATTCGCCGCTGGACCCGACCTGCGATTGTTACACCTGTAAACATTTCTCCCGCGCCTATCTGCACCATCTGGATAAATGCGGCGAAATGCTCGGTAGCATGCTCAATACAATCCACAACTTACGGCATTATCAGGTGCTTATGGCTGGTTTGCGCGAGGCTATTCAACAGGGTACATTGGCCGCCTTTGTCGATGCCTTCTATGCCAAGCGCGGGCTGCCAACGCCGCCTCTGGATTGATTCCCAACTTTTTAAAGACCCTTGCAACAGGAGTGTTACATGAGCTTTTTTATCCCCGCTGCTTTCGCTGAAGGCGCCGCACCGGCTGCCGGTCCTGCTGGTAGTGGCTTTGAATGGGTATTTCTGGTCGGCTTTCTGGTCATCTTCTATCTGATGATCTGGCGCCCACAGGCCAAGCGTGCGAAAGAGCACAAGGGTCTGATCGGTGGCCTGCAGAAAGGTGATGAAGTTGTAACCAGCGGCGGTATCGCTGGCAAGGTGACTAAGGTTTCCGATGACTTCGTGGTAATCGAAGTGTCCGACACCGTTGAGCTGAAGATTCAGAAAGTGGCGATTGCCGCCTCGCTGCCTAAGGGCACGCTGAAAGCGATCTAAGCAACACACCTTTACCATTCGACGGGGCGCTTAATGCGCCCCGCGTCATAACGGGCGGCGTCATGCTCAACAAATTTCCCCTCTGGAAGTACCTGCTGATTCTGGCTGTGCTGGCAATCGGTTTCCTTTATTCCGCGCCCAATCTGTACCCGGATGATCCGGCGATCCAGATCAGTGGCAACAGCTCCGCCATGCGCGTCGAGCAGGCCGACCTGGACCGCGCCAGTCGCGCCCTGGAAGCGGCCGGTATCAGCGTTAAAGCTGTGAGTCTGGCCAATCAGGGCCGTGCCGGCTTGCTGCGTTTGAACAGCGCTGAAGATCAGTTGCCAGCCAAAGAGCTGGTGCGCAAGGCTTTGAGCGATGAGTTCGTAGTCGCTCTGAACCTGGCGCAAACCACGCCAGACTGGTTGCGCAACCTGGGCGGCAGCCCGATGAAGCTTGGCCTGGACCTGTCCGGTGGTGTGCACTTCCTGATGGAAGTGGACATGGACAAAGCCTTGGATGCGCGCCGCAAGGTTTACGAGGGCGAGGTCAAGAGCCTGCTGCGTAAAGAGCGCGTGCGTTATCGCAGCCTGCCTGAGCTCAACGGTGCCATTCAGCTGGGCTTTACCGATGAAGCCGCGCTGGAGAAGGCCGAGCGCCTGATCCGCAAGGATTTCAACGATTTCGATATGACCACCGTGCAGCGCAGCGAGCTGCAGGTGCTGCGTCTGACGCTGACCCAGGCCAAACTGGTCGAAATTCGCGAATACTCGATCAAGCAGAACCTGACCACCGTGCGTAACCGGGTCAACGAGCTGGGTGTGGCCGAGCCGCTGGTCCAGCGTCAGGGTGCCAACCGCATCGTGGTTGAGCTGCCAGGCGTGCAGGACACTGCCGAGGCCAAGCGTATTCTCGGCAAGACCGCCAACCTTGAATTCCGCCTGGCCGCCGAGCCGGATGCGGCCAAGGCTGCGACCGAAAGCTTCGAGTTCCGTCAGGAAGGTCGTCCGCCAGCCCAGCTGGAGCGTGAGCTGATCATCACCGGCGATCAGGTCACCGATGCCCAGGCCAGCTTCGATGAGAACGGCAGCCCGCAGGTGAATATCCGTCTGGATGGTCGCGGCGGTGATCTGATGAACCGCGCGACCCGCAACAATGTCGGGCGCAGCATGGCGGTGATCTTTATCGAGCAGAAGCCGGTAACCCGCTACGTGCGTCAGGTGGTGGATGGCGTCGAGAAGGAAGTCGAACTGCAGACCTTCGTCGAAGAGAAGAAGATCATCAGCCTGGCCACCATTCAGTCGCCGTTGGGTAGTCAGTTCCGCATCACCGGCCTGGATGGCCAGGGCGAGTCGTCCGAGCTGGCCCTGCTGCTGCGTGCCGGTGGTCTGGCGGCGCCGATGTACTTCGCGGAAGAGCGCACCATTGGCCCGAGCCTGGGTGCTGACAACATTACCAAGGGCGTCAATGCGTCGCTGTGGGCGATGCTGTTTGTTTCACTGTTTATCATTGCCATCTACCGCGCCTTCGGTGTGCTGGCGACCATCGCGCTGGGGCTGAATATGGTGCTGTTGCTGGCGCTGATGTCGCTGCTCAGTGCCACACTGACCCTGCCGGGCATCGCCGGTATTGTGTTGACCATGGGTATGGCGGTAGACGCCAACGTGCTGATCTTCTCGCGTATTCGTGAAGAGATTGCCAATGGCATGTCGATTCAGCGCGCCATCCATGAGGGTTTTGATCGGGCTTACTCGGCAATTGTTGACGCCAACCTGACCACTCTGCTGGTCGGCGGCATCCTGTTTGCCATGGGTACCGGGCCGGTCAAAGGCTTCGCGGTGACGCTGTCGCTGGGTATTCTCACCTCGATGTTTACCGCCATTCTGGTGACGCGTTGCATGGTCAACCTGACTTGCGGCGGGCGTGACTTCAAGAAGTTGTGGATTTAAGGGGCTGTGATGAATCGTACGATCAACTTCATGGGGGTGCGCAATATTGCGTTCGCCTTCACTCTGCTGCTGACGGTGCTGGCCCTGGTTAGCCTGTTCACCAAAGGGCTGAACCTGGGGCTGGACTTTACCGGCGGTACGCAAATCGAGCTGAGCTACGAGCAGCCGGCAGACCTCGGTAAGATCCGCGCGCAGCTGGCTGGTGCCGGCTATGCCGATGCCGTGGTGCAGAGCTTTGGTGCCACCACTGATGTGGTGGTGCGTATGCAGGGCAGTGACCCAGACCTGGGTAATAAGGTGGCCACCGCGCTGCGCCAGGCGGGCGAGCAGCTTGAGGTGAAAAAGGTCGAGTTCGTTGGCCCGCAGGTGGGTGAAGAGCTGCGCGACCAGGGCGGGCTGGGTCTGCTGCTGGCGCTGGGTGGGGTGATGCTTTATCTGGCCTTCCGCTTCCAGTGGAAGTTCGGCGTGGGGGCGATTATCTCGCTGATCCACGACGTGATCGTCACGCTCGGCATCCTGTCATTCTTCCAGATCACCTTCGATCTGACCGTGTTGGCGGCATTGCTGGCGATCATCGGTTATTCGCTGAACGACACCATCGTGGTCTTCGACCGGGTGCGTGAGAACTTCCGCGTGCTGCGCAAGGCGACGTTGATCGACAACATCAACATCTCCACCACGCAGACTCTGCTGCGTACGCTGGCGACGTCCATTTCGACGCTGATGGCGATTGCCGCGTTGCTGCTGTTTGCCGGTGACAACCTGTTCGCCTTCTCGGTAGCGCTGTTTGTCGGTGTGGCGGCGGGCACTTACTCGTCGGTCTATATCGCTAACGTGGTGCTGGTGTGGCTCGACCTGACGGTCGATGACCTGATTCCGCCGGTGGTTGAAGAAGAGGTCGATGAGCGCCCCTGAATCTGTGCGTCTTATCGCAAATGCTTGAATGAGCCGGGCTGGTGTTGAACTTGCCCGGTTTTTTTATGCTCAAAGTCTTGAATGAGGCGCTTGAGCGCCGGACGACAGGTTGCGGGAGGCGTGTATGAATAAGTCAATGTTGGTGGGTGCTGTGTTGGGCGCGGTAGGTGTTACGGCCGGTGGCGCTGTGGCTACTTACAATATTGTCAGTGCGCCGAAATACGCTGAAGTACTGGCGGTAAAGCCGGTTAATCAGACGATCAAAACCCCGCGTGAGGTGTGTAAGGATGTAGCTGTCACGCGTCAGGCCCCGGTAAAAGATCAGCACAAGATTGCAGGGACGGCCATTGGTGCTGTGGTTGGCGGTTTGTTGGGTAACCAGGTTGGTGGCGGCAACGGTAAGAAGCTGGCTACGGTCGCAGGTGCAGTGGGTGGTGGTTATGCCGGCAACCAAGTGCAGGGCAGTATGCAGGCTAACGACACCGTTACTACGACTGAGACGCGATGCAGTATGGTTATGGATTCCAGCGAAAAGCTGGTGGGTTATGACGTTAAATATGAGCTGGATGGCAAAGTAAGCCAGGTGCGTATGGCCAAAGATCCGGGTCGGCAAATTCCGGTTCGTGATGGTCAGTTAGTGCTGGTTGACTAATTATTGCGGCAACAAAAAAAGCGCCCTAGGGCGCTTTTTTTGTTGCCGTGCTGTTAGCGCTTCAATGAGGCTGACAGGTGTGGCTGGATAGCGGTCAGGACTGCCTTGAAGCACTTGGTGTTGCCGGCAACGATCTGGCCTTTTTCCAGGAAATCGTGGCCGCCGCTGAAGTCGCTGACCAGGCCGCCTGCTTCCTGAATCAGCAGTGCGCCGGCGGCCATGTCCCATTCCGACAGGCCGAACTCCCAGAATGCATCGAAACGGCCGGCGGCCACGTAGGCCAGGTCCAGGCTGGCTGCGCCAGCGCGGCGGATGCCGGCAGTTTGGCCGACCAGGCTGCGGAACATGCCGATGTAGTTTTCCAGGTTTTCCATCTGGCTGTCGCGGAACGGGAAGCCGGTGCCAAGCAGCGCGCCTTCCAGGCTCTTGCGATTGCCAACGCGCAGGCGGCGGCCGTTGAGGGCAGCGCCACGGCCACGGCTGGCGGTGAACTCTTCCTGGCGTACCGGGTCGATGATCACCGCGTGCTCAAGGCGGCCACGGTATTTGCAGGCGATGCTGACGGCGTAGTGTGGAATACCACGAATAAAGTTGGTGGTGCCGTCCAGTGGATCGATGATCCACAGGTAATCGGCGCCGTCGCCGCTGCCTTCGCTCAGGCCGCTTTCCTCGCCGAGGATACCGTGGTTCGGGAACGCTTTGCGCAGGGCCTGAATGATCAACTGCTCGGCTGAGCGATCAACTTCAGTTACGTAGTCCTTGGCTTCTTTCTCGTCGACCGAGATGACGTCCAAGCGTTCGGTCGAGCGGAAGATCATTTCGCCGGCGCTACGGGCTGCGCGCAGCGCGATATTCAGCATGGGCTGCATGGATGTTCACCTGGGTCGTTAAAGAAAGCCGGCCATTCTAGCAGAAAAGCCCGGCGGTTGAAGTGCAACCTGCGCCTTGCGTGGCGCAAGGCGGGTGGCTTCTGTAAGATTTGTCCCTCTAAGCCTTGTCTGTGAGCGTTTGCGTTGCTGGAAAATATTCGCGTTGTGTTGGTCGGTACCAGTCATCCGGGCAATATCGGTGGCGCGGCGCGGGCCATGAAAAACATGGGTTTGTCGCAGCTGGTGTTGGTTGATCCGCGCGATTTCCCGAGTGAGGAGGCGGTGGCCAGGGCCTCTGGGGCTACTGATATTCTCGATGCGGCGCGGGTGGTTGGCACGCTTGAAGAGGCGTTGGTAGGTTGTCGTCTGGTGCTCGGCACCAGTGCGCGGGATCGGCATATTCCCTGGCCGATGCTGGAGCCGCGTGAGTGTGGTGTTGCTGCGTGCGAGCAGGCGCAGCAAGGCGCGCAGGTTGCCTTGGTGTTTGGTCGTGAGTATGCCGGCCTGACCAATGAGGAGCTGCAACGCTGTCACTTTCATGTGCATATTCCCTCTGATCCGGCGTTCAGTTCGTTGAATCTGGCGGCGGCAGTGCAGGTGCTTGCTTACGAAGTGCGTATTGCCTGGCTGGCCACAGAAGGGCGGCCGGTTAAGCAGGTTGCGGTTGTCGAGCCCGATGAAGAGCCGGTTACGGCGGATGAGCTGGAGTCGTTTTATCGTCATCTGGAGCAAGCGCTGGTTGAGATCAGGTTTCTTGATCCGGCCAAACCGCGGCATCTGATGAGTCGCCTGCGCCGCTTGTATGGGCGCAGTGCGGTGAGCAAGCTGGAAATGAATATCTTGCGCGGTATCTTGACGGAGACCATCAAGGCGGCGCGTGGCGAGCACCCTAGGCAGGAGAAAGCAGATGTTTGAGCGCATGCAAGAGGATATCCAAAGCGTATTCCATCGCGACCCGGCGGCGCGTAATGCCTTTGAGGTGGTCACTTGCTATCCGGGGTTGCATGCGGTCTGGCTGCATCGCCTGGCACATGCGCTGTGGCGCGGTGGTTGGAAGTGGTTGGCGCGCGTGGTGTCGAACTTCGGGCGCTGGATGACCGGCATCGAAATCCATCCTGGCGCGAAGATCGGTCGGCGCTTCTTTATCGATCACGGCATGGGTATCGTGATTGGTGAGACTGCTGAGATCGGCAATGACGTCACCCTTTACCAGGGCGTGACCCTCGGTGGCACCAGCTGGAACAAGGGCAAGCGCCATCCAACGCTGGAAGATGGTGTGGTGGTCGGTGCGGGTGCCAAGGTGCTGGGGCCGTTCACGGTCGGTGCGGGCGCCAAGATCGGCTCCAATGCCGTGGTGACCAAGGAAGTGCCAGCGGGCGCTACGGCGGTCGGGATTCCGGGGCGGATCATCGTCAAAACCGACGATGAGCAGGAAGCCAAGCGCCAGGCGATTGCTGAGAAGCTGGGTTTCGATGCCTACGGCGTGAGTCAGGATATGCCAGATCCGGTAGCGCGGGCCATTGGTCAGTTGCTCGATCACCTGCATGCGGTCGATGGGCGCCTGGAAGGTATGTGCGGTGCGCTCAAATCGCTTGGCAGCGACTATTGCGCCAAGGATTTGCCGCAACTGCGTGACGAGGATTTCGCCGGCGTGGTCAAAGACGCAGACAAGCCTGCGGCTTGATGGTGTGGGTGCGCGCATTTTGCTATGCTGCGTGCCCTCCAATCTGGCTAATCCCGACTAAAGCACTAGGTCTTATAGTTGACTTAAATGCTCGGGAATTGCATACTCGCGGCATATTGCGACTACGCGGTAATCCCTTATGCGACTAACCACCAAAGGCCGTTACGCCGTCACCGCCATGCTTGATCTGGCGCTGCACGCTCAACGTGGGCCGGTGTCTTTGGCTGATATCTCTGAGCGGCAGGGTATTTCCCTTTCCTATCTGGAGCAGCTATTTGCCAAGTTGCGTCGCGGCAATCTGGTCTCCAGCGTACGTGGGCCGGGCGGTGGTTATCAGCTGTCGCGTGACATGCAGGGCATCCAGGTGGCTGAGGTGATCGATGCGGTCAACGAGTCGGTCGATGCCACGCGCTGCCAGGGGCAGGGCGATTGCCACGCGGGAGATACCTGTCTGACCCACCATCTGTGGTGTGACCTCAGCCAGCAGATACACGAATTTCTAAGCGGCATCAGTCTCGCTGACTTGGTGACCCGTCGTGAAGTGCAGGAAGTTGCCCAGCGCCAGGATCAGCGCCGCTGCAATGGCAGGACGCCGTACCTGGATAAGATCGAAACGTCCGCCGTCGATTGAGCGCATAGCGCTGGCTAGCTGGCCTGATACCTGATTAGGAGAGAATTGATGAAGTTGCCGATTTACCTCGATTATTCCGCCACCACGCCGGTTGACCCGCGTGTTGCGCAAAAAATGAGCGAATGCCTGCTTGTCGACGGCAATTTCGGCAATCCGGCTTCGCGCTCCCACGTGTTTGGCTGGAAGGCTGAAGAAGCGGTGGAAAACGCTCGCCGCCAAGTGGCTGAGCTGGTCAATGCTGACCCGCGTGAGATTGTCTGGACCTCCGGTGCTACCGAATCCAACAACCTGGCGATCAAGGGCATCGCAGACTTCTACAAGAGCAAAGGCAAGCACCTGATCACCTCGAAGATCGAGCACAAAGCCGTGCTGGATACCATGCGCCAACTTGAGCGCGAAGGCTTCGAAGTGACCTACATCGAGCCTGGTGAAGACGGCCTGATTACTCCGGCCATGATCGAGGCGGCGCTGCGTGAGGACACCATTCTGGTGTCGGTCATGCACGTGAACAACGAAATCGGCACGATCAACGACATCGCGGCTATCGGTGAACTGACCCGCTCACGCGGCGTGTTCTTGCATGTTGATGCGGCGCAGTCCACCGGCAAGGTGGCGATTGATCTGGAGTCGCTCAAGGTCGATCTGATGTCCTTCTCCGCGCACAAGACCTATGGCCCGAAAGGCGTCGGTGCGTTGTTCGTGCGCCGTAAGCCACGTGTGCGTCTGGAAGCCCAGACCCATGGCGGTGGTCATGAGCGTGGCATGCGTTCCGGCACTCTGGCGACCCACCAATGCGTCGGCATGGGTGAGGCGTTCCGCATTGCCAAGGAAGAAATGACCCAGGAAAACCAGCGCATCCTGGCCCTGCGTGAGCGCTTCTTCAAACAGGTCGATGGTCTGGAAGAGCTGTACATCAATGGCAGCATGGTCGCCCGTGTACCGCACAACCTCAACCTCAGCTTCAACTACGTTGAGGGTGAGTCGCTGATCATGGCGCTCAAGGATCTGGCGGTTTCGTCCGGTTCGGCCTGTACCTCGGCTTCGCTAGAGCCGTCCTATGTATTGCGCGCCCTGGGCCGCAATGACGAACTGGCACACAGCTCCATCCGCTTTACCTTCGGCCGCTTCACCACTGATGAAGAAGTCGATTACGCCGCGCAGAAAGTGTGCGAGGCGGTGACCAAGCTGCGCGAATTGTCGCCGCTGTGGGATATGTACAAAGACGGTGTCGACATCTCCAAGATCGAGTGGGCGGCGCACTAAGTAGTCGCCAAGCAAGAGCGGCTCTCTGATGAGGAAGGAATACCAGCATGGCTTACAGTGAAAAGGTCATTGACCATTACGAAAACCCGCGCAACGTCGGCAAGATGGATGCGGAAGACCCGGACGTCGGCACTGGCATGGTCGGCGCGCCGGCTTGCGGTGACGTGATGCGTCTGCAGATCAAGGTCAACGAGCAGGGCGTGATTGAAGACGCCAAGTTCAAGACCTACGGTTGCGGTTCGGCGATCGCCTCCAGCTCCCTCGCTACCGAGTGGATGAAGGGCAAGACCCTGGACGAAGCAGAAACCATCAAGAACACCCAGCTGGCCGAGGAATTGGCTCTGCCACCGGTGAAAATTCACTGCTCGGTACTCGCCGAAGATGCCATCAAGGCCGCTGTACGCGATTACAAGCAGAAGAAAGGCTTGCTCTAAGGAGGTTGTCGATGGCTATCAGCATGACCGAAGCTGCCGCTCAGCACGTACGTCGCTCGCTTGAAGGGCGCGGCAAGGGCGAAGGTATTCGCCTGGGTGTGCGCACCACGGGCTGTTCCGGCTTGGCCTATGTGCTGGAGTTTGTCGATGAGGCCGCCAGCGAAGATCAGGTGTTCGAGAACCATGGCGTCAAGGTGATCATTGATCCCAAGAGCCTGGTTTACCTCGATGGCACCGAGCTCGACTTCGTCAAGGAAGGGTTGAACGAAGGTTTCAAGTTCAACAACCCGAACGTGCGCGGCGAATGTGGCTGCGGCGAAAGCTTCAATATCTGAGGCGCGTGTGGGCAGTCCTTGTCACTTTGCTTTATTTGACCTGCAGCCAAGCTTCCGCCTGGATCTTGATCAGCTAGCCGTGCGTTATCGCGAGCTGGCGCGCAATGTCCATCCGGACCGCTTTGCCGATGCATCCGCGCGTGATCAGCGCCTGGCTCTCGAGCACTCCGCCAGCCTCAACGAGGCTTACAGCACGCTCAAGAGTGCGCCGCAGCGTGCCCGCTATTTGCTGGCGTTACGCGGTCCCGAGCTGCCGCTGGAAGTGACGGTGCAGGATCCGGATTTCCTGCTGCAGCAAATGCAGCTGCGCGAAGAGCTGGAGGATCTGCACGACAGTGCAGACCTGGCGGGTGTGGCGCAGTTCAAGCGGCGTTTGAAGGTGGCTCAGGATGAGCTCAACGAAAGTTTTGCCGTTTGTTGGGATGATGCCTCGCGACGCGAAGAGGCCGAGCGCCTGATGCGTCGCATGCAGTTTCTCGACAAGCTCTCTCACGAGGTCCGCCAGCTGGAAGAGCGCCTCGACGATTAACGCTGGGGCGCCTGTTGCGGCGCGCCTGATACTAAGCACTGATTAACCATGGCCTTACTGCAGATCGCTGAGCCCGGACAAAGCCCCCAGCCACACCAGCGTCGACTGGCGGTGGGGATTGATCTGGGCACCACCAATTCGCTGGTCGCCGCCGTGCGGAGCGGCCTCTCCGCACCGCTGGCCGATGCGTTCGGGCAGGTTATTCTGCCGTCCGCTGTGCGCTATCACGCCGACCGTGTTGAGGTGGGTGAGGTCGCCAAGGCGGCCGCATCGGGCGATCCGCTGAATACTGTGCTGTCGGTCAAGCGCCTGATGGGGCGCGGTTTGGCCGACGTCAAGCAGCTCGGTGAGCAGCTGCCATACCGCTTTGTCGGTGGCGAATCGCATATGCCGTTTATCGAAACGGTGCAGGGTCCGAAAAGCCCGGTCGAGGTCTCTGCCGATATCCTCAAGGTGCTGCGTCAGCGTGCCGAAGCGACCCTCGGGGGTGAGCTGGTGGGTGCGGTCATCACCGTGCCAGCTTACTTCGACGATTCGCAGCGCCAGGCCACCAAGGATGCTGCGCGCCTGGCCGGGCTGAATGTGCTGCGTCTGCTCAATGAGCCGACCGCCGCCGCCGTGGCCTATGGCCTGGATCAGCACGCCGAGGGTGTGGTCGCCATTTATGACCTGGGCGGCGGCACCTTCGATATTTCCGTGCTGCGCCTGACCGGCGGTGTGTTTGAGGTGTTGGCCACTGGCGGCGACAGCGCGCTGGGTGGTGATGACTTCGACCACGCGATTGCCGGCTGGATTGTGCAGCAGGCCGGGATTTCCTCTGATCTAGATCCAGCTCAGCAGCGTCTGTTGCTGGAAGCCGCCTGTGCCGCCAAAGAAGCGCTGACCGAGAGTGCCAGTGCGCCGCTCAGTTATGCCGGCTGGGCAGGGCAATTGAGTCGTGAGCAGTTCGATGCGCTTATCGAACCGATGCTGGCGCGCAGCCTCAAGGCCTGTCGCCGTGCGGTGCGTGATGCCGGCATTGAGCTGGATGAGGTTGAGGCCGTGGTTATGGTTGGCGGTTCCACCCGTGTGCCGCGCGTGCGCCAGGCGGTCGCCGAGTTGTTCGCCCGTGAGCCGTTGACCGATATCGATCCGGATCAGGTGGTGGCCATCGGTGCGGCGATCCAGGCCGATGCCCTGGCGGGTAACAAGCGCGGCGATGGCGAAGAGTTGTTGCTGCTGGATGTGATTCCCCTGTCGCTCGGCCTGGAAACCATGGGTGGGCTGATGGAGAAGGTAATCCCGCGCAACACCACCATTCCCGTGGCGCGCGCCCAGGACTTCACCACCTATAAAGATGGCCAGACGGCCATGATGGTGCATGTGCTGCAGGGCGAGCGCGAGCTGATCAGCGATTGTCGTTCTCTTGCGCGTTTTGAATTGCGCGGTATTCCGCCGATGGTCGCCGGCGCGGCGAAGATTCGCGTGACCTTCCAGGTCGATGCCGACGGTTTGCTCAGCGTCGCAGCACGCGAGCTGGCGTCTGGTGTCGAGGCGAGTATCCAGGTCAAGCCGTCCTATGGGCTGACCGATGGCGAAATCGCCCGCATGCTGCAGGATTCGTTCAAGAACGCCGGCGACGACAAGGTTGCCCGTGTGCTGCGTGAGCAACAGGTCGACGCTCAGCGTTTGCTGGAAGCAGTCGAAGCCGCGTTGCTGGCCGATGGCGAGCGCTTGCTGGATGCCGATGAGCGCCTGGCCATCGATGCGCAGATAGAGCAGTTGCGTGACTTGATGGCCGGCAATGATGGCCTGGCGATTGAGCAGCAAACCAAACGTTTGACCCAGGTGACTGATGCTTTTGCTGCGCGTCGTCTGGATGCCACGGTCAAGGCCGCACTGGCCGGTCGTAGTCTTGATGAGATTGAGGAATAAGCATGCCGCAGATCATTTTTCTGCCTCACGCTGTGCTGTGTCCGGAGGGGCTGGTGGTCGAGGTTGCGCCGGGTACTTCGGTGCTTGAGGTGGCGCATGAGCACCATATCGAGATCGAAAGTGCCTGCGGCGGTGTCTGCGCCTGCACCACCTGTCACTGCATCATTCGTGAGGGATTCGACTCACTGGCTGAGGCCGATGAGCTGGAAGAGGACATGCTCGACAAGGCCTGGGGGTTGGAGGCGCAATCGCGGTTGTCCTGCCAGGCTATTGTGGGTAATGAAGACCTGACCGTGGAAATTCCCAAGTACTCGCTCAACCACGCCGCCGAAGCGCCGCACTGATTCCGGGAGCTGTTATGAGTCTGAAGTGGGCTGATGTGCTGGAAATCGCCATTCAGTTGGCTGAGTCCAAGCCTGAGGTAGATCCTCGCTACGTGAACTTTGTCGATCTGCATAAGTGGATTCTGGCGTTGCCGGAGTTCAGTGACGATCCGCAGCGCGGCGGTGAGAAGGTGCTTGAGGCCATTCAGGCGGCCTGGATCGAAGAGGCGGATTAGTCAGCCTTTTGGCCTGGCCTACGCATTTAACCGGAACCCGCGTATAATTCGCGGGTTTAATTTTTCGCTTTAATCACTGTTTCTGGAGTTTCACATGGCTGTTCAACGCACTTTCTCCATCATCAAGCCTGATGCCGTTGCCAAGAATGTAATTGGCGAGATCACCAGCCGCTTCGAAAAAGCTGGCCTGCGCGTCGTTGCTTCGAAAATGGTTCAACTGTCCGAGCGCGAGGCTGCTGGCTTTTACGCTGAGCACAGCGAGCGCGGTTTCTTCAAGGATCTGGTTGCGTTCATGACCTCCGGTCCGGTTATTGTTCAGGTTCTGGAAGGCGAAAACGCTGTTCTGGCTAACCGTGATCTGATGGGCGCTACCAACCCTAAAGAAGCTGCTGCCGGCACCATTCGTGCTGATTTCGCGGTTTCCATCGACGAAAACGCTGTTCACGGTTCCGATTCGGAAGCCTCTGCTGCCCGTGAAATCGCTTACTTCTTCGCTTCCACCGAAGTTTGCGCACGTATTCGCTAAGCGAATCGGGTGAGGGTGAAGCCATGACTGAAGCTACCGGTAAAATCAATCTGCTGGGTCTGACCCAGGCAGAGATGGAGCAATTCTTCGAAAGCATCGGGGAAAAGCGTTTCCGTGCCGGTCAGATGATGAAATGGATTCACCACTTTGGCGTCGATGATTTTGATGCCATGAGTAATGTCAGCAAGGTCTTGCGCGAAAAGCTCAAGGCCTGTGCTGAAATCCGCGGCCCGGAAGTGGTCAGCGAAGATATTTCCACTGATGGCACGCGCAAGTGGGTAGTGCGGGTGGCGTCAGGCAGTTGTGTTGAAACCGTGTATATCCCCCAGGGCACGCGTGGCACCTTGTGTGTGTCGTCGCAGGCCGGCTGTGCGCTGGATTGCAGTTTCTGCTCGACTGGCAAGCAAGGTTTCAACAGCGATCTCAGCGCCGCCGAAGTGATCGGCCAGGTGTGGATCGCCAACAAGTCGTTCGGTAGCGTGCCGGCGAAGGTCGACCGTGCCATCACCAACGTGGTGATGATGGGTATGGGCGAGCCGCTGCTGAATTTCGACAACGTGGTCGCCGCCATGAAAATCATGATGGACGACCTCGGCTATGGCATCTCCAAGCGCAAGGTGACGTTGTCGACCTCGGGCGTGGTGCCGATGATCGACAAGCTTGGCGAAGTGATCGATGTATCCCTGGCTTTGTCGTTGCATGCGCCGAACGATGCGCTGCGCAACCAGTTGGTGCCGATCAACAAGAAGTACCCGCTGGAAATGCTACTGGCGGCCTGTAAGCGTTATGTCTCGCGCCTTGGTGAGAAACGTGTGCTTACAATCGAATACACCCTGCTCAAGGATGTAAACGATAAGACCGAGCACGCTGAGGAAATGATCGCACTTCTCAAAGATGTGCCTTGCAAGATCAACCTGATTCCGTTTAATCCCTTCCCCCACTCGGGGTACGAGCGGCCAAGCAACAATGCGATTCGCCGTTTTCAAGACCTGCTGCACAAAGCCGGGCACAATGTCACCGTACGCACCACCCGCGGTGAGGACATTGACGCGGCGTGTGGTCAGCTGGTTGGCCAGGTTATGGACCGTACCCGCCGTAGTGAGCGCTATATTGCTGTGCGTGAGTTGAGTAGCGAGGCCGAAACGCCGAGTTCCGCCGCCAATCGAACCTGAGGGGAGGATATCCATGACCTTGCGTCCCGCGTTATTGCTGTTGGCCGCCAGTCTGTTAGCCGGTTGCGTTACCACCGGTAATGTCGATCCGATGAAAACCGGTAAGGGCCGCGACGAAGCGCGCGATGCTTATGTCCAGCTGGGTATTGGCTATCTGCAACAGGGGGCTACTGAGCGTGCCAAGGTGCCACTGAAAAAGGCTTTGGAGCTTGACTCTTCGAATGCCGATGCACATGCGGCTCTGGCCTTGGTGTTCCAGATTGAGATGGAGCCAAAGTTGGCTGATGAGCACTTTCGTAAGGCTATTTCGCAGCGCAGTGGCGATGCGCGGTTGTTGAACAACTATGGCGGTTTCCTGTTTGAGCAGCAGCGTTATCCGGAAGCCTTTGAGCGCTACACCCAGGCGGCTCAGGACACGCTTTACCCAGAACGGTCACGGGTTTTTGAAAACCTCGGGCTGACCTCGTTGCAGCTCAAGCAGCGTGAGCAGGCCAAAGCCTATTTCGAGCGCTCTCTACGGTTGAATAGCCGCCGTCCTCGCGCCCTGATGGAAATGGCGCAGATGTCTTATGAGGACAAGCAGTATGTTCCGGCACGTAGCTACTACGAAAGCTATATAGCCCTAGCCAATCATGATGCCCGCAGCCTGCTGCTAGGCGTGCGTTTGGCGAAGATCTTCGAGGAGCGCGACAATGCCGCGAGCCTCGGTTTGCAGTTGAAGCGACTTTATCCGGGCACGCCGGAATATCAGCAATACCTGTCGGAGCAATGATGAAAGCGGTGCATTCAGAAGTGCTAGCTGTTCCCCGCATCAATCCGGGTGAGACTTTGCGCAAGGCTCGTGAGGGCCGCGGTTGGACCATTGCCGAAGTAGCCGCGCAGTTGAATCTGACGCCGCAGCGTTTGAGCCAGGTCGAGCAGGGGGCCTTCGACAAGCTGCCAGGGCATACCTTTGCTCGCGGCTATGTGCGCGCTTATGCCAAGTTGCTGGAAGTGGATCAGAACCGTCTGGTGCTGGAATTTGATCAGTTTACCGGCAGCGACGCCGCCGGCAGCAGTGTGCACAGTTTGGGGCGTATCGAGGAGCCGGTAAGCTACTCGCAGCGCATTTTGCGGATGGTAAGTTTTGTCTTGTTGCTGGCGCTGGCCGGGTTTAGTTTTTTCTGGTGGCAGGAGCAGGCGGAGCGTCGGGCCGGCGACCTCGCTTCAACCAGCCTCGAGCATGTTGAAGTCGATGGCGCCGACGGCACCACGCAGATTCACCCGCTGGATGAGCCGGAAGATCAGGCGGTGGAAGCTGCCCAGCTGGATACGGAAGCCGCATTGCCGCTGTTGCCAGAGGCTACAGCCGTGACCTCGCAACCCGAACAGTTGCAAGCTCTTGTTGAAACGGCAAGTGTGCCGGTCGCGCCCGCTACTCCGGCGAATGCCGTGCCCGTTGTCGCTGAGGCTGTAAGCGCAACGCCAGTTGCAACCGCGCCCGTGCAGGCCGCTGCCGGCGAGGCGCTGGTCAGTCTGACCTTTATTGCCGATTGCTGGACGCAACTAACCGATGCCAATGGCAAGGTGTTGTTCAGCGCGCTCAAGCGCAAAGGCGATAGCCTGCAGTTGGTCGGTAAGGCTCCGCTGGAACTGCGCCTGGGCTATGCCCGCGGTGTGCAGGTCAGTCTCAATGGCAATCCGGTCGATGTGGCGCCCTTTATCTCCGGTGAGACCGCGCGTCTGAAGTTGGGTGGGCAGTAACATGCATTGCGAGTCACCGATCAAACGCCGTATTTCACGCAAAATCTGGGTGGGTTCCGTGCCGGTAGGCGGTGATGCGCCTATCGCCGTGCAGAGCATGACCAACAGCGACACCAATGATGTGGCCGCCACCGTGGCGCAGATTCGTCGTCTGGAAGATGCCGGCGCGGATATCGTGCGGGTTTCCGTGCCGGATATGGATGCTGCCGAAGCCTTCGGCAAGATCAAGCTGCAGGTCAAGGTGCCGCTGGTGGCCGATATCCACTTCGACTACCAGATTGCCCTGCGTGTGGCTGAGCTTGGTGTCGACTGTCTGCGCATCAATCCGGGCAATATCGGCCGCGAAGACCGCGTACGCGCGGTGGTCGAGGCGGCACGCGACAAAGGCATTCCGATTCGTATCGGGGTAAACGCCGGTTCGCTGGAAAAAGATCTGCAAAAGAAATACGGCGAGCCTACGCCTGCTGCGCTGGTCGAGTCAGCGCTGCGCCATGTCGAGCATCTGGATCGTCTGAACTTTCCCGACTTCAAGGTCAGCGTAAAGGCCTCCGACGTGTTTATGGCCGTCGAAGCCTATCGCTTGCTGGCCAAGCAGATTGAGCAACCGTTGCATCTGGGTATTACCGAGGCTGGGGGTTTGCGCTCCGGTACGGTCAAATCTGCGGTTGGCCTGGGCATGCTGTTGGCCGAAGGCATCGGCGACACCATCCGCATTTCCTTGGCCGCTGATCCTGTTGAAGAGATCAAGGTTGGCTACGACATCCTCAAATCGCTGCGCCTGCGCTCCCGTGGTATCAACTTTATCGCCTGTCCAAGCTGTTCGCGGCAGAACTTTGATGTGGTGAAAACCATGAACGAGCTGGAACAGCGCGTCGAAGACCTGCTGGTGCCGCTGGATGTGGCGGTGATCGGTTGTGTGGTCAACGGTCCTGGCGAAGCCAAGGAAGCCCATATCGGCCTGACCGGTGGCTCGCCCAATCTGATCTATATCGATGGCAAGCCGGCGCTCAAGTTGGGCAATGACAACCTGGTCGATGAGCTGGAAAAGCTGATCCGCCAGAAAGCGGCCGACAAGGTCGCAGCTGACGCCGCTCTGATTCTGCGCAGCTAACACCGTTAAGGAATTGAATTGAGCAAGTCCCTGCAAGCCATTCGTGGCATGAACGATATCCTGCCCGAGCAGACCCCGCTCTGGCGTTATTTTGAAGGCGCGGTCGCCAGTCTGTTGGATGGATACGGCTATCGGCAGATTCGCATGCCGATCGTTGAGTTCACCGAGCTGTTCAAACGCTCCATTGGTGAAGTCACCGACATCGTTGAAAAAGAGATGTACACCTTCGACGACCGCAATGGTGATTCCCTGACCCTGCGTCCTGAAGGCACTGCTGCCTGCGTGCGCGCTGTGCTTGAGCATGGTCTGGCGGGCGGTGGGCAGACCCAGAAGCTCTGGTATATCGGCCCGATGTTCCGTCACGAGCGTCCGCAGAAAGGCCGTTATCGCCAGTTTCACCAGATCGGTGTGGAAGTCTTCAATATCGACGGCCCGGATATCGACGCCGAGCTGATCGTGCTGACCTGGCGCCTGTGGGGCCTGCTGGGTATCCGCGATGCGGTGAAGCTTGAGCTCAACAGCCTGGGCACCAGCGCCGCCCGCGCGGTATATCGCGATGCGCTGGTTGAGTTCCTGACCGCCCATGCCGACCAGTTGGATGAAGACAGTCGTCGCCGTATGGGTAGCAACCCACTGCGTGTGCTCGACAGCAAGGTACCGGAAACCCAAGCCCTGCTGGTCAATGCACCAAAGCTGGCGGATTACCTGGATGAAGAATCGCGCGTGCATTTCGAGGGGCTCAAGGCCCGTCTGGATGCGGCCGGTGTGCCGTACGTGATCAACCCCAAGCTGGTGCGTGGCCTGGATTACTACAGCAAGACGGTGTTCGAGTGGGTAACCGACCAGCTCGGCTCCCAAGGCACTGTCTGCGCCGGCGGCCGTTACGATGGACTGGTCGAGCAGATGGGCGGCAAGCCGACGCCAGGCGTGGGTTTTGCCATGGGCATCGAACGGTTGGTGCTGTTGCTCGAAACTCTAGGTAAAGTACCGGCTGAAATCGCCCGTACGGTCGACATCTATCTGTGCGCCTTCGGCGAGCCGGCTGAATTGGCTGCGATGGCTTTGAGCGAGCGGCTGCGTGATCAACTGCCAAACCTGCGTCTGCAGGTCAATGCCGGGGCGGGTAGCTTCAAGAGTCAGTTCAAGAAAGCCGACAAGAGTGGCGCGCTGTATGCCTTGATCTTGGGTGAAGACGAATTGGCCCAGCAAGTGGTAGGTTGCAAGCCGCTGCGCGGTCAGGGTGAACAACAAAGTATTGCGTGGTCGGCATTGGCCGATCATCTGGCGACCTGCGCCGATCAGGCCTGAGCGTCTGTTAAGTGATTTAGCGAATAGGAGTGTTGGGGTGGTTTCGCGTACTGATGATGAAGAACTGGCAGTAATCAAGGACTGGTGGCAGCGCAATGGCATGCCATTACTGACCGGTGTTGTGCTGGCGTTGGTGGTGGTGTTTGGCTGGCAGGGCTGGCAGAAGTACCAGGCTAATCAGTCCCAGGGTGCTTCGCTGGTGTATCAGCAATTGCTCGAAGCTGCGCTGGACCCAAGCGGCAAGCCTGACGCCGGCAAGGTCGCCGAGCTGGCCAATACGCTGAAAAAAGATTTTTCCGGCACTCATTACGCCCAGTACGGCAGTCTGTTTGTCGCCAAGGTCGCGGTTGAAGCAGGCAAGTTGGATGACGCGGCCAGCGAACTGCAGGCGATTGTCGACAAGCCGGCTGATGACAGCCTGGCTGAGCTGGCCCGTCAGCGCCTGGCGCGCGTGCTCGCTGCGCAGGACAAGGCCGAAGATGCCCTGAAATTGCTGGATGCCAAGGTTGCACCGGCCTTTGCCGCCAGCCGTGAAGAACTCAAGGGTGACCTGCTGGTGCAACTCGGCCGTGCCGACGATGCGCATGCCGCCTACGAAAAAGCCAAGGCTGCGTTGTCTGAAGATGCCGCTGTCGGTGGTCTGCAAATGAAGCTGGATGATCTGGCAAAAGGGGATGCGTGACGTGATGCGCTGGAAGAATGCCGCACTGCTGGCCCTGGCCGTTCTGGCCGTAGGTTGCAGCAGCAATAGCAAGAAGGAACTGCCACCGGCTGATCTGCCCAAGTTCGAGGAAGAAGTCAGTCTGCAGAAACAATGGAGTCGCTCGATTGGCGACGGCCAGGGCGAGTCCTTTAACATGCTGGTACCGGCGATTGATGGTGAGCAGATCTATGCTGCCGACGTCGAAGGTCTGGTCGTAGCCATGGACCGTATGACCGGTAAGGTCATCTGGAAAGCTGACCTGGAACTGCCGGTTTCCGGCGCAGTTGCCGCTGGTTATGGTCTGGTGGTGGTTGGCACGCTGAAAGGCGAGATCGTCGCGCTCGACACCGCTAACGGTGAAGAAAAGTGGCGCGCCCGCGTGACCAGTGAAGTGCTGGCTCCGCCTGCGCTGAACGGCGATGTGGTGCTGGTACAGACTCAGGATGACCGCCTGATCGCTCTGGACATAAACACCGGCGAGCAGCGCTGGATCTTTGAAAATACCCCGGCGGTACTGACCCTGCGCGGCACTGGCAGCCCGGTACTGACCAACCGCCTGGCGATTGCCGGCCTGTCCACCGGCAAGGTGATTGCGCTGGATGCTCAGCGCGGTATTCCGGTCTGGGAACAGCGTGTGGCTATTCCACAGGGCCGTTCCGAGCTGGATCGCGTGGTCGATATCGACGGCGGCCTGCTGCTTTCGGCAGGCACCCTCTACGCCGTCAGCTACCAGGGCCGCGTTGCCGCGCTGGATCTGGAAAGCGGGCGTATCCTCTGGCAGCGTGAAGCGTCCAGTTCGGTCGGTGTGGCCCAGGGTTACGGCAGTGTTTACGTAAGCCTGGCCAGCGGTACCGTTGAAGGTATCGACGAGCGTTCGGCTTCGGCCTTGTGGAGCAACGATGCTCTGGCTCGTCGCCAGTTGTCGGCTCCTGAAGTGTTCTCCAGCTATATCGCGTTTGGTGACCTCGAAGGCTACCTGCACTTGGTCAGCCAGGTGGATGGTCGCTTCGTCGGTCGCACGCGTATCGACAGCGACGGACTGCGTGCCCGTCCGCTGGTCGTGGGTGATTGGCTGTATGCCTACGGCAACGGCGGTAATCTGGTGGCCCTGACCATCAAGTGATCGCCTGCTGACGCTTTGGCTATGCTGCACAGCACTCAGGGCTGTGCAGCATAGCCAGCGCAATGAATTCCGGCCGCTGCCCCTGCAGCGGCTTTTGTATTTTCTGAAATAACGAAGTGGAGAGCCTAATGGTTCCCGTAATTGCCCTGGTGGGCCGCCCGAACGTTGGCAAGTCCACCCTGTTTAACCGCTTGACCAAGTCCCGTGACGCGATTGTCGGCGACCTGTCTGGTCTGACCCGTGATCGCCAGTACGGCGAGGCCAAGTGGCAGGGGCGAACCTATATCGTCATCGACACCGGGGGTATTTCCGGTGACGAGGAAGGCATTGACGCGAAAATGGCCGAGCAGTCGCTGCAGGCCATCGAAGAAGCCGATGCGGTGTTGTTTCTGGTGGATGCGCGCGCCGGGTTGTCTGCTTCCGATCAGATGATCGGCGAGCACCTGCGTCGGCGTAACAAACGCAGCTTCCTGGTGATCAACAAGGTCGACAACATCGACGCCGACTTGGCCCGCGCTGAGTTCTCCAGCATGGGCATGGGCGAGTCCCTGGCGATTGCCGGTGCTCACGGTCGTGGCATCACCCAGATGCTTGAAGCCGTGCTCGGCTCCTTCCCCAAGGATGCCACCGAGCCGGAAGAGGGCGAGGAAGAGGAAATTGTTCTCGAAGGTCAGGAAGCCAAGCGCATTCCCGGTCCGAGCGAGAAAGACGGGATCAAGCTGGCGATCATCGGCCGACCTAACGTCGGCAAGTCGACCTTGGTCAACCGCATGCTCGGCGAAGAGCGGGTTATCGTCTATGACCAGGCCGGCACCACCCGCGACAGCATCTACATCCCGTTCGAGCGCGATGACGAGAAGTACACCCTGATTGACACCGCCGGCGTGCGTCGCCGCGGCAAGATCTTCGAGGCGGTGGAAAAGTTCTCGGTGGTGAAAACCCTGCAGGCGATCCAGGACTCCAACGTCGTGGTGTTCGTTATGGACGCTCGCGAAGGCGTGGTTGACCATGACCTAAACCTGCTTGGCTTCGTATTGGAAAGCGGCCGCGCGCTGGTAATCGCTCTGAACAAATGGGACGGCATGGAGCCAAGCGAACGCGATTACGTGAAGGTCGAGCTGCAACGTCGACTGTTCTTCGTCGACTTCGCCGATATTCACTTTATCTCGGCACTGCACGGCACCGGCGTGGGCAACCTGTACAAGTCGGTGCAGGCTTCGTTCAAGTCGGCGATTACCCGCTGGCCGACCAACCGTCTGACTACGATTCTTGAAGACGCCGTCAGCGATCACGCGCCGCCCATGGTCAACAATCGCCGCATCAAGTTGCGCTATGCCCACCTGGGTGGCGCTAACCCGCCGCTGATCGTGATTCACGGCAACCAGGTCGAGGCGGTGCCCAAGTCCTATATCCGTTACTTGGAAAACACTTACCGCCGTGTGCTCAAACTGGTTGGTACGCCGATCCGTATCGAGTTCAAGGGGGGCGATAACCCGTATGAGGGCAACAAAAATACCCTCACCGATCGTCAGGTGAACAAGAAGCGTCGTCTGATGAGCCACCACAAGAAGGCCGAGAAGAAGCGCAAAGACAAGCGCTAAGCTTGGGTTTAAACGCTCTATAAAGGCACCTTCGGGTGCCTTTTGCGTTTCTGGGTGTTGGGCTATTCTGCGCCATCAATAGCGTTCAAGTCCGGCGCTTGGCCCAGGAATATTGCCTCGATGATCATCAGCAAGTTGCCGAATGTCGGCACCACCATCTTTACCCGCATGTCGCAGCTGGCTATGGAAGCAGGTGCTTTAAATCTGTCCCAGGGCTTCCCGGATTTCGATGGTCCGCAGGCATTGCGTGATGCGGTCGGCCGGCATATTGCCGCCGGGCATAACCAGTACGCGCCGATGACTGGCTTGCCAGCGCTGCGTGAGCAGGTGGCGGCGAAGATCGCCCGCAGCTATGGGCGTGCGGTCAGCGTCGACAGCGAGATCACCATCACCCCAGGGGCGACCCAGGCGATCTTCTGTGCAGTGCAGGCGCTGATTCAGCCGGGCGACGAAGTGATCGTCTTCGATCCCAGCTACGACAGCTATGAGCCTTCAGTGGAGCTGGCCGGTGGGCGCTGTGTGCATGTGCCGCTGGCCTTGCCGGGTTTCGCCATCGACTGGCAGCGCCTGCAGGATGCGCTCAGCGACAAGACTCGCCTGATCATCCTCAACAGCCCGCACAACCCCAGCGGCGCGCTGATCTCCCGCGCTGAGCTGGACCAGTTGGCGGCGTTGATCCGCGAGCGTGATATCTACCTGATCAGCGATGAGGTCTACGAGCATCTGGTATTCGATGGCGTCCAGCACGCCAGCATCCTCGCCCATGACGAGTTGTATCAGCGCGCTTTTGTGGTCAGCTCGTTTGGCAAGACCTACCACGTCACCGGCTGGAAGACCGGTTATGTGGTGGCGCCGCCGGCGCTCTCAGCCGAGCTGCGCAAGGTCCATCAGTACGTCAGCTTCTGCGGCGTGACGCCGCTGCAGTGGGCGTTGGCCGACTATATGGCCGAGCATCCCGAGCACGTCGAGGAGCTGCCAGCGTTCTACCAGGCCAAGCGCGATCTGTTCTGCGACCTGCTGGCCGGCTCGCGCTTTAGCTTTACCCGTGCTGCGGGCACTTATTTCCAGCTGGTCGATTGCACGGCCATTCGCAACGATCTGAATGATGTGGCCATGGCCGAATGGCTGACCCGCGAGCACGGCGTGGCGGCCATTCCGGTGTCGGTGTTCTACCAGACACCACCCAAGGATCTGCGCCTGGTGCGCTTCTGCTTTGCCAAGCGTGAAGAAACCCTGCGCCAGGCGGCGGACAAACTATGCGCGATCTAAGTCTATTGCCCGACCTCGAGCTGGCCCTGATCCAGACCACCCTGGTCTGGCAGGACGCGGCCGCCAATCGCGCGCATTTCGCATCCCTACTCGAGCAGGCGCGCGGTGCAGACCTGATCCTGCTGCCGGAGATGTTCAGTACCGGTTTTTCCATGGACTCCGCCGCCCTGGCCGAGCCCGAAGATGGCCCCACCAGCCAGTGGCTGCGTGAGCAGGCGCAGACGTTGCAGGCGGTGGTCACCGGCAGCCTGATTATCCAGGCCGCCAATGGTTCTTATCGCAACCGTCTACTCTGGGCGCGCCCGGATGGTTCCATCGCGCACTATGACAAGCGCCATCTGTTCCGCATGGCCGGCGAGCACAAGCACTACAGCGCAGGCACTGAGCAGGTGCTGCTGGAGGTCAAAGGCTGGCAGGTGCGTCCGCTGATCTGCTACGACCTGCGTTTCCCGGTATGGAGTCGCGACCCACAGAGCACCGACCTGTTGCTCTACACCGCCAACTGGCCAGCCGCGCGGCGCAATCACTGGAATCGCCTGTTGCCAGCACGGGCCATCGAAAACCTCTGCTATGTCGCGGCGGTTAACCGCATCGGCGAGGACGGCAAGGGCAACGCCTATAGCGGCGATAGTCAGGTGCTGGATTTTCAGGGCGAGGCGCTGCTGGAGCCTGGGGCGGCGGGTGGCGTATTTCGGGTAACCCTCAATGCCTCGGAGTTGGCCGCTTACCGTGAGCGGTTCCCGGCTTATCGCGATGCGGATGCTTTTACCCTGGCTGACTGATGGACGACCGTTACTGCTTTAGGTAGTGGTCGTAGATCGCCTGATAGCGCCCGCTGGCCTTGAGCTGAGCAAGACCCGCATTGAAATCGTCGCGGATCTGCGGGTCGCGAAATACCGGTCGGTAGTTCTGCGGGTCTTCCTCGACAAACTGATGCATGGCGATGGTTTTGGCCTTGAACAGGGTGGTGCGTTCGAGCAGCAGTTCAAAGTAGCGATAGATGCTGCGATCACTCAGCACCAGATCGTAGCGGCCCTTGTTCAAGCCCAGCACCTGCAGCTCCTGGTTGTTCTGCTCGAAGTACAGGCCATCTTTCTGGCTGGCGGCCAACCATTCGGGATAGCGCTGGGCCGCGCCCTGGAAGGCCACGATGCTAAGGCCCTTGATGTCCTCGGGCTTCTGGATGTCGAAGCGCCGGCCTTGCAGGCTAACAAACACGTTGGAGTAGATCACCGCCGGGTTGCCGTAGTGGCCACCGGCCGCAGCAAGGTCCTGGCCCAGGTCGGTCATGGCTGCATCTACTTCACCTCTGCGAAACGCCAAGGGCACGCGGGCCAGGGGAAAGTAGCGGGGTTCGAGTGTGTGGCCGCGAAACGCCAGGGCTTCGCCAATCACTTCCAGCTCGATACCGCTGTCGCTTTCCGGAAAGCAGAAGGGCGGAATCTTTTCACCGAAAGCCATGACCACGGTGGCCGCCAGACTATTTGCGCTGCAGGCGAACAGCAGTGGCAGGGTGAGGGCGCACATCCAGTGTGTCAGTGAACGCATGGTCAGATGCTCCTGCGATCGATTTTTTGCAGTGTAGATGTTGTCCGAATGATCGCCGTGCACTTGGTCTAATAACCGAGCCGATTCAGCGCGTCGCCATGGCCATGTGTATGGCCGCTTGTTCGGCCGCGCTGGCCTCCAGGCGCAGCTTCTCGCTGCGCAGAAAGTCGCGCAGCTGCTGCAGGTCGGCAATCTTTTGCTCTACTTCAATCAGTTTGCGGCTGACCAGTGCCGCGCCCTGGGCGCAGTCCAGTTGTTGCTCGCGTCGCGCTTTGAGGATTTCGCCGATCTCGCCAAGGGAGAAACCCATGCCCTGCGCCTGTTGGATAAAGCCCAGGTCGGTCAAGGTCTGTGGGCTGTATTCGCGGTAATTATTGTCGCGCCGCAGGGCGCTGATCAGCCCCAGGCTTTCGTAGTAGCGAAGAGTGTGGCGGCTAGCGCCGCTGCGTTTTTCCAGTTCACCAATACGCATGGAAATCCCGCTTGACTGTCGAGTGTGCTCGATAGTTTAGCCTGCTTGGGTCATCAACGACTCAGGAGGATTGGCGATGAATCAGCCATGTTTTGTCACCGGCGGCAGCGGCTTTATCGGTCAGTATCTGCTGGCGTTACTCACCCACAAGGGTCACCCGGTCAGCGTGCTGATGCGTCGACCGCACAGCCTGCCAGCTTTGCGCGAGCAGATCGAGCAGTTGGGCGGGCGGGACGATTTGCTCACGGCGGTTGGCGGTGATCTGGGCTTGCCGGGGCTGGAGTTGGATGCCGCTGCCCGTGAGCAGGTGCGTCAGGCTGCTGTGGTGTTTCACCTGGGCGCGCAGTTCGCCTGGGGGCTGGCTGCCGAACAGGCGCGTCGGGTCAATGTCGAAGGCGCGTTGGCGGTGGCTGAACTGGCGGCGCAGCAAGGCAGCCGGCTGCTGATGGTGGGCGGCTTTATGCTGGCCAATCATGGGCATCTACAGCGCATCGGCATTGATCTGCAGCAGCCCGAGCGCACCGACTGGGACAAGGTCTATCAACGCACCGGCGCCTATGAAGGCAGCAAGCTGGAGGCGCATTTCCGTGTGCGCGCGCGTATGGCTGAGCTGCAGTCGCCACTGACTGTGGTGCATCCGGCCACTGTGTGCGGCCATAGTCGCAGCGGGCATATTCTGCCAGCACAGCCGTTGGCGGGACTGATCGGTAACCTGGCGGGCGGTTTGCTCGGGGCGATTCCGGGTTCAGCCGCACATTGGCTGCCGCTGGTCAGTGTGGATTTTCTCGCCGAGCTGATCGTGGCCGCGGCCTTTGATAAGCAGCAGGCCGGGCAGGAGATTCTCGCCCTGGATGCCGCGACGCCCAATTTGCAGGGCATGCTGCAGCAATTGGCCCACACGCTAGGCGTCAGTGCACCGAGTCGGCATGTACCGATTCCTTTGCTACGGGCGTTGCTGAAGATTCCGGGTGTGCCGCGTTTGCTGCGTACCGATGCCGAGTCGCTGGATTTTATCCAGACCACTCGTTTCAACACCGCCGCAACTCAGGCCTTGGCGCAGCGCCATCAACTGCAGTGGCCGGATATCGGCCAGGCCTTGCAGGCCACAGCGCGCTACCTGGCGAGTGAGCCGTCAACCGTATAGCGCTGACGGCTACTGCACTGATCAGGCCGCCTGTTCCGCTGCCTGGCCGATGGCCCGATTCAGCGCGCTAAACAGCGCGCGGAAGCTCGCGGTAGTCAGGTTTTCATCGATGCCGACGCCATGCAGCGCGCGGCCGCCGTTAACCCGCAGTTCGATATAGGCCGCCGCCTTGGCATTGGTGCCGGCGCCGATGGCGTGTTCGCTGTAGTCCATGATCTCCACGGCCACCGGCAGGCCGGCGACCAGGGCTTCCAGCGGGCCTTTGCCAATTCCGCGCCAGTGCTGGGTTTCGCCGGCATTGACGACTTCTACATCGACCGCGCTGGTGCCGTTTTCTTCCTGCAGGCGGTGGCCTTTCAGGGAGTAGGGCGTGGTGGCCTGCAGGTACTCGCGCTCCAGCAGCTGGTAGATCTGCGCGGCGCTCATTTCCAGACCGAGGCGGTCGGTTTCCTTCTGCACTACCTGGCTGAACTCGATCTGCATGCGCCGTGGCAGGTTGATGCCGTATTCCTGTTCGAGCAGGAAGGTGATGCCGCCCTTGCCGGACTGGCTGTTGACGCGGATTACCGCCTCGTAATCGCGGCCAATATCGGCCGGGTCGATTGGCAGATAGGGCACTTCCCACAAGGCGTCGGCCTTCTGCTGGGCGAAGCCCTTGCGGATCGCATCCTGGTGCGAGCCGGAGAACGCGGTATGCACCAGGTCGCCGACATACGGGTGGCGCGGGTGCACCGGGATTTGGTTGCAGTCCTCGACCACCTTGCGCACGGTGTCGATATCGGAGAAGTCCAGTTGCGGATCGACGCCCTGGGTGTAGAGGTTCAACGCCAGGGTCACCAGGCAGACGTTGCCGGTGCGCTCGCCATTGCCGAACAGGCAGCCTTCGACGCGATCCGCGCCCGCCATCACCGCCAGCTCGGAGGCAGCCACGCCTGTGCCGCGATCATTGTGGGTGTGCACGCTGAGCAGCACGCTGTCGCGCTGGTCGATATGCCGACCGAACCACTCGATCTGGTCGGCGTAGTTGTTCGGCGTGGCGCACTCGATGGTCGCTGGCAGGTTGAGGATCAGCTTGTTCGACTGGGTCGGCTGGAACACCTCAATCACCGCGTTGCACACCTCGACGGCGAAATCGATCTCGGTGGAGCTGAACACTTCCGGCGAATACTCGAAGCCCCAGCGGGTTTCCGGAGCGGCGTCAGCCAGACGTTTGATGGTTTGGCCGGCGGCCACGGCGATAGCTTTGACGCCGGCCTTGTCCTGGTTGAAGACGATCTTGCGGAAGCTCGGCGCGCAGGCGTTGTAGTAGTGAACGATGGCCTTTTTCGCGCCTTTCAGCGACTCGAAGGTGCGTTCGATCAGGTCGTCACGGGCCTGGGTCAGCACCTGAATGGTCACGTCATCCGGGATATGGCCGCCTTCGATCAGCTCGCGGACGAAGTCGAAATCGGTCTGCGAGGCGGAGGGGAAACCCACTTCGATTTCCTTCAGGCCCACGGCCAGCAGGCACTTGAAGAAGCGCATCTTCTTCTCGGCATCCATCGGCTCGATCAGCGACTGGTTGCCATCGCGCAGGTCGGTGGACAGCCAGATGGGTGCCTTGTCGATGATCTTGTCCGGCCAGGTGCGGTCCGGGATGGCAATCTGGGTGAACGGGCGGTACTTGCTGGACGGGTCTTTAAGCATGCTCATGGGGCAATCCTTTTAGCGCGGCGGCAATCGGCGAGCCGGGCGGAATTTGAAGAATAAGGCAGGGCGTGGGCGTAAGAACTAGCCACGCAGTCGCTGGCTGACCAAGCAGAGATTGGTGTGTTGGCGCAGCAGGATAAGGGTGTGATGGGTATTCATGGCGTCAACCCTAACCAGCGAGGGTAAAGCGTGCAAGTATTGATAAAAAAACGCTTTCGGATTGCTTGTTTTTGATTATTTTGGGTTTTTTTTGCGGTGATGTGCCGAATATGTAGCGGCGATTGCGAGCGCTTAACCGAGCAGGCTTAGCACGGCTTGCGGCCGTTGATTGGCTTGGGCAAGTACGCTTTGCGCGGCTTGCTGAATGATCTGGCGAGAAACCAGGTTTGAGGTTTCTGCAGCAAAATCAGTGTCGAGAATCCGGGAGCGGCTAGCTGCAGCGTTTTCGGCAATGCTTTGCAGGTTATTGATCGTGCTTTCCAGGCGGTTTTGCAGTGCCCCCATGTAGCCACGCTGGCGGTCGATATAGGCCAGGGCATCATCAATATCCATCACCGCCAGACCGGGCGTCTTGCTGAGGTCCAGGCGGCTCAGGGCCATTGCGTCGGCACTGAATGAGCTGAAGCCAACTTGGATGGTTTCATACGCTTCGGCCCCAACTTGGAATTGAGTGATGGTATTGCCGCCTACGCCCTTGGCGTTAAACAGTTCAGGCTCAACTAGCTTGAAACCTTGTGAGCCGGGGAAGCCTGTGCCTTGGTTTAGCAGTACATTCTCAGCAGTCAAAACATTACCGCCGTCAGCATCGAAACCACCAATCGCCCCGGTATCGGCGTTGGTCAGGTCCAGTCCGGCTATGTAGGTCGCCGCATCCGCGTTGAACTGGGTGCTGAAGTCCGCCAAGCTGCTGAATGCGCCTTTACTGGCATTGGTCAACGCCTGATCCAGGGTCGAGCCGCTGTTCTGTTTCAGGTAACCCATGATGTCTTTGATGCCCTTGCCGCCCGCCGCCTTGATTTCGTCATGCATGTAACGAATGGCGGCATAGCCGCCGGAATAGCCTGCTGAGCCGCTGACATCATCAGCGTTAAATGCCGCCAGAATGGCCGCCGTATTGGTGCCGCCAGCGGTGTCCCCAGCCAGTCGCTCATCAGCCCCCTGTACGGCCTCGGCGCTGCCCTCGATAAACCAGCTGGGCAGTCCGGCAAAGTTCATGGTGCGGCCCATGACCGCATGCGCCATTTCATGGGCAATAACCCGGTCGGTGTATTGCGGCGTACTGCCGCCGTTGGGCAGGGTTGAGGCATCAAAGTAGGCGAGGTTGACGTTGAGAACCTGATTAAAGATCTTCCCGCCAGCCCCCGAACTGCCTGAAACAGAAGCCAGTGCTTGGCTGGAGGAGTCGTTGGTAAAGGTGATTTTCAGTTCAGCACCATCCGCGCTCAGGCCAAACGCATCGGCCACACGCTGTTCACCCTCGCTGATCCAGAATCCTTTCAGAGCGTTGAGCACGGCCCTCTGATCGAGGTCGCCGAGGACCGAGAAAGTGCCTTGGTCAAACACCTTACGGCCAGCAAAGGTCGTGGTTTCGTTAACGCGGTTGATCTCTTGCAGCAGCTGTTGAGCTTCTTGATCCAAGGCAGTGCGTTCACTGGCTCCGTTGGAGCCGTTCATGGCCTGCAAACCGAGCGCGCGAATGCGCTGCAGGGCATCGGTGACGCTTTGCAACGCGCCTTCACCTACCTGCAGCAGCGATATGCCGTCGTTTGCATTGCGCGTAGCCACATTCAGCCCCCGCACCTGCGAGGTCAGACGGTTGGAGATTTGCAGCCCGGCGGCATCGTCCTTCGCGCTGTTGATGCGTTGTCCCGTGGACAGACGCTGCAGCGAAGTGCTCAGGGCCGTGCTGTTGCTCTCCAGTTGGCGACGTGTAAACGACGACGAGATGTTGGTATTAACCGTCAGCATCTTCGTGCGTACCCACTCAGCCGGACGGAAAGCCCGGCGTCACAGACGTAATCGGCATGCGCTGAAGGGTCTTGAAAGAGTTACGGAGCAAGTCGACGAACGGTTATGGCGTAAAAGCGCCGATAAAAATTGCCGGGTCAACCCGAGCATCGTTCAGGCTGACGTTCCAGTGCAGGTGCGGGCCAGTGGCCCGCCCAGTGGCGCCGACTTTACCGAGCACGCCGCCACGCGGCAGTTCATCGCCCACCTTCACGCCAATCACCGACAAATGGCAGAACATGCTGATCAGGCCTTGGCCGTGGTCGACGAATACGGTTTTGCCATTGAAGAAGTAATCGCCCACCAGAATCACTTTTCCCGCAGCTGGCGCCTTGATCGAAGTGCCACGGCTGGCGGCGAAGTCCAGGCCAGAGTGCGGGTTGCGCTCCTCGCCGTTAAAGAAACGGCGTAAACCGAAGGGGCTGGATAGCGGGCCGTTCACCGGCCTGTCAAACAGCAGATTGCTCGGCTGGCGCGCGCTGAACTGCTGGTAGGCACGTGTCTGTTCGGCCAGTTCGCGTTCGATACGCGCAAGGTTCTTGGCGTTCGGATTGACCTGCTGCTGATTCTTGATGGTGATGCGCTGTTCGACGTAATGCTTACTGCCGACCTGAAAGCTCAGTGTCTGGCTGCCGTTGACGCTGATCTGCTGGCTGCCCGGTTTGATGCTTAGCGGGATGCCGACGATGGCGATCCAGCGCTGCTGGTCTTCGTGAACCACCAGAACCGGTTTGCTGTGATAGCGAACCGTGGGTGCGCTGCTTGCCGGCCCCAGATCAACCACGGCCACGCCGCCCGGCACCGGTTTATTGAGCAGCCGGCTGATAAAGCCTTCGGCGTGGACAGGCAGTGCGAGGCAGAACAGGGTAAGCAGGGTGAACAGGCGCATTGGATATCCGTAGGGTGGATAACGCGAAGCTTATCCACCGTTTTAAAAGGTAAATCGAAAAGGTCAGTCGAGCAGCGAGAGGGTGGCCGGCTGCACATGGTTGTCTTCAACTCGCACATCCAGCTCGCCGTTGCCTAGGCGCGCCTTTAAGCGTTGACCTGGCTGGGTGTCGGCAGCGTTGCGGATGGCGCGGCCGCGCTCATCCAGCAGGATGCTGTAGCCACGCCCGAGGGTCGCCAGCGGGCTGACCGCATGCAGGGTGTGCATCTGGCTGTGCAGTTGCAGGTGACGCTGTTTGAGACCTTCGCGCATGCTGCGCTGCAGGCGTTCGGCCAGGGCCTGCAGGCGCTGATCGAGCAGCTTGAGGTTGCGTTCCGGGTGCAGGCTGAGCAGGCGGGTCTGCAAGTGTTTCAGGCGTTCGCGGCGGCTATTCAGCTGGCGTGCGAAGGCGCGGGTCAGGCGCATCTCCAGATCATCCACGCGCTGGGCGTGCTGGCGCAGGCGTTCGCCAGGGTGGCGCAAGCGCCGCTGCAACCCTTCCAGGCGCATACGTTCGCGCTCTAGGCGGTGTTGCATGCGCAGGTTGAGGCGGCGCTTGAGGTTATGCAGGCGCTGCACCAGTTCGCTGCTGTCGGGGGCCAGCAGCTCAGCGGCGGCAGAAGGCGTCGGCGCGCGCACGTCGGCGACAAAATCGGCAATGGACACATCGGTTTCATGGCCCACGGCGCTGACGATGGGCGTGATGCATGCGGCAATGGCGCGGGCCACCGGCTCTTCGTTAAAGCACCAGAGGTCTTCCAGTGAACCGCCGCCGCGAGCCAGGATCAGCGCATCGAAACCCTTGCGGTCTGCCACGCCAAGGGCGCGGACGATCTGTGCAGTGGCTTCACGGCCTTGCACGGCGGTGGGGATCAGGGTTAGTTCGACCTGCGGTGCGCGACGGCGAAATACGCTGATGATGTCGCGGATTACCGCGCCGGTCGGTGAGCTGATAATGCCGATGCGCTTGGGGTGGGGCGGTAGGGCGATTTTATGCTCGGCTGCGAACAAACCTTCAGCGCTGAGTTTTTCCTTTAATGCCTCGAACGCCAGACGCAGCGCACCGTCGCCGGCAGGCTCCACGGCATCGAGAATCAGCTGGTAATCACCGCGCCCTTCAAACAACGAGACCTTGCCGCGTACTTTCACGGCCAGGCCATCACGCAAGGCTTGGCGTACTTTGGCGGCGTTTTGCCGGAACAATGCACAGCGTACCTGGGCCTGACTGTCTTTCAGGGTGAAGTAGATATGCCCAGACGCCGGCTTGGCCAAGTTGGATATCTCGCCTTCAACCCAGATGCCGCCGAATACATCTTCCAGCAGCAGACGTGCGCGGTTGTTCAGTTGACTGACGCTGAGCACCTCGCGGTCGAGGTTCAGGCGTTGGAAGGGATCTTTGATCATGGCCGGCATAATAAAGGCTTTGCTCTGTCGGCCATAGCGGATTGGTCTTGACCGTCACCGTGAGCCCATTAAGCTGCGCGCCTTTAGCGCAAACCGAGTCCCGTTATGAGTGAGCAGCAAGCGATCATCGTGCCGCAGATTTCCAGCTTTCCCGGCCATGAGGCGCGGGCGCGGTTGATTGTGCGTTGGCTGGTTAAGCAGAACATCATCGAAGAGCAACTAACCACCTGCGGGCGCACCTATAAGCACATGGGCTACGGCATTGCCGAGGGCGCGCGGCGCGTAGTCGAGCGTCCTGAGCTGTTGCCGTTCGGCCAGGCGGTGCATGGTCTGGAGATTATCTACAAGCGCTGCATCTATACGCCGACCGCTGGCTTTCTTGAGGAGGCGGGCTGTGCGCAGTGTCGTAAGGAAATCGGCGGGCCACTGTTCGACAGCCTGGATGAGTGGATGCCAGGGCATACGGATAACTTCACTTGCCCGCGTTGTGGTCATGAAGATGACATCAACGGCTTTTTATTCCTGCAGCCCTGTGGCTTTTCCAACCTGGGTTTTATCTTCAATAACTGGGCTGATGCCGGTTTTAAGCAGAGCTTTCTCGATGAGTTTGCTGCGCGCTTGGGTTATGCGGTTTCGTTAGTGCGGGTGGATTTGTTTTAGCTCATCCCTGAGCTAGGTTGCTGATTAAAACTCGACGCTGGCTGACAGGCGCAGCTCGCGCGGTTCACCCACCGCGACACGCAGGTTGCCGCCGCTGGAGGGGTAGTACTCTTGGTTGAATAGGTTGCGGGCGTTCAGTTGCAGGCGGGTTTTGTCGCCCAGTAGCTGGCTTTCCCAGCTGATAAACGCATCGGCCACGGTGTAGCTGTCCAGCCAGAAGCTGTTGGTGTTATCCCCCGCGCGCTCGCCGACATAGCGCGCACCGCCGCCAATCCGCCATTGCCCCGCGTCACTGGGCAGGGCCAGATGGTGAGTGAGGTACAGGCTGGCGGTGTTTTGCGCAGCATTGACCAATTCATTGCCTTGGTTGGCCGGGTCGTCGAGGATTTCCGTGTCGGTGTAGGCGTAAGTGCCGAGCAGCTCCCAGCGTTCGGCAATGCGCCCGCTGACGTCGATTTCCACACCCTGCGATCCCACCTTGCCGGCCGCTTGCGAGGTGCCGTTGTTGCTGACCACAACGTTTTCTTTCTCGATATCGAACAGCGCCGCGCTGGCCGTGAGGGCATTGCCCAGGTCGAGCTTGGCGCCCACTTCGTAGCTGCGCCCTTGTTCCGGGTCGAATGCCTGCCCAGTGTCGGTGTCGGAGGCGTTGGGCACGAACGAGCGGCTGTAGTTGCCGTAGAGCGAAACCTGTTGGTTGAGCTGGTAAACCAAGCCTGCAAACGGCAGAAAGGCTTTGTCTTGGCGGTCGGTGGTTTTCGTGTAGTTTTTGCCACGGCCTTGTTCGACCAACTGCTCAAAGTGCTGATAGCGAGCGCCGGCCACCACTATCCATTGCTCGTTGAGGTGCCAGTTGTCTTTCACATACAGCGAGCGTGAGTGCAGTTGGTCGTTTCTATCGCTTTGCGCGCTGTTCAGCGCCGATGGCTCGGGGAGGTTGCCGTAGGCAGGCATATAGATATTGAAACCGCCCACTGCCGTGCCACGATAGGTATCACCACGGAAGTTATCGACGCGCTCGGTATCGGCGCCGATTAGCAGGTCATGGCGTTGGCCGAACAGCGTGCTGTTACCGATCCAGTCCCAGGCCAGATATTGGGTTTGATTGTCGTGTTCGCTGCCATCGGCGCGGCGGCTGAGTGCGCCGGTGGTTGCGTTGAGCGCGCTGGGGCGTGCCTCGGCATAGTCGTAGCGCTCGTTGTTCCAGCCGTAGGTCAGGCGGCTCAGCCAGTCCGGATTGAGCTGGTATTCGACCTTGGCAGTGAATAGTTCATCGGTGCCTTCAGCTTTTGCCCAGCTCTCGTTGAAACGTGCGTTGTACTTGGTATTTGCCGGCCTGCCGTTGACGATCACCGTGCCGCGATCCATTGGCGCTGAGTATTCCTTGCGCTCATAAGCCAGGGTGATGCGCAGGTCATCGCCGGTCCAGCTTAAGGAAGGGACGATCAGGGTGTGGTTGTCCGCACCAAAGTTGCGCCAATAGTCCTCGTGCTGTCGTTCAGCAATCAGGCGGTAGGCAAAGCCGCTGTCGCCCAGCGGGCCGGTGGTGTCGAAGGACAGGTTGCCGCCGCCGAAGCTGGAGTGTTCGCCGCTTACTTTGCTGTAACGAAGGTATTCCGGTTGTTTGCTGATGACGTTGATCAGGCCGCCAGGCTCCAGTGCGCCATAAAGCAAGGAGGCCGGCCCTTTGAGTACTTCCACACGCTCAGTAGTGGCGCTGAAGTTACGCGACAGGCTGGAACGGATGCCGTCACGCAGAATTGAGCCGTCAGCGTTACTGCCGAAGCCACGTTTGACGAAGCCATCCTGGGTTCCGGCCAGGGTATTGCTCTGGGTAATGCCGCTGACGAACTTCATTGCGTCGTCCAGCGACTGCACCTGATAGTCCTCGATCACCTGCTCAGTCACCACTTGCACGGCTTGGGCTTCCTGCATGATCGGCACGGCGCTTTTGCTGGCGGTGCTGGCAGTCTGTGTGGTGTAGCTGTCTGCGGCTTCACGTGGCGCGGTAACGGCCTGGCTGGGTAGCTCAAGTGGGCTGGTGGTTTCGGCGGCGAGGCTGTTTGTAGTCGGTGCCAAGGCGAGGGCGAGCAGGGTGGCGCGCCAGGCGTGTGGGCTGTAAGAGAGGCGGTTGTAAGGCATTTACTACTCAATTGCGGGTGTTTTTGAGAATCATTATTGTATTCGTCATGTTCCGCGCTTGGATAGCGCTGCGTAAGCGGGTGCAGAGCAATGTGATTGTTTGCGTTGAGTGCAGAGGGGCGTCTGAGTATAATGGCGCGCTTCCAATTTTCCCGTCCGGGAGCCCCCGCCATGCTGCGTATCAGTCAAGAAGCTCTTACCTTCGACGACGTTCTACTTATTCCAGGTTATTCCGAAGTTCTGCCGAAGGATGTCAGCCTCAAAACGCGTCTGACCCGTGGCATTGAACTGAATATTCCGTTGCTCTCTGCTGCCATGGATACCGTGACTGAAGCCCGTCTGGCGATTGCCATGGCTCAGGAAGGCGGCATCGGCATCATCCACAAGAACATGACCGTCGAGCAGCAAGCTGCCGAAGTACGTAAGGTCAAACGCTACGAGGCGGGCGTGGTCAAGGACCCGATCACCATCGAAGCCGACGCCACCGTGCGTGATCTGTTCGACCTGACCCGCATGCACAACATCTCCGGTGTACCGGTGCTGAGCGATGGTGACTTGGTCGGCATCGTCACCTCCCGTGACGTGCGTTTCGAGAACCGCCTGGACGCCACCGTGCGTGAAGTGATGACGCCGAAAGAGCGTCTGGTCACCGTCCCGGAAGGTGCCGACAAAGACCTGGTGCGCGAGCTGCTGCACAAGCACCGCATCGAAAAAGTCCTGATCGTCGATGCTGCCTTCCACCTGAAGGGCATGATGACCGTCAAGGACATCGAAAAAGCCAAAGCCTACCCGCTGGCCAGCAAGGACGACCAAGGTCGCCTGCGTGTTGGTGCAGCTGTTGGTACCGGTGCCGATACCGCTGACCGCGTCGCGGCACTGGCTAACGCCGGCGTTGACGTGATCATCGTCGACACCGCCCACGGCCACTCCAAAGGCGTGATCGACCGCGTGCGTTGGGTCAAGCAGAACTTCCCGGACGTGCAGGTGATCGGCGGCAACATCGCCACCGGCGAAGCCGCCAAGGCCCTGGCCGACGCCGGCGCCGATGCGGTCAAGGTCGGCATCGGCCCAGGCTCGATCTGCACCACGCGCATCGTCGCGGGTGTCGGCGTGCCGCAAATCTCCGCCGTGGCTAACGTTGCCGCCGCACTGGCTGGCACCGGTGTGCCGTTGATCGCCGATGGCGGGATTCGTTTCTCCGGTGACCTGTCCAAAGCCATCGTCGCCGGTGCGTCCTGCGTGATGATCGGTTCGATGCTCGCCGGTACTGAAGAAGCGCCGGGTGAAGTCGAGCTGTTCCAGGGCCGTTCCTACAAGGCATACCGCGGCATGGGTTCGCTGGGTGCGATGGCGCAGGCACAGGGCTCCTCGGATCGTTACTTTCAGGACTCCTCGGCCGGTGCCGAGAAGCTGGTGCCGGAAGGCATCGAAGGCCGCGTGCCATACAAAGGCGCAATGGCAGCCATCGTTCACCAGCTGATGGGCGGCCTGCGCGCCTCCATGGGCTACACCGGTTGTGCGACGATCGAAGAGATGCGCAGCAAGCCTGAGTTTGTGCGCATCACCGGCGCTGGCATGGCCGAGTCGCATGTCCACGACGTACAGATCACCAAAGAGGCACCGAACTATCGCGTCGGCTAAAAAATCGATTTGACGCTGCTGCGCTTGGCCATGCTGCGTTGAAAAGAAACTCGAAATGCTCATTGGCTTCAGCCAACTCCGCTTTCTCGCTTCTTTTCGCCTTGCCTGACCTGCGCTCGCGACGCGGCAAATCGATTTTTGGAAAGATTGGGAAAGCGCGGGGCTGTTGCTGTTGAGAAAAACGGGGCAGCCCCGAGTTATTTGTGAATTTCGCTACGAGAGACGGCCATGGCTCATCAAGACATCCACGCTCACCGCATCCTGATTCTGGATTTCGGCTCCCAGTACACCCAGCTGATCGCCCGCCGCGTGCGCGAGATCGGCGTGTATTGCGAGCTGCACCCGTTCGACATGAGCGACGATGACATCCGTGCCTTCGCCCCGCGCGGGATTATCCTCGCCGGTGGCCCGGAGTCGGTGCATGAAGCCGGCAGCCCGCGTGCACCGAAAGCCGTATTCGACCTCGGTGTGCCGGTTTTCGGTATCTGCTACGGCATGCAGACCATGGCTGAGCAACTGGGCGGCAAGGTTGAAGGCTCCGAACTGCGTGAGTTCGGCTATGCCCGCGTTGATATCGTCGGCAAAGCCCGCCTGCTCAACGGCATCGAAGACCATGTCGATGACGACGGCGTGTTCGGCCTCGACGTGTGGATGAGCCACGGTGACAAAGTCACCGCCATGCCAGCCGGCTTCCATATTCTCGCCAGCACCCCGAGCTGCCCGATTGCCGCCATGGCCGACGACAGCCGCGGCTACTACGGCGTGCAGTTCCACCCGGAAGTGACCCACACCAAGCAGGGCGGTCGCATCCTCTCGCGCTTTATTCTGGAAATCTGCGGCTGCGAAGCGCTGTGGACTGCCTCCAACATCGTTGAAGACGCCATCGCCAACGTGCGCGCCCAGGTTGGCAGCGCCAACGTACTGCTCGGCCTGTCCGGCGGCGTGGATTCCTCGGTGGTTGCGGCGCTGTTGCACAAGGCTATCGGCGATCAGCTGACCTGCGTATTCGTCGACAACGGCCTGCTGCGTCTGCACGAAGGCGAGCAAGTGATGGCCATGTTCGCCGAGAACATGGGTGTCAAAGTGATTCGCGCCAACGCCGAAGAGCAGTTCCTCGGTAACCTGGCCGGCGAAGCCGACCCGGAGAAGAAGCGCAAGATCATCGGCCGCACCTTTATCGACGTGTTCGATGCCGAATCTTGCAAGCTGGACAACATCAAGTTCCTCGCCCAAGGCACCATCTACCCGGACGTGATCGAGTCGGCTGGCGCGAAAAGCGGCAAGGCCCACGTGATCAAGTCGCACCACAACGTCGGCGGCCTGCCGGAAGAAATGAACCTGAAACTGGTCGAGCCACTGCGCGAACTGTTCAAGGACGAAGTGCGTCGTCTGGGTCTGGAGTTGGGCCTGCCGTACGACATGGTCTACCGTCACCCATTCCCGGGCCCAGGCCTGGGCGTGCGCATCCTCGGTGAAGTGAAAAAGGAATACGCCGACCTGCTGCGCCGCGCCGACCACATCTTTATCGAAGAACTGCGCAAGGCCGACTGGTACCACAAGGTCAGCCAGGCGTTCGTGGTGTTTCAGCCGGTTAAGTCGGTTGGCGTGGTTGGCGATGGCCGTCGTTACGCCTGGGTTGTTGCCCTGCGCGCGGTGGAGACTGTCGATTTTATGACCGCACGTTGGGCGCACCTGCCGTACGAGCTGTTGGAGACCGTTAGCGGCCGCATCATCAACGAAATCGAAGGCATCTCCCGCGTCACCTATGACGTGTCGAGCAAGCCGCCTGCCACCATCGAGTGGGAGTGAGTTAACAACAAGGGTGCTGCGGGCGCCCTTGTTGTTTCTGCTGCGGCGTCCTGTCCGTTTTTCGGGGTCGTCAATCCTGCCGCTTAAATGAGAAGATATTGCAATTGGTGGTCCGGTTTTAATCCGGCTTGATATCTTCCCGGATTGCATCCGGGCTACGGGAATCTCAATGTCTTTTACCCGCAGACAAATGCTGGTTGGCCTGGCAGGGCTTGGTGTCGTCGGCCTGGGCGCTGGTGGCGTGCGCTATTGGCTGGGCCGCCCGGAGAATCTGGCGACCCACGACTACGAGCTGATCGCTGCGCCGCTGGATATCGAGTTGGTGCCGGGCCATAGCACGCCGGCCTGGGCTTACGGCGGTCAGGCGCCGGGTGTGGAGCTGCGCTGCCGTCAGGGCGAGCGCTTGCGTGTGCGCTTTATCAACAAGCTGGACGTGCCGACCACTATTCACTGGCACGGCATCCGCCTGCCGCTGGAAATGGACGGTGTGCCTTATGTGTCGCAGGCGCCGGTGCTGCCGGGTGAGTACTTTAACTACAACTTCATCACCCCCGATGCCGGCAGCTTCTGGTATCACCCGCACGTCACCAGCAGCGAGCAGCTGGGCCGTGGTTTAGTCGGTGCGCTGATTGTCGAGGAGCGCGAGCCGACGGGCTTTCGCCACGACCACACGCTGAGCCTGAAAAGCTGGCATATCGACGAGCAGGGCGCATTTACTGCATTCAGCGTGCCGCGCGAAGCGGCGCGGGGCGGTACACCGGGGCGGCTGAGTACGGTCAATGGCCAGCATGCGCCGACTCTGGATTTACCCGCCGGGCAGGTGGTGCGCCTGCGTCTGATCAATCTGGATAACACCCTGACCTATCGCCTCAATCTGCCTGGCGCGGATGCGCGCATCTATGCACTGGATGGCAATCCGGTCGAGCCACGGCCGCTGGGCAAGGAGTACTGGCTAGGGCCGGGTATGCGCATTGAGCTGGGGCTGAAGGTGCCGGCAGCTGGCGCGGAGCTGTCGCTGCGTAATGGGCCATTGCGCCTGGCGACTCTACGCGCGCAGCCCAGTGCCGAGGGGGCGGGTGAGTGGCCGCCTGCGTTGCCCGCCAATCCGGTGGCTGAGCCTGATCTGGCCAATGCAGAAACCGTCAAGTTCAGCTTCGAATGGGCCGGCGCGGTTTCGGTTGGTTTGGCCCAGGGCGCGGCGCACAGCTTCTGGCAGATCAATGGCCAGGCCTGGGATATCAATGACAAGACCTGCGCCGACCGGCCGATTGCCCGTCTGCAGCTGGGCAAGAGCTATATCTTCGAGCTGCGCAACCTCAGCCAATATCAGCACCCGATCCACCTGCACGGCATGACCTTCAAGGTACTGGCCTCGGACCGCAAGTCGATCATTCCGTATTTCACCGACACCTACCTGCTGGGCAAGAATGAGCGTGCCCGCGTCGCGCTGGTCGCCGATAATCCTGGGGTATGGATGTTCCACTGCCATGTGATCGACCATATGGAAACCGGTCTGATGGCATCAATCGAGGTCGTGTAAGCGTGCGCCAACCCCTGATTATTGATCGCAGCCAGGATCAGCACTTTATGCGCGAGGCTCTGGCCCTGGCCGCCGAAGGCGCCGCCTTGGGCGAGGTGCCGGTCGGCGCGGTGCTGGTGCAGGATGGCCAGATTGTCGGGCGCGGTTTCAATTGCCCGATCTCCACCCATGACCCTAGCGCCCACGCTGAAATGGTGGCGATTCGCGCCGCCGCGCAAGCCGTGGATAACTACCGCCTGCCTGGCAGCACCCTGTATGTCACCTTGGAGCCGTGCAGTATGTGCGCTGGCCTGATTGTGCATGCGCGGGTGCAGCGCGTGGTGTATGGCGCGACTGAACCCAAAGCCGGGGTGGCAATCAGTCGTGGGCAGTTTTTCAGCCAGGAGTTCCTCAATCACCGGGTGCTGATCGAGGGTGGTGTGTTGGCGGAGGAGTGTGGGGCAGTGCTGAGTGCTTTTTTTAAAGCTAGGCGCGAGCAGCGTTAAAGCGGTGGGGTCTGCTCATTGGGCTGGCGCTTGTCGATGCCCGGCAGGTGCTGATTGCTTTCCGCGAGCTGGGAGCCTTCCAGCTGCGGTTGGGTTACCCAGGTGAGGATGTCGTAGTAGCGGCGGATGTTGCGCACAAAGTGCACCGGCTCACCGCCGCGGGCATAGCCATAACGGGTTTTGCTGTACCACTGCTTCTGCGCCAGGCGCGGCAGGATCTTCTGCACATCCAGCCATTTATTCGGGTCCAGGCCTTCGGCCTCGGTGAGCTTGCGCGCATCTTCCAGATGGCCGCCGCCGATGTTGTAGGAGGCCAGGGCGAACCAGGTGCGATCCGGCTCCTGAATGCTCTCCGGCAGCTGATCCTTCACGTAAACAATATATTTGGCGCCGCCTTCGATACTCTGTTTGGGGTTCAGGCGATCCGACACGCCCATGGCCTGAGCGGTGCGCAGGGTCAGCATCATCAGTCCGCGTACACCGGTTTTCGAGGTGGCGGTGGGTTGCCAGAGTGACTCCTGATAACCCATGGCGGCGAGCAGGCGCCAGTCGACCTGATTGGCCTGGGCGGCTTCGCGAAAGTACTTCTCGTAGCGCGGTAGGCGTTGCTGCAGGTGTTTGGCGAAGGTGTAGGCGCCGACGTAACCGAGTACGTCGACATGGCCGTAGTAGCGATCCTTCAACCGTTGCAGGCTGCCATTCTTGTGGGCGCGCTCGATAAAGGCATTCATCTCATCCAGCAGGCTGCGGTCCTCGCCGGGGGCGGTGGCCCAGGCCAGGTTCTGTGCGTCACCCAGGTCAAAGGCCACGCGCACGTTGGAGAAGTACACCTGGTTCATCGCCAGTTCGTTGGAATCGACCAGGGTCAGGTCGATCTGCCCTTCATCGACCATGCGCAGCAGGTCGACCACCTCGACGGCGGCGGATTCTTCGTAAGCCAGCTCCGGCAGCTGCAGCTTGAGGGCGGCCAGTTGTTCGGCGTGGCTGCTGCCTTTAAGCACCAGAATGCGTTTGCCGAGTAGATCGTCCGGGCGGGTCGGGCGTTGCTGGCCGTTGCGGTAGATCACCTGGGGGGTGACTTCGAGATAGGGCAGGGAGAAGCGTGCGTGTTGCTGCCGTCCGTCGCTTTCTACCAGGCCAGCGGCAGCCAGTACCGGGCCGTTGGGTTTGTTTAGGCTGGCGAACAGCTCGTCGAGGTTGTCGGCGGTTTCGATTTTCAGCTCAAGGCCCAGGTCGTCGGCAAAGCGCTTCACCAACTCGTATTCGAAGCCGGTTTCGCCGTTACGGTCCTGGAAATAGGTGGCTGGGCTGTTACGGGTGATCACCCGCAGTACACCCTCCGCCTGAACGCGCTCGAGTGTGCTGGGTTCTTCAGCACAGCCGCCGAGCACCAGGAGGATTCCGATCACCGACAGCCAGCAGGCGCGGCGCACACGGAACGCAGAGTGGGCAAACATTGGCGCAGTATACGCAAAGCATGGGGCGCGCCATATCTCGACAGCGGGTTGCTTCTCTGCTAGCGCAGTTGCTACGTTTGGCCCGCCTTCACGGGTGCCGTTGGCGGCGCTTTAGGCTAGAATGCACGGCCTCAAAGTACACCCCTTCCCAGAGGCTGTCCCCGATGTTGATCCTGCGCGGCGCTCCCGCCCTTTCTGCTTTCCGTCACGGCAAACTGCTTGAGCAACTGACCAGCAAGGTTCCTGCGGTCACCGGCCTGTATGCCGAGTTCGCGCATTTCGCTGAAGTCACCGGCGTGCTTAACGCCGACGAAGAGCAGGTATTGGCCCGTTTGCTGAAGTACGGCCCGAGTGTGCCGGTGCAGGAGCCAAGCGGCCGCCTGTTCCTGACCATTCCGCGCTTTGGCACCATCTCGCCGTGGTCGAGCAAGGCCAGCGACATCGCTCGCAACTGCGGCCTGGCGAAGATTCAGCGCATTGAGCGCGGCTTGGCCTATTACGTCAGCGGCGAGCTGAATGCTGCCGAGGCGCAGCAGGTTGCCGACGTGCTGCATGACCGCATGACTCAGCTGGTGCTGGATAACCTCGAAGGTGCTGCGGCGTTGTTTAGCCACGCCCAGCCCAAGCCGCTGACTGCGGTGGACATTCTCGGTGGCGGCCGCGCCGCCCTGGAAAAGGCCAACGTTGAGCTGGGCCTGGCCCTGGCCGAAGACGAAATCGACTACCTGGTGACCAGCTTCAACGGTCTGGGGCGCAACCCCCACGACATCGAACTGATGATGTTCGCCCAGGCCAACTCCGAGCACTGCCGGCACAAGATCTTCAATGCCAGCTGGGATATCGACGGCCAGAGTCAGGAAAAATCCCTGTTCGGCATGATCAAGAACACCTACCAGATGCACAGCGAAGGTGTGTTGTCCGCTTATAAGGACAACGCCTCGGTGATCGTGGGTAGCGTCGCTGGGCGTTTCTTCCCGGACCCTGAGACTCGCCAGTACGGAGCGACCCAGGAACCGGTGCATATTCTGATGAAGGTGGAAACCCACAACCACCCGACGGCTATCTCGCCGTTCTCCGGTGCGTCCACTGGTTCCGGTGGCGAGATTCGTGACGAAGGTGCCACCGGCCGTGGTGCCAAGCCGAAAGCAGGCCTCACCGGTTTCACCGTATCCAACCTGAACATCCCCGGTTTCGAGCAGCCCTGGGAAGTGCCCTATGGCAAGCCCGAGCGCATCGTTACTGCGCTGGACATCATGATTGAAGGCCCGCTGGGCGGCGCGGCGTTCAACAACGAGTTCGGCCGTCCGGCCCTGACTGGCTACTTCCGTACCTTCGAGCAGGCGATCCAGACCCCGCGCGGCGAAGAAGTGCGCGGCTATCACAAGCCGATCATGCTCGCCGGTGGCATGGGCAATATCCGTGCAGATCACGTGCAGAAGGGCGAGATCACTGTGGGCGCCAAGCTGATCGTGCTCGGTGGCCCAGCCATGCTGATTGGCCTGGGCGGCGGCGCCGCGTCCTCGGTCGCTACCGGTGCCAGCTCGGCTGACCTGGACTTCGCCTCGGTACAGCGCGAAAACCCGGAAATGGAGCGCCGCTGCCAGGAGGTGATCGACCGTTGCTGGCAGCTGGGTGACCACAACCCTATCGCCTTTATCCACGACGTTGGTGCCGGTGGTATTTCCAACGCCTTCCCCGAGCTGGTCAATGACGGTGGCCGCGGTGGCCGCTTCGAACTGCGCAACGTGCCGAATGACGAACCGGGCATGGCGCCGCACGAGATCTGGAGCAACGAGTCCCAGGAGCGCTACGTACTGGCCGTCAGCGCCGTCGATTTCGAGCGCTTCAAGGCGATCTGTGAACGCGAGCGTTGCCCGTTTGCCGTGGTCGGTGAGGCTACCGAAGAAGCCCACCTGACCGTGACCGACAGCCATTTCGCCAACACTCCGGTGGACATGCCACTGGAGGTGCTGCTGGGCAAGCCGCCACGCATGCACCGTTCGGCTGCTCGCGAAGCTGAACTGGGCGATGATTTCGATGCCAGCACCCTGGCCATCGACGAAGCCGTTACCCGCGTGCTGCATCACCCAGCCGTGGCCAGCAAGAGCTTCCTGATCACCATCGGCGACCGCACCATTACCGGTCTGGTTGCCCGTGACCAGATGGTTGGCCCGTGGCAGGTGCCGGTGGCCGATTGTGCTGTGACTGCCACCAGCTTCGACGTCTACACCGGTGAAGCCATGGCCATGGGCGAGCGCACACCGCTGGCGCTGCTGGATGCTGCGGCCTCCGGGCGCATGGCGATTGGCGAGACGCTGACCAACCTGGCCGCATCGCGCATCGAAAAGCTCTCCGACATCAAACTGTCCGCCAACTGGATGGCCGCTGCCGGCCACCCAGGCGAAGACGCGCGCCTGTACGACACCGTGAAAGCGGTCGGCATGCAGCTGTGTCCGGAGCTGGGCATCACCATCCCGGTGGGCAAGGACTCGATGTCGATGAAAACCCAATGGCGCGACGAGGGCACGGATAAGAGTGTGACCTCGCCGCTGTCGCTTGTGGTGACTGGCTTTGCTCCTGTCAGCGATATTCGCAAGACTCTGACCCCGCAACTGCGCATGGACAAGGGCGAAACCGACCTGATCCTGATCGACCTGGGCCGTGGACAGAACCGTATGGGCGCCTCGATCCTCACCCAGGTTTACGGCAAGCTCGGCACCCAGGCGCCGGATGTGGATGACGCCGAAGACCTCAAAGCCTTCTTTGCGGTAATCCAGGGTCTGAATGCTGACGGTCATATCCTCGCTTACCACGACCGTTCCGACGGTGGCTTGATGGTGACCGCGCTGGAGATGGCGTTTGCCGGTCATTGCGGTCTCAACCTGTTCCTCGACGCCTTGGCCGATAACAGCGCTGAGCTGGCCGCTGTGCTGTTCAACGAAGAGTTGGGCGCAGTGATTCAGGTGCATCAGGACGCCACCCCGGAAGTGCTGGCGCAGTTCAGCGCTGCCGGTCTAGGCGACTGCGTGGCGGTGATCGGTCAGCCGGTCAACAGCGACGACGTGGCAATCAGCTTCAACGGTCAGCCGGTATTCGGCGGCCAGCGCCGCTTGCTGCAGCGCCAGTGGGCGCAAACCAGCTACCAGATTCAGCGTCTGCGCGACAACGTGCAGTGTGCCGAGCAGGAGTTCGACACCATCCTCGACGAGGAAAACCCAGGGTTGTCGGCCAAGCTCAGCTTCGACGTCAATCAGGACATCAGTGCGCCGTATATCCGCAAGGGTGTACGTCCGCAGATCGCCGTGCTGCGTGAGCAGGGCGTCAACGGTCAGGTGGAAATGGCTGCGGCCTTCGACCGCGCGGGCTTCAACGCGATCGACGTGCATATGAGCGACATCCTCAGTGGCCGCGTCAGCCTGGACGAGTTCAAGGGTCTGGTCGCCTGCGGCGGCTTCTCCTACGGCGACGTGCTCGGTGCTGGCGAGGGCTGGGCCAAGTCGATCCTGTTCAACAGCCGCGCCCGTGACGGCTTCCAGGCGTTCTTCGAGCGCAAGGACAGCTTCAGTCTCGGCGTGTGCAACGGCTGCCAGATGATGAGCAACCTGCACGAGCTGATCCCTGGCACCGAGTTCTGGCCGCATTTCGTGCGTAACCGTTCCGAGCAGTTCGAGGCGCGCGTGGCCATGGTCCAGGTGCAGGAGTCGGCGTCGATCTTCCTGCGTGGCATGGCCGGTTCGCGCATGCCAATCGCCATCGCCCACGGTGAAGGGCATGCCGAGTTCGAGAACGAGGAAGCTCTGCTCGAAGCCGATCTGTCCGGCTGCGTGGCCATGCGCTTTATCGACAACCACGGCAAGGTCACCGAAACCTACCCGGCCAACCCCAACGGTTCGCCGCGCGGGATCACCGGTCTGACCAGCCGCGACGGCCGCGTGACCATCATGATGCCGCACCCGGAGCGGGTGTTCCGCGCCGTGCAGAACTCCTGGAAGCCGGATGACTGGCAGGAAGATGCCGGCTGGCTGCGGATGTTCCGCAACGCTCGCGTGTGGGTGGATTAACAGCGGCCGCAATGCGGCCCTCTGCTGACCCTCTCCCGCTTGTGGGAGAGGGTGCCCTAAGGGCGGGAGAGGGCGTGTGAATCCGCAAGACTCTGTTCTGCCTGAGGTGCGCCAGGTCAAATCTGGCGATACCTTGCTGCTGTGCCGCTGCGGGCGTTCGTCCCAGCTTCCCGATTGTGTTTCTGCCTGCCCTGATGTGCTTGAACTACAGCCTGAACGTGAGCAGTTTCTGCTGCTTTGCCGTTGCGCTCGCTCGCAACGTCTACCTTACTGTGATGGTAGCCATAACCAGCCGGTAAGCGGCTTCAAGGCCCGCTGGCGGCGTTTCTGGCGCGGCCTGTAGGTCTAGCTGATGGCGCTAATAGGTTGAACACGCAGCACATTATCCGGTCATAGGGTGCAAGTGTGATGGGCTGCGCGAATACCCGATAAGGCAAAATGCCATTATTGTGTGGCATCATTATCCAACTGTTTTTATCAGTCTTGCCGGCGGAGACTTCGATGTACAAGCTGTGCTTTTATGTGCCTGAAACTCATCTGGATGCCGTGAAGAACGCGGTATTCAGCGCCGGTGGCGGACGTATCGGTCAGTACGATCAGTGTTGTTGGCAGACCTTGGGGCAGGGCCAGTTCCGCGCTCTGGAAGGCAGTCAGCCATTTCTCGGCCAGCCAGGGCAGGTTGAGCAGGTGGCAGAGTGGAAAGTCGAGATGGTGGTGGCCGATGAGCTGATTCATGATGCCGTCAAGGCCATGAAGAAGCAGCATCCCTACGAGACGCCGGCTTTTGAGGTGTGGCGGCTGTCGGATATCCAGTTCTAACTCATAAAAAAGGCGCCTCTAAGGCGCCTTTTTTGTGTCTGCTGGTCAGGGTCTGATTTCGATCAGTGTGCCGTCTTTGACCAGGGCCCAGATCTCGCGCATGTCGGTGTTCTTCATGGCGATGCAGCCTTCGGTCCAGTCCAGGGTGTGGAAGAACCATTCGGGATATTCCTCGTCCAGCGGGGTGCCGTGGATCATGATCATGCCGCCGGCCGGTACGCCTTTGGCGCGGGCTTGCGCTTGGTCGCGGGCGTTGGGGTAGGAGATGTGCATGGACAAGTTGTACTTGTCGCTGGTCTTGCGCCAGTCGATCCAGTAGAAGCCTTCCGGGGTGCGCCGGTCGCCTTCGCGTTGTTTGGCCCCTTCAGGTTGTTTGCCCAGGGATACTCGGTAGGACTTGAGTGTGTCGCCGCGGCTGATCAGGTGCAGCTTGCGTTCGGATTTGACCACCAGCACTTTGTCTATGGTTTTGCCATTAAGGGGCGGGGTGCTGCTGGCGTGGCCAGTCAGGGCAACGGTCAGGCAGAGTAGGGCGAACAACCAGCGCATCGTAATTCCCATGGATCAAAAGGCTTTCTTATAATGTGCGCGCAAGGCTTCGAGCGGCTCGTTGCGGACCGGGTAGTGCTGCTGTAGGCGGTCGGCGAAGTAGCATTCTAAGGTACGCCCGATGGTCGGGAAAGCCAGCTCTGACCAGGGGATATCCTGTTCGTGAAATAGCTGAACCTCAAGGCTCTCTTCGCCCGGGGCAAAGTCCAGGTCGACCAGCTCGGCGCGAAACAGCATATACACCTGATTGATGTGCGGCAGGTCGAATAGGGTATAGAGGCTCAGGCTGCGCACCCGCGCGCAGGCTTCTTCATGGGTTTCGCGGGCGGCGGCCTGCTCCAGGGTTTCGCCGTTCTCCATAAACCCGGCCGGCAGGGTCCAGTAGCCGCGCCGTGGCTCGATAGCGCGGCGGCACAGCAGCACCTGTTCGCCCCACACCGGCAGGCAGCCGGCAATGATTCGCGGGTTTTGATAATGCACGGTCTGGCACTGCGCGCAGACGTGGCGCAGGCGGTTGTCGCCCTGCGGGATGATGTGGCTGATCGCGCCGCCACAGTTGCTACAGAACTTCATGCCAGACCCTCGCTGCGTGTCAGCTATCTTGGCGCGCGTGTTGTGTGCTCGGCAAGCGGGGTTTATCGAGCGCCTGAATGATTGCAGCCAGCGGCGTGGGGCTTGGGCCGTGCGCTGCTTTCGTGCCATGATCGAACGCAGAATAAAAGACTGAGAATCCCCATGCTGGACGAGTTGCTCCATCGCATGCGCGGCTATAGCCCGCACATTCTGCAGACCGACAAGCGTTACCCTGAGGCCGCAGTGCTGGTGCCCGTCACCCGCAGCGACGAACCGGAAGTGGTGCTGACCTTGCGCGCCAGCGGTTTGTCCACCCACGGTGGTGAGGTGGCGTTTCCCGGTGGCCGGCGTGACCCGGAAGATGCCGATTTGATCGAGACCGCCTTGCGCGAGGCGGAAGAGGAAATCGGCTTGCCGCCTGGGTTGGTCGAGGTTATCGGGCCGCTTAGCACCCTGGTGTCGCGTCACGGTATTCAGGTCACGCCCTATGTTGGCCTGGTGCCGGATTTTGTCGAGTACAAGCCCAACGACGGTGAGATTGCCGCGGTATTTGCCGTGCCGCTGGCGTTCTTTCGCAACGATCCGCGGGAAACCACCCACCGTATCGATTACCTCGGGCGCAGCTGGTATGTGCCGAGTTACCGTTATGGCGAATATAAAATCTGGGGGCTGACGGCGATCATGCTGATCGAGTTGGTCAACCTGGTGTTCGACGATGTGCATATCGATATGCACCAGCCGCCCGAGCACTTTATCAAGCTCACCTGAGCTTATGAGGAAGCATCCATGAAGTACCGTCTGGGTTCGTCCCATGTCGAGGTCCATGCCGACAGCTGGGTTGCACCGAATGCCACGCTGGTCGGCAAGGTCAAATTAGAACCGGGGGCCAGCGTGTGGTTTAACGCCGTGCTGCGCGGCGACAACGAGCTGATTCATATCGGCGAGAACAGCAATGTGCAGGACGGCACCGTGATGCACACCGATATGGGCTTCCCGCTGAGTATCGGTACCGGCGTGACCATTGGCCACAACGCCATGCTGCACGGTTGCACGGTGGGCGATTACAGCCTGATCGGCATCAATGCGGTGATCCTTAACGGCGCGAAAATCGGCAAGTACTGCATCATCGGCGCCAACAGCCTGATCGGTGAAGGCAAGGACATTCCCGATGGTTCGCTGGTCATGGGCTCGCCCGGCAAAGTGGTGCGCGAACTGACCGAGCCGCAGAAGAAGATGCTCGAAGCCAGCGCCGCCCATTACGTGCACAACGCCCAGCGCTATGCCCGTGATCTGCAGGAGCAGGACGATTGATGCAGCCGCAGGAGCGTCCGCTCGCCTCGCCCTGCGTGCATGTCTGCGCGCTGGACGATGAAGATATCTGTATTGGCTGCCAGCGCTCGGTCGCCGAAATCACTCGCTGGAGCCTGATGGATAACGCTGAGCGCCGTGAGGTGTTGGTGCAGTGTCATGAGCGGGCCAAGGCTAAAGGCATTCTGCTGTAACTTTCCTGATCAGTTTGAGGATTCACCATGCCCCGTATCGGAACCCCTTTGTCGCCGAGCGCGACCCGTGTGCTGTTGTGTGGCTCTGGCGAGCTGGGCAAGGAAGTGGTGATCGAGCTGCAAAGGCTCGGCGTCGAGGTGATCGCCGTGGATCGCTACGCCAATGCCCCTGCTATGCAGGTGGCGCATCGCAGCCATGTGATCAATATGCTCGACGGCGCCGCGCTGCGGGCGGTGATCGAACTGGAGCAGCCGCACTATATCGTGCCGGAAATTGAAGCCATCGCCACCGCGACCCTGGTTGAGCTGGAGAATGAAGGCTTTACCGTGATCCCCAGCGCCCGCGCCGCGCAGCTGACCATGAACCGTGAAGGCATTCGCCGGCTGGCCGCCGAAGAGCTGGGCCTGCCGACCTCGCCTTATCAGTTTGCCGACTCCTTCGAGCAGTGCCGCGCCGCAGTCGAGAGCATCGGCTTCCCCTGCCTGATCAAACCGATCATGAGCTCTTCCGGCAAGGGCCAATCAGTGCTGAAAAGCCTGGATGATCTGCAAGCTGCCTGGGATTACGCCCAGGCCGGTGGCCGCGCTGGCAAGGGCCGAGTGATAGTCGAGGGCTTTATCGATTTTGATTATGAAATTGCCTTGCTCACCGTGCGCCACAGCGGCGGCACTACCTTCTGCGCGCCTGTTGGTCATCGTCAGGTAAAGGGCGACTATCAGGAGTCCTGGCAGCCGCAGCCGATGAGTGCCAAGGCTCAGGCCGAGGCTGAGCGCATCGCCCTGGCGGTTACCGAGTCGCTGGGTGGGCGTGGGCTGTTTGGCGTTGAGCTGTTCGTGAAAGGGGATCAGGTATGGTTCTGCGAAATCTCGCCACGCCCGCACGACACCGGTTTGGTCACCCTGATTTCTCAGGATCTGTCCGAATTCGCTTTGCATGCGCGGGCAATTCTCGGTTTGCCGATTCCGGCGATTCGTCAGTTCGGCCCGTCCGCCTCTGCGGTGATACTGGTCGAGGGCGAGTCGCAGCAGGTCAGCTTCGGCAATCTGGCGGCGGCTCTGGCTGAACCGGATACCGCTTTGCGGCTGTTCGGCAAGCCGGAAGTCAGCGGTCAGCGGCGTATGGGTGTGGCGCTGGCGCGAGATGAGTCATTGCAGGCTGCGCGGGCCAAGGCCACGCGTGCGGCGCAGGCGGTCAAGGTTGAGCTGTGAATCCACTGCGCGCCTATGTCTGGTGGCTAGCGCTGGCGCTGCTGGCACCGGTGGCGCTGCCGTTGGCTGTATATACGCGGCGTAAAGCGCTGCGTTTACCGCCTGCCGCAGGGTTGCTGAGCGGTGTGGCTGGTGCAGACTTACTGGGCGAGCCGTTGCGCCTGCTGGTGCTGGGCGAGTCGACCGTGGTGGGCGTGGGTGTCGATGAGCTGCATTCAGCGTTGGTCGGCCAACTGGCGACTGCGCTGGCGGCGCATTGTGGGCGGCCGGTTGCCTGGCGTGCCTGTGGCGAAAATGGTATCACCGCTGCGCAGGCGCATGCGCGGTTGTTGCCGCAGGTGCTCGATCAGCCCTTTGATCTGGCGTTATTGGTGTTCGGCGTCAATGACACCACCCACCTGACTTCCTTGCCGCGTTGGCAGGCTGCGCTGGGCGGGATGGCTGAAGCGTTGGCCGCGCGCGGGACTCGGGTGGCCTTTAGCAGTGTGCCGCCGCTGCAGCATTTCACTGCCTTGCCCTGGTTGCTGCGGCGTTTGCTCGGGATGCGCGCCGGCTTGCTGGATGCGCGCCTGCGCCAGTTGGCAGGTCGCTTGGGGGCGGGGCACCACGCGGTTGAGCTGGAGTTTTCCGCCGAGTACCTGGCGCGTGATGGTTATCACCCCTCAGACCTGGGCTATCGCGTGTGGGCGCAGGGGCTGGCCGTCAGTCTTGCGCCGGCGGCTCGGTATGCGCCTTAGGCTTGGCTTGCCAGGCGCGTACACTTTTTACCCGGTTTTCCGAAGACTGCAGAATTTCCAGGCGATAAGGACCGATCTTCAGGCACACGGCGCTATCGGGAATGCTTTCCAATGCCTCTGTCACCAGGCCGTTGAGGGTCTTTGGCCCATCGCAGGGCAGGTGCCAGTCCAGCGCCTTGTTGATTTCGCGGATGTAGGCGGCGCCATCGATTACCTGGGTGCCGTCTTCCTGAGGATGAATATCCGGGCTGCGCAGGGTGTCCTGGTTGCTGAAGTCACCGACGATTTCTTCGAGGATATCTTCCAGGGTAACGATGCCGATCACGTCGCCGTATTCATCGACGACGATGCCAATCCGGCGTTTCTGCTTCTGAAAATTGATCAGCTGGGTCGACAGCGGCGTGCCTTCGGGGACGAAGTACGGCTCGTTGCAGGCCGCCAGTAGCGCCTCTTTGCTCAATTCGTTGTGCGTCAGCAGCCGGGCAATCTGGCGCATATGCACGATGCCTTCGATCTGATTGATGTCGGTACGGTACACCGGCAGGCGCGTGTGGGTGGTGTTGGTCAGCAGGCTGATGATGCTTTCAAGGTCGTCGTCGAGGTTGATGCCGGTGACTTCGTTGCGCGGAATCATGATGTCATCCACCGTCACCCGCTCAAGGTCAAGAATGCCAAGCAGCATGTTCTGGCGGTTTTTCGGCATGCCGGCGCCAGATTCGCGTACCACGCTGCGCAGCTCTTCGGTGGACAGGCTGTCGCTGCTTTTGCTGGTGGGGTCGACGCCCAGCAGCCTGAGCAGGCCGTTGGTGATCCAACCGAGCAGCACCACCAGCGGATAGAACAGCTTAAGCAGCACCAGCAGAGGCAGGCTGAACGGGTAGGCGACCCGCTCCGGGTGCAGTGCCGCCAGGGTCTTGGGGGTGATTTCACCGAAGATCAGCAGCGCCAGGGTCAGGCTGATCGTCGCGATGGCGATTCCGGCCTCGCCCCAGAGTTTGATGGCCAGTACCGTGGCGATGGCGGAGGCGAGAATATTGACGAAGTTGTTGCCGATCAGGATGGTGCCGAGCAGGCGGTCCGGGCGGCTGAGTAGCGCGCTGACGCGCGTTGCTCCGCGATGACCTTCTTTGGTCAGGTGTTTGAGGCGGTAACGGTTGAGGCTGAGGATGCCGGTTTCCGAACTGGAGAAGAACGCTGAGCAAAGCAGCAGAAAGATCAGCAAGCCGAACAGAAAGCCGGGGTGTGCGTTTTCCACGGAAGGGTCTCAAATATGCAGGATAAATTCGCGAACCAACTTGCTGCCGAAGTAGGCCAGCATCAGGAGGCAGAAACCCGCCAGGGTCCAGCGAATAGCTTTGTGGCCGCGCCAGCCGAGTTGGTGGCGGCCCCACAACAGCACGGCAAAAACCACCCAGGCGAAGCACGAGAGGATGGTTTTATGCGCCAGGTGCTGGGCAAACAGGTCGCTGATAAACAGCGCGCCAGACAGCAGCGAGAGCGACAGCAGCGCCCAGCCGGCCCAGAGAAAGCCAAACAGCAGGCTTTCCATGGTTTGCAGGGGTGGGAAATTCTTGATCAGCCCGGATGGGTGCTTGTGCTTGAGCTGATGGTCCTGCAGCAGCAGGAGCAGCGATTGGAAAACCGCAATGGTCAGCATGCCGTAGGCGGTGATCGACAGCAGGATATGCGCCAGGATGCCGGGCGCTTCATCAATGGCCTGGGTGGTGCCGCTGGGCATAAATTGGGCGAGCAGCACCGTAATAAAACCCAGGGGGAACAGCAGCAACAGCAGGTTTTCCACCGGGATGCGCGTGCAGGCCAATAGCGTCAGCAGAATAACCGCAGCGGCAATCAGGCTGGCGGCCTTGAAGAAGTCCAGCGACAAACCGCTGGCATCGAACATCTGCAGAAACAGGCTGCTGCCGTGCAGCAGCAGCGCCAGTGTGCCGAGTGCAATCAGCAGGCGCTTGTTGGACGTGCTGCGCTGTTGCAGGCGCAGGCCTTGATAGAGTGCGGCTCCGGCATAAAGGCAGGCAGCGGCGAGGCTGGGTAGCAGAGGGTGCATAAATCCTTGTCAGGCAAACCCGAAAGGCGGCCAGTGTGGCATACAACCCGTGCGCCACGAAAGCGTCTGGCGGTGTCGGTGTCTCGGGTCTGGTGGCGTTTCAGCGCCAGCCATGACTTGGCGCAGCCGACAAAGATACGTCAACAGCGGCTTGAGTCTTGGTTATAATCCGCGACCTGTTGCAAGCCCACCCTCGGCTCGGTAGAGCCTGAAAGGAACGCGCATGTTCGAAAATCTGACTGACCGCCTCTCGCAGACCCTGCGAAATGTCACTGGCAAAGCCAAGCTGAGCGAAGACAACATCAAGGACACTTTGCGTGAAGTGCGCATGGCCTTGCTTGAGGCTGATGTTGCCCTGCCGGTGGTCAAGGACTTCGTTAATAAGGTCAAGGATCGTGCGGTCGGCACCGAAGTCTCGAAGAGCCTGACCCCGGGCCAGGCGTTCGTGAAGATTGTCCGCGCCGAACTCGAAGAGCTGATGGGCGCAGCCAACGAAGACCTGGCGCTGAATGCCGTGCCGCCAGCCGTGGTGCTGATGGCGGGTCTGCAGGGTGCGGGCAAGACCACCACCGTCGGCAAGCTGGCGCGCTTCCTTAAGGAGCGCAAGAAGAAGACCGTGATGGTGGTGTCGGCTGACGTTTACCGTCCGGCGGCGATCAAGCAGCTGGAAACCCTGGCTAGTGATATTGGCGTGACCTTCTTTCCCTCCGATCTTAGCCAGAAGCCGGTGGATATCGCCGAGGCGGCGATCAAGGAAGCCAAGCTCAAGTTTATTGATGTAGTAATCGTCGATACCGCCGGTCGTCTAGCCATCGATGCCGAGATGATGGCGGAGATCCAGGCGCTGCACGCGGCGATTAAGCCGGTGGAAACCCTGTTCGTGGTCGATGCCATGACCGGTCAGGACGCTGCCAATACCGCCAAGGCCTTCAATGATGCGCTGCCGCTGACGGGCGTGGTGCTGACCAAGGTCGACGGTGATGCGCGCGGCGGTGCGGCGTTGTCGGTGCGGGCAATTACTGGCAAGCCGATCAAGTTTATCGGTATGGGCGAGAAGACCGAGGCGCTTGAGCCTTTCCATCCGGACCGGATTGCCTCGCGCATTCTCGGCATGGGCGATGTGCTTAGCCTGATCGAGCAGGCCGAGCAGACCCTGGACCGTGAGAAAGCCGAGAAACTCACCAAGAAGCTGAAGAAGGGCAAGGGCTTCGATCTTGAAGACTTTCGTGATCAGCTGCAGCAGATGAAGAACATGGGCGGCCTTGGCGGCCTGATGGACAAGCTGCCACAGATGGGCGGCGTCAATCTGGCGCAGATGGGCAATGCCCAAGGCGCGGCCGAGAAGCAGTTCAAGCAGATGGAGGCGATCATCAACTCGATGACGCCTCAAGAGCGCCGCGATCCTGACGTAATCAGTGGCTCGCGCAAGCGCCGCATCGCCATGGGTTCCGGTACCCAGGTGCAGGATATTGGTCGTCTGATCAAGCAGCACAAGCAGATGCAGAAGATGATGAAGAAATTCACTGCCAAAGGCGGCATGGCCAAGATGATGCGCGGCATGGGCGGGATGATGCCGGGCGGTCTGCCGAAAATGTAAGGAATCCGCGTCGGCAGCAATGTCGGCGCAAACCCCGCTGAGTTGGCGGGTGTTTACAGTAAACCCGCCTTTCGCGGGAGCTGATTGGCCGGTTTGGACCGCGGCCCTCTGGCAAATCTTGCTTGCACGGCCTCATGCGGCTGAAAAAGCCATTTGCAAAAATCCGGATATTCCTTAGAATATGCGGCCTTTCGGGCACCCATGCCCGCTGTGCATTTAGATTTGCAGCACCGACTACAGGAACTATGTTCACATGCTAACGATTCGTCTTGCCCTTGGCGGCTCCAAAAAGCGCCCGTTCTACAAAATCAACGTGACCGACAGCCGTAACCCACGCGACGGTTCGCACAAAGAAGAAATCGGTTTCTTCAACCCGATCGCTCGTGGTCAGGAAGTTCGTCTGTCCGTGAAGCAAGATCGCCTGGCCCATTGGCTGAGCGTTGGCGCACAGCCTTCTGATCGTGTTGCTCAGTTGTTGAAGGACGCTGCTAAGGCTGCGGCCTAAGCAATATGAGCGCGACGCCTGTTTCTACCGATGATTTGATTGTTATCGGCAAGATCTACTCTGTACATGGCGTTCGCGGTGAAGTGAAGGTGTATTCCTTTACTGATCCTGTTGCAAACCTGTTGCAGTACAAGTCCTGGACGCTTAGGCGCGAAGGCAGTGTCAAACAGGTAGAGCTGGTCAGCGGACGCGGGAGTGATAAGTTCCTGGTCGCGAAGCTCAAGGGTCTTGATGATCGTGAAGAAGCGCGTCTTCTCGCTGGTTATGAGATCTGTGTGCCGCGCAACCTGTTCCCTGAATTAGCAGATGGTGAGTACTACTGGTACCAGTTGGAAGGTCTCAAGGTTATTGATCAGGCAGGGCAATTGCTCGGCAAGATTGATCACCTGCTAGAAACCGGTGCCAACGATGTGATGGTGGTCAAACCCTGCACCGACAGTCTGGATGATCGTGAGCGCCTGTTGCCCTATACCGAGCAATGCGTGTTGTCGATTGATCTGAGTGCTGGCGAAATGCGGGTCGACTGGGATGCGGACTTCTAAGCCTGATGCCAAATCTGCGCGTTGAAGTCATTACGCTGTTCCCGGAAATGTTTGCCGCTATCAGCGAATACGGCATTACCAGCCGAGCGGTGAAGCAGGGTTTGTTGCAATTGACCTGCTGGAACCCGCGTAGCTACACCACAGACCGTCACCACACCGTGGATGATCGGCCTTTTGGCGGTGGCCCAGGCATGGTGATGAAGATCAAGCCGCTTGAAGATGCTTTGCTTGAGGCGAAGCACGCTGCAGGTGGTGCGGCCAAGGTGATTTACCTGTCGCCGCAAGGTCGCCAGCTGACGCAGTCAGCAGTACGCGAACTGGCCAATGAGGATGCGTTGATCCTGATTGCCGGCCGCTACGAAGGCATTGATGAGCGCTTTATTGAGGCGCATGTCGATGAAGAATGGTCGATTGGGGACTACGTCCTGTCCGGCGGTGAGCTGCCGGCCATGGTGCTGATCGACGCGGTAACGCGCCTTTTGCCTGGTGCATTGGGTCATGCAGATTCGGCCGAGGAAGACTCCTTTACGGATGGCTTGCTCGACTGCCCGCACTACACCCGCCCGGAGGTGTATGCGGATAAACGTGTTCCCGACGTGTTGCTTAGTGGCAACCACGAACACATCCGGCGCTGGCGTTTGCAGCAGTCCCTTGGTCGGACCTACGAACGACGCGCCGATCTTCTGGAAAGCCGCTCGCTTTCTGGAGAAGAGAAAAAGCTGCTGGAGGAATACGTCCGCCAGCGGGACGATAGTTAATGTATCGATGACCGGCCGAGGCCTGTCTTAGGAGCGCAGCATGACCAACAAGATTATTCAGCAGCTCGAAGCTGAGCAGATGGGCAAAGAGATCCCGACTTTCGCACCGGGTGACACCATTGTTGTCCAGGTTAAAGTGAAAGAAGGCGACCGTCAGCGTCTGCAGGCGTTTGAAGGCGTGGTAATCGCCAAGCGTAACCGTGGTCTGAACAGTGCTTTCACTGTTCGTAAGATCTCCAACGGTGTTGGCGTTGAACGTACTTTCCAAACCTACAGCCCGCTGGTTGACAGCCTGGCCGTTAAGCGTCGCGGTGACGTACGTAAAGCCAAGCTGTACTACCTGCGTGACCTGTCCGGTAAGGCAGCGCGCATCAAGGAAAAACTGGGCTAAGCCTCAGCTTTCCAATAAAAAAGCAGCCTTAGGGCTGCTTTTTTCGTTTTTGCGTTTCAATTACCGCGCTGCGGCTAGCGCAGGCTGATCTTCAGTGAGGCTTGCGACAAGTCGATGTCATGCAGGCTCAGGCTGCCCATGCTCTGGCCCTGGGGCGCGCCGGCGACGCGGATATTGTCGAAGCGCAGCTCACCAATCGAGCTGGGTAGGCGCACGTTCACCGAGCCGTCAGCGTTGATCACCGAGGTCAATTTGCTGGTGTCGTACTGCACATCCTTCATCGAGGTTTCCGCCTCAAGGCTGCTCAGTACCGGCATCACAAGTTTGCTCAGTTGGCCGACGGTGCCCAGGCCGTCACCGCTGCCGGCTTGGAGAAACAGGCCTTGCAGCACATCATCCAGGCCTTGGGCGCTGACATTGCTCATTTCCATATCGCTCAGGGGGCGCAGGCCGCGCGGCGTTTGTTCCTGGCTGATGGCGTTGGGGGCGTTTTTCGGGGCGTCAGCGCTGGCGATCTGGAAGGGGCTGAGCAGCGCGGCAACCAGGGTGGCGGCTAGGCGCAGATTGTTCTGTTTGCTGAGGGCCTTTTTCAGCTGGCGTTCGGTTAGCCAGCCTTGCTCGATCAGTGTCTCGCCCAGGCGTTTGTGGTTGGTGAGTTGCAGTTGAATGGCAGCATCCAGCTGGCCGCGGTTAATCAGTCCTTTGTTGATCAGAATCTGACCAAGACGTGAATGCTGTTGGCTGGACATGCGTGGGCACCGTTGAGCTGTAGTGGCGTGATGCAATCATGGTCTGCAAATCGCGCTCTGTCACCCTCCCAAAGATAGGGTGACTGGAGCTTCTTCGCTGGTTTAGCCGCCGTTGGTCGGAGCGCTTAGCGCTGGCCCATGGCGCTGCGCTCGTAGACACTGGCGGGCATATCGTTTGAGGTTTCTTGATGGCAGCTATCGATCATCCGCTGATTGACCGTTTTCTTGAGTCGTTGTGGTTGGAAAAAGGCCTGTCCGTGCACACCCAGGCTGCGTATCGCAGCGACCTTGCACTGTTCAATGGCTGGCTGCAGGTGCGTGATGTGCAGCTGTCGGATGCCGGGCGTGAGCTGATTCTCGATCACCTGGCTTGGCGCCTGAACGAAGGCTACAAAGCGCGCTCGACCGCGCGATTGCTCTCGGGCTTGCGCGGTTTTTATCGGTTTCTCTTGCGTGAACAGCTGATCAGTCGTGATCCGACGCTGCAGGTGGATTTGCCGCAGCTGGGCCGGCCGCTGCCAAAATCGCTGTCCGAGGCCGATGTCGAGGCCTTGCTGGCGGCTCCAGAGCTGGATGACCCGATTGGTCTGCGCGACCGGGCGATGCTTGAGGTGCTGTATGCCTGTGGCTTGCGCGTCAGTGAGTTGATTGGCTTGACGCTGGAGCAGGTCAATCTGCGTCAGGGTGTGCTGCGCGTTTTCGGCAAAGGCAGCAAGGAGCGCCTGGTGCCGCTGGGCGAGGAAGCGATTGCCTGGATCGAGCGCTACAGCAAGGAAGCGCGGCCGTTTCTGCTCGATGGCAAACCCAGCGATGTGTTGTTCCCCAGCTTGCGTGGCGAGCAGATGACCCGGCAGACCTTCTGGTATCGCATCAAGCATCAGGCCAAGGTGGCGGGGATTGCCAAGAGCCTGTCGCCGCATACCCTGCGCCATGCCTTTGCCACGCACCTGCTCAATCACGGCGCCGATTTGCGCGTGGTGCAGATGCTGTTGGGGCACAGCGATCTGTCGACCACGCAGATCTACACCCACGTTGCCCGCGCACGGCTGCAGGAGTTGCATGCGCAGCACCACCCGCGAGGCTGAGAGCGCCGTCCGGCCTGCGATGGTCGGCCTCTGTGGGCTTCTATGATAGGCTGCCCCCATCACTCGTTAGATCGTCTTTTGCTAGGAGTTTGTATGCGTTTTAATCGCATTGTTGTCGCATTGGCTTTGAGCCTGGTCAGTAGCATTGGTGTGGCTGCTGATCCCGATCAGGCTATTCGTAATACCCTCAAAGCAGTCGATCCTAATTTGCCGATTGAAGCGATTGCGGAAAGCCCGATGACGGGGCTTTACCAGGTTCAGTTGCAAGGCGGTCGCCAGTTGTATGCCAGTGAAGACGGCCAGTTTCTGCTGCAGGGCTACTTGTTTCAGGTGAAGGATGGCAAGCCGGTTAACCTGACCGAGGCCGCTGAGAGCAAGGGCGTGGTCAAGTTGCTGGATGCCATACCCACCGCGGAAATGGTGGTGTTTGCGCCTAAACAACCGAAAACCCATATCACCGTATTTACCGACACCGATTGCGGCTATTGCCAGAAGCTGCACAGCGAAGTGCCTGAGCTCAATCGTCTAGGCGTTGAAGTGCGTTACCTGGCCTTCCCGCGCCAGGGTCTTGAAAGTGAGGCTGCAAAAGAGCTGTCGAATGTCTGGTGCGCCAAGGACAAGCAGCAGGCCATGAACTTGGCGAAGACCCGTCAGTCGGTGCCGAACGTCCAGTGCGACAGCCCAGTTGCCAAGCAATATGCGCTGGGGCAGATGATCGGGGTTAGCGGTACACCGGCCATCGTTTTGGCCAACGGCAAGATCATTCCGGGCTATCAACCAGCACCGCAGCTGGCGAAAATAGCCCTGGAATCCAAGTGATCTGAGGCTCGCGCCTGATTGACTAATAAACAGCCGCTTCGTATGGTGCGGCTCTTTTTCTACGGCCGGGGCTTGCTCCGGCCGTTTTACGCAGTGCAGATGGGGAGTTCAGTGTGAAACCGGTGAAAGTAGGCATCTGTGGGCTGGGTACCGTCGGTGGCGGTACGTTGAATGTACTCAAGCGAAATGCCGAGGAAATTACCCGGCGCGCAGGGCGCGGTATTGAAGTTGCCCAGATTGCGATTCGCTCGCCCAAGCCGCAGTACGACACAACCGGTATTAGCATGACCAGCGATGTCTTTGAGCTGGTGAACAACCCTGAGATCGATATCGTTATCGAGCTGATCGGCGGTTACACCCTGGCCAAGGAGCTGGTGCTCAAGGCTATCGAGAACGGCAAGCACGTGGTTACCGCCAACAAGGCGTTGATCGCCGTGCACGGCAACGAGATCTTCGCCAAGGCCCGCGAGAAGGGCGTGATAGTCGCCTTTGAAGCCGCCGTTGCCGGTGGTATTCCGGTGATCAAGGCGATTCGCGAAGGCTTGGCGGCTAACCGCATCAACTGGCTGGCCGGGATCATTAACGGCACCGGCAACTTTATCCTCAGCGAAATGCGCGAGAAGGGTCGTACCTTCGAGGACGTGCTGGCCGAGGCGCAGGCGCTGGGTTATGCCGAAGCCGATCCGACCTTCGATGTCGAAGGCATCGATGCCGCGCACAAGCTGACCATTCTTGCTTCTATCGCCTTTGGCATTCCGTTGCAGTTCGACAAGGCCTACACCGAAGGCATCACCAAGCTGACCACCGCTGACGTGAACTACGCCGAAGCACTCGGCTACCGCATCAAACACCTGGGTGTGGCGCGCCGCACCGACGCTGGCATCGAACTGCGTGTACATCCGACGCTGATCCCGGCTGATCGTTTGATCGCCAACGTCAACGGCGTGATGAACGCAGTGATGGTCAACGGCGACGCCGCTGGCAGCACGCTGTTCTACGGCGCTGGCGCCGGCATGGAGCCTACCGCGTCCTCGGTTATTGCTGATCTGGTTGACGTGGTTCGCGCCCTGACGGCTGATCCGACCAATCGTGTGCCGCACCTGGCCTTCCAGCCGGACTCGCTGTCCGATCACCCGATTCTGCCGATCGAAGCCTGCGTGAGCGCCTACTACCTGCGCATTCAGGCCAAGGATCATCCCGGCGTGCTGGCCCAGGTGGCGAGCATTCTGTCGGCGCGCGGGATCAATATCGAGTCGATCATGCAGAAGGAAGTTGAGGAGCAGGACGGCCTGGTGCCGATGATTCTGGTCACTCATCGCGTGGTCGAGGCGCAGATCAACGAGGCGATCAGTGCCCTTGAGGCGCTCGAAGATGTGGTCGGCAGCGTTGTGCGTATTCGCGTCGAGCAGCTGAACTAATCCGCCTCTGGCCGCAGGCCGTTGCGGCTCTTAAAGATTCAACCGAAGGTTTGCCCCTATGCGCTATATCAGTACCCGTGGCCAGGCACCGGCCCTGAATTTTGAAGACGTGCTGCTTGCTGGCCTGGCCAGTGATGGCGGCCTGTATGTACCGGAAAATCTGCCGCGCTTTACTCAGGAAGAAATCGCCTCTTGGGCTGGCCTGCCTTACCATGAGCTGGCCTTCCGGGTGATGCGCCCGTTCGTCACCGGCAGCATTCCGGATGCCGACTTCAAAAAAATCCTCGAAGAAACCTACGGCGTGTTCACACACAACGCCGTCGCGCCACTGCGTCAGCTGAACGGCAACGAGTGGGTGCTGGAGCTGTTCCACGGCCCGACCCTGGCTTTCAAAGACTTCGCCCTGCAACTGCTCGGCCGTCTGCTTGACTACGTGCTGGCCAAGCGCAACGAGCGCGTGGTGATCATGGGCGCCACCTCCGGTGATACCGGTTCGGCCGCCATCGAAGGCTGCAAGGCCTGCGACAACGTCGACATCTTTATCATGCACCCGCACAGCCGCGTGTCCGAAGTACAACGCCGGCAGATGACCACCATTCTCGGCGACAACATCCATAACATCGCCATCGAAGGTAACTTCGATGACTGCCAGGAAATGGTCAAGGATAGCTTTGCTGACCAGGGTTTCCTCAAGGGTACCCGCCTGGTGGCGGTCAACTCGATCAACTGGGCGCGGATCATGGCCCAGATCGTTTACTACTTCCACGCGGCCCTGCAGCTCGGCGGGCCTGCACGCTCCATTGCGTTCTCGGTGCCCACCGGCAACTTCGGCGACATCTTCGCCGGCTACCTGGCGCGCAATATGGGCCTGCCGATCAGCCAGCTGATCGTCGCGACCAACCGCAACGACATCCTGCACCGCTTTATGAGCGGCAATCAGTATGTGAAGGGCGACCTGCACCCGACGCTGTCGCCGTCCATGGACATCATGGTCTCGTCGAACTTCGAGCGCCTGCTGTTTGACCTGCACGGTCGCAACGGCGCGGCGATTGCCGAGTTGATGGTCACCTTCAAACAGGGCGGCGGTTTCAGCGTTGATCAGGATCGTTGGACCGAGGCGCGCAAGCTGTTCGACTCCCTCGCTGTGGATGATGCGCAGACCTGCGAAACCATCACTGAAGTGTTCAACGAGTGTGGTGAGCTGCTCGACCCGCATACCGCGATTGGCGTGCGTGCCGCTCGTGAGTGCCGTCGTAGCCTGGCGACGCCGATGGTCATCCTGGGTACCGCGCACCCGGTCAAATTCCCCGAGGCCGTGGAGCAGGCTGGCGTAGGTCAGGCTCCGGCGCTGCCTGCGCACTTGGCTGATCTGTTCGAGCGCGAGGAGCGCTGCACGGTATTGGCTAACGACCTGAAAGCCGTACAGAGCTTCGTGGCTCAGCACGGCAATCGCGGCAAGCCACTGTAAGCCTGGCGCTGGTCAATAAAGCCGGTACCCGCAAGGGGCCGGCTTTTTTTGCGGCTATGCTCCGGGAAGGTTGCTGAAAGGAGTGTGTGATGACTGGGCTTGATCAGGATTTGCCGGCGGAGGTGGTGGCGGCGCTTGAGCGTGGGCAGAAAATCGAGGCGATCAAACTGCTGCGTGAGCTCAGGGGTATTGGCTTGAAAGAGGCCAAGGATGCTGTGGATGACTACACGCCTGAGCGACGGTCGGGTAGTGCGTCAGTGGTGCAGTCTGGCGGGCGTGGCGGTATCTTCTGGTTGTTGGGCTTGCTCGTGCTGGGTGCTGCAGTTGCCTGGTGGTTTGGCGCGTTTTAGTAGCGGTGTGGTGTGCAGTAGAGGTAGTCGGGTGAAGTGGTTGATCAAGGCGGTTGTGCTGCTGTGCGGTATCTATCCCCTGGCTGGCGTCTATGCGGCCACCTTTGAAGTTGGTTTTTATAACTACCCGCCGATGATGATCGAGCAGGGTAAGACCGGTATTTATCAGGATATCTTCGATGAGCTGGGTAAGCTGACGGGCGATACATTCAGCGTGCAGTACTACCCCTATCCGCGCATTGGTCTGCTGTTTAATGGCGGGCAGCTGGATATCGAGCCGGGTGTTTATCCGGGTTGGGTGCAGGGGCAGTCGACGCCTGGGGTGTTTTCGGTGCCGTTTGGTAAGGTTGTCGATGTCATGGTGTTTGCCCCGGGCAAGGCTTTCCCGGTGTCGCGCCCTGAGGATTTGCGCGGCAAATCAGTGGGGTTGGTGCGCGGCTATGCCTACCCTGACCTGCGTGCGTTGATCGAAGCGGGACAGCTTGATCGGCGCAATGCGCTGAATGAAGCGCAGTTGCTGGAGATGCTGGCCAAGTCGCGCTTTGATCAAGTTGTGGTCAATAAGGCGATTGCCCAATACAGCCTGGCGAAGACCCTGGAGTACCGCCATCTTGAGGTTGGCGATGTGATGAGCTCTTTCGATGTCAGCATGCGCGTTCATCCGCGCCACGAAGCCTGGCTGGGTAAGCTCGATGCGGCCATTCTGACGCTCAAGCGGCGCGGCGTTATTGAAGGGATCTACGCCAAATATGGCGTTCACCTTTAGCTACAGCCTGCTAGCTGAGATTGTTGATTAGATGGCGCCTTCGTCACGTAGGCTGGCGATCTGTTCACGGCTATAACCCAGTCCGCTTAGCACCCGCTCATTGTGCTCGCCCAGTTCCGGGCCGACCCAGTTCACCTCGCCCGGTGTATCGCTCAGCTTGGGCACGATGCCGGGCATCTTGAAGGCTTTGCCGTCTGGCAGCTTGGCTGATAGGAGCATTTCGCGAGCAAGAAATTGCGGGTCGTGGAACATATCCTCGGCGCTGAAAATGCGGCTGGCAGGTACCTCGGCCTGATTCAGGGTTGCCAGTACCTGCTCCAGCGGCAGCGAGCCGACCCAGCGGTCGATCACGCCATAAATCTCATCGCGCCGCGCGTCGCGGCCATCATTGCTGGCCAAGGTCACGTCTTCGGCCAGGTCCTGGCGGCCGATGGCCTGCATAAAGCGCTTGAAGATCGCATCGCCGTTGGCGCCGATCTGAATATGCTTGCCGTCGCTGCTGGTGTGAATCGAGGAGGGGGTGATGCCGGGCATGATGTTGCCAGTGCGCTCGCGGATAAATCCGAACACATCGAACTCCGGCACCATGGATTCCATCATGGCGAAGATCGCTTCATACAGTGCCACATCCACCACCTGACCGCTGCCGCCGTTCACTTCACGATGACGCAGCGCCATCAAGGCGCCGATCACGCCCCACAGCGCAGCAATCGAATCGCCAATCGAAATCCCGGTGCGCACCGGCGGGCGGTCCTCGAAGCCGGTGATATACCGCAGCCCGCCCATGGATTCGCCCACCGCGCCGAAACCCGGCTGATCCTTCATCGGGCCTGTTTGACCGAAGCCCGACAGGCGCACCATCACCAGTTTAGGGTTCAGTGCATGCAGCACATCCCAGCCCAGGCCGAGCTTTTCCAGCACGCCGGGGCGAAAGTTCTCGATCAGAATGTCCGCCTCGCTGAGCAGCTTCTTCAGCACCTCGCGCCCGCCCTCGTGCTTGAGGTTGAGGGTGATCGACTGCTTGTTGCGCGCCTGCACAAACCACCACAGCGAAGTGCCCTCATACAGCTTGCGCCACTTGCGCAGCGGGTCGCCGCCATCCGGTGATTCGACCTTGATCACCTCGGCGCCAAACTCCGCGCAGACGCGCGAGGCAAACGGGCCGGCGATCAGGGTGCCGAGTTCGATCACTTTCAGGCCAGCGAGGGGTTTGATAGCTGGGTTCATGAGGTTTCCGTTGTGCGGTGGGTCGGCTAAGGCTATTCGATTGTGGGGTGCTGCGTCATTTTTCAATGGTCGCTATCGGGCGCTGCGGCTGCGATGGGGTTGGCAGATTTAGCTGTTTAGTTGGCGGCTGATATGACGTTAAATTGCTGCCACGAACGGATGCTCGGTATTGCTGGCCCTGGATGGTTCCCCTTCTGCGACTTTTCCCTGTGTGGTCTCTGTGGCGCTGCTTTTGAGCGCTTCGCTTGTGCGTGCCTGAAAATCAACAAACATGCGTTTTAAAATATTACATGTGATGTGTTGATTCATTACATGTGTGGGGCTAGTCTGCGTCCATGGAAAGCAAATCATCAGCCCACTACCAGCGTCTTTTCCGTCAACGCCTGCGCGAGCAGGGATTGGTGAAAAAAGAGGTCTGGATACTGCCAGAGCATGCCCCGCTGCTTATGGCATTCGAGCGGAAACTTCGCCAGCCGCACTCAGTAAAGCTGGCTTCAATGGAAAAGGAGGAGGGTATGAGCATGCCGCAGGTTTGGACTGCACAGGCTTTATACGATGCACTGTCGGCTGTTGAGCTATTCAAGGGCGGGCAGGCGAGCATCGAGCTGATTCAGAGCTCGGATGCCAGCTTGCACGTGACCATGCACGACTATGGCGATCTGCCTTTGTTTGTCGCCGTCTTTGGCGAGCAGATCGTGGTCGAGGGCCTGCTGTGGCCTGCCGCCGATGTGCGCGACAGTGCGGCGTTCAACGAGCAGGTGTTGCGTACCCACAAGCTGTTTCCACTGTCCTCTATCGGTCTGGAAACCCTGCCGGACGGTCAGCCTTGCTACACCATGTTTGGTGCGCTGAGCTCGGCGTCGACATTGACCGATGTGGTGTTCGAGATTGAATTGCTGGCCGACAACGTGATCAAGGCCACCGAAGCCTATGAAGGCTTCCTCAAAGCCGACGCTAAGGAGTGATGCTATGAACGTCTGGAGCAAATTGCTGACGGCGCTGCGTGGCGGCGCCAATGAAGTGGGTGAGGCCGTGGTAGATGGTCAGGCGCTGCGTATTCTCGATCAGGAGATTCGCGATGCCGATCTAGAGCTGCGCAAGTCCAAGGAAGCCTTGGCTGAGATTATGGCCAAACAGAAACTGGCCAGTGATCGCCTGGGCAAGAGCACGGCGAAGATCGCCGAGTATGAGCAGTACGCGCTCAAGGCCCTGGATGCCGGCAATGAAGGCCTGGCCAAGGAAGTTGCCGAGAAGATCGCCAACCTGGAAACCGAACAGGCCAGCGACCGCGAACAGGCCGATGGTTTCGCGGCCAGTGTGGCGCAGTTGCGCAAAGCCGTGACCCAGGCGGAAGGGCATATCAAGCGCCTGAAACAACAGGTCGATACGGTCAAGGCCACGGAGAGCGTGCAGAAAGCGCAGATGGCCGTGGCGCAGCGCTATGGTGGTTCGCAGGCCAAGTTGCATACCGCCGTCGAGTCGCTGGAGCGCATCAAGCTCAAGCAGGCCGAGCGTGCAGCCATGATGGAAGCCAATGCAGAGCTGGCCGCCACCAGCGCGCCGGATGACGCCCTCGAGGTCAAACTGCGCGCCGCGGGCATCGTGCCGGACAACGCCAGTGCTGACAGCGTGCTGGCGCGCCTGAAGGGTCGCGCCAAGCCCGAAGCCTAAACGGCCAATGCGGGGGCTGCGGCTCCCGTTTCTTCGACTAGCAGGATGTAAAGAAGATGGAGCTATTTATACAGACCGCGCTGTCGTTTCCCGTGGTGCTGCTCAGCTTTGCACTCTGCGTGGCGATTCTGTATTGGCTGGTCGCCGCCATGGGGATTGTCGATGTCGATCTGTTGGATATCGAAGTCGACTCGTCGCTGGAAAACCACGCGTTGCAGCCCGAAGGCCTGGCTGGCCTGTTACTCAAACTGGGTCTCAATGGCGTGCCGGTGACGTTGATTCTCACCCTGCTGTTCTTTTTTGCCTGGTTCCTCTGCTATTTCGCCGAGCTGTTGTTGCTGCGTTTTCTGCCTTTGGGCATTTTGCGTTACCCCCTGGGTTTGCTGGTGATCGCCGCTGCGTTAATCGCCGTGGTGCCCGTGGTGAGCCTGTTGGTGCGACCCTTGCGCCCGCTGTTTCTCAAGCTGGAAGCCACCAGCAGCAAGTCCGTACTCGGGCAGGTGGCCATCGTGCGCAGTGGTCGGATAACGTCCACGCAGGGTGAGGCGACGCTTGAAGATGGCGGTGCCGGGCTGATTTTGCGTGTACGTGCCGATGAGGCACAGGGATTCAAACGTGGCGACCGTGTGGTGTTGCTGGAGTACCTGGAGGCCGAACACGCCTATCGGGTAATTACCGAAGACGAGTTCAAGGGCATCTAGCCCGTTTATCAAAGGAGATTGATTGTAATGAGCCTCGAGCTGCTAATGCCTTTTCTGACCGGTGTAGGTCTGTTTTTCCTGGTTATTTTTGGTTTTTTCGTCCTGTTCAAAGCCTTCTATATCAAGGTGCCGCAAGGCACTGCGCTGATCGTCAACGACATGTCGTCGACGCCCAAGGTGCATTTCACCGGTGCCCTGGTGTACCCGGTGATCAACCTAAAGGAGTTTATGAAGATCTCCTTGATCACCCTGGAAGTTGACCGCCGCGCCAAGGACGGGCTGATCTGCCGCGACAATATGCGCGCCGACATCACCGTGGCCTTCTACCTGCGGGTTAACGAAACCCAGCAGGACGTGCTCAAAGTGGCCAAGGCCATCGGCGTGGAGCGCGCGTCTGACCGTTCAGCGGTCAATGAGCTGTTCAACGCCAAGTTCTCCGAAGCGCTGAAAACCGTTGGTAAGCAGTTCGATTTCGTCCAGTTGTTCGAGAATCGCCAGGATTTCCGCGACCGTATCGTCGAGGTGATTGGCAACGACCTTAACGGTTATGTGCTGGAAGACGTGGCCATCGATTACCTGGAGCAAACCTCCAAGGCATCGCTCGACCCAAGCAATATTCTCGATGCTCAGGGCATCCGCAAGATCACCGAGCTGACCGCCGCACAGAACGTCATCACCAACGAGCTGGAGCGCAACGAAGAGCTGGCGATCAAGAAAAAGAACGTCGAAACCCGTGAGGCCACGTTGTCTCTGGAGCGTCAGGAAGCCGATGCGGTGGCCCGGCAGAAGCGCGAGATCGAAACCATCCGCGCCCGCGAGCAGGCCGAAACCCTCAAGGTGCAGGAAGAAGAGCGCCTGAAGTCCGAGCAGGCACGCATCCACACCCAGCAGGAGCTGGATATCCGTGCCGAGAACCATCAGCGCGAAGTCGAAGTGGCGCAGCAGAACCGCCAGCGTGCGGTGGTGATCGAGGTGGAAAAAGTCACCCGTGCCAAGGACCTGGAGATCGTCTCCCGCGAGCGTGAAGTCGAGCTGCAGCGCATCGAGAAAGAAAAGGCCCTGGAAGTTGAACGCAAGAATATTGCCGGGGTGATTCGCGAGCGCGTGGCGGTCGAGAAGACCGTGGCCCAGGAAGAGGAGCGCATCAAGGAAGTGCGTGAAGTGTCCGAAGCGGATCGGAACAAGCAGGTCATGGTGCTCAACGCCCAGGCCGAAGCCGAGCAGGAACTGGTGCGCCAGGTCAAGCAGGCCGAAGCCGACGAGACTCGCTCCCAGCACAAGGCCGTAGAAATCAACAACCTGGCCCAGGCCGAGTTGGAAGCCGCAGCCAAGCAAAGCGAAGCCAAGAAGAAAATGGCCGAAGGTATCGAAGCCGAGCGCGCTGCGCCTGGTTTGGCCGATGCGCGGGTGCGTGAAGTCACCGCCGCAGCCAAGGAGAAAGAAGGCCTGGCCGAAGCCCGTGTGCATGCCGAGCAACTGATCGCCGAAGCCAAAGGCGAGCAGGAGAAGGGCCTGGCCGAGGCTCGGGTGACCGAAGCCAAGGCAGCGGCCAAAGAGAAAGACGGCCTGGCCGACGCCAAGGTGCTGGAAGAGAAACTCGGCGCTCAGGCGCGTGGCGAAGAGCAGCTTGGCGCCGCCAAGGCCAAAGCCACCCAGGATTTGGGTATGGCCGAAGCCCATGTGCTGCTTGAGCGTTTGAATGCCGAGGCCGAAGGCCTGGGCAAGAAGTTCGGTGCGCTCGATGCGCTCAGCGACAACGCGCGTCAGCACGAAGAGTTCCGCATGCAACTGGAGGCGAACTTCGACGAAGCCATGGCCGCCATCGCTGCCAACAAGGAAATTGCCAAGGATCAGGCCGAAGTGCTCTCGGCGGCGCTGTCCAAGGCGAAGATCGAGATCGTCGGTGGCGAAGGCGACTTCTTCAATTCCTTCGCCAAGTCGCTGTCGGTGGGCAAAGCCATCGAAGGCGTGGTTGGCAAGAGCCCGGTGGTGCAGGACGTGTTGGCCCGTCTGTTGGCTGGAAAACCGGTCGAGGCCAAGGCCGCTGTGGTGACAGACAGCACACCGCCGCAGGTCTGACCCGCCAGGTGCCACTCGCTCGCAGTGGCACCGCTCCCGCATTTCCGTACAAGCCCCTGCTTGGCAGGGCGCTGTTTGGTTGAAGACGCCGCAGATTCAGGATGACCACGATGTCGGACTCGCAAGCCCCTAGCCAGCCACAGGACGTATTGGACAAGGCGGTCGCTGAAGGCGGCGCCTACGAGGTGCTGCACAAGCGCCTGCAGGAGCAAGGCCTGCGCCTGCGCCAGACCACCGAGGCGCTGAACGCTCAGCGTTTGCAGGAGTTCGGCAGCAGCCAGATGGAAGTGGTCGGGCGGGTACGTATCCGCACCGAGAACAACTGCACGGCGCGCGATATCGTCCAGGTCGGCGAGAACCTGCTGTTCGGCTACAACGTGTTCCTTGGCCTGAAAAAGGAAACCCGCGTCGAGGACGTGTTCTCCCTGTATCGCCTGAGCGAGCAGGACGAAGGCTATGAAGCCGAGAGCGTGGCGCTGGCTGACAGCTTTCTCGGGCAGAGCAGCTTTGTTAACGACTTCAACGAGCTCTACACCTATTACAAGAACACCCGCCTGCTGCAATTGCTGGTGCGCGACGGCAAGCTGCTGGCCAGCTTCCAGATCGGCGAGCGAATCAGCGATATCCGGGTGTTCCGCTGGTCAATTTCCCTCGACGGCAAAGAGGTTCGCTATATCGATAACCGCGGCGAGCGCGATATAGCGCTGCCGGCGCCGTTCGATTTTGAATGGCAAAAGACATCCCGCGAGATGGTGGTTAACGGCCGCCATCCGCATATGAATATCCTCGACACCATCTTCGTCGAGACCATCGGCGGCGACCTCACGGTCAAGGTTGAGAACAACACCGAGGACGGCCTGGGCATCTACCGCGAGGCAGTGCTGGACAAGACCCAGTCGCTGGACGACGCGCAGATCGAGTACGCCAAACTTGGCAGCCTGATCCTGCTGAAAATCCTGCCGTACCGCGAAGAACAGTGGCGCTACCTGGTGTTCAACAGCCTGACGCGCAAGGTTGAACGCATCGATGCCATCGGCCTGGCCTGCGTGCAGCTGCCGGAAGACCACGGCATCATCTTCCCCGGTGGCTACTACCTGCAGAACGGCGAGTCCAAGGCATTCGAGCAACCCATGGGCGGCATGCGCTTCAAGCGCGCGGTGCGCTCGCCCAATGGCGAGGACGTGCAGTACATCTTCTACCACCCGGAAGAAGGCCGCTCGGCGCTGTTCACCTACAACATGATCAACCGCCAGCTGCACAACCCGATCTTCGGCCACGGCTACGCGCGCCTGGAAGACGGGCGCATGGTGATTTTCGCCGCCGAAGGCACGGAGCCGACGCGTATCCACCCGATGCAGATCTGGCAGACGCCGTTCTGCAGCGATGATTTCGCCGCCCGCCAACCGGTGCGCAGCGGTTTCTTCGGGCGCATCGGCAATGCTGAGCTGGTGCGCGGCGTCTCTGACCTGCTGGGCCTTAGCCGCGAGATCGAGACGCCGGAAGTTTCGGTGCAGCGCTACACCCAGCTGTGCCAGAACACCCGCCGCTTGTTCGACGTCTACCACTGGCTAGGCGATGCCCAGTGCCAGGGCATGGCGCCACTGCTGCGCGAGATCGCCGCCACCGGCGAGCTGGTGCTCGACGAGTTCGAGAAAGTCGAGAGCATCCGTCAGCAATCGGGCCGCGCGATGGCCGAGGCCGAAACCCGCCAGCAGGCGCTGCTCTCCGGCCTGCTGATCGATAGCTGGGGCGAGGTGCAGCACTTTGTTGATGCGCTCAACGGCATCAATGCCCAGCGCGGCCAACTGCTAACCATTCGTGATTACCGCTATATCGATGTGGCGCGTATCGACGCCATGGAAACCGAGTTGCTTGCTGCTCAGGAGCAGGTCGCAGCCGCCACCTCGTCCTTCCTCGCCAGCCAGGCGGCGCTGCAGCCCTATGTGCAGCAACTGGCCCAGCTCGACGCCCAGGCGCAGAAAGCCGAAACCGTCAGCCAACTTAATGAGCCACTGGTGGCGCTGCAGGCTATGGCCGGCAATCTGGATATGCTCTCCAGCCTGATGGCCTCGCTGCCAATCGACGACGCCACCCAGCGTACCGCGATCGTCGAGTCGATTTCTGAAGTCTATGCCCGTCTTAACCAGGCCAAGGCCCGTGCCGAGCAGCGGCGCAAGGGCCTGGGTTCGGCAGAAACCGTGGCGCAGTTCGGCGCCCAGTTCAAACTGTTCTGCCAGGGCATCACCAACGCGCTGGCCATGGCCCAGGACCCGGAGCGCTGCGACGAACAACTATCGCGCCTGTTGGTACAGCTCGAAGAGCTGGAGAGTCAGTTCGGCGATCAGGAACAGTTCCTCAGTGACATTCTGGCCAAGCGCGAAGAGTTGCTGGAAACCTTCGAGGCGCACAAACAGGCGCTGCTCGATGAACGTCAGCGCAAGGCCCAGGGCCTGCTCGACGCCGCGCGGCGGATTCTGGAAAGCCTCGGTCGGCGCACCGCACGCCTGACCCAGCCGGATGAGCTGAACGCCTTCTTCGCTTCCGATCCGTTGATTCTCAAGCTGCGCGAACTGGCCGAGCGCCTGCGCGAGCTGAAGGACAGCGTCAAGGCCGAGGATGTCGAGTCGCGCCTCAAGGCCGCCCGCGATCAGGCGGTGCGCAGCCTGCGCGACAAGAGTGAGCTGTTTGAAGAGGGCGGCAACGTCATCAAGCTCGGTCCGCGCCATCGCTTTAGCGTCAACACTCAGGAGCTGGACCTGACCCTGATGCCGCGCGGCGATCAGCTTTACCTGCATCTCACCGGTACCGAATTCCTCGAGCCGCTGCAGAACGCCGAGCTGGAAGCGCTGCGCGACTATTGGCAGGTATCTCTGGAGTCCGAATCCGCCACCCTCTACCGCGCCGAATACCTGGCCGGCGAAGTGCTGGCCGCCGCCGATGCCGGACGCGATGGCCTTAGCCTGGACCTGCTCAAACAACAGCTGGCCCAGCCGGAGGCGCTGGTCAAAAGCATTCGCGACTTCGCTGCGCCGCGCTACAAGGAAGGCTACGAGAAGGGCATCCACGACCACGATGCGGCGCTGATCCTCGCCCAGTTGCTGCCGCTGCGCGACAGCGCCGGGCTGCTCAGCTACGGCGCCTTGCCGCGTGGTTTCGCCAGCTTCTTTTGGAGCCAGGTGCAGCGCCGCGACGAGGCCAAGCAGTGGCCGCAGCGTGCGCGTAGCGCCCGGCATATCCAGCAACTGTTCGGCCAGCGCGACAGCCTGCTGCAGCTGCAGGCGGAAATAGCCGATGCCATGGCCGGCTACATCGCCGAGCAGGGTATGCAGCTAAGTCCTGCGGCGTTGGCCGAGGCTGCGGAATACCTGGTGCAGGAGCTGGCCGCCGAGCGTATCGAGTTGGTCTTCAGCAAATACGCTCGTGAGCTGCTCGCCGGCTTGCAGGTGCGCTTGCAGGCCGCGCATATGTGGGATGTGTATCAGCAAACCCTGACGCAACTGCACGAACGCCCGGCGGCGCAATGGGCGCTGGTGGAGAACTGGTTGCGCGGCCTTTGCGCGGCAGACGAATTCGCCGCGCTCAGTGCCTATGTGCCCGAGGGTGTGGCCCTGGCTTTGCTTGCCGAGGACGTGGCCAAGCGCATCACCGAGGTGGACCTGCGCTTTACCGTCAAGGAACTGATGGGCGAACACCCACGGATCGGCGAACGGCAACTGATACTGGCAGTGGACGACTTCTTCGCCCGCCTGCGCGTGCATCGCGAGCAGTTCCTGCCCGGTTTGCAGCGCTACCAGGCATTGCGCCAGGACGTGGTGGTGCGCGAGCGCGAGGCCCTGCGGCTCAATGAGTTCAAGCCCAAGCCGCTTAGCTCCTTTGTGCGTAACAAGCTGATCAACGATGTTTACTTGGGCGTGATTGGCGACAACCTGGCCAAGCAGATGGGCACCGCCGGGGAGAACCGTCGCTCGGACCTCTCCGGCCTGCTGATGCTGATTTCGCCGCCCGGCTACGGCAAAACCACCCTGATGGAGTATGTCGCCCATCGCCTGGGGCTGATCTTTATGAAGATCAACGGCCCGGCGTTGGGCCACGAAGTGCGTTCCCTGGACCCAGCCCAGGCGCCGGACGCCACTTCACGCCAGGAGCTGGAAAAGCTCAACCTGGCGCTGGAGATGGGCAACAACGTGATGCTCTATCTCGACGATATTCAGCACACCCACCCGGAATTCCTGCAGAAATTTATCTCGCTCTGTGATGGCACCCGCCGTATTGAAGGCGTGTGGAAGGGCCGCACCCGCACCTACGATATGCGTGGGCGCAAGTTCTGCGTGATCATGTCGGGCAACCCCTATACCGAGTCCGGTGACGTGTTCAAGATCCCGGATATGCTGGCCAACCGCGCCGATATCTATAACCTCGGCGACACCCTGGGCGGTATGCAGGAAGCCTTCGCCCTGAGCTATATCGAGAACGGCCTGACCTCCAACCCGGTGCTGGCGCCGCTGGCCACCCGCGAGATGGCCGATGTCTATCGCTTTGTCGCCAAGGCCGAGGGCAAGCCGTTCTCTGCCAACGAACTGAGCCACAGCTACAGCGGCGCGGAGGTCAATGAAATCGTCACCACCCTGCAGCGTCTGATGCAGGTGCGCGATGTGGTCGGCCGGGTCAACCAGCAGTACATCGCCAGCGCCGCCCAGGCCGATCAATACCGCACGGAGCCGCCGTTCAAGTTGCAGGGCAGCTACCGCAATATGAACAAGATGGCGGAGAAGATCAGTTCAGTGATGAACGATACCGAGGTACTGCAACTGATCGCCGATCACTACCAGGGCGAATCCCAGCTGCTCACCACCGGCGCCGAGGAAAACCTGCTTAAGCTTGCCGAACTGCGCGGCAATATGACCGACGTGCAGGCCGAGCGCTGGGCGCAGATCAAACGCGACTTTATGCGCAACAAGGCCATGGGCGGCAGCGACAGCGATGTCGGTGGCCGGGTGGTGGCGCAGCTTAATGATCTGGTCGAGGGTGTGCGCGGCCTGGCCAAACTGGCGCCGGGTGAACAACCCGCCGCGCCGACGATTCCCTGGGCCGAACTGCTCGCCGGGTTGGATAATCTAGGCAAGCTGCGCCCGCAGGTGGAGGTGATTACACCGCCACAACCGGCCGTGCAGAAGGTGCTGGAAAGCCTGGCCGATAGCCTGCAGAACAGCTTTTTGCCGTTGATCAACGCCATGGACAAGAAAATCGATATCGACCTGCGCACCCACAACCGCATGCTGGAAATCTCCACCCAGCTGCGTGATCTGGGCGAGCAATTGGGCCATGAACAGCGCCTGGCTGGCGACAGTGAAAGCGAAACGCCATGAAGGCCGGGCTGTTGCCGCGCGTGCAGCTGTTGCTGGGCATCGCCGCACTGATGCTGGTGCTGCAGCTGGGCAACAGCCTGAGTGGTTACAGCCTGAATCTCTGGGGCGTGATCCCGCGCCGGCTTGAGTCATTGCCGGGCGTGCTGTTTGCGCCCTGGCTGCATGGCGGCTGGATGCATCTGTTGAGCAACCTGAGCGGCCTGTTGGTGCTGGGACTGCTGGCACTGCTCGAATCACGCCGCGACTTTATCCAGGCCAGCCTGTTTATCATCCTCGGCAGTGGGCTGTTGGTCTGGCTGTTCGGCCGCCAAGGTATCCATGTCGGCGCCAGCGGCTGGTTGTTCGGGCTGTGGGCGCTGCTGCTGGCGCGGGCCTGGTTTCGCCGTAGCTGGCTGGACCTGCTGTTGGCGGTGCTGGTGTTCTTTCTGCATGGCGGCTGGGTCTTCGGTTTGCTGCCGCAGCAAGGCGTTTCATTTGAGTATCATCTGGCCGGCGCGCTCTGCGGTGGGCTCTATGCGGCCTGGCGCTACACGCCGCGCGCACGACAAGGAGGTTAAATGGATTTCAATCGTCTCGATCAGCAGTTGCGTGACAGTCTGGCCGACCTGCGCCTGAGCAATGAGGAGCGCGATGAGCTGCGCCAGCTTGGTAGCGAGCTGAGCCCCGAGCAGGTGCGTTATATGCGCAACCGCGCCTTCGCTCTAGTACGTGAGCTGATGCGCCAGCCGGAGAATGCCGAGCCGGCGCTGAAGTGGCTGGAACAGGTGATCAAGACCCTGGACGCCAATATCGCGCCCACCAGCAACCTGGCCAGCGCCCATTTCAGCCCCGGCGAGGACTGCCGGCGGAAGATCCGCGAACTCTGCCGGCAGGCACGCAAGACGGTGGATATCTGCGTTTACACCATCTCCGACGACCCACTTAGCGAAGAAATCCTCGCCTGCCATCAGCGTGGTATAGCGGTGCGGGTGATCAGCGACAACGAAAAGCAGTTCGATGCCGGCAGCGATGTACAGTGGCTGCGCGACAAGGGCGTGCCGCTACGCATTGATTCTGGCCCCTTTCATATGCACCACAAATTCGCCCTGTTCGACGGTCGCCTGCTGCTTAACGGTAGCTTCAACTGGACCCGTAGTGCCAGCACCAGCAACGAGGAGAACTTTATGGTGGTCGACAATCCGCAGCTGCTGACGGCCTTTAGCCGCGAGTTTGAAAGCCTGTGGGCACGCTACCGGGACAACTGATGGACGATTCGTCGCCCGTTCACCGGCTTATCGGCTTCTACCGCAGTTGCTACCTGGCTGACAGCCGCGAGCTGGATCTGGATAACCTGAGTAAGTTGCCGGCCGAGCGCTGGGCCTGGTTGGGCGGGCGCGAAGAGCTGCTCAGTGGTGGCTTGCTCAGCTTGCCGTTGAATGCGCAACTGGGCGCCGCGCTGGAGCGCCAACAGAGTCTCTATCAGCGCGAGCTGCAACTGATCTACGGCGTGCTGCCGATTTGCGGACGCCTGGCCTCGGCCGATGCGCCCGCCGTCCCGGTTTGCGGCCCGCTGTTCTATTACGAGGCCCGACTGCAGCGCACAGCCGACGCGCAGAGCCATTTGCTGACCATCGACCTGCAGCAGCCCCACGGTAACTGGCGGCTGTTGCGGCGCTTGCTCGGCGGCGAAGAGCAGGATGCGTTTGCCGGGCTGGTGTTGCCCAGCGAGCCGCTGGATACCCTGGCCCTGGGCGAACTGTTGTCCTGGGTGGTGGCTAATACCCGGGTTCCGGATGTTGCTGCCGCGGCCGGTTTTCCCGCTTTGGCCGATATTGCCGTGCTGGACAAGGCGCAGCGTCGGCGCAGTCTCTCGCTGCAGTCTGCCGCCATGGTCGCGCTGGTGCCGCGCGGCACCGGCAGCCGTGGCATTGCCCACGAATTGCAGCAATTGCAGACGGCCAGCGAACTGTCGGCGCCACTCCGGCAGTTGCTTGGTGAACTGGCGCCGGCAGCGAATCAAGCTGCCGTCAGTTCACCGGAGAATCTGCCGGCGCAACTTAGCGCTGCCCAGTGTCGGGCATTGGCCAATGCCGCGCGCTATCCCTTGAGCCAGATCAGTGGCCCGCCGGGCACCGGCAAAAGCTACACCCTGGCTGCTCTGGCGTTGGATCGCTACCTGCAAGGCGAAAGCGTGCTGCTGGTCAGTCGCAGCGAACAGGCGGTGAGGGTTATCGCGCAAAAGCTGCGTGACGATTTCGGCTTGCGTGACGGCGTGCTGGAGTGCGACGGCCAGGGTCAGCTCAAAGGGCTGCGTGAACGCCTGGCGCGGGCTCTGCAAGGCGAACTCGAAACAGTCGAGGAGGGCGGCGAGCGCCAGCAGCGCCGCGAACTCGGCAGCCTGCAACGCAACGAGCAACGCTTGAGCCGGGCTTTTCGCCGACGCGGCGAGCAAGCGCTGGCCTGGAGCCGCCTGCTGTTGCGCGCCGAGCGCGGCAGCTTGAGTTTCTGGCAGCGCTGGTTGCAGGTGCCCTGGGTTCGTCAGCGCATCGCCGTCAGCGCGCGGCCTTGGGCGCTGCTTGATGAGCTGCGCGAATGTCAGCAGCGTCGTCAGCGCCTCAGTCGCGACTATCTGAATACGCGCCGGGCCTTGGGCTTGCAGCGCTTGTTGGCCAAGGATCGACAGACTTTCGTGCATTACAACCAGGCGATCCGCGCGCGCAACTCGCAGCGCCAGTTGGCGCTGTTCGAGGATATCGACCCGGCGCGCTTGTTGGCGGCGTTCCCGATCTGGGTGGTGACCCTCGACGAGTTGCATCGCATGCTACCGCTGCGCGCCGGCTTGTTCGATGTGATGGTGATGGACGAGGCAACCCAGTGCGATATCGCCTCGGCGCTGCCGGCCTTCCAGCGTTGCAAGCGCGCGGTGGTAGCGGGCGATGCGCGGCAGTTGCGGCATATCTCGTTTTTATCCATCGCCGCTGAGGCGCGCCTTGCCAGCCGCGCGCACGTGCCGGCCGAGCAGGGTGAGCGCTGGAGCTATAGAGCCAACAGCGTGCTGGATCTAGTGGGCGTACAACTGGCCCACCAGCAAGCGGTGATCTTTCTCGATGAACACTTTCGCAGTCGTCCGGCGCTGATCCGCTTCAGTAACCAGCAGTTCTATGCCAACCGCTTGCGGGTGATGAAAGAGCGTCCGGGGCAGGAGGGTTGCGACAGCCTGCAGCTCGAACGGCTGAGCGGTGAGCGCGGTGCCAATGGGATCAATCCGGCCGAGGTGGCGCGGGTGTTGGCGTTACTCGGTGAACATATGGCGCGCTATGCCACCAGCCCGGTTAAACCCAGCATCGGCGTGCTGTCACCGTTGCGCGATCAGGTCGAGGCGATTCGTAAGCAGGTCGCAGCCACCCTGTCGCTTGAGCAACTGGCTGAGTTTCGCCTGCTGATCGCCACGCCCTACGGTTTTCAGGGCGAGGAGCGCGATCTGATGATCATCAGCTTCGCTATGCATGGCAGTGGTGCCCAGGTCGCCGCCTACCTCAATCGGGCGGATATGTTTAACGTCGCCATCACCCGCGCCCGTGAGCGCCAGGTGCTGTTGTTCAGTGGCGACGAACAGCAGTTGCCTGCCCAGCACCTGCTGCGTCGGTATCTAGAATCCATTCGCCTGTTCGTGCCAGCCGCTCGGCCGGCGGCCGCGGAGGACGCTTTTCAACGCGAGGTCTGCGCGGCGCTGCACGCCCAGGGTGTCAGCACCTGGACCAGTTACCCGTTGGCCGGGCTGCTGCTGGATATCTTCTGCCAGCGTGGCGACAAGTGCCTGGCCATCGACCTGATCGGTTTTCCCGGTGAAGGCGAGGGCTTTCTCGAACTGGAGCGTTATCTGGTTCTGGCCCGCGCCGGCCTGGAAACCTTGCCGCTCAGTTATGGCCTGTGGACGCTTGAGCCGGAGTTGGCGTTGCAGGCGCTGTTACAGCGTTTGTAGCAACGTTTCTGCGCGGCTTTGCCTGCGGCCATCCATCCCTGCTCAAGGCACTCGGGCTGGATTCAGGGTAGACTTGCGGCCTTTCCGAATAGTCAAGAAGCCCCGTCCATGGCCCTGCCGTCTACCACTTATAAAATCGAGCTGAACCTCACCGACATGGACCGCAGCGTCTATGAAAACCTGCGTTTCACTGTGGCCAAGCACCCTTCGGAAACCGAAGAACGCCTGGCGGCAAGGTTGGTGGCCTACTGTCTGTTCTATCACGAGCACCTGGCGTTTGGGCGTGGCCTGTCGGATGTGGATGAACCGGCGTTGTGGGAAAAGAGCCTGGATGATCGCGTGCTGCACTGGATCGAAGTTGGCCAGCCGGACAGCGACCGCATGACCTGGTGTTCGCGGCGTACCGAGAAATTCAGCCTGGTGGCTTACGGTAATCTGCGTGTCTGGCAGACCAAGGCGCTCGATCCCGTGCGCAGCCTGAAAAACATCAACGTCGTCGCCCTCGACCAGGAAGCCTTGGCCAAGCTGGCGCTGGACATGCCGCGCTCGCTGAACTGGAGCGTGATGATCAGCGACGGCGAACTGTTCGTCACCGATGAGCGCGGCCAGCATGAGCTGCCCATCGAGTGGTTGGCAGGCGAACGCTGAGTCGCTGGTGATCCTGTAGCCCGGATGCAATCCGGAGGCGGTTGATGCTTGTGCCCCGGATTGTATCCGGGCTACGTCGTTCAATTGCTGCTGCGTTTAAATTCCGGCGGGCTGCACCCGCCCTACAGATAAGAATGCCCATGCGTATAGAATCCCGCCCGCTGCCTGAAAACCTGCCTGATCTAGGCGCGCTGCCGCCACTTCTGACCCGGCTGTATGCCGCTCGTGGTGTGCAGTCCGCTGCCGAGTTGGATAAAGGCCTGGCGCGCTTGATTCCGTATCAGCGGCTCAAGGGCATGGCGGGGGCCGTCGATTTGCTGGTGCAGGGGTTGCAGCAAGGCCAGCGCATGCTGATCGTCGGCGACTTCGATGCCGATGGCGCCACCGCCAGCACGGTGGGGGTATTGGGCCTGCGTATGCTCGGCGCGGCGCATGTCGATTATCTGGTGCCCAATCGTTTCGAGTACGGCTACGGCCTGACCCCGGAAATTGTTGCGGTGGCGCTGGAGCGCGAGCCGCAATTGTTGATTACCGTGGACAACGGCATTTCCAGCGTTGAAGGCGTAGCGGCGGCTAAGGCTGCCGGTTTGACCGTGCTGGTCACCGATCACCACCTGCCCGGTGCCGAGTTGCCGGCAGCGGATGCCATCGTCAATCCCAATCAGCCGGGCTGCGAGTTCCCCAGCAAGGCGCTGGCTGGGGTTGGGGTGATGTTTTATGTACTGCTGGCGTTACGTGCGCGGCTGCGGGAGATGGGCTGGTTTACTGCGCAGCGGCCTGAGCCAAACCTGGGTGAGCTACTTGATCTGGTGGCCCTGGGCAGCGTCGCCGACGTGGTGCCGCTGGATGCCAACAACCGCATCCTGGTGCATCAGGGTTTGGCGCGGATTCGCGCCGGGCGGGCGCGACCAGGCTTGCGCGCGATTCTTGAAGTGGCCGGGCGCGATCATCGGCGCATCACCTCCACTGATCTCGGCTTTATCCTCGGGCCGAGGCTGAATGCGGCGGGGCGGCTGGATGACATGGCGCTGGGCATCGAGTGCCTGCTCTGCGAAGACGAAGCCCTGGCCCGCGATATGGCCGTGCAGCTGGATCAGCTCAATCAGGATCGCAAGGCCATCGAGCAGGGTATGCAGCGCGAGGCCTTGGCCCAGCTCAAGGACTTGCCGCTGGAGGACATGCCCTTTGGTCTGTGCCTGTTCGAGGCCGACTGGCACCAGGGGGTGATCGGCATTCTCGCCTCGCGAATGAAAGAGCGTTATCACCGTCCGACCATCGCCTTCGCCGATGCCGGTGATGGCGTGCTGAAAGGCTCGGCACGTTCGGTGCCGGGTTTTCATATCCGTGATGCACTGGATGCGGTGGCCGCTAAGCATCCGCAGCTGATCAGCAAGTTTGGTGGGCATGCCATGGCCGCGGGCTTGTCGTTGCCCGAAGCCAATTTCGCCGCCTTTGCCGTCGCCTTCGACGCCGAAGTGCGCCGCCAGCTGTGTGAGGACGATCTGACCGGTCGTTTGCTGTCCGATGGCGCTTTATCTATTGAAGAGTTCCACCTGCCGCTGGCCAAGGAGCTGCGCAATGCCGGGCCCTGGGGGCAGCATTTTCCTGAGCCGCTGTTTCATGGCGTGTTTCAGCTGGTGCAGCAGCGCGTTGTTGGCGAGCGGCATCTTAAAGTGGTGCTGAAAAGCGAGTGTGGCAGTGTGCAGCTCGACGGCATCGCCTTTGGTGTGGACCGCGAGATCTGGCCGAATCCGACCGTGCGCTGGGTCGAGCTGGCCTACAAGCTGGATGTCAATGAGTACCGTGGGCAGGAAAGCGTGCAGCTGCTGATCGCCCATATTCAACCGCGTTAGGCACTACCAATGCTTTCGGTAGCCCGGATAAGCCCTGGCGCAATCCGGGATTAGGCTACCCGGATTGCGCTGCGCTTATCCAGGCTACGGGGTTGCGCTCTCCGGTAGCCCGGATGAAATCCGGGAAATAAGAAGGTATTAGCTGCGTGGTGCGGAAGGTGCAGAGCCATCGGCCAGGGCGCGTTCGCTCAGCTCGTTCCAGCGCGCAAGAAATTGCGGTGGCTGGCTGACGCGCTGCGGCGACTTGGCGAGAAATACGCCGTGGTTATTAAAGGAATACACCGGTAACAGATCGCCACGCTCACTGGCCGGGCGGATGCGCGGATCGAGGTTGTCGAGAATCAGCGGTTGCTCGCTGGCGCTGGGGTAATAGGCCAGCACCATATGCGCCTGGTTCTGCTTGAGCGCCTTGACGAAGGTCAGGCGCAGCTTCTCGCTGGGTACGCCCATGCGCACCAGGCTGAAGTATTTGGCGATGGCGAAATCTTCGCAGTCACCTTTGCCCAGGCTTAGTGTCTGCGCCGGCGTTGCCCAATAGTCGTCGACGCCCCAGGCCTGCTGGTCGCTAACAAAGCTCACTGAGCGATTGATGAAATGATTGACCCGCTCCAGCTGGGCGCGCTCGTCGTCGCCGGCGGAGTTATCGAGCAGGTTGAGCCAGCTGGCCAAGCGCGTATCACTGAGCGCCGCCGCCAGGGCGCTGTGCTGGGTACTCGATGCATCGGCCACCAGTACTGGGCTGAATAGCCAACAACTGGCAAACAGGCTGCACAGTAAGCGGTGGGCGGGGCGATTGGCGCGTGGCAACATGGCGCGAAGTCTCCGGCGTCGGCTCTTGATAGCCTTTTACCGTTGCGTGTTTTATGTCCGTCATCCTATCGGCGTCAAATATAGATCGACTATCGGCAGAATGTGATGGTGACCACTATTTGACATATTCGCAGGCGGATAACCGACGAATAGCCGGTTTCCCCGGTGCATTACGTCCGCTGGCAATCTTTCGAAGCACTCTGGCGTTAGGTGGCGGGAAACCTGCGTCTCTAGAATCTGTCTGTGTGCCTGCACAACTATTTTTAGGGAGAGCGCTTGATGATTACCCGTGGCTTGCTTGATCAGTTATTGAAGTCCGGCCAGGACCTGATGCAGCAGAAATCCGCTGGCAGCTCCGCTGGTGGCTCAACCGGTGGCCTGGGTGGTGCGCTGGGCGGTTTGCTTGGCGGCGCTGGTAAAGGTGGCCAGGGCGGTGATCTGGGCACTCTGCTCAAAGGGGCGGGTGGCGGCGCGTTGGCGGCAGGTGCGCTGGGCTTGCTGCTGGGCAACAAGAGTGCGCGCAAGATGGGCGGCAAGGCGCTGACCTATGGTGGCCTGGCCGCGCTTGGCGTGGTTGCCTACAAGGCCTACAACAACTGGCAGGCGCAGCAGGCCAATGCGCCGCAGGGCGAGCCGCAAACCCTGGATCGCTTGCCGGCGCCGCAGGCCGAGATCCACAGCCAGGCGATTCTCAAAGCGCTGGTGGGGGCGGCCAAAGCCGATGGTCATGTCGATGCACGTGAGCGGCAATTGATCGAGGGCGAGTTGGTCAAGCTCACCAGTGACGCCGAATTGCAGCATTGGCTGCAGGCCGAGCTGAACAAGCCGCTGGACCCCGCCGAAATCGCCCGCGCGGCCAGCACGCCGGAAATGGCGGCAGAAATGTATGTGGCGAGCGTGCTGATGGTCGATGAAGAGCACTTTATGGAGCGTGCATATCTGGAAGAGCTGGCCCGTCAACTCAAGCTCGATCCGGCGCTAAAGGCCGAGCTTGAGGCGCAGGTGCGTCAGGAGTTGCACGCGAGTTAGAGCACTGCAGCGTTTCTAGCCTGCAGTGCACGCGCACGGGTTTACCAGCCGAGTTGCTTGTTGAAGCCCAGCGCGTCGTAGTAATCGCCCTGATAGGCAATCTTGCCGCCTTTGATGCGGATAAAGCTTACGCCTTCAAATGACAGCGGCTTGCCGGTGGCTGGGGTTTCCGCACCCCAGGCACCGCTGTTGGTGCCGCTGAATTTCCACTGGAAGGCAATGCCATCAGCACTGACGATGGGCGCGCTGGTCATCTGCCATTGCAGATCCGGCACGGCGCCGACAAACACCTTGATCACGTTGTCGCGGGCGGCGGCTTTGCCGTTCTGCGGCGTGCCGACGGTGGCGTCGAAATACACGGCGTCTTCAGCGAGAAAGGTCGCAGCCTTGTCGGCATCGTGGGCGTTCCAGGCAGCCATATAGCCATCGACGATAGCCTTGGCATCATCTGCCGCCTGGACCAGGCCGGCGCAGGCGAACAGGGCGAGGAAGCTGATAGTGCGGAGTGCGATTTTCATTGTTGTTGCTCCAGCTCGTTGTGGGAATCCGTAGGGTGGATGTCGTTGTTTACATCCACCATGAGCGCGGCGTGGTGGATCGGTGAAGCGCGATCCACCCTACGAAGAGCTACGTCAGTGTTTGAACATGACGTGACGGATCGCGGTGTAATCCTCTAGCCCATACATGGACATGTCCTTGCCGTAACCGGACAGTTTCACGCCGCCATGGGGCATCTCGCTGACCAGCATGAAGTGCGTATTAACCCAGGTGCAGCCGTACTGCAGGCGCGCGGACATGCGGTGCGCGCGGCCCACGTCGCTGGTCCACAGTGAGGAGGCCAGGCCGTAGTCGGAGTCGTTGGCCCAGGCCAGCACCTGCGCTTCATCGTCGAACTGGGTGACCGAAACCACCGGGCCGAATACTTCGCGGCGGACGATTTCGTCGTCCTGCAAAGCACCCGCCAGTACGGTCGGCTCGAAGAAGAAACCGGGGCCCTCGACCGCGTTGCCGCCCGTCACCACCTTGATGTGCGAAACCGCCTTGGCGCGATCGACGAAACCGATGACGCGGTCGCGGTGAGCGGAAGTGATCAGCGGGCCGAGCTCGGTGCTTTCGTCATCCTGTAGGCCGTACTTGATGCTGCTCACGGCCTCGCCCAGTTTGGCCACGAACTGCTCGTAGATGCCTTTTTGCGCATAGATGCGGCAGGCAGCCGTGCAGTCCTGGCCGGCGTTGTAGAAACCGAAGGTGCGAATACCTTCTACCGCAGCGTCGATATCAGCGTCATCGAAGATGATCACTGGCGCTTTACCGCCCAGTTCCATGTGCATGCGCTTCACGCTGTCGGCGGTGCTGCTGATGATGGCTGAGCCGGTAGGGATTGAGCCCGTCAACGAGACCATGCGCACTTTCGGGTGGGCTGTCAGTGGTGCGCCGACGCTCGGGCCGCGACCGAAAACGATGTTGACGACCCCTGCCGGGAAGATATCAGCGAGGAATTCAGCCAGTTTCAGCGCAGTCAGGGGTGTCTGCTCGGATGGCTTGAGTACCACGGTGTTGCCGGCAGCCAAGGCTGGGCCGAGTTTCCAGGCGGCCATCATCAGCGGGTAGTTCCATGGCGCGATGGAGGCGATTACACCAATCGGATCACGGCGGATCATCGAGGTGTGGCCCGGCAGGTATTCACCGGCAGCGGAGCCACTCATGCAACGGCTGGCACCGGCGAAGAAACGGAATACGTCAGCGACGGCAGGCAGCTCGTCATTTAATGCAGCGCTGTAGGGTTTGCCGCAGTTGTTGGATTCCAGGCGGGCGAGTTCTGCGGCGTGGGCGTCGATCTTGTCGGCCAGTTGCAGCAGCAGGCTCGAACGATCTTTGGGGGCGGTTTGTGACCAGCTGTCGAAGGCCGCATCGGCAGCGCGAACTGCGGCATCGACCTGGGCCGGACTGGCTTCAGCGATTTCCACCAGGGTGGTGCCGAGGGAAGGGTTGAGCACGGCCTGGGCAGCGCCTTCGCCAGCGACCAGTTGGCCATTGATCAGCAGTTTGGTTTGCATCGCTTAAACCTCGCTATCGGGTTCTTATGAATGTTCTTGTCGGGTGGATCGGGGCGCGCAGCTGTCGCTTTTTACATCCGCCATGGGTATCTCTGCGGGCAGTGGTGGATCGATAAAGCGCGATCCACCCTGAGGTCTTCCTGCATCTCTACTTGCCGCTGCCGGCTACGCCTTCACCGCCTTTGGTCAGGTAGTAGGCGCCGAGGATTGGCAGCATGGTGGCCAGCATCACTAGCATCGCCACCACGTTGGTTACCGGCACATCGCGCGGGCGAGCCAACTGGTTGAGCAGCCACAGCGGCAGGGTGCGCTCATGGCCTGCGGTAAAGGTGGTGACGATGATTTCATCGAACGACAGGGCAAACGCCAGCATGCCGCCCGCCAGTAAGGCTGAACCGAGGTTGGGCAGGACGATGTAGCGGAAGGTCTGCCAGCCGTCGGCGCCCAGGTCCATGCTGGCCTCGATCAGGCTGTGGCTGGTGCGACGGAAACGGGCGATGACGTTGTTGTAGACGATCACCACGCAGAAGGTGGCATGGCCAATCACAATGGTCAGGAAGCCCGGCTCGATGCCGAAGCGCTTGAACGCCGCCAGCAGCGCCAGGCCGGTGATGATGCCGGGCAGCGCGATGGGCAGGATCAGCAGCATGGAGATGCTTTCTTTGCCGAAGAAGTCGCAGCGGTACAGTGCGGCGGCGGCCAGGGTGCCGAGGATCATGGCGACCACGGTCGCCAGGGCGGCGATCTGCGCGGACAGTTTGATCGCTTCCAACACGTCTGGGCGCGCCAGGGCCACGCTGAACCAGTGCAAGGTGAAACCCTGCGGCGGAAAGCTGAAGCCCGAGCTCTCGGTGTTAAAGGCATACATGAAGATGATCAGGATCGGGAAGTGGAGAAATACCAGCCCGCCCCAGGCAGCCAGTTTCAGCCCCCAGGAAGCCTGCTCCCCATGTTTTTCGGCGTTAGAGCGCATCGAAGGCCCCCAGACGTTTGACGATGGACAGGTAGACGGCGATCAGCACGATCGGCACCAACGTAAAGGCGGCGGCCATCGGCATGTTGCCGATCGAGCCCTGTTGCGCATACACCATGTTGCCGATGAAGAAGCCGGGTGGGCCCACCAGCTGCGGCACGATGAAGTCACCGAGGGTCAGGCTGAAGGTGAAGATCGAACCGGCGGCGATACCTGGGATCGACAGCGGCAGAATCACCTGCATAAAGGTCTGCCGAGGTTTGGCACCAAGGTCGGCCGAGGCTTGCAGTAAGGAGGGCGGCAGACGCTCCAGGGAGGCCTGGATGGGCAGGATCATAAATGGCAGCCAGATATAGACAAACACCAGGAAGCGCCCCAGGTGTGACGTCGACAGGGTGTTGCCACCCACCCCGGGGATGCCGAGGATCAGCTCCAGCAGTGGTTGCAGATGCAGCGCCTGGATAAACCACATGGCCACGCCGCCTTTGGCCAGCAGCAGGGTCCAGGCATAGGCCTTGACGATGTAGCTGGCCCACATCGGCAACATCACGGCGATGTAGAAAAACGCCTTGGTCTTACCTGTGGTGTAGCGCGCCATGTAATAGGCAATAGGGAAGGCCACCAGGCCGCTGGCAATCGATACCGCCACCGCCATGCTGACGGTGCGCAGGATGATGTCGAAGTTGGCCGCCTGGAACAGGGCGGCGAAGTTAGCCAGCGTGAGGTCCGGGGTGACCGTCATGCTGAAGTCGTCGAAGGTGTAGAAGCCTTGCCACAGCAGGGTCAGCAGCGAGCCCAGGTAAACTGCGCCGAACCACAGCAGCGGCGGAATCAGCAGCATCGACAGGTACAGCGTTGGCTTGCGGTAGAGCAGGTCAGACAGGCGCCGTAGCAGGCCGCCTGGGTGGTCGAGGTCGAGGCTCTGGCTGCTCATGTCACATCTCCTCGCGCAGGCCGACCATTGCCCCACGCGCCCAGCGCGCACTCACCCGCTGGCCCTGCTGTACCGGAGCGTCGCCCAGTTGCCATTGATTGTTGGCCTGGCTGACGGAGAAGTTCTGACCGTTCTCCAGCTGGATCTCGAAGCGCGTTGAGGCCCCCTGGTACTGGATGTCGTGCAGCAGGCCGCTGAGCTCGACCTCGTCGCTGCCCAGTGCTTCGCCGTTTGCCAGGCGGGTGTGTTCCGGGCGAATCGATACGGGCAGCGGTGAGCCGTTGAGTTGCATGGCCAACTCGCCTTTGAGTACGTTGGAGGTGCCGACAAACTCGGCTACGAACGGCGTGGCCGGTTTCATGTAGAGGTTGCGCGGGGTGTCGACCTGCTCGATGCGCCCCTTGTTGAATACTGCCACGCGGTCCGACATGGACAGCGCCTCACTCTGGTCGTGGGTGACGAAGATGAAGGTGATGCCCAGTTGCCGTTGCAGCTTTTTCAGCTCGCTCTGCATTTGCTCGCGTAGTTTGAGGTCCAGCGCGCCCAGCGGCTCGTCGAGCAGCAGCACCCGCGGGCGGTTGACCAAGGCGCGGGCGAGGGCCACACGCTGACGCTGTCCGCCGGACAGCTGTACCGGTTTACGCCCGCCATAGCTGCCGAGGGCAACCATGCCCAGGGCTTCTTCGGCGCGGGCCAGGCGCTCGGATTTGCCGACACCTTTGACCTTGAGGCCGTAGGCGACGTTTTCCAGCACGTTCATGTGTGGGAATAGGGCGTAATCCTGGAACACCGTGTTGACGTCACGGCGGTAGGGCGCAAGACCCACTGCCTCAACGCCGTGAATACGAATGGAGCCAGCGCTGGGCTGCTCGAAGCCTGCGATCAGGCGCAGGCAGGTGGTTTTGCCCGAGCCGGAAGGGCCGAGCATGGAGAAGAATTCGCCATCCTGGATGTCGATGGACACCCGGTCGACGGCTTTGACGTCGCCGAACGCGCGGGACACATCGATAAATTGCACTGCAAGGGTCATTTCACTAACTCCAGGATAAAAGCCACCCACCACCGTCTCTCCCGTTTGGAGTTGCCGACACAAGGCGCGAGAGTCGGTGGTGGATGTAGAACGGTTAACTGCTCGGACTTGCCGACACGTAGGGTGGGGGGCCGTATCCACTCACCGTGGTGCCGGTTGGTGGACGAAAAAGGCATCGTCCACCCTACGCGGCGCTTACGGGGCCTTTACCGACCGCCCATGATGGCGATGTAGTCCTGGGTCCAGCGGCTATAAGGCACGTACTTGCCGCCCTCGGACTGCGGAGTTTTCCAGAAGGCAATCTTCTCGAAGTTGTCGAAACCGTTGACCTTGCAGCCTTCGGCGCCGAGCAGTTCGTTGTCCTTGCAGGCAGCGGGTACCGCTGGCAGTGAGCCGAACCAGGACGCAACGTCACCCTGGACCTTGGGCTGCAGCGACCAGTCCATCCATTTGTAGGCACAGACGGGGTGCTTGGCTTCAGCGTGCAGCATGGTGGTATCGGCCCAACCGGTGGCGCCCTCAACAGGTACGGTGGAGGCAATCGGCTGTGTTTCCAGCTGCAGGGCGTTGACCTGGTACGGCCATGAACCTGAGGCCATGACGCCTTCGTTCTTGAAGTCGCTCATTTGCACAGTCGCATCGTGCCAGTAGCGGTGAATCAGCGGTTGCTGAGCGCGCAGCACATCCAGCACGGCGGCGTACTGGGCTTCGGTGAGCTGATACGGATCGTTGATGCCTAACTCGGGTTTGCTGGCCTTCAGGTACAGCGCAGCATCGGCGATATAAATCGGGCCGTCATAGGCCTGTACGCGGCCTTTGTTACTTTTCCCATCTGGCAGGTTCTGTTCCTTGAACACCACAGACCAGCTGGTTGGTGCGGTCTTGAATACGTCGCTGTTGTACATCAGCACATTCGGGCCCCACTGGTAGGGAGTGCCGTAGTGCTGACCGGCCACGGTATGCCACGGCGCATCCTTGAGGCGTTCGTCGACGTTGGTCCAGTTCGGGATCAGGGCGGTGTTGATCGGCTGTACCCGTTTACCTGCGACCAGGCGCAGTGAAGCATCGCCGGAAGCCGTGACCAGGTCATAGCCACCTTTGGCCATCAGGCTGACCATCTCGTCGGAGGTGGCGGCGGTTTTAACGTTGACCTTGCAGCCACTGTCGGCCTCGAACTGGGTGACCCAGTCATAGCCTTTGTCGGTTTCACCGCGTTCGATATAGCCGGGCCAGGCAATGATGTCGACTTGGCCTTCGGCTGCGCCGAGGGTTTTCAGTGGTTCGGCGGCCTGTGCGGCACTGATGGCCAACAGGGCGGTTGTAAGTGCGCTAAGCACTGCGGTTTTGTGCGCGGACATCGGAATTCCCTCTTCTTTTGGGCTGTTATTAGGGCAGTGAATGTCTGTCGGCAAGACCGCTGCCGAACGGGTGTTAGTCAGTCTAGTTGTTGTCCGTGGCGTGCCATGATGTGGCGCACCACGCTGTAATCCTGCAGTGAGTCGCTGGACAGATCCTTGCCATAGCCGGAGCGCTTGAGTCCGCCGTGCGGCATCTCGCTGGCCAGCATGAAGTGCGTGTTGATCCAGGTGCAGCCGTATTGCAGGCGTGCGGCAACCTGCATGGCCTTGTCCAGGTTCTGCGTCCATACCGAGCTGGCCAGGCCGTATTCGGAGTCGTTGGCCCAGTCCACCGCTTGGCTCAACTGGTCGAAGCGGGTAACGGTGACCACTGGGCCGAATACCTCGCGCTGAACAATTTCGTCGCCCTGCTTGCAGCCGGCGAGCAAGGTTGGCTGATAGTAGAAGCCGGGGCCGGAGTGCACGGCTGCGCCGGTAACGCGCTCGATGTGTGGTTGGCCGAGCGCTCGCTCAACAAAGCTGGCCACACGATCACGCTGGCGTGCACTGATCAGTGGACCGATCTGATTGTCACTGTCTTTCTTGCGGGCGAAGCTGATGCTCGCCACTGCATCACCCAGTTCGGCCACCAAGCGGTCATGAATGCCCGCCTGGGCGTAGATGCGGCAGGCCGCAGTGCAGTCTTGGCCGGCGTTGTAGTAACCATGGGTACGGATACCCTCAACCACGGCTTCTATATCAGCGTCATTGCAGACGATCACCGGCGCCTTGCCGCCCAACTCCAGGTGTGTGCGCTTAAGCGTGCGCGCGGCGCTCTGCAGGATTTTCTGCCCGGTGACGATATCGCCGGTCAGCGACACCATGCGCACCCGTGGGTGGCCGACCAGCTGGCTGCCGACGCCTTCGCCACCACCGCAAATAATATTCAGCACCCCCGGCGGGAGGATCTGTGCGAGTGCCGGGGCCAAGGCCAGAATCGACAGCGGGGTGTGTTCGGATGGTTTGAAAATCAGCGTATTGCCGGCCGCCAAGGCTGGGGCGATCTTCCAGGCGGCCATCATCAGTGGGTAGTTCCACGGTGCGATGGAGGCCACCACGCCAACCGGATCACGGCGCACCATGCTGGTGTGGCCAGGCACATATTCACCCGCCAGCTGCCCTTGCTGGCAGCGCACGGCACCGGCGAAGAAGCGGAATACGTCGGCGGTTGCGGGAATATCGTCCTGGCGAGCCAGGTGCAGCGGTTTGCCGCAGTTCAGCGACTCCAGACGAGCCAGCTGTTCTGCGTGCTGTTCGATGGCGTCGGCGATGGCCAGCAAGGCAGTTGCGCGTTGGGCTGGCGTGGTGCGTGACCAACTCGCAAAGGCACGGTGGGCGGCCTGTACGGCGGCTTCCACCTGCTCCAGCGAGGCTTCGGCAATAGATGTGAGTACGTCGCCGTTGGCGGGGTTGATGATAGCTTCGGCCAAACCTTCCCCAGCGACCAACTGGCCGTCGATCAGCAATGCGCTGTACAGGGTTGGCTCGGACATTTTCGGACTTCTTTTTTTAGTTTCTACCTGCATAACGGCTCCAGTTCTTGTCCGGAGCGCCTGCGTCCACATGCAGCTGAGACTAGAGTCCGGTACAGAGGTCGACAAATTCTAAATATTGAAAGCAGCGTTCGATTAAATCGAAACCTTGCGGCCGTGCGGTTGTTCGCGTGCCACGGAGAGAAACGGGTCGACTAGCGCGGGCCGCGCGGTGCCTCGGCGCCAGGCCAGGCCAACGTCCATTGGCTCGCTCAGGTCGGCCAGCGGCAAGGCTTCGATAATGTCGCCTTCCAGTGACCAGGGACGGTAGGTCATGTCCGGCTGAATCGACAGGCCAAGGCCCGCCGCCACCAGGCTGCGCACCGCTTCCACTGAGGCGGTGCGCAGGGTGACGTTCGGCGTCATGCCGGCGCGGCTCCACAGGCGTTGGGTATGCAGCCCCATTTCATCGGCGTTGAGCTGAATCAGCGGTTCGCTGGCCACATCCGCCAGGCTGATGCTGTCACGCTCCAGTAACGGATGGCGCGCCGGCAGCCATAGCCGATGCGGCGAGTGGGTCAGTACCTCCGTCTGCAGCGCGTGGCGGTCCTCGAGGTTGGAGAGGATCAGTACGCCAACATCGATCTCGCCGCTGACCAGCAAGTGCTCGATGTACGGACGCTCGTCCTCGACCACGCGGGTTTGCACGTTGGGAAAGGCGCGCTGAAAACGGGTGATCAGGTCGGCCAGGTAGTACCCGGCCACCAGGCTGGTTACGCCAATGGTCAGGCTACCCGCAACCTGGTCGGTGCTCTGTTGCAAGCTGCGCTTGGCGTTGTCCACGGTGGCCAGAATCAAGTGCGCCTGGCGTAGGAATTGGTGGCCCTGGTGGGTCAGACTCATGCCTTTGGCGTGGCGGTTGAACAGACTGACGCCTATTTCTTCCTCCAACTGCTGGATCGCTAAGGTCAGGGTAGATTGTGAAATGAACACCGCCTGAGCGGCGGCGGAGATCGAGCCGGTCTCGGCGACGGCAATGAAATGGCGGATCTGGCGTAGGGTCATCATGCTGCGGTGGCTCGCGGCGAAGAGGTGTGCCGGTGATTATGATTTATCGAACGAAGGCTAGCGTATTCTTTTATAACGAATGCTTGTTGTTGCCGAGGGGAGTGTTGGCCGTGTTGAGGCCGCGTCCCTATACTCGGCGCTTTCCATGTTGTGGATGAGTAATCGATGCGTCGTATCTATAAGAGCTGCCTGCTTGTTCTGGGATTGCTGGGTGTCAGTCAGTTGTTGCAGGCTGCGCCTGATGTGGCGCTGAGCCAGGTACAGCACGCGCAGGTGCAGGTGTTTCGCGCCAGTACCGATCTGTTTATCCACCGTGGTGAGGGCGGGCATACCGAGCTGGCAACCAAGGTGCAGACCGATCTGAGCAAGCTGCGTGAAAGCCTGGCGACCTTGCAGGCGCAGCCGTTGACCGATTCGGCGCGTTTGGCGGTGGAGCAATTGCAGTCGCCACTGGCAGCCTTTATCGCGTTGGTCGAGCAAACCCTGGCGTATAACCCCGGCGAGCCTGACCTGCCCTGGGAGTTCAACTTCCAGTACAGCAAGGCCCAGCGTGAGTTGGTGGCGGCCCTGGAGGCACTCGAGCAGCAACTGCTCAAAGGCTTGGCGCAGCCATTGCCAGCGGCGGATCTGCGTTTGCAAAGCCTGCCGGCCAAGGTGCAATACCTGGCGGCGCGCTACACCGCGCGGGCCTACGTTGGCGATATCGAGACCCTGCCTGAGCAACAGCAGCATTACCTGAATCAGGATGTTGATGTGCTGGCCAAGCAGGTGGACGCCGAGCTCGCTAGCCTGGCCACTGAGTTGACCGGCGAGCAGCAGCAACGTTTGCAGCGGGCGCAGACGCGCTGGAAGTTTATTTACCCGCGTTTGGTTGGCTACAGCGACAACCTGGTGCCGCTGGTGGTCGAACGGCACGCAGCCGAAATGGCTGACCAGTTGCTGCGTCTGCGCGCTAAATAAGCCTCAGTGCTTGTAAGCCGAGTGGAACACCGCGCAGTTTTTGCCGGCATGTTTCGCCCGGTAGAGGGCCTGGTCGGCCAGTTCCAGTGCCTCGGCCAGGTTGCTGCTGTCCAGTGGCCAGAGCGCGCCGCCAATGCTGCAGCCAACCTTGACCTGATTGTTACCCAGGTCGACCGGCGCACTCAGCGCCGCCAGGGTGCGTTCGGCCACCAGTTGCGCTTGCCCCAGGGCTTCGCCGCTGGGTACTTGCAGCACCATCAGAAACTCGTCACCACCCAGGCGCGCGACCAGATCGCCTTCGCGTAGGCAGCTGCGCAGACGCACTGCCACCTCGCGCAGCAGCTGATCGCCAGCCGCATGGCCAAATTGGTCATTGATCGGTTTGAAACCGTCCAGGTCCAGGTAGAACAGCGCCAGGCAATTGCTGTTGGCCTGGCTGCGCTGTTGCGCGCGCGGCAGGTAGCTTTCCAGGGCGACGCGGTTGGGCAGGCCCGTGAGAGCGTCGTGGTGAGCGAGGTTCTCCATGACGCCGAGGGCATTTTGCTGGTGGGTCAGGCTTTCCACCAGGTGGCGAATCGAGTTGCTGAGGATTTCGATCTCGCGGGTGCTTTTCAGTACGGGAATCACGCTGATTTCACCGGCGCTGAGGCGGTCCGCTGCCTCGGCAATCTGCCGCAGTGGGCGGGTGAAATAGCCGGTCACCAGCCAGCCGAGCAGGGCGAACAGCAGCGCCAGGCCACTGCCCCATAGCAGGATGTAGCGCGTGGTCTCGCGCGCCGGGGCATAGGCTTCATCCAGTGGCTGGCGGGCGATCACTGTCCAGCCCAGGCCCTCGTAGTCCATATGGCCCTGGCTTACCGCCAGGCCAGTGAGGTATTGCTTGCCGTCCGGCCACTCCTGCACAGCCCACAGGTCGTTGCCTTGTGCCACGTCGTTGAGGGCTGGCAGGTGCAGGCGCTGGCCGATCATCTCCTTGGGGGCGAGCAGCACGGTACGGTCTCGGCCGATCACGAAGAACTCGACATTGCGGCGCTTCTGGATCGGCTCAAGGATGGACAGGCGCACTTCGTCGGCCCATGACCAGGACAGGTGCGAGGCCAGCACGCCCACCAGGCTACCGTCCCGGGCAAACACCGGCAGGCTGATATCGACGAATTTCATCGCCTCACCGGTTGGGTTAGGCAGCAGTTTGGCCAGCAGCACGGCCTCATGTACGTCGCCGATAAACACAGTTTTCTGCGCTTCCATGAACACCGGGCGCTGGGCGATGCTGGCGCCTTCCAGCACACCATCGCTGGAGGCCAATACCGTGCCCTGGGCGTCGGTGAAACCGATCCAGGCGATGCTGGGGAACTCGGTCTGCAGGCGGTCTAGCAATACGCGAACCTCGACGATATCGTCCGGTTGGCGCAGTGCGCGCAGTTTGCCGATCACCTGGAGCATGGCGGCGCGGCTCTGCATGTCGCGGTCCAGGCGGTCGACCATCATAAAGGAGACTTCGGCGAGATCACGGCCGACCTCTTCGCGGATGCGCTGGCTGGCGTCATTGCCAATCAGGGTGCCGAGCAACCAGCTCAGGCTGGCGACTAGCAGGGCGATCAGAATGGCAAAACGGCTACGCAGGCTGTGCGATGAGCTCATGGCACGACGGCTCCTGTGGGCGGGCGGCTAGTGTACAGGTGCGTTTGAGTATAGTGCGCCGTTGGTCTGTCCTGCTGTGCACCAGCGCCAATTGCCGGCTGCAAGGGCCGATTCGATTGGGCTATACTCGCCGGCTTTTCCGAAAGTTTGACTTACGAGTGCTGCCAGCCATGGAAATCAACCCGATCCTTAATAGCATCAAGGACCTGTCCGAGCGCACCCAGACCATTCGGGGGTATCTTTGACTACGATCACAAACATGATCGTCTGGTCGAAGTAAACCGCGAACTCGAAGACCCGGCCGTCTGGAACAACCCGGAGTACGCACAGAACCTGGGCCGCGAACGCGCCTCCCTGGCGCTGATCGTCGACACCCTGGATGACCTGCACGGCAGCCTTGCCGATTCGCGTGATCTGCTCGATATGGCCGTCGAAGAAGACGACGAAGGCGCAGTGAATGACGTTGCCGCCGAGATCGAACGCCTGCGCGAGATCCTCGAAAAGCTCGAATTCCGCCGCATGTTCAGTGGCGAGATGGACCCCAACAACGCCTATCTGGATATCCAGGCCGGCTCCGGCGGCACCGAAGCCCAAGACTGGGCCAACATGCTGCTGCGCATGTACCTGCGCTGGGCCGACAAGCGCGGCTTCGATGCCACCATCATGGAGCTGTCCGCCGGTGAAGTGGCCGGGATCAAGGGCGCGACCCTGCACATCAAGGGTGAATACGCCTTTGGTTGGCTGCGTACCGAGATCGGCGTACACCGCCTGGTGCGCAAGAGCCCGTTCGACTCCGGCAACCGTCGCCACACCTCGTTTACTGCGGTGTTCGTTTCGCCAGAAATCGATGACAACATCGAAATCGAGATCAACCCGGCGGACCTGCGCATCGACACCTATCGTTCATCCGGTGCCGGTGGTCAGCACGTAAACACCACCGACTCGGCCGTACGTATTACCCACGTACCGACCAACACCGTGGTCAGCTGCCAGAACGAACGTTCCCAGCACGCCAACAAAGACACCGCGATGAAGATGCTGCGTGCGCGTTTGTACGAGCAGGAAGTGCAGAAGCGCAACGCCGCCTCCCAGGTGCTGGAAGACAGCAAGTCGGATATCGGCTGGGGTCACCAGATTCGCTCCTACGTACTCGATGCTTCGCGGATCAAGGATCTGCGGACCAATATCGAACGCAGTGACTGCGACAAGGTGCTCGACGGCGACATCGACGAATATCTGGTGGCGAGCCTCAAGCAGGGGCTCTAACCGCCGAGTGATGGTTTAGGCAGGTTGGGCGTGCGATGCGCGGCCCAGCCATCCGCCAACGATTTACAGGACAGACGAACGACCATGAGCGACCAACAACTCGACCCGCAAGCCCCTTCCCACGAAGACCAGCAACAGGAAGAAAACAAGCTGATTGCCCAGCGCAAGGAAAAGCTTGCTGTTATCCGTGAGCAGGGCAACGCCTTCCCCAACGACTTCCGTCGCGACAACTACTGCGAAGATCTGCAGAAACAGTACGCCGAGAAGACCAAGGAAGAGCTGGCCGAGGCTGCCATCCCGGTCAAGGTTGCCGGGCGCATCATGCTCAACCGTGGCTCGTTCATGGTGATTCAGGACATGACTGGGCGCATCCAGGTCTATGTCAACCGCAAGACCCTGTCCGAAGACACCCTGGCCGCGGTGAAAACCTGGGACATGGGCGACATCATCTCCGCCGTGGGTACCCTGGCCCGCTCGGGTAAGGGCGACCTGTACGTTGAGATGACCGACGTGCGCCTGCTGACCAAGTCGCTGCGCCCGCTGCCGGACAAGCACCACGGTCTGACCGATACCGAGCAGCGTTATCGTCAGCGCTACGTTGACCTGATCGTCAACGAAGACGTGCGCCAGACCTTCCGCGTGCGCTCGCAGGTCATCGCGCACATCCGCAGCTTCCTGATGCAGCGCGACTTCCTCGAAGTGGAAACGCCGATGCTGCAGACCATCCCAGGCGGCGCGGCGGCCAAGCCGTTTGAGACTCACCACAACGCGCTGGACATGGAAATGTTCCTGCGTATCGCACCCGAGCTGTACCTCAAACGTTTGGTGGTCGGCGGCTTTGAGAAGGTTTTCGAGATCAACCGCAACTTCCGTAACGAAGGCGTCTCGACTCGTCACAACCCTGAATTCACTATGTTGGAGTTCTATCAGGCGTACGCCGATTACGAAGACAACATGGACCTGACTGAGGAGCTGTTCCGCGAACTGGCCCAGCTGGTTCTGGGCAGCACCGACGTGCCGTACGGCGACAAGGTGTTCCACTTTGGCGAGCCGTTCGTACGGTTGTCGGTGTTCGACTCTATCCTCAAGTACAACCCTGAGCTGACGGCCGATGACCTGAATGACCTCGACAAGGCCCGCGCCATCGCCAAGAAAGCCGGTGCCAAGGTGTTGGGCTTTGAAGGCTTGGGTAAGCTGCAGGTGATGATTTTCGAGGAGCTGGTCGAGCACAAACTGGAACAGCCGCACTTCATTACCCAGTACCCGTTTGAAGTGTCACCGTTGGCCCGTCGTAACGACGAAAACCCGAACGTCACCGACCGTTTTGAGCTGTTTATCGGTGGCCGTGAAATCGCCAACGCCTACTCCGAGCTTAACGACGCGGAAGACCAGGCCGCGCGCTTTATGGCGCAGGTGGCTGACAAGGACGCCGGTGACGACGAAGCCATGCACTACGATGCTGACTTCGTCCGCGCCCTGGAATACGGCATGCCGCCGACTGCGGGTGAGGGCATTGGTATCGACCGCCTGGTGATGCTGCTGACCAACTCACCGTCGATTCGCGACGTGATCCTGTTCCCGCATATGCGCCCGCAAGCCTGATATTGCTAAGCCGCCTCCGGGCGGCTTTTTATTACCTGGTTTTTTCTGGCCTGCCAGTCATGGCGGTGATTTTTTATTAGCGGCCAGTGGATTAATTTTGCGATTTACTGACTAAGTCATTATTAATCGTGAATAACCGACAGAGGATCGTCTTGCTGTGACAGCCAAGCCCGCCCAAGAAAGCGCCACCCTGGTGGCTAACGCCGTTGCCGAAAGCGTGCAGTACCAGGGCCGCAAAGCCAGCCGTCAGGGCAGTGAGCAGCGCCGCCAGGCCATTCTCGATGCCGCCATGCGTATTATCGTGCGTGAAGGCGTGCGTGCAGTCCGGCACCGCGCGGTAGCCGCAGAGGCCGAAGTGCCGTTGTCGGCAACCACCTATTACTTCAAAGACATCAACGACCTGATCACCGATACCTTCGCCCAGTTTGTGGAGCGCAGTGCGGCGCACATGGGCGAGTTCTGGAGCGGTACTGAAGGATTATTGCGTGAGCAAGTCAGCCGTCTGGATGGCAGCGCCGAGGCGCGTCGGCGTCTGGCCAATGAAATCGCCCGGCTGGCGGTGGAGTACGTGCGCCAGCAATTGCTGACTCGCCGTGAACACCTGCTGGCCGAACAGGCCTTTCAGCAGGAAGCCCTGCTTAACCCGCGTCTGCACGGGCTGATGCGCGCCCATCGGCAGATTCTGCTGCAGGGTGTGACGCACTTCTTCGAGGTGCTGGGCTCGCAGCAGGCCGAGCAGGATGCCAAGCTCTTGACGGCGATTATTGTGCGCATGGAGTATCAAGGGCTACTCGATGGTGTCGATCATCTGGACAGTGAAGAGATGTTGGCCATGCTTAAACGTTATATGCATCTGGTGCTGGGGCTATAGCCCGCTAAATCCGTTCACAAGGAGAGCTGAATGAAAGCCTGGCGCGCGCTGCTTGCCGTGTCCTTCCTGTTGCTTGGTGGTTGTCTGGTGACCTTCAAGGACCCGATTCCCGCCAATGAAGCCGCCCCGATTCCCCTGCTTGGCGAGTGGTCGCGCAAGAACGAATGGGGCGAGCAGCTGTATTTGCAAATCACCCGTGCCGGCTCCAACGTCTATAAGGCGCGGGCCTATGTCGACAGCCTGGATAACCTCGACAGCGTTGAGGAATACGGCTTTACCGTGGCCCACCATGGCCGTCGCTGGTACCTTTCGGCGGGCTTGCCGAAAAGCCTGGGGGCGAACTTCGCCATTGCCGGTTTCGAGCTGACCACCAGTAATGAGCTGGTGATCTACAACCTGGATGTCGACCGAATCCTTCAGGAGCTGGAGCAGGGCGCGTTGCAGGGTGAGGTGATCGACGGCGCAGAAGGCGATGGCGTGCTGATCAGCAGCCCGCTGGAGCAGGTGTTCAGCTACCTCGACGATCAGGCCAATTCGGATGTATTTATTGAAGTCGCGCGTTATCAGCGGGCGGGTGACTAGTGGGTGATGGGGAGCGCATGAACAGTCATACCGGGTTGGACGATTATCAGTTGATCGTGCGCGCGTTGTCCGACCGTCTGGTCGACGCGCAAACGCCGATTCGCGTGCTGGATGCGGTGAAGTGGGATGACTCGATTCGCAGCGAATTTCTCAAGCACAAGGGCAAGAAACTGCCCGCCGTCGACCGTGCCTACTACGCCAACCGGCCACTGCCCTTCGATGCGTCTGCGAAGAAGCTGGAATTCCAGAATATCGAGCGTGATATCACCCGCCAGCTCGGTCAGTTCAACCCCGTGGGCAAGATCATGCGGCGCATGTGCCGCGAGTACCGCATGGTTATTCGCATGCTCGAAGCACGCGGCACCGAGGACTTTGGCCTGATCAGTCAGGAGCTCTATGGCGCGGCCTCCGACGCCTTCCATGCCGGCGATCCGACCCTGGCCGACCTGGGCCTGATGTTTTCCGATTTCCTCAATAACATCGACAAACGCGGCGACCTCAAGGACGAGGCCAAGACTCTGACTGCCAAAGAGGCGGTCAACCTGCTGCAACAGCGCCTGAACAAAGTGTTTGGCGAAGAGGAAGGCACCATTCGGGTGTTCGAGTCCGACGGTATTCTTGCCGATGCTGCAGCCGGCGCCGATTACATCAAGATTCGCGCCGATGCGATGTTTAATGACCGTGATGTAAAGGCCCTGGAAGTGCACGAGGGCCTGGTGCATGTGGCCACTACGCTGAACGGGCTGAATCAGCCGATCTGCACCTTTCTGGCCAAGGGCCCGCCCTCGTCCACAGTGACCCAGGAAGGCCTGGCGATCCTGATGGAGGTGATCACCTTCGCCTCTTACCCAACCCGTCTACGCAAGCTGACCAATCGCACTCGCGCCATTCATATGGCCGAAGAGGGCGCGGATTTCCTGCAGGTCTTCGACTTCTACCGCGAGCAGGGTTTCAGTCAGGAAGACAGCTACAGCAACGCCAACCGGGTGTTTCGAGGCTCAACTCCAACCGGCCTGCCTTTCACCAAGGACCTGTCCTACCTGAAAGGCTTTATCATGATTTACAACTACATCCAGCTGGCCGTGCGCAAAGGCAAGCTGGAGCAGATTCCGCTGCTGTTCTGCGGCAAGACCACCCTGGAAGATATGCGCACCTTGCGTCAGCTGGTGGATGAAGGGCTGGTCGTCGCGCCCAAGTACCTGCCGCCGCAGTTCAGCGACCTCAACTCGCTGTCAGCCTGGATGTGCTTCTCCAACTTCCTCAATCACCTGAGTCTGGATCGCATCGAAGCCGACTACGCCAATATCCTCTGATTGAATGATCTCCACTGTAGGGCGTAGGAGCGGCGGGGGCGCCTAGCCCATGCCCGCGAACAAAAGCCATCGTGGGCATGGCCGCTCTTATGGGACTGCGCGGCAGTCCGCCGGTTGGCTTGAACGGCGCAGCGCCGAAGCCTGCTTCCAGTCAATCAAGAGGGCCTGCATATACCGCTCAAGACCCGCGATGGCTTACGCGCTGGCGGCACATGATGCGGCAATCTGGGCCTTTGCAGGCGCGAGTGTTTGCTGCAAGCTGCGCCGCTTATTGCGCCAATTGATAATTCCGAGAGCCTGTTATGAGTGAAGTAAATCCCATCCCGTTGATCCTTACCGGTATCGGCAGTATCTGCGCCACGGTGGCTGTGCTCAGTTATTACGGCTACCTGCATATCGCCAAGCCGGAAGATGCCTTGCTGCTGTCCGAGTTCACCATGCTCAAGACTGTGCCGGGTGAGGACTACAAAGTCTCCCTCAAACCCGCCAGCCAGGTCGCCCAGTGCATCGACGGCGTGCTGGTGATGTTTGATCTGGAGCAGAAGGGCTTGAGCGGCGTACTGGTCGATCAGCGTAAGCAGGCCGTACGCTGCACTGACGGCCAGTAAGCTCAGCTCGCCTGCTTCTGCTGCTCGCTAAGACGCTGCAAATGCCGGCGTGACAGGGCGAGGAAGCGCGGTGTCAGGCCGATGTCTTCATACAGCGGGTCGCCCTGTTCATCGCTGGCCACCACCTTGCTGCCCTGAACGTAGGGCAGGCTGGCCTCCAGCTCATCGAGCGCCGCGCCGAGCAGTTCCCCCAGCAGCTCTTCAACGTGGTGCTTGGGGTACATCTCCTGCAATGCCGCCAGGCGTGCTGCGGCTTCCAGGTCGAGCCTTATCTGATAAGGCGTTGCGCTCAGCCGCCCCTGGGCATTTTCCTGCCAGTGCTGAACAAGCTCGCGAATCTTCATGATTGCCTCGTGTCTGTACTATGCCCGCCGTGTTTTGGTGGGCTGCACCGTTAAGACTAGTGCCTGGGTCGATAAGTGCGGCCGCAGCGTCGCGCACTTGTAAGAAGTTGGCGCGCTGGGCACTCTGGAGGCAGGATCAGCGGAGGCAACACTCATGGCAGAAATCGACGCGCGTCTGCGCGAGGACGTCCACCAGCTCGGTGAGCTACTGGGTAACACCATCAGCGTGCAGCATGGTGCTGCCTTTCTCGACAAGATCGAGCGCATTCGCAAGGGCGCCAAGGCTTCGCGCCGTGGCTCGCAGGAGGGTGCGGAGCAACTCAGTGCAACCCTGAACCAACTGGACGATAACGAGCTGCTGCCGGTGGCGCGGGCGTTCAATCAGTTTCTCAACCTGGCCAATATCGCCGAGCAGTATCACCGCGTGCGCCGCCGTGCGCCGGGTGAGGCGCAGCCGTTTGAAGACAATATCCTCGCCGAGCTGCTGCAGCGGTTATCTGGCAATGGTCACAAGGGCGAAGCGCTGGCCCGTCAGTTCGGTCGTCTGGATATCGAGCTGGTGCTGACCGCACACCCTACTGAAGTGGCGCGGCGCACGCTGATTCAGAAATACGATGCGATGGCCGAACAGCTCGCGGCCGGCGACCACAGCGACCTGTCGGCTGCCGAGCGTGAGCAGGTTAAACAGCGCCTGCAGCGGCTGATTGCCGAAGCCTGGCACACCGAAGAAATCCGCCGCAGCCGGCCGAGCCCGGTGGATGAAGCCAAATGGGGCTTTGCGGTGATTGAGCATTCGCTCTGGCATGCCATCCCCAATGTGCTGCGCAAGGCCGATCAGGTGTTGCACAGCGCCACCGGGTTGCACCTGCCGCTGGACGCCGCGCCGATTCGTTTCGCCTCGTGGATGGGCGGTGACCGTGATGGCAACCCCAATGTCACTGCCAGCATTACCCGTGAAGTGCTGCTGCTGGCGCGCTGGATGGCGGCGGATCTGTACCTGCGCGATGTTGATAACCTCGCCGCCGAGCTGTCCATGCAGCAGGCCAGCCCTGCGCTGTTGGCGCGGGTGGGTGAGAGTGCCGAACCCTATCGCAGCCTGCTCAAACAGCTGCGTGAGCGTTTGCGCGCCACCCGCAGCTGGGCTCAGGCCGCGCTGCACGAGCAGATCCCTGCGCCCGCCGCGGTGCTGCAGGACAATCGCGAGCTGCTGGAACCGCTGACCCTGTGCTATCAGTCGCTGCATGAATGCGGTATGGGCGTTATCGCCGATGGCCCGTTGCTCGATTGCCTGCGCCGCGCGGCGACCTTTGGCCTGTTTTTGGTGCGTCTGGATGTCCGTCAGGACTCCAGTCGCCACGCCGCCGCCATGAGTGAAATTACCGATTACCTCGGCCTAGGCCGTTACGCCGAGTGGGATGAAGAGGCGCGCCTGGCGTTTCTGCTGAAAGAACTGGAGAACCGCCGGCCGCTGCTGCCGGGGCACTTCAAACCCAGCGGTGAAACCGAAGAGGTACTGGCCACCTGTCGCGAAGTAGCCAGCGCGCCGGCAGCGTCCCTGGGGTCGTACGTGATTTCCATGGCCGGTGCGGCTTCCGATGTGCTGGCGGTGCAACTGCTGCTTAAAGAGGCTGGGTTGCAACGGCCGATGCGCGTGGTGCCGCTGTTTGAAACCCTCGCCGATCTGGACAATGCCGGCCCGGTGATCAGCCGGCTGCTGGCGCTGCATGGCTACCGCGCACGCCTGCATGGGCCGCAGGAAGTGATGATCGGCTATTCCGACTCGGCCAAGGACGCCGGCACCACGGCGGCGGCCTGGGCGCAATACCGCGCCCAGGAAAGCCTGGTGCAGGTGTGCCGCGAGCAGGATGTCGAGCTGTTGCTGTTCCACGGCCGCGGCGGCACGGTCGGGCGCGGCGGCGGTCCAGCGCATGCGGCAATTCTGTCGCAGCCGCCTGGCTCGGTAGCGGGGCGTTTCCGCACCACTGAACAGGGTGAAATGATTCGTTTCAAATTCGGCCTGCCGGATATCGCCGAGCAGAACCTCAATCTGTACCTCGCCGCCGTACTCGAGGCCACCTTGTTGCCGCCGCCTAGTCCGGAGCCAGCCTGGCGCGAGCTGATGGACAAGCTGGCCAGCGATGGCGTCAGTGCCTACCGCGCGGTGGTGCGCGAGCACCCGCAATTCGTCGACTATTTCCGCCAGGCCACGCCAGAGCAGGAACTGGGTCGTTTGCCTCTGGGCAGCCGCCCGGCCAAGCGGCGCGAGGGTGGCGTCGAGAGCTTGCGGGCGATTCCGTGGATTTTCGCCTGGACCCAGACGCGTCTGATGTTGCCGGCCTGGTTGGGCTGGGAGGCGGCGCTGGACAACGCTTTTCAGCGCGGTGACGGCGAGCTGCTCGGGCAAATGCGCGAGCACTGGCCGTTCTTCCGCACGCGTATCGACATGTTGGAGATGGTGCTGGCCAAGGCCGACGAGTCCATCGCCCAGTTGTATGACGAGCGTTTGGTCGAGACGGCCCTGCGTCCACTAGGCGAGCATCTGCGCGGCCTATTGTCGCAGGCGGTGGCTGCAGTGCTGGGTTTGACCGGTCAGTCGCAGCTGCTGGCGCACAGCCCGGAAACCCTGGAGTCGATCAGTGTGCGCAACACCTACCTGGACCCGCTGCACCTGCTGCAGGCCGAGCTGCTGGCGCGCTCGCGGCTGCGTGACAATCAGGCTGATAGCCCTCTGGAACAGGCATTACTGGTCAGTGTGGCGGGTATTGCGGCCGGTTTGCGCAACACCGGCTAGGTGGATTGATAAGGGCACAAGTGCTTTCGCTGGTGCAGATGTAGTGCGCGGCACAAAGCACTACCTGCTAGAAGTGGTCGCAGGTGTATCCGACTTTCGGTGGCTTGTGCGCTATGGGTGCGCTGTGTATCTTGAGCGGCCTTTCGGCACTCTGGCCCAGTTTGGCAGCGCTGCTTGAACAATTCTGAGATTGGCCCCACGAGGCGAGTCCGACGATTTTTACTTAAATCTTGAGGAGCACATCGATGCGCGTGATTTTGCTGGGGGCGCCCGGTGCCGGTAAAGGTACCCAAGCTGGTTTCATCACCAAGAAATTTGGTATTCCGCAAATCTCCACCGGTGACATGCTGCGTGCTGCGGTCAAGGCCGGCACTGAACTGGGCCTGGTTGCCAAAAGCGTAATGGACAGCGGTGGTCTGGTCTCCGATGACCTGATCATCAATCTGGTCAAAGAGCGTATCGCCCAAGCCGATTGCGCCAATGGTTTCCTCTTCGATGGCTTCCCGCGCACCATTCCTCAGGCTGAAGCCCTGAAGGAAGCCGGCGTGATCATCGACAACGTGGTCGAAATCGCCGTTGATGACGAAGAAATCGTCGGCCGTATTGCCGGTCGCCGCGTGCACCCTGCGTCGGGCCGCGTCTATCACACCGAGCACAATCCGCCGAAAGTCGCCGGTGTTGACGACGAAACCGGTGACGAGCTGATCCAGCGCGAAGACGACAAAGAAGAAACCGTACGTCATCGTCTATCGGTCTATCACTCGCAGACCAAGCCGCTGGTGGACTTCTATCAGAAGCTTGCCGCCGCTGACGGCACGCCTAAGTACAGTGCGATTGCCGGCGTTGGCTCGGTTGACGAGATCACTGCCAAGGTACTTGCGGCGCTCAGTTAAGCTTTGCTGCAGTCAGTCAACGGCTCGCTTTTGCGGGCCGTTGTCGTTTCTGCGGTTGGCGCGCTGGACTCGCTGAGCGTCGTTCATAGAACAGTAACCTTGCGCGCCTAGGCTAGCATCGATTCTGGTCTATACCACGATGAGAGGGTCGTAGACTTCATGCCTTAACTCATACTAAGGAAGAGAGCGCAGTCAATGACCGAGAAAACAGCAAAGAGTGCCATCTGGTTGGGCCTTGCGTTAGCGCTGGTGGGGAGTCCTGCGGCCTTCGCCGATACCCAGGCGAAACCCAAGACGGACTGTAGCGTTGCCGAGTTCACCATGGGGTTGCGCTTCCAGCAGCAATCGGCGGAGGTTCAGGCCCTGCAGCTGCAGGCTTACAACATCGCGACACTGAAGCTGGATGCGGCAGTGGCTGCGGCGAAAGATCCGTCCAAGCTGGCCATCGTTACCGACCTGGATGAAACCGTTATTGATAACAGCGCGCTGCTGGCGCGGGATCTGGCCAACTGTCACACCTATGACGCCTGGGACACCTGGCTGCCTTGGGAGCGTGATGGCACTCCGGCGCTGATCCCCGGCGCCAAGCAGTTCCTGCAGCACGCCGACAGCCTGGGCGTGACCATCCGTTATATCTCCGACCGTGCCGACGAGCAGAAGCCCCACACCCTGGCCACCCTGAGCAAGCTGGGCCTGCCGCAGATATCGGCGGAAAGTGTGCTGCTGCTGGGCCCACCTAAGGTCGAGCGCCGCGCCATCGTCAGTGCCGATCATCAGATCGTGCTGCTGCTGGGCGATACGCTGCATGACTTCGACGCACGTTTCCGCAAGACGCCGTTGGCCGATCAGCGTGCCACCGTGGCTGCTGAGGCGAGCAAATGGGGCGCCGAGTGGATCGTCTTCCCCAACGCAAGCTACGGTACCTGGTCCAAAGCGCCTCTGCAGGGTTGGGACGCCAAGACCGTTATCGAGCCCTGGTAAGCACGCTTTACTCCGGCTGCAGCGGGTCTGTTCGGGCCCGCTGCATGCCTGTGGTGCTGTGAGTTCGCTCGTGCGGCCCAGTGATTGCGCTGGAAAAAAAAGCCTCAAGCCGTTCTAATGCCGGTCCATTTCGTCACCTGTCCGAATGCAATGACCACTCTCCTGGCCCTGGATACCGCCACCGAAGCCTGCTCCGTTGCCCTGCTGCATAACGGCCAGGTGCTCAGCCATTACGACGTGATTCCACGCATGCATGCGCAGCGTCTGCTGCCGATGATCAAGCAGCTGCTGGCGGATGCCGGGGTGCCGCTGTCGGCGCTCGACGCGATTGCCTTTGGCCGTGGCCCGGGCGCTTTTACCGGTGTGCGCATCGCCATCGGCGTGGTGCAGGGGCTGGCCTTTGCCCTGGAGCGGCCGGTGTTGCCGGTGTCCAACCTGGCCGTGCTGGCGCAGCGCAGCCTGCGTGAACACGGCGCGCAGCAGGTGGCGGCGGCCATCGATGCGCGGATGGATGAAGTTTATTGGGGCTGCTACCGCGCCGAGCAGGGCGAAATGCGCCCGGCCGGCGTCGAGGCTGTATTGCCTCCGGAACGCGCCAGCCTGCCGGCTGATGCCAGCGGTGATTGGTTTGCCGCCGGCACTGGCTGGGGCACCTTTGCCGCACGTATTCCGGTTGCGGTCAGCGGGCAGGATGCCGCCATGCTGCCGCACGCCGAAGACCTGCTCAGCTTGGCGCGCTTTGCCTGGGCCCGTGGTGAAGCGCTGGAAGCCGATCTGGCGCAACCGGTTTATCTGCGTGATCAAGTGGCCACGCCCAAAGCCCCAGTCTAAACATCTGGGCACCGGCGCACCTTTTGTCGCGCATATTGCCGCGTTGCACCGCGCTTGATTGCCAAGTCGGTCTACGGGGGCTAAATTGCCATCACCTGTGTCCATCGTTGGCTAAGCAAGCCGAGCAGTAACTGATGCGTATCGACGGTTTTACTTCCTCTTATTCGCCAGACCGCAGTGCCCGCCCGGGCTCTGCGGTTACGCCATTTCGCGAAGCGCAGCGCGAGATTGAGGAACGTCGTGAGCAGCCCGCATCCCCAGCCAGCACCCAGGGCTTCGAACAAGTCGCTCAGGCGCGCAAGGTCGAAGCCAGTAATGCCAGCAGCGACAGCCTGCCATCGCGTCTGCAAGACCAGCTCTACCAGCCGCCGCTAAACAACCGCGCCGCCCAGGCCTTGGCCAGCTACAGCTCAACCGCCAGTTTTGCCAGCGAGACGGATGCCCAGCAAGTGCTGGGTCTCGATCTTTACGCCTAGTCAATGTTGCCTTACTACCTCGGTTGCCCGTCATGGAGCGAGCCTGCCTGGCGCGGCTCCCTGTATCCGGAGGGCAGTCGCAGCGCCGACTTTCTGCCGCTATATGCCCAGGTGTTCAACGCCGTAGAGGGCAACACCACCTTCTATGCACAGCCTTCCTCGTCAACCGTGGCGCTCTGGGCCGAGCGCATGCCGGCGCATCTGCGCTTTTGCGCCAAGCTGCCGCGTGAGATCAGCCATAACGGCGATCTGCGTGATCAGTTGAGTACCGCCGAGGATTTCCGCCGCCTGCTGGCGCCATTGGGTAAGCGGGTGGCGCCGTTCTGGTTGCAGTTGCCGGCGAGTTTCGGCCCGCAGCGTTTGGCGGAACTGAGCGCTTTTATCGAGCCCTGGCAGGCTGGGGAGCTGGCTGTTGAGGTGCGTCATCCAGGGTTCTTTACCAAGGGCGACGAGGAGCGCAGCCTTAATCGCCTGCTGCATGGGCGTGGTATCGAGCGTATCTGTCTGGATTCGCGCGCGCTGTTCAGCTGTGTATCCACAGCGCCCGCCGTATTGCATGCGCAGGCCAAGAAGCCGCGCTTGCCACTGCGGCCCACGGCCTTTAGCCAGGCCCCGCAGCTGCGCTTTATTGGCCATCCCGAGTTGCTGGCCAATGATCCCTTTATGGCGCCCTGGCTGGACAAGGTGGCGGGCTGGATCGAAGAAGGCCGCACGCCTTACGTCTTTCTGCATACCTCGGACAACCGCCTGGCGCCGCAACTGGCGCAGCGCTTCCATCAGCAGTTGATGCTGCGTCTGCCGGGACTGTCGGCCTTGCCACACATACAGCTAGAGGACGAGGTCGAGCAGTTGGGCCTGCTCTGATAGGCTGCACCGCATGACTTTCTTCCGTGCCTTTCTGCTTCTCTGTGTCGTGCTCGCCGGCCTGCTGCTGGCGATCTGGCGTGGCTGGCTAGAGGTGCCGCCGCGCTGGAATCCCTGGGCGGTGCTGGATATTCGCGAGGCGCCGAACTTGCTGACCGGCTTTAAGCTGTGGCGGCTGCAGGATGATCCCGTGCTGTGTCAGCAGGCGTTGAGCACCTCTTCATTGCGCTTTACCCCGCAGGCCGATAGCCGCCCGGAGGTGGCCTGTCCGCTGAACAATACCCTGCGCGTACACAACTCCGGCGTTGCGTTCAGCAGCAGCTTTATCGCCAGCTGCCCGCTGGCGGCGGCCTTTGCTTTGTTTGAGCAGCATGATCTGCAGCCAACTGCCCAGGCAGTGTTTGGTCAGCGGGTGGCGCGGATCGATCATGTGGGTAGTTTTGCCTGTCGCACCATTGCCGGCAGCCAGCGGCGTAGTCAGCATGCCTCGGCCAATGCGCTGGATATCATCGGTTTTCGCCTGGCCGATGGCCGGCGCATCAGCGTGCTGCAGGATTGGCCCAAGCAGGGCAAGAACGCCGAGTTTTTGCGTGAGGTGCAGCAGGCGGCCTGCAAGCGCTTTAACACCACCCTGGGGCCGGAGTACAACGCGGCCCACCGCGACCACTTTCATGTGGATATGGGGCTATGGCGGATGTGCCGCTAAAAACCTGGTTCGGATCCGCTGTGCGTCGGCCCTGCTGCGTTGAAAACAGACTCGGAATGCTCATGTACAAAAGTACACTCCGCTTCCTCGCCTGTTTCCGCCTTGCATGGCTCTAGCTCGCGAGATCGGAACACAGGTTTTGCAAGCGCTCTACGGGCTTAACGCTGCGCCAACAATAGATCGGCAGCCTGGCCGCTGCGACCATCGGCGAATTCGAAGCGGCCGAGTTGGGCGATTTCGTCATAGGCGCCCAGGGCAATCTTTACGTCGCGTGCTTGCAGGAGAATGGCGCTGACGCCGGCCTGGCTCAGCGACTGGCTGAACTGCCGGCCCTGGGCATCGAAACGCAGCAGGCTCAGGCGCTCGAAGATCGCATCCTGGCTATCAATGCGGCCGTCACCGTTGTCATCGTACTTGCGCAGTTCGGCAAAGCCGTTGGCGGCGCCGTTCTGGTCGCCGAACAGCTCGCGGCCATCGTCGATGCGGCCGTTACCGTTGCGGTCATAGGCGAGTAGGGCGTCGTCACCAGTGGGCACACTGATTTGGTTGAGCTTGCCGTCGGCATTCAGGTCGAAATTTACCGAACGATTTAAGCCGCTGGTGCTGAAGCCGTTACCGGCCAGATCCAGCACCAATGGGTCGGTTTTTTGTGGTTCGGCGTTGATATTGACGTTCAGCTCCAGCTCGCGCTGGGCGGCCAGTTCCTGAAAATCACTGGCCTGGGCGGTGACGGCGGGTGGCTCGCGGGGCGTTTCTGGCGCGCTGGTGGATGCCTCGGCCTCGACTTCATCGGGCATCAGGGTGCGCCGCAGAATCTGGTAATCCAGCGAGGCGCGCTTGCCTTCCTCCAGCGTCTCGCTGATCGAGCTGGTGTTGGCGGCCGACGGTGCGGCGCTGCGTGGGGCAGAAATGACGTCGAACATGGCGAACTCGGTGCGGCTGGAAGCTGCCGGGTCTGGCAAAATGCCGCTCAGACAGGTTATCGGCTGCTGCGGCGGTCAATTGAGTGATTTTTGAGCACATTTTCTGATGAGTGATGAGCGGCTAATAGCCAGAATTCGTATGCAAGCCCTGGCTCCCCATCTGCAGGCAGCGGCTGAAACCTGGGCTGCGCGCCTGGGTTTACCGCTGGAGGGCGACAGCGAGTTTGCCCTGCAACTGGGTGAGGGCGGCTTGCAGCTGGTGGAGCTGGGGCCGCAGGCACCAGGGCCGGTGAAAGTGGATTTTGTCGAAGGCGCGGTGGCGCATCGCCGACTGTTCGGTGGCGGCAGTGGGCAGATGATCGCCAAGGCGGTTGGCGTGCAGGCCGGGGTGCGCCCGACTGTGCTGGATGCCACAGCTGGCTTGGGTCGCGATGCTTTCGTGTTGGCCAGCCTGGGTTGCCGCATGACCTTGATCGAGCGTCAGCCACTGATTGCTGCACTGCTGGAAGATGGTTTGGCCCGTGCTGCGCTGGACCGTGATGTGGCGCCGATTGCTGCGCACATGCAGCTGCGAGGTGGCAACGCCATCGAGCTGATGCGCGCCTGGCAGGGCGAACCGCCGCAGGTGATCTACCTCGACCCGATGTTCCCGCATCGTGACAAGAGCGCGCTGGTGAAGAAAGAAATGCGTCTATTCCGCCCGTTTGTCGGTGATGACCTGGATGCCCCAGCGTTGTTGGAAGCGGCCCTGAACCTGGCCAGCCATCGGGTGGTGGTCAAGCGCCCGCGCAAGGCGCCGCTGATTGACGGCGCCAAGCCGGGCTATGCCCTGGAGGGCAAGTCCAGCCGCTACGACATCTACCCGAAGAAGAAGCTGCAGGCCGCCAGTGAGTAAGTTTGCAGCTTGTTCATGGGTTAGGCGTCGCATTGCGTAGGTTGGGTTGAGGCACGAAGCCCAACACATTCAGCGTCCTTGCGTTGGGGTTCGCAAGCTCAGCGCCGACCTACGAGGTTGGTTCGGCGCGGAAAGCGCGCAGAAATACCTCGACCGCATCGCGCACATGGGCTTCGGCCTCGCTGCCTTGCAGGGCCTCACCGCAGCCGATCAGCAGGCGGAAGTTGGCGCCACCCTTGATCAGGCAGAAAAACTGATCCGCCGCGCTCAGCGGGTCGGGTACGCGCAGCTTGCCGCTCTGGTCGGCGCGGCGCAGCAGTTCTTCCATACCGTGCAGCACGCGCTGCGGGCCTGCCTCGTAGAACATCCGCGAGAGCTTGGAGTCCTGCGCCGCCAGGCTCACCATCACCCGGTGCAGCTCCACCGACTCGCGGCTGTTGATCAGCAGGTTAAAGCCACGGCCGATATTCAGCAGCAGCTGTGCCACCGGTATGTCGTCGTTTAGCTCGAACAGCAGTTCCGGCAGTTGCTCCTCGCATTTGGACTGCACCGCGGCGGCAAACAGCTTCTCCTTGTCGGTGAAGTGGCTGTACACGGTGAGCTTGGAGACCCCGGCTTCCGCGGCAATAGCATCCATACTGCTACCGTCATAACCATTACTGAGGAATAGGGTCTTCGCCGCTTCCAGAATGGCTTTGCGTTTGGCCAGGTCTTTCGGGCGGCCGGGGCCGCTGGTTGGCAACACTTTGTTTGGCATTGGTCGTTTTTAATACTGGACTAGTGAGTTTGCTATTTTTACTATACCCGCCAGTATAAATATTCAAAAGCCTCCACAAAGGTTAGTCATCATGTTTCGTCATGCACTGTCTGTTGCGTTGCCTGTCAGTCTTATCCTGTTGCTTGCTGCCTGCGGCAATGGCGAACCCGCCCAGGTTGCCGTGCGCCCAGCCATGGTGGTGCAGCCGCAACTGGCTGGCGACCTGGTGGATGCCTACCCCGGTGAGGTGCGTGCGCGCCTGGAACCGGAGCTGGCCTTTCGTATCGCTGGCAAGGTGGCCAAGCGCCTGGTCGATGTCGGCGCGCGGGTGAAGAAGGATCAGCCCCTGGCCGAACTTGACCCGCAGGACGTGCGCTTGCAGCTGGAAGCCATCCGCGCCCAGGTGGCCGCGGCCGAGGCCAACCTGCAGCTGGTACGCGCCGAACGTGATCGCTACAAGACCCTGCTGGCGCGCAACCTGGTCAGCCGTTCGCAATACGACAATGCCGAAAACACCTACCGCTCCGGCGAGGCGCGGGTCAAACAGGTGCGCGCCGAATTCAACGTGGCCAACAACCAGGCCGGTTACGCCGTGCTGCGCGCGTCGCAGGATGGTGTGGTGGCGCGGCGTATGGTCGAAGTCGGTCAGGTGGTTGCCGCTGGGCAAAGCGTATTCACCCTGGCCGCTGACGGCGAACGTGAAGTGCTGATCAATCTGCCGGAACAGGCCTTCGAGCGCTTTAAGGTCGGCCAGGAAGTGGCGGTTGAACTGTGGTCGCAGCCTGATCAGCGTTTCCCCGGGCGTATTCGCGAGATGTCGCCATCGGCCGACCCGCAATCGCGCACCTTTGCTGCCCGCGTGGCCTTCGTTGAAGGCAAGGTGCCGGCAGAGCTGGGCCAGAGCGCCCGCGTGTTTATCGCCCACAATGGCGATGTGCCGCTGGCTGTGCCGCTGTCGGCAGTGACGGCGGAGAAAGGCCAGCCCTACGTCTGGGTGGTCAATCCGAAGGATTCCACCCTCAAACGCACCGATGTGCGCATCGGTGCCTACGGCGAGAAAACCGTGCCGGTGCTCGAAGGCCTGCAAGCCACTGATTGGGTGGTAGCGGCCGGTGGTCAGGTGCTGCGTGAAGGCCAGCAGGTGCGTCCGGTTGACCGCGACAACCGTGCGGTGCAACTGACGGCCAAGGCCGACCTGACGGTCGAGGAGTAAGCCCGATGGATTTCAACCTATCCGCCTGGGCGCTGCGCAACCGCCAGATCGTCCTGTATCTCATGCTGCTGCTGGCTGTGGTCGGGGCTATTTCCTACACCAAGCTGGGCCAGAGCGAAGACCCCCCCTTTACCTTTAAGGCCATGGTAGTACGCACCAACTGGCCCGGGGCGAGCGCCGAAGAAGTCGCGCGTCAGGTCACCGAGCGCATCGAAAAGAAACTGATGGAGACCGGCGACTACGACAAGATCGTCTCGTTCTCGCGTCCGGGTGAATCCCAGGTCACCTTTATCGCCCGCGATTCGATGCACTCTGCCGATATTCCCGATCTGTTCTATCAGGTGCGCAAGAAGGTCAGCGACATTCGCCACACCTTGCCCCAGGGCATTCAAGGGCCGTTCTACAACGACGAATTCGGCACCACCTTCGGCAACATCTACGCGCTGACTGGCGAAGGCTTCGACTACGCCGTGCTCAAGGATTACGCCGATCGCGTCCAGCTGCAGCTGCAGCGCGTCAAGGACGTCGGCAAGGTCGACCTGCTCGGTCTGCAGGACGAGAAGGTGTGGATCGAGCTGTCCAACACCAAGCTGGCCACCCTTGGCCTGCCGCTGGCCGCCGTGCAGCAGGCGCTGGAAGAACAGAACGCCGTGGCTGCCGCCGGCTTCTTCGAAACCGCCTCTGATCGCGTGCAACTGCGCGTGACCGGGCGCTTCGAGTCGGTTGATGAAATCCGCAACTTCCCGATTCGCGTGGCCGACCGCACTTTCCGCATCGCCGATGTGGCCGAGGTCAAGCGCGGCTTCAACGATCCACCCGCACCGCGTATGCGCTATATGGGTGAAGACGCCATTGGCCTGGCAGTCTCGATGAAAGCCGGTGGCGACATTCTGGTGCTGGGCCAGGCCCTGGAAGGCGAGTTCGCCCGCCTGCAGGAAACCCTGCCGGCCGGCATGCAGTTGAGCAAAGTGTCTGATCAGCCGGCGGCGGTGAAAACCGGGGTCGGCGAGTTCGTTCGCGTGCTCACCGAAGCGGTGATCATCGTGCTGCTGGTGAGCTTCTTCTCCCTCGGCCTGCGCACCGGCCTGGTGGTCGCGCTGTCGATTCCGCTGGTGCTGGCGATGACCTTTGCCGCCATGTACTACCTGGGCATCGGCCTGCATAAGATTTCCCTTGGCGCGCTGGTGCTGGCGCTGGGCCTGATGGTGGATGACGCGATCATTGCCGTTGAAATGATGGCGATCAAGATGGAGCAGGGCTACGACCGTATCAAAGCGGCCAGTTATGCCTGGACCAGCACCGCCTTCCCGATGCTCACCGGCACGTTGATCACTGCTGCCGGCTTTCTGCCGATTGCCACCGCGCAGTCCGGCACTGGCGAATACACCCGCTCGATCTTCCAGGTAGTGGCGATTGCCCTGCTGGTGTCGTGGATCGCCGCCGTGGTGTTTGTGCCGTACCTCGGCGCCAAGCTACTGCCGGACCTGGCCAAGCTGCACGCGGCCAAACACGGCGGCAGCGCTGACGGCCATGACCCCTACGGCACGCCGTTCTACCGCCGCGTGCGTACGGCGGTGGAGTGGTGCGTGCGTCGGCGTAAAACCGTGATCGTGTTGACTATTGCGCTGTTTGTTGGCTCGATCGTGCTGTTCCGCTTTGTGCCGCAGCAGTTCTTCCCGGCGTCCGGCCGTCTGGAGCTGATGGTCGACCTCAAACTCAGCGAAGGCGCCTCCCTGGCCGCCACCGAGGAGCAGGCCAAGCGTCTGGAGCAGTTGCTTAGCGGCCATGAAGGCATCGACAACTTCGTCGCCTACGTTGGCACCGGCTCGCCGCGCTTCTACCTGCCGCTGGACCAGCAACTGCCGGCTGCCAGTTTTGCCCAGTTTGTGGTGTTGGCAAAAAGCATTGAAGAACGCGAAAAAATCCGCACCTGGCTGATCGACGTGCTGCGTGAAGAGTTCCCGACCCTGCGTACGCGCATCTCGCGCCTGGAGAACGGCCCGCCCGTGGGTTACCCGGTGCAGTTTCGCGTTTCCGGTGAGCATATCGACGAGGTGCGTCAGCTGGCCCGTCAGGTCGCTGGCAAGGTGCGCGAGAACCCCCATGTGGCGAACGTGCACTTGGACTGGGAAGAGCCGAGCAAGGTGGTGCGCCTGAACATCGACCAGGAGCGCGCTCGCGCCCTGGGCGTGAGCACCGCTGACCTGTCGCGCTTCCTGCAAAGCTCGCTGACTGGCTCGCCAGTCAGCCAGTACCGCGAAGGCAACGAGCTGATCGAAATCCTTCTGCGCGGCACCCTGAGTGAGCGTCAGGAGCTCGGCCTGCTGCCAAGCCTGGCGGTGCCGACCGACAATGGCCGCAGTGTGCCGCTGTCGCAGATTGCTACCCTGGAATACGGTTTTGAGGAAGGCATCATCTGGCACCGTAACCGCCTGCCGACGGTCACCGTGCGCGCCGACGTGTATGGCAAGGAGCAGCCGGCCAGCCTGGTCAAGCAGATCCTGCCGACTCTTGAACCGGTGCGTGCACAACTGCCAGACGGCTACCAGCTGGACGTCGGCGGCACCGTGGAAGACTCCAGCCGTGGGCAGAAGTCGGTCAATGCCGGTATCCCGCTGTTTATCGTGGTGGTGCTGACCCTGCTGATGCTGCAGCTCAAGAGCTTCTCGCGCTCGGCCATGGTGTTCCTCACCGCGCCGCTGGGGCTGATCGGCGTGACGCTGTTCCTGCTGATCTTCCGCCAGCCGTTCGGCTTCGTCGCCATGCTCGGCACCATCGCCCTGTCGGGGATGATCATGCGTAACTCGGTGATTCTGGTCGACCAGATCGAGCAGGACATCGCTGCCGGTATGGATCGCTGGCACGCGATTATCGAAGCCACCGTGCGGCGCTTCCGGCCCATCGTGCTAACCGCTCTGGCGGCGGTACTGGCGATGATTCCGCTGTCGCGCAGCGTGTTCTTCGGGCCGATGGCCGTGGCCATCATGGGCGGCCTGATCGTGGCCACCGCGCTGACGTTGCTGTTCCTGCCGGCGCTGTATGCAGCCTGGTTCCGGGTCAAGGAAGCGGAGTCAAAGCCAGCCTGAACCGGCGGTTGATGATGTGCAGAAGCCAGACCTTAGGGTCTGGCTTTTTTATGCCTTTCGGTTAGACCGTTTGCTGGCTGGCTGTCAAAAATATGCAACTACCTGCAGCTGGGTTTGAACAGGTTATGCAGCGATTACAGTCTGTTACATGGGTGTGCAGGCCGGTTTAGTGAATTATCTGCTTACGTTTCGTCGTTTTTGTTTGACATATTTTACGTATTTGCCAGACTGCGCGACCATGAACGGGCACGTGCAGTTACCTGTCAAAAATGGTCATAACAAAAACCTGTAGCCCATCGATCCGTCCTGCGCAGTTTGCGCGGGTCATGCATGCGGTGGGCTGACGTCTGTGGAACGGGAAAGCATGCTGATCTGGTTCGTTGCGCTCTATTTGCTGGTGACTGTCGCCATCGGTTTCTACGCCTCCACCCGGGTGCACAGCACCCGCGATTTCGCCTCCGGTGGTCGCAGCATGGGCTTCCCCATTGTCGCCGCCATGGTGTTCGCCACCTGGTTTGGCTCAGAGGCCGTGCTGGGCATCCCCGCCACCTTCCTCGAAGAAGGCTTTGCCGGCATCGTAGAAGACCCGTTTGGCTCCTTTGGTTGCCTGTTCCTGGTCGGCCTGATCATCGCCCGGCCGCTGTACCGGATGAACCTGCTGACCATCGGCGACTACTTCAAGAAGCGCTTCGGCCCGCAGGTCGAACTGATCATCAGCCTGGTCATCGTCATGTCCTACCTGGGCTGGATCGCCGCGCAGCTGATTGCGCTGGGCCTGGTGTTCAACGTCATCTCCGACGGCAGCATCAGCACCACCCAGGGCATGTTCCTCGGCACCTTTATCGTGCTGCTGTACACCCTGTTCGGCGGCATGTGGTCGATTGCCCTGACCGACTTCTTCCAGATGATCATCATTGTTGTCGGCCTGGTGTACCTGGTCTGGCTGTTCAGCGACATGGCCGGCGGCGCCGACCTGGTGATCAACAAGGCGGCCAGCGAAGGCAAGTTCACCTTTATGCACGCCTTCGAGCCCAAGGATATCGTCGCCTTTATCGGCGCGGCAGTGACCATGATGCTCGGCTCTATCCCGCAGCAGGACGTGTACCAGCGCGTGATGTCGGCCAAGAGCGAGAACATCGCCGCCCGCGCCTCAATGACTGGTGCGGTGTTCTACCTCGGCTTCTGCATGCTGCCGGTGTTTCTGGTGTACGCCGCCTCGATGATCGACCCGGCGCTGGTCGAGAAGTGGCTGGCCGAAGACTCGCAGATGATTCTGCCGCTGATGATCCTGGAAAAGACCCCGCTGTTCGCCCAGATCATGTTCTTCGGCGCGCTACTCTCGGCGATCATGTCCACCGCCTCCGGCACCCTGCTGGCGCCGTCGGTAACCCTGACCGAGAACGTGCTCAAGCGCTTTTTGCCGGTGCTTAACGACAAGCAGTTCCTGCTGCTGATGCGCGTCACCATCGTGGTCTGCGCCGTTGCCACCCTGAGCTTTGCCCTGTATTCGGATGCGAGCATCTACGAGATGGTCGGCAACGCCTACAAGGTGACCCTGGTGGCGGCCGTGGTGCCGTTGTTTGCCGGGCTGTTCTGGAAGCGCGCGACCACCCAGGGCGCGTTGGTGGCCATCGCCTTTGGTCTGGTGTCGTGGATCTACCTGGAATACACCTGGAGCGAAGCCGCCTTCTGGCCGCCACAGTTGGCGGGCCTGCTGTTCAGCATGGCCGGTATGTTGATTGGTACGCTGCTGCCGCAGTGGAGCCGTAACCAGAATGATGTGCTGGTGGCGCAGGCGGAATAAGCCTGGCGCCTGACTGACAGAACCCCGCTGATTGGCGGGGTTTTGTTTTTCGGGCCGGGCGAGGACAGATCCCCCCTGTAGTAGGGCCATGCCCGCGATCAACGTCGCTTTTACATGATCACCTGTGGCAAGCCAAAAACCGCAACTCACGCCATAATGCCCGCGCGCAATTGCGCCAAGCGGATCGCCGTGACCGATCTAAGCAGTCCTGTTTCCCCTGTTTTGAGGATTATTAGATGCCCACCATTCTGGTCAAAATATTTGAAGGCCGTTCCAACGAGATCAAACGCGAGTACGCCAAAGCCCTGACTGATGCTTCAACCAAAGTGCTTGGCTGCGATGCCAGCGCGGTTGATGTGATTTTCGAGGAAGTGAAAAAGGGCGACTGGGCCACCGGTGGCGTGATGTGGTCTGAGCGCGACCAAACAAGCTTGTCACCATCGACGTAGGATGGGTTGAGCGTAGCGGCAATACGGTAGGACGCCGTATTGCACAGCTTTAGCTGCCCGCAGGGTGAGGGACATGGATGTCCCTCATGACACCCATGCTGTTCTGGCGTTTGTGATGGGTTACGCCGCTGCGCGGCTAACCCATCCTACGTCGGTCTTTGTGCTCCGCGAATATCGCTGCATAGCTTGTCCTGTATGGCCTGCAGCCTTTCTGTAAAAAGTGCTTTTCAGTCATAAACGCTGTTTTATACTCGGCCTTCGGTGATGGCCGGGCACTCGCCTGCAGGCTGCGCCAAACAATAAAAACTGCATGCTGGAGACACAGATAATGGCTGAGCGCGAGACAGGCACCGTCAAGTGGTTCAATGATTCCAAGGGTTATGGCTTTATTCAGCGCGAGAGCGGCGCGGATGTATTCGTGCACTTCCGAGCCATCCGTGGCGAAGGCCATCGCACTCTGCTCGAAGGGCAGAAGGTCGAGTACAGGGTAACCCAGGGGCAGAAGGGTCTGCAGGCTGACGACGTGTCAGCGCTCTAGGCTCCATGCCCCTCTAAAAAAGCCCATCGCCGATGGGCTTTTTGCTTTCTGCCCTTTGATCGTTTTCCCCTAGGCAAAAATGCGACAATCGCCGCCTTCCTGCTCTTCCCCTTGACCCCATCCCGCGATTACCCGATGACCGACGCCACGCCCGCCGTTGACCACCTGCTGAAAAACCTCGACCAGACCCTGCTGGGCGACCGTCATCGTCTGCGCCGCCAGTTGCATGAGTTGCGCAAGCAGGCGCCGGTGGACGAGGCCCGGCTTGCGCAGTGGCTGGAGCGCTTCGAGGCGTCCCGCGCCAAGGTTGAGGCACGCCGGCTGAGCGTGCCGCCGATGCGTTACGACGACTCCTTGCCGATTGCCGCCAAGCGCGACGAGATCAAGGCCGCCATCAGCAAACATCAGGTGGTGGTGATCGCCGGGGAAACCGGTTCGGGTAAGACCACCCAGCTGCCGAAAATCTGCCTGGAGCTGGGCCGTGGCGTGCACGGTTTGATCGGCCACACCCAGCCCCGGCGTCTGGCGGCACGTAGCGTGGCTACTCGGGTGGCGGAGGAAATTGGTACACCGCTGGGCGAGCTGGTCGGCTATCAGGTGCGTTTCGAGGACCAGAGCAACGAGCGCAGCCTGATCAAACTGATGACCGACGGCATCCTGCTGGCGGAAACTCAGCACGACCGCTACCTGGAAAAGTACGACACGATCATCGTCGACGAAGCCCACGAACGCAGCCTGAATATCGACTTTCTGCTGGGCTTTCTGAAAACCCTGCTGGTGCGCCGGCCTGATCTCAAACTGATCATCACCTCGGCGACCATCGACCTGCAGCGCTTCTCCGCGCATTTCGATGGTGCGCCGATTGTCGAGGTGTCCGGGCGCACCTTCCCGGTGGACACCTGGTACCGGCCGCTGACGGCTGAGCAGGACGAAGACGGCAACCGGGTCGAGGAAGACCTCTCCGTCGACCAGGCGCTTCTCGCCACCCTGGATGAGATCAGCGCCTTCGAGAAGGCTGAGGGCAAACGCCCCGGCGATGTGCTGGTGTTCCTGCCTGGTGAGCGCGAGATTCGCGACGCCGCGGAGGTGTTGCGCAAGGCCAACCTGCGCCTGACCGAAGTGCTGCCGCTGTATGCGCGGCTGACCCCGGCCGAGCAGCAGAAGATTTTTGCGCCCATGGGCGCGCGCAAGATTGTCCTGGCCACCAACGTCGCGGAAACTTCGCTGACCGTGCCGGGCATTCGCTATGTGATTGACAGCGGTACGGCGCGCATCAGCCGCTACAGCTACCGCGCCAAGGTGCAGCGCCTGCCGATTGAGGCTATCAGCCAGGCCAGTGCCAATCAGCGTAAAGGCCGTTGCGGGCGGGTTGAGCCGGGTATCTGTATTCGTCTGTTCAGTGAAGAGGACTTCATCGGCCGGCCGGCCTTTACCGATCCGGAGATTTTGCGCACTAACCTCGCGGCGGTAATTCTGCAGATGCTCCATCTGCGCCTCGGCGAGATCGAGGCGTTCCCCTTTATCGAGCCGCCGGATGGCAAGGCCATCAGCGATGGCTTCAACCTGCTGCAGGAACTGTCGGCGGTTAATCGCGAGGGCCAACTGACGCCGTTGGGGCGTCAGCTGGCGCGCCTGCCGGTGGACCCACGTTTGGGCCGTATGGTGCTGGAAGGCGCCAAGCAGGGCAGCCTGGAAGAAATTCTGATTATCGCCAGTGCCCTGTCGGTGCAGGATGTGCGCGAGCGCCCGTCCGACCGCCAACAGGCCGCCGACCAGGCTCACGCGCAGTGGAAGGACGTGGATTCCGACTTCGCCGCGCTGATCAACCTATGGCGCGGCTTTGAAGAACAGCGCCAGGCCCTGGGTTCCAGTGCGTTGCGCAGTTGGTGCCGCAAGAACTTCCTCAACTACCTCAGGTTGCGTGAGTGGCGCGATGCGCACCGCCAGCTGGTGCTGATTACCCGCGACCTACAGCTCTCTGAAGGTGGTCGAGGTCAGGGTAGGAGCGGCCTTGGCCGCGATCAGCAATCTGCAGGCCAGCCCGCGATAGCCGGGGACCGTCGGAATGCCGAACCACAGCTCTCCGCCGCGCTGAAAGAAAAGGAACTGGTCGAAAAAGATCAGGCCGCGCAGCGCGCCAAAGGCTACGCCGCCGTGCACAAGGCGATTCTCGCCGGCCTGCTCAGCCAGATCGGCCAGAAGACCGAAGATGGCGACTACCTCGGCGCGCGGCAGCGGCGCTTCTGGGTGCACCCGTCCTCTGTCATCGGTCGTAAGAAACCCACGTGGCTGATGGCCGCCGAACTGGTGGAAACCACCAAGCTGTTTGCGCGCATGGTGGCCAAGATCGAGCCGGACTGGATCGAGCCGCTGGCTGGCCACCTGATCAAGAAAAACCACCTGGAGCCGCACTGGGAGAAGAAGCGCGGCCAGGTGGTGGCCTTCGAGCAGATCAGCCTCTACGGCCTGATCGTGGTCGGCCGCCGTCCGGTGCATTTCGGCCCTATCGAGCCGGTGGTCTGCCGCGAGCTGTTTATCCGTGAAGGCCTGGTCGGTGGCGAGATCAATTCGCGCGCCAAATGCCTGACCGCCAATCGCCAGCTGCTGGAAAAGCTCGACGAGCTGGAAGCCAAGGCGCGCCGCCGTGACATTCTGGCCGACGATGAAACCCTGTTCGCCTACTACGAGGCGCGCCTGCCGGCGGAGATTTGCCAGAGCGCGACCTTCGACAGTTGGTACAAGAGCGAAAGCACAAAGAATCCACAGCTGCTGATCATGCGCGAAGAGGACGTGCTCGCCCGGGATGCCAAGGAAGTTACCGCCGCGCAGTACCCGGACAGCCTGCGCCTAGGCGAACTGACCCTGCCGCTGAGTTATCACTTTGAGCCCAATCACCCGCGTGATGGCGTCACCCTGCGCGTACCCGCGCCGCTGTTGCCACAACTGCCGCCCGAGCGTCTGGAGTGGCTGGTGCCGGGCCTGCTGGAGGCCAAATGCATGGCTCTGGTGCGCGGCCTGCCCAAGGCGCTACGCAAGAACTTTGTGCCAGTGCCGGATTTTGTTGGCGCTGCGCTGGGCAAGATCAGCTTTGCCGACGGCAGCTTGCCCGAAGCCCTGGGGCGCGAGTTGACGCGTATGACCGGTACGCGGGTCAGCGAGGAGGCTTGGACTGAGTCTGCGTCCCAGATCGAAAGCCATCTACGGATGAATATCGAAGTGGTCGACAACCAGGGCAAACTCCTGGGCGAAGGCCGCGATCTGGCCGAGTTGACCGCGCGTTTCAGCGAGGCGACCCAGGCAGGCCTGGCTTTGCCGAAAACCGCCAAGAGCCAGCAGCCGGTGGAGGCCAAGGCCTTTAGCGAAGTGGCGGCGAAGACCCAGCAGCAGGTCGCCGGCCTGTCCATGACGGTTTACCCGGCGCTGGTGGAAGAGGCGGGCGTGGTCAAAGAAGGGCGCTTCCCGACTCTGGCCGAAGCCGAGTTTCAGCATCGCCGGGCGCTGCAGCGTTTGCTGCTGCAACAACTGGCCGATCAAGGTAAATGGCTGCGCGGCAAATTACCGGGGCTGACCGAGTTGGCGCTGCTCTATCGCGAGCTGGGCCGGGTTGATGCCCTGGTCGAAGATATTCTGCTGGCCAGCCTCGACAGCTGCATCCTTGAAGGCAGCGAGCCGCTACCGCGCGATGGCGCCGGCCTGGCGGCCCTGGCCGAGCGCAAGCGCGGCGACTGGACCGGCGAGGCCGAGCGGCTGGCCAAGCTGACCCTGGAAATACTCAAGTTGTGGCACGGTCTGCAGAAGCGCTTTAAAGGCAAGATCGACCTGGCCCAGGCCATGGCGCTCAACGACATCAAGCTGCAGCTGAGCAATCTGGTCTATCCCGGTTTCGTTCGCGAAACCCCAGTGCAGTGGCTGAAGGAAGTGCCGCGTTACCTCAAGGCCATTGAGCAACGCCTGGACAAGATCGCCGGCCAGGTGCAGCGCGACCGCGTCTGGAGCGGCGAGCTGGCGGGCTATTGGGAGCAGTACCAGGCGCGCCTGGGCAAACACAGCCAGGAAGGCAAACGCGACCCGCAGCTGGTGCTGTACCGCTGGCTGCTGGAGGAATACCGCGTGTCGCTGTTCGCCCAGCAGCTGGGCACCAAACTGCCGGTATCGGATAAGCGCCTGAGCAAGCAGTGGAGCGTGGTCGAAGGCTAGTGGTGGCTATTCTTCGGTCGCTGCCTGGCAGTCCACCAGGTCATCGTCTTCGATCAGCCAGGTTTCCGAAGCGCTCACCGTAACGCCCTGCAGTACGCACACATCCTCGTCTTCATCGACCAGGCGGATGTCCCACTCACCTGGGGTGACGCCCGTTAGCGACAGCGTCATGCCGGACTCCAGCACGTGTTCGCCAAGGTGATCTTCCCCCCAGTTCTCCTCGTCACTGGGTGAGAAATAGATCTCGTGGATCTCCCAGGACGACTGGTTCTCCACATCAATGTCCGCCGCATGGGCGGGCAGGCTAAGCAGCAGGGTTAAAACAGCAAACGCGGTGGCTAGGGTTTGCATCGGATGATTCTCCGCGATTCAGGTCATGGCCCTAACAACCATGGTTGCTGACTGACGCTGGGTCAAATTGTGGGGCGTGTCATAAGCGTTGCTCGAGCTCGCGCCAATCTATGCGACCCCTACCTTTTCCACGACAAACGCCGTGCTTATACGGTTATATGGTTTGCTGGCACGCGGGACTCTGCTGCTAGACTCAGGCCACATCCCGTCGAGCCCGCGTGAGAGATGATCTTGATTGCAGTCGATGTACGCCGCTCGCCACTATCGCGCCGCCGCTTATTGCTTGCCCTGTTGCTGCTGGCTTGTTGGCCGGGCCTGGCGGCAGCTGCCTGCGAGAAGACGCTGCGTTGGGATGATGATCCGCCGTTTAGCATGCAGACGGCGGATGGCGCGGTGGTCGGTATCGACGTTGAAATCAATCGCGCGGCGCTGGCGCGCCTGGGCTGCCAAACCAAACTGCGTAAGTTGCCCTGGGCGCGGGCGCTCAAGGAGCTTGAGCTGGGCCGGCTGGACATTCTACCCGGTGCCTTCCGCCGGCCAGAACGCGAGGTCTATGCGCATTTCTCCGGCCCGGTGCTGCCGCCTTCGCGCAATATTCTGTTTATGCATGCCCCTGCGTTGCAGCGCTGGCCCGTCACGCAGCTGCTGGAACTGCAGCACAGCGACTTTCGCTTGGGTGCGCAGATCAACGTGGCCTACGGCGCAGACTACGAGCAGTTGATGAGTGATCCGGTGTTTGCCGCGCGGGTGGCGTTGGTGGCCAATCGCAGCAACCTCTGGCGCATGGTCGGCAAGGGCCGTATCGATGGCGTGATTGCTGACGAAAACACTGGCGCCTACGAAATCCAGCAACTGGGCCTCAGCGAGCGGATCAAACCCACGGCTGTGGTGGTGTCCAGTGCGGCAGCTGAGGTGGCCTTCAGCAAGCGCTCGACCGCCCCCGACTTTGTCCAGGCCTATGCCGATGCACTGCGCGAGCTGTTGGTGGATGGCAGTTATGCGCGGATTGTGCAGCGCTATATAAAGCCTTAGGCGTAGCCGTTTGCACCTGTAGGAGCAATTGTATTAACCGGTCGTTTGTCCCCAGATAACGGTCTTGTGCGTATGGTCTGGCTCACGCTGGCCAGGCCTTGTGTTCGCTAGCGCACTGTGATTTGCGCGAGTTGTAGGCACGCTGAAGGGATCACGGTTTGCTGCATATCTAAGCAGCGCGACCGTACTCCTAACCCGCAGACGTGCTGAGGTGTCCGGTTGACGATAAGCCGAGTGGTAACGCCAGCGACTGCGGCCCATGTTGGCAGCGTTGTGGCAGTTCGCGGCAGTGTCATCGACATGCGCTTCGATACTGTGCTGCCGGCTGTGCATACCTTGCTGCGGGCTGGCGAAGGCGGGCGGGTGGCGATTGAGGTGCTGGCTCAGCACGATGCCCATCACGTACGTGGCATCGCCCTGACGCCCACTCAAGGGCTGGCGCGCGGCATGCCGGTGCAGAACACCGGCGGGCCATTGCTGGCACCGGTCGGCAAGCCAATTCTCTCGCGCATGTTCGACGTTTTCGGCAACACCATCGACCGTGAACCGGCGCTTGAGGGCGTGCAGTGGCGCTCGGTGCACAGCCAGCCGCCACCGCTGGTGCGCCGCTCAACTAAGTCAGAAATATTCGAAACCGGCATCAAAGCCATCGACGTGCTCACCCCATTGGAGCGCGGTGGCAAGGCCGGGCTGTTTGGCGGTGCCGGCGTCGGCAAGACGGTGCTGCTGACCGAGATGATCCACAACATGGTCGGCCATCAGCAAGGCGTGAGCATCTTTTGCGGCATCGGCGAGCGCTCGCGCGAAGGCGAAGAGTTGTACCGCGAGATGCAGGCCGCCGGCGTGCTGCCCAATATGGTGATGATCTTTGCGCAGATGAACGAGCCGCCTGGCGCGCGCTTTCGCGTTGGCTATGCGGCGCTGACCATGGCCGAGTATTTTCGCGACGACGAGCACCGCGATGTGCTGCTGCTGATCGACAATATTTTCCGCTTTATCCAGGCCGGCTCGGAAGTTTCCGGGTTGATGGGGCGGATGCCGTCGCGCCTGGGTTATCAACCGACCATGGGCACCGAACTGGCGTCGCTGGAAGAGCGCATCGCCAACACCGACAGCGGCGCGATCACCTCGATCCAGGCGGTGTATGTACCGGCGGACGATTTCACCGACCCGGCGGCGGTGCACACCTTCTCCCACCTGTCGGCGTCCATCGTGTTGTCGCGCAAGCGCGCCAGCGAGGGTTTATTCCCGGCCATCGACCCGCTGCAATCCAGCTCGAAGATGATCACGCCGGGCATTGTCGGAGAACGCCACTACCGGCTGGCGCAGGCCATTCGCCGCACGCTGGCGCAGTACGCCGAACTGAAAGACATCATCGCCATGCTCGGCCTGGAGCAGTTGTCGCCTGACGACCGCAAGGTGGTGGCGCGCGCGCGGCGCTTGGAGCGCTTTCTCACTCAGCCGTTTTTCACCACGGAACAGTTCACCAATATGAGTGGCAAGCTGGTCAGCCTGGCCGATGCGCTGGATGGCTGCGAACGCATCCTCGCCGATGAATTCAAGGACCTGCCCGAAAGCGCGCTGTACATGATCGGCGCGGTGGATGAAGCCACGGCCAAGGCCAAGTCGAGCGGCCAGTCCAAGCCTGAGGCAAAACCCGAGGCCGAAGCCAAAGCAAAACCCGCAGCGAAGCCCGAACTCAGCGAGGAGCAGGCGCATGCCGTTGATGACGCTTAAGGTGTTGCTGCCGTTTGCGGTGTTCGCCGAGGAGAAACAGGTGTCGCGCATAGTGGTCGAGACCGCGCAAGGCGCGTTCGGCCTGCTGCCGCAGCGCCTCGACTGCGTGGCGTCCCTAGTGCCCGGCATCTTGAGTTTCGAGAGTAAGGCGCAGGGCGAGGTGTTCCTCGCATTGGATGAAGGCGTGCTGGTTAAGACTGGCCCGAATGTGCTGATTTCCGTGCGTCATGCGTTGCGCGGTACGGACCTGGCGCATCTGCGTGATGCGGTCGAGCAGGAATTCCTTACCCTGAATGAGCGGGAGCAAGCCGTGCGCGCCGCGATGGCCAAACTCGAAACGGGCTTTATGCGGCGCTTTGCCTCGCTGCGCGAGCGTTCCTCATGAAGCAGGCACCCAAACGCACACCGCCGGCCACCCCCAGCCTGGCTGAACAGGTCGGTGCCAAGGCGGCGCGCAAGCTCAAGGCCAAGCGCAATGGCGCGCCTGGCGTCTGGTTCGGCCTCGGCATGATGGGTTTGATTGGCTGGTCCGTCACGGTGCCGACCCTGCTGGGTGCGGTGCTCGGCCTGTGGCTCGACCAGCACTATCCCGGTGGCCGCTCCTGGACGCTGGCGCTGTTGATGGCGGGGCTGACCATCGGCTGTCTGAACGCCTGGCATTGGGTCTCCCAGGAAGACCGCGCGATGCACACCGAACAGGAGGATGACGATGACTGACTTCCCCAACCTGGCCCTGACCTGGGTTGGCGCGTTACTGGTGGGTGTCACACTGGGCACGATCTTCTTCGGCGGCCTGTGGTGGACGGTGCGTCGTGGCGCGGTTTCGCCTACACCGGCACGCTGGTTCATCGGCAGCCTGGTGTTGCGCAGCGCCATCGTGCTGGCCGGTTTTTATGCCGTGGGGGCAGGGCAGCCGTTGCGGCTGGGCTTCTGCCTGCTGGGTTTTGTGTTGGCGCGGGCCATTGTCATGCGTACAACCCGGCCCCGTCCTGCTGCGGTGGCAACAGTCGCCCTGCCAGCCGCTGGAGAACCGCCATGCGCTTGACTCCCGATGAGTGGGTTTTCTGGGAATACGGCTTTATCAAGCTGAACGCCACCATTGTGTTCACCTGGGCGCTGATGGCTGTGCTGGTGCTGGGCGCGGCACTAATCACCCGGCGGCTCGCCACCGGCCATCAGCGTTCGCGCTGGCAAAACCTGTTGGAAATCGTGGTGACGGCGATCATGGGCCAGATCAAGGATGTCGGCCTGCAAAACCCACGTCGCTATGTAGGCTTTCTCGGCACGCTGTTTCTGTTTGTCGCCGCTGCGGCGCTGGCCACGGTGATTCCCGGTTACGAACCGCCGACCGCGTCGCTATCGACCACCACGGCGTTGGCCCTGTGCGTACTGGTGGCGGTGCCGCTGTTTGGCATTTCTGGCGAGGGGCTCAAGGCTTACCTGAAATCCTACGTGCAGCCCACACCGATCATGCTGCCGTTCAACCTGATCAGCGAAGTCTCGCGCACCTTGGCACTGGCGGTGCGGCTGTTTGGCAACATGATGAGCGGCGCGATGATCATCGCCATCCTGTTATCGATTACGCCTTTCGTGTTCCCCATTGTGATGACCCTGCTGGGCCTGCTGACCGGCATGGTGCAGGCCTACATCTTCACCATCCTGGCGGCGGTATACATCGCTGCGGCCACCAGCAGCCGAACCAGCAAACAGTCTGCGGCCTGAGTCGTGGTGCAACGTTTTATCCATCTACCCAAAGGCATACCTTATGGACGCTCTCACCTGGATCGCCATCGCTTCCATCGTTATGGCTGGCCTGACCACAGGCTTCGGCACCATGGGCCCAGCGCTGGCCGAGGGCAAAGCGGTCTCTGTTGCGCTCAGTGCATTGGCCCAGCAGCCGGATGCATCGGCCACTATCACCCGCACCTTGTTCGTCGGCCTGGCGATGATCGAGTCGACGGCGATCTACTGTTTTGTGGTGTCGATGATCCTGATCTTCGCCAATCCGTTCTGGAATGCGGCGGTGGCTGCAGCCGCCCTGGCGGCAGGCAAATAGACCGTGCTTATCGACTGGTTTACCGTCGGCGCACAGCTGCTCAACTTCATCATTTTGGTTTACCTGATGAAGCGCTTCCTCTATCAGCCGGTGCTCGACGCGATTGCCGCGCGCGAAGCGAAAATCGCCGCCGAACTGGCCGACGCCGCCGCGACCAAAGCCAAGGCGCATGCGCAGCAGAGCGAGTTTGAAGAGAAGAATCAGGCCTTCGATGAACAGCGCGCCGGCTTGCTGAACAAGGCCACCGAGGCCGCCAATACTGAACGTGAGCGCTTGCTGGCGGAGGCGCGCAAAACGGCCGAGGCGGCGAGTGCGGCGCGGGCGAAAACACTGCAGGCCGACACCCAGGCGCTGCATGGTGAGATCGTCCGGCAGACGCAACAGCAGGTGTTCGAGATCGCCCGGCGGGTGATGCGTGATCTGGCCGACGTCAGCCTGGAGCAACGCGCCTGCGCGGTGTTTATCCAGCGTTTGCAGGCCGTCGATGACGCGACGTTGGCTGCCTTGAGCGCGGCGCTCAAGGCCACCTCCGCCGAGGCTCCGGCCTTGCTGCGCAGCGCCTTTGACTTGCCCGCCGAGCAGTTGGCGGCGATTCAGGCCGCGTTGGATAAAACCTTTGGCCAGGCGATTGCGCTCAAGGTCGAGACCGCGCCCGACGTGGTCAGCGGCATCGAACTCAGCGCGCAAGGGCAGAAGCTGGCCTGGAGCATTGCCGACTACCTGACAAGCGTGTCCGCCACGTTGAACGAACACCCCGCTGAAGCGGGGGCCGCATGACCACGGCCAGCCCCGACAACAGCCTGCGCAGTGTTTATGCCGGTGCGTTCGCCGGTATTCAGCAGTGCGTGCAAATCTTCAGCGCGCAACTGCTGCCGCGCGAGGTGGGGTCCATCGTCAGCGTTTCCACCGGCATCGCGCGGATTAACGGCTTGCAGAATGTCGGCTTCGAGGAGCTGCTGGTGTTTCCCGGCGGCTTGTCGGGTATCACCTTTAACCTCGATGAGGACGGCGTCGACGTGGTGTTGCTCGGTGACTACGCGCACCTGCATGCCGGTCAGGAGGTGCAGCGCAGCGGCCGGGTGATGGACGTTGGCGTCGGCGATGCGTTGCTCGGCCGGGTGATCGACCCGCTGGGGCGAGCGCTGGATGGCCTCGGCCCTGTGCGGACCGAACAGCGCCTGCCCATCGAGCGCCAGGCCGCGCCGATCATGGACCGCGCACCGGTAACCGAGCCATTACAGACTGGGCTCAAGGTGCTTGATGCGCTGATCCCCATTGGCCGCGGTCAGCGTGAATTGATCCTCGGTGACCGCCAGACCGGCAAGACCGCCATTGCCCTGGACGCCATCTACAACCAGCGCGACAAGAATGTGCTCTGCGTTTACTGCGCCATCGGCCAGCGCGCGTCGGCGGTGGCCAATGCGGTGGCGAACCTGCGCGCCAAGGGCGCATTGGCCTACACAATAGTGGTGGTGGCCGAAGGCAACGAAGCGCCGGGGCTGTCCTACATCGCGCCGTACGCCGCCACCAGCATCGCCGAGCACTTTATGGAGGCCGGCCGCGATGTGCTGATTGTTTACGACGACCTTACCCACCATGCGCGGGCTTACCGCGAGCTGTCGCTGCTGCTGCGTCGTCCGCCGGGGCGCGAGGCCTTTCCGGGCGACATCTTCTACATCCATTCGCGCATGCTGGAGCGCGCCACCCACCTCAACGACGCGCGCGGTGGCGGTTCGATGACCGCACTGCCGATCATCGAGACCGAGGCGCAGAACATCTCGGCCTATATCCCGACCAACCTGATTTCCATCACCGACGGGCAGATCGTGCTGTCGCCATCACTGTTTGAGTTGGGCGTGCTGCCGGCCATCGACGTTGGCCAATCAGTCTCGCGGGTTGGCGGCAAGGCGCAGCGCGCGGCTTATCGCGCGGTGGCCGGCGACCTCAAGCTGGCTTACGCGCAGTTCGAGGAGCTGGAGACTTTCGCCCGCTTCGGTGCCCGGCTGGATGAAGACACGCGGCAATCCATCGAACACGGCAAACGCATCCGTGCCTGCCTGGGCCAGGGCGAATTCTCGCCGGTCTCGGTGCCTGCGCAGATCGCCATTCTGCTCACACTGAATACCAAGCTGTTCGACGCGGTACCGCTTGAGCAGATGGCGGCGGCTCAGCAGGCGGTTGAGGATGCCGCCCATGCATTACCCGATGAGCTGCGCACGCGCCTGAGCGGTGTCGATAAATTGACCGACGCCGACCGTGAGCAGGTCAGCGCTGCGGCCCGTCAGGCGCTTGCGGGCTTTTCCAGCAGCGACGGCACGGTCACCAACCGCGCTGTCACAGCAAGCCAATGACCACCACCCTGACTGCATTACGGCGGCAGATCGGCAGCGCCGGGGATCTTAAGTCCGTGGTGCGCACCATGAAGGCCTCGGCGGCGTCGGCCATCGGTCAGTATGAGCAGTCGGTGGCGGCGCTCGCGGACTACGCCCGCACGGTCGAGCTCGGCCTTGCTGTGAGCCTGCGCGCCGTTGATCCACATGGCGCACAGCGGCAGGCGCCCAACACAACCGGCGATGACGCGGTGGTGCATGCCATCGTATTTGGCTCTGACCAGGGGCTGGTGGGGCGCTTTAACGAGGTGGTGGTTGAGCATGCGCTGGCGGGGTTACCGCCCGCCGCCGATGCCAAGACGGCAGTAACAGTCTGGGCAGTTGGCGAGCGCGTGCAGGCGCGCCTGGTCGATGCAGGCATAGCCCTTGAAGGTTCATTTGCGGTGCCGGGCTCGGTGGAGCTGATCACCCAGTTGGTGGGGCAAATCCTGCTGACGATTCAGCTGCCTGACGATCCCGCGATGAGTGCAATGCCACGTGCCACGCTGTTGCTGTTCTACAACCGCCCCAGCGAATCCGGCTACGGCCCGGTGAGTCAGCGTTTGCTGCCGCTGGATACCGCGTGGCAGCGCGGGCTGGCCAGTCAAACCTGGCCCACGGCGCAGCTGCCAGAGGTGCTGGGCAACCCTGCGCAGACGTTGCAGACCTTTATTCGCGAGCACCTGTTTGTCTCGTTATTTCGCGCCAGTGCCGAGTCGTTGGCCAGTGAAAACGCCAGCCGCCTCGCCGCCATGCAGCGCGCCGACCGCAACATCGGTGAACTGCTGCAAGCGCTGCAAGCCAGCTTTCATCAGTTACGCCAAGCCAGCATCGACGAGGAACTCTTCGATGTGATCGCCGGCTTCGATGCGCTGCAGCCAAACACCTGAAACACAGCATCTAGAGCCTCTGCGTGCGCTGTCGAACAGACGGCGCAGTGAGGGGCGCACAAACTGGGGATGGAATTAAGGCCAACCCACGGCCGCATGCCGTGACTGGTAATCCTCTGCAAAGGTACTTGCTATGACCCAGCCTCTCTCCGACGTTTATCGCTACATCGTCAAGGAACTCGCACCCAGCGCGCACAAACCCGACGAACCCGCGCTCAGCATCGTTTGCGAGCCCATTAAGGTTCCAGGCGAGCCGAGTGCCAGCGGCACCATCACCCTGCATTTACACGATGGCACCACCCAGGCTGAGGCGCAGGAAATGGCCAGCACCCTGCAGGCCAAGGTCAAAGCGCTGTGCCATGTGCAGGCTGTTGTGGACGGGGTGGTATGAACAGCACTCATACACCGCCAGTAACAGCGTTAACGGTCACAGAAAATCCAGCCACGCAAGCTCCGCCCAAGTTGGGCCTGAGCTTGCTGGTGGCGTTGGTGGTCGGCTCGATTATCGGCAGCGGCATCTTCGGTCTGCCGCAAAACATGGCGGCGGGCGCCGGTGCTGGGGCCATTCTGATCGGCTGGACCATTACCGGCATCGGCATGTTGCTGCTGGTGCGGGTCTACCAGATGCTCTCGCTGCGCAAGCCCGAACTCGACAACGGCGTCTACGCCTATGCCCGCGCGTTGTCGGGTGAGTACGTTGGCTTCAACTCCGCCTGGGGTTACTGGGTCAGCGCCTGGATCGGCAATGTCGGTTATCTGGTGGCGGCGTTCGGTGCGCTGGGCTTCTTCTTTCCGCTGTTCGGCAGCGGCAATTCGCCGGCTGCCATCGCGGGCGCGTCCATCGTGCTATGGGTCATCCACCTGCTGGTGCTGCGCGGTATTCAAGGTGCTGCGGTACTGAATGCGGTGGTCACGCTGGCCAAGATCGTGCCGCTGCTGCTGTTTATCGCGCTGGTGGCCATGGCCTTCAAGGTGGAAACCTTCAGCCTGAACTTCTGGGGCGATGCCAGCCTCGGCTCGGTGCTTGATCAGGTCAAGAGCACCATGCTGGTGACGGTCTGGGTATTTATCGGCATTGAAGGCGCCAGCGTGTATTCGGCACGGGCGCGCAAACGTGAGGACGTGGGGCGCGCCACAGTTATCGGCTTTCTGATCTGCTTGCTGCTCTTGATGTCGGTGTCGTTGCTGTCGCTTGGGGTATTCAGCCAGCCGACCCTGGCCGGCCTGAAAAACCCATCAATGGCGGGCGTACTGCAAGACGCTGTTGGCACCTGGGGCGCGGTACTGATCTACGTCGGCCTGATTGTCTCGGTGGGCGGCGGCTTCCTGGCCTGGATGCTACTGGCTGCAGAATCGCTGTTCAGCCCGGCAGGCGGCGGCGTGATGCCGAAGTGGCTGGGGCAGACCAACGACAAGCATGTGCCGGCCAATGCGCTGTGGCTCACCAACGGCATGGTGCAGCTGTTTCTGATTCTGACACTGTTTTCCGAGGCGTCCTATCTGGCGCTGATCTCGCTGTCCACGGCGATGATTTTGCTGCCCTACCTGTTCAGCGCGGCCTACGGCCTGTTGCTGGCCTGGCGCGGTGAGGGCGTTAAAGCGGCCATCCAGCGTGCTGACGTGCCCATCGCTGCGTTGGCCACGGTCTACTGCTTATGGCTGCTGTACGCCGCCGGCTTCAAGTACTTGCTGCTCAGTGCCCTGTTGTATGTCCCTGGGGTGGTGCTCTACGCCTGGGCCAAGCGCCAGCGTCAGGAACGCATGTTTACCCCTTGGGAGTGGGCCATTCTGGCCGCACTGGTGGTGCTGGCCGGCGTAGCCGCCACGCTGCTGCTGATGGGCCGGCTCGGGCTGTAAGCGCTCTGCATTTCGCATCTGCGCATTTGTGAACAGGAATTCAATGCCATGACGACCCAAGGTTTGCACTCTGAAATTGGCCGCTTGCGCCGTGTACTGGTGTGCCGCCCAGGTCTGGCGCAGCAGCGCCTGACGCCGGCCAATTGCCGCGATTTACTGTTCGACGACGTGCTCTGGGTCGAGCAGGCGCGCAATGATCACGCCGCCTTCACCAATGCCATGCTCAGCCGCGATGTTGAAGTGCTGGAGCTGCATGACCTGCTGGCTACCAGCATGGCTAACCCAGAGGCGCGCACCTGGCTGCTCGATCGCAAACTCGCCCAGGGCACTGTCGATAGCGAGTTGGCGCAGCAACTAAGGCCCTGGCTAGAAGCGCTGCCGCCCATGCGCCTGGCTGAACACCTGATCGGCGGGCTGGCACGTGCCGAGCTGCCGTTTGAGCCAGAAGGGCTGCTGGCCCGCTATGCCGCGGCGAGCGACTTCCTCCTGCCGCCGCTGCCCAACACGCTGTTCAGCCGCGACAGCAGCTGCTGGATCGGTGACGGCGTGGTGCTGTGCCCCATGTACTGGCCGGCCCGGCGGCAGGAAACCCTGTTGACCGCAGCGGTTTATCGCTTCCATCCGCTGTTCGCTGGCAAGACGAAAATCTGGTGGGGCGACCCCGATGTCGATCATGGCGGTGCGACCCTGGAAGGCGGCGATCTGATGCCGCTGGGCAATGGCGTGGTGCTGATCGGCATGGGCGAGCGCACCTCGCCGCAGGCCGTCAGCCAGCTTGCCCGCGCCTTGTTTGCTCAGGGTGGAGCTACCCACGTGCTGGCCGCGCAGATTCCCAAGTCGCGCGGGGCAATGCACCTGGACACGGTGTTTACCTTCTGTGACGTGGATCTGGTGACCTGCTTCCCCGAAATGGTCGATGCGATCCGCGTGCACAGCCTGCGCCCGGGCGAGCGTGAAGGCAGCCTGGACGTGCGCAGCGAAAGCCAACCCTTCCTCGAAGTTGTGGCCGCAGCACTGGGCCTGGCCAAGCTGCGTTCGGTCGCCACCGGCGGTGACGCCTGGCAGTCCGAGCGCGAGCAATGGGACGACGGCAACAACCTGCTGGCGCTGGCTCCGGGCGTGGTCATGGGCTACGCCCGCAATACCCACACCAACACCCTGTTGCGCAAAGCCGGGGTGGAGGTGATCAGCATTCCCGGCTCGGAGTTGGGCCGCGGTCGCGGTGGTAGCCATTGCATGAGTTGCCCGATTGAGCGTGACGCGCTTTGACCTCTATCCCCTATGAGAGCAGCCCATGAGCTTTAACCTGCACAACCGTAGCCTGCTGGCGTTGAAGGATTTCGCCCCCGATGAGGTGCGCTACCTGCTTGACCTGGCCGCCGAACTGAAACGCTCGAAAGCGGTGGGTAACGAGCAGCCGCGCCTTACGGGTAAAAACATCGTGCTGATTTTCGAGAAGCCCTCGACGCGCACCCGCTGCGCCTTCGAGGTGGCGGTGCACGACCAGGGTGGAGACGTGACCTATCTGGATGCCGGTAGCTCGCAGCTCGGCCACAAGGAATCGCTGAAGGACACCGCCCGCGTTTTGGGCCGCTACTACGACGGCATCGAGTACCGCGGCTTTCACCAGAGCGTGGTTGAGGAGCTGGCGCTTTACGCCAAGGTGCCGGTGTGGAACGGCCTGACCGATGAGATGCACCCCACACAGATCCTCGCCGACTTGCTGACCATGCAGGAGTTCGGCGAAAAGCCACTGCACGAATTGAGCTTCTGCTACCTGGGCGACGCCAGTTTCAACATGGGCAGTTCGTTGTTGGTAGGCGGCACGCAAATGGGCATGGATGTGCGCATCTGCTCGCCAACCGATCTACAGCCACCTGCCGAACTGGTGGCGCAAATGCGCGAGCTGGCTAGCCGCACTGGGGCACGCATCACCCTGGAAAGCGACCCGCTGAAGGCCGTGGCCGGCGCAGATTTTCTCTACACCGATGTCTGGGTTTCAATGGGCCAGGACGATGCGGTGTGGCAACAGCGCATCGACAAACTGCTGCCCTATCAGGTGACCACGGCGCTGATGCAGGCCACTGGCAAGCCACGCTGCAAGTTCATGCACTGCCTGCCCGCCTTTCACAATCTGGAAACCGAGGTGGGCCGCGAGGTGCACGAAAAATATGGCCTGAGCGAGATTGAAGTCACCGACGAAGTGTTCGAGTCCGACGCCTCCATTGTCTTCACCCAGGCCGAGAACCGTATGCACACCATCAAGGCCGTGCTGGTAGCGACCCTCGGATGACGCCGCCAGGAGCCCACTCATGAAAGTCGTCGTCGCCCTGGGCGGTAATGCCTTGCTGCGACGTGACCAGCCGCCCACAGCGGAAAACCAGTTGGCCAACATTCGCCGCGCCGCTGCTCAATTGGCGCGCGTGGCCGCCAACCACGACCTGGTGCTGACCCATGGCAACGGCCCGCAGGTGGGGCTACTGGCCCTGCAAGCGGCGGCCTACATTGACGTGGACGCCTACCCACTGGACGTACTCGGCGCGCAGACCGACGGCATGATCGGCTACCTGCTTGAGCAGGAGCTGGCCAACCTGTTGCCCGCAACGCGGGCGATCACCACGCTGATCACCCGGGTGGAAGTGGATCTGCAGGACCCGGCCTTTGGCCACCCAAGCAAACCCATCGGGCCGATCTACACCCAGGCCGAATCCGTACACGTGGCTGCTGCCAGGGGCTGGAGCATGGCGGCGGACGGTGCTGCGTTCCGCCGCGTGGTGGCTTCGCCTCAGCCGCTGCGCGTGCTCGGCATACAGGCGATCCGCTGGTTGTTGGAGCGGGGCGCGCTGGTGATTGCGGCCGGCGGCGGCGGTATCCCGGTGGCGCGCAAGGGGGAGGGCAACGTTCTGCATGGCGTGGAGGCGGTAATCGATAAAGACCTCTGCAGCAGCCTGCTGGCGCGTGAGCTGCATGCCGAGGTGCTGGTGATTGCCACCGATGTGGCGGCGATCTACCTCGATTGGGGCAAACCTACGCAACGCGCCCTCGGCAAGGTCACGCCACAACAACTGAGTGAGCACGCGTTCGCCGCAGGCTCCATGGGGCCCAAGGTCGCAGCTGCGCAGGCTTTCGTCCTGGCGACCGGTCAGCGTGCGGTGATCGGTTCGCTGGAGCAGATCGAAGAGATGCTCGCCGGCACCGCCGGCACTCAGGTCTGTCCGGCAGTGGTGGACACGGCCCCAGAGTCGGCAATGCCAACTCTCTTGATCTCTGACAAAACCTCTCGCACCTGAGCAGCGTTTACTGCTGCAAGCAACGTGTCGGTAGACGACCCAAGGTGGCTCGATGGACTTCAAGGATTACTACAAGGTGCTCGGGCTTGAACCGGGGGCAGATGACAAAGCCGTGAAGGCGGCTTACCGCAAACTGGCGCGCAAATACCACCCAGACGTCAGCAAGGAAGCGGACGCAGAAAATAAATTCAAGGAAGTCGCCGAAGCCTATGAGGTGCTGAAAAGCGCGGAAAAGCGCGCCGAGTACGATGAACTGCGCAAATACGCCGAGCAAGGTCGGCCCTTTGAGCCGCCACCGGGCTGGCAACCGCCAGGCCATGCGGGTTTTTCCGAGGGTGGCAGCGCGGGCAGTGAGTATTCCGAGTTTTTCGAGTCGCTGTTTGGTGGCGCGGGGCGTTTCCAGGACGCCGGCCGCAGCCGCGCGCGCAGAGGCCAGGACGTTGAAATGGCGCTGCCGCTGCTGCTGGAAGAAACCCTGAGCGATGACACCAAGACCATTGCCTTCCAACTCCCGCAATACAGCGCTGACGGTCAGCCTCTGCCGGCGATCAGCAAGACCTTGAATGTAAAAATCCCGCCTGGGGTCAGCAATGGCGAACGCATCCGCTTGAAAGGGCAGGGCGCGCTGGGGGTAGGTGGCGGCGGACATGGCGACTTGTATTTGCTCATTCACTTCGTGCCCCACCCATTGTTCGATGTTGAGGGGCACAACCTGGTCCTCACCGTGCCATTGGCGCCTTGGGAGGCCGCGCTGGGCAGCCAAGTTACCCTGCCGACGCTGAGCGGCAAAATCAGCCTGCGCATACCCGCCAATACCCAAACAGGGCAACGGTTGCGAATCAAAGGCAAGGGGCTGCGCAACAAAACCGGCGAGCCGGGTGACCTGTATGCATTGTTCAAGCTCGTCATCCCGGCTCAAACCGACGAGCCTGTGCGCGCGTTATGGGCACAACTGGCCGAGCAAGCCGCCTTCAATCCGCGCGCGCAGTGGAGCCAGTGATGAGTAGCCAGACCCTGCAATTAGACATTCACGAGTTCTGCCTGTGCGCTGAGCTGCCGCAGGCGGTACTGCTGGAAATTATCGAACACGGCATCGTCGAACCTTGCGGTGCTACACCGGAGCAATGGCGGTTTAGCAGCCATGCACTGTCCGTCGCCAAGCGGGCGTTGCGCTTACAGGTTGAGCTGCAACTTGAGTGGGCCGGTGTGGCCCTGGCGTTGCAGTTGCTTGATGAGCTGGAGCAGCTACGCGCCGAAAACAGCCACCTGCGGCGCCGCTTGAGCCGCTTCGAACAGCCCTAGCTCGCACGGTGTGACGCCGAGTGTCGCAGTAGCCAATTCCTTTGTTTAGAGACTCAAGGTCATTATGTCAGTCAGTCGAAAATGGATCTTTCCTGCCGCCAGCGTTGCCGTCGTGGCAATTATCGCCGGCCTGCTCTGGTACACCCTGCGCCCCGAGGGCCTGGGGGATGGCTTCGCCAGCGGTAACGGACGGATTGAAGCCACCGACGTTGACGCGGCCAGCAAGCTACCGGGGCGCATCGCCAGCATTGAGGTTGAGGAGGGCGAGTTCGTCGAGGCCGGGCAAGTGATTGCGCGCATGGACACCCAGGTACTCCAGGCGCAAGTGCTGCAGGCCCAGGCGCAAATGCGCCAGGCGCAGAACAGCCAATTGACGGCCAGTGCCCAGGTTCGCCTGCGCGAGAGTGAGAAAGTCACCGCGCAGGCCATCGTGCGCCAGCGCCAGGCTGAAGTGTCTGCCGCGCAAAAGCGCCACGCCCGCAGCGCGATCCTGGTCAAACGCAATGCCATGGCGCAGCAGCAACTGGATGACGACCTTGCCCGGCTGCAAAGCACCCAGGCGGCGCTGGCGGCCGCACAGTCCCAGGTTATTTCGGCTGAGGCGGGCATTGCCGCCGCACAGTCCCAGGTGATTGAGGCGCAGTCGGCTGTGGAGGCCACCCAAGCCAGCGTCGAGCGCTTACAGATCGATATCGAGGACAGTCAGCTCAAGGCGCCGCGCGCAGGGCGTGTGCAGTACCGCATCGCCGAGCCGGGTGAGGTGATCGGCGCGGGCGGCAAGGTGCTTAACCTGGTCGACCTGAGCGATGTCTACATGACCTTTTTCCTGCCGGAGCAGCAGGCCGGCCGGGTGGCGCTGGGTGCCGAAGTTCGTCTGGTGATCGATGCCGTACCGCAGTATGTAATTCCGGCCAAGGTCAGCTACGTGGCCAGCGTCGCCCAGTTCACGCCGAAAACCGTGGAAACCGCCAGCGAGCGCGAAAAGCTGATGTTTCGGGTCAAAGCACGGCTTGATCCAGAACTGTTGCAGCGCCACCTCACTCAGGTGAAAACCGGCGTACCCGGCGTGGCTTATCTGCGCCTCGACCCACAGGCCGAGTGGCCTGCAGAACTGGCGATCAAGGTTCCGCAGTGAGTGCGCCTGCAGCGCCAGTCGCGCAGCTGCAGGATGTCAGCCTGCAGTACGGCAAAACCTGCGCCCTCAATGCAGTCAGCCTGGAAATTCCCGCGCAGTGCATGGTTGGCTTGATCGGCCCAGACGGTGTGGGCAAATCCAGCCTGTTGGCGCTGATTGCCGGCGCACGCAAAATCCAGAGCGGGCAGATCGAAGTGCTCGGCGGCGATATGGCCAGCCGCGCTCACCGCCGGCAAGTCTGTCCGCATATCGCCTATATGCCCCAGGGGCTGGGCAAGAACCTCTATCCGACGCTCTCGGTGATCGAGAACCTGGACTTCTTTGCCCGCCTGTTTGGCCAGGCCGAAGCTGAACGTAAAACCCGTATTGCCGAACTGCTGCGCAGCACGGGCCTCAGTGAATTTGGTGAGCGGCCAGCGGGCAAACTGTCCGGCGGCATGAAGCAAAAACTCGGGCTGTGTTGCGCGCTGATCCACGACCCTGACTTGCTGATCCTCGACGAGCCCACCACCGGCGTCGATCCGCTGTCGCGTAACCAGTTCTGGGAATTGATCGAACGTATTCGCCGCCAGCGCCCGCAGATGAGTGTGTTGGTAGCCACTGCGTACATGGAGGAGGCCGAGCGCTTCGACCATTTGCTGGCCATCGATGACGGTGCCGTATTGGCCACCGGCAGCCCGGCCGAGCTGCTGCAACGCACTCAATGCACAAGCCTGGAAGAGGCGTTTATCGCCCTGATGCCGGAAGCCAAACGCCAGGGCCATAAGCAACTGGTGATCCCGCCACGCCCGGCTGGCGAACAGGAAATTGCCATTGAAGCGCGCGACCTGAGCATGCGCTTCGGCGATTTTGTCGCGGTCGACCACGTCGACTTCCGCATCGAGCGCGGGGAAATCTTCGGCTTTCTCGGCTCCAATGGCTGCGGCAAAACCACCACCATGAAGATGCTTACCGGCTTGCTGCCCGCCAGCGAAGGGCAAGCCCTGCTATTCGGTCAGGAGGTAAATGCCAGCGATATGGCCACGCGCAAGCGGGTCGGCTATATGTCGCAGTCATTCTCGCTGTATGCCGAGCTGAGTGTGCGGCAGAACCTGGTGTTGCACGCCCAGCTGTTTCACGTACCGGGCACGGAGATAGCAGGGCGGGTGACTGCCATGGCTGAGCGTTTCAGCCTTGGCGACGTTATGGAGCAGCTGCCCGAGCGCCTGCCGCTGGGTATTCGCCAGCGTCTTTCACTGGCTGTAGCGGTCATCCATAAGCCAGAAATTTTGATCCTCGATGAGCCGACATCAGGCGTCGATCCAATTGCCCGTGATGTGTTCTGGCAGATGATGCTCGACCTTTCGCGCAATGACGGCGTGACGATATTTATCTCCACCCACTTTATGAACGAAGCCCTGCGTTGCGACCGCATCTCCTTGATGCACGCCGGCAAGGTGCTCGACAGCGACACGCCCAAAGCCCTGATGGCCAAGCGCGGCCTGCCAACCCTGGAGGCGACCTTTATCGCCTACCTGCAGGATGCCGTCGGCGAAAAAGCACAACAGCCCGCACCAGAAGCGGAGGCTCCAGCAGCGCAGAGCAATGAGCTGAAACGCAAGCGCTTCAGCCTGCTGCGCCTGTTCAGCTATACCCGCCGGGAAGCCCTGGAACTGCGCCGCGACCCGATTCGCGGCAGCATGGCGTTGCTCGGCAGTCTGTTGCTGCTGTTTATCATTGGCTACGGCATCAGCCTGGATGTCGAGAACCTGACCTACGCGGTGCTCGACCGCGACCAGACCACCACCAGCCAGGCGTACGCGCTCAACCTGGCCGGCTCGCGCTACTTTATCGAGCAAGCGCCGCTGCGCGATTACGACGAGCTGGACCGGCGCATGCGCAGTGGCGAGATCAGCCTGGCGGTGGAAATCCCGCCCAACTTCGGCCGTGACCTCAAGCGCGGTGGCGTACCGCAAATCGGCATGTGGCTCGACGGCGCCATGCCGATGCGCGCCGAAACCATCAAAGGCTATGTGATGGGCCTGCATGCCGGCTACTTGCAGGAGCTGGCCCGCCAGGACAGTGCGTCTACGCGAAGTAGCCTGCCGACCCTGGAGGTGCGCTACCGCTACAACCCGGATGTGGAAAGCCTGAATGCCATGGTGCCGGCGGTGATTCCGCTGCTGCTGATGCTGATTCCGGCAATGCTTACCGCCCTTGGCGTGGTGCGCGAAAAGGAGCTGGGCTCGATCATCAACCTGTATGTCACGCCGGTTACCCGCCTGGAGTTTCTGCTTGGCAAGCAACTGCCTTACATCGCCCTGGGCATGCTCAATTTTGTGCTGCTGGTGATAGCGGCGGTATGGGTGTTCGATGTGCCGCTCAAGGGCAGCCTACTGGCCTTGCTAACCGGTGGCCTGCTGTACATCAGCTGCGCCACGGCCATGGGCTTGCTGATGTCGACCTTTACCCGCAGCCAGATTGCTGCGGTATTCGGCACGGCCATCGTCACCCTGATTCCGGCCATCCAGTTCTCCGGGCTGATCTACCCGGTGGCATCACTCGAAGGCTTTGGCGCGCTGGTTGGGCAGATTTATCCCACCTCGCACTTTCTCATCATCAGCCGTGGGGTGTTCTCCAAAGCGCTGGGTTTCACTGAGCTGTACAGCTATTTCATCGCGTTGCTGATTACCATCCCCGTCCTGCTGGCACTGTGCACCAGCCTACTGAAAAAGCAGGAGGCCTGAGATGGAACAGCTGGCGAATATCTTCCACCTGGGGCTCAAGGAACTGCGCAGCCTGCAGCGTGACCCTGCGCTGCTCTTGCTGATTATCTGGGCCTTTACCCTGGGCATCATCACGGCCGCCACCAGCATGCCGGAGAGCCTGCACAACGCCTCGATTGCAGTGGTCGACGAAGACCGCTCACCGCTCTCGGCCCGCTTGATTGATGCCTTCCAACCACCGTTTTTTCGCCCGCCGCAACGTATCGAACTGAGCGAAATGGATCACGGCATGGACTCCGGGCAGTACACCTTCACCCTCAATATCCCACCGGATTTTCAGCGCGATGTACTTGCCGGGCATAGCCCCGCGATCCAGCTCAACGTCGATGCCACACAGGTGAGCATGGCGTTTACCGGTGCGGGCTATATCCAAATGATCGGCGTCGAGGAAGTCAGCGCGTTCTTGCGCCACTACCGTGCCGATCTGCCGCAGCAGGCCGCATTGGCCGTGCGCGTCGCGTTTAACCCAAACCTGACGCGCAGCTGGTTCGGCTCGGTGATGGAGGTGATCAACCAGATCACCATGCTGTCGATCATTCTCACGGGCGCAGCACTGATCCGCGAACGCGAACACGGCACCATCGAGCACCTGCTGGTGATGCCGGTGACGCCACCCGAGATCATGCTGGCCAAGGTCTGGTCGATGGGCCTGGTCGTGCTGCTGGCCACCGCGTTGTCGCTGCTGCTGGTGGTGCAAGGCTGGCTGCAGGTACCAATTGCCGGCTCGCTGCCGCTGTTCTTGTGCGGCGCGCTGCTGCACCTGTTCGCGACCACCTCAATGGGCATTTTCTTCGGCACCATCGCGCGCTCGATGCCGCAATTGGGCCTGTTGATCATTCTGGTGCTGATCCCGCTGCAGATCCTTTCCGGCGGCACCACACCGCGTGAAAGCATGCCCGAGCTGGTGCAGCAGATCATGCTGGTGGCGCCGACCACTCACTTCGTCGATCTGGCCCAGGCGATTCTCTATCGCGGCGCGGGTTTCGCCACTGTGTGGCCGCAGTTCCTGGCGATCATTGGCATCGGCGCGCTGTTTTTTACCGGCGCGCTGCTGCGCTTTCGTAAGACGCTGGCACAGATGTCCTAAGGGTGGCGCAGCAAGGGCTTACGCCACCACGGGGCCGTGCTTTAACAGCGTGCGAGTAGTTGACGACAGGTAGCAATCGACCCGCAGCGCTTAAACAAATACCTGCCGAACCATGCCGCGCGGGATGCGGTTTCTCCCCGGCAGTTGCTCCAGGCGCTGCTGCCATTCGGCGCGGGGTTTCAGAGTAGCGGTTGGCTTTACCAGCTCAGCCGCGGCAGCGGCCTTCGCCGCTTTTGCGGCGGCTCTGAGCTCAGCAAGACTTGGGGTTTTACGGACAGGTTCGGCAGTGCCTTTTTCAACGCTGCGCAGGCACAGCTTGCATGAAACCTGAGTGACATCCTGGGTACTGCTCAGGTTCGAGCCGGTGCGTCCACATGCGACATTTTCCGCGGACGCGGTGTAGTGAATAGCCAACGTGTTGTCTCCTGCATTTTTGGGGCGCGGGATTCTACACGGTTCGCTTAGCACGCCAACTGCTTATTGCGGGGGCGAGGCAGGGCTAGGGGGAAGGCTGGATAGTGGCGGCAGGTCGAAGCATGCGCGGTTGGGCGTGATAACCCTTCGCCTTGGATTTCAGCTTCACCGCGGTAGTTGCTGGGTGGGTTGGTAAATGCACGATAGGCCGCAGTCGGCCAAACGTGGTCAGTCCTCCCGATTAGTAGGTCCGTCCCCTTTTGTTTTTTTCATCAGCCGCGCCCTCTTTGCTCGCCGCCCTAAACGGCCAAGTGTGTCGATGCAGTCAGGAGCAACCCAGCATGTTCATTTTGCCAGGGCAACAGGCTCTCATACGCTCAGCTGAAGGAATTCGCGCTCCCAGGGGCTGATCACGCGCAGGTAGCTCTCATGCTCTTTACGTTTTACCGCGATGTAGCCCTGCACGAATTTGTGGCCCAGGTATTCCTTCAGCACCGCGCACTTCTCCATTTGTACCAGCGCATCCTCTATGGTGGTCGGCAGGCTTAGATTGCAGCGTTCGTTGGCACGCCCTTGCGCCGGAGCGCTGGGAGCAATCCTTTCGATCATGCCCAGATAGCCGCATAGCAGGCTGGCGGCCAGTGCTAGATAAGGGTTTGCGTCGGCACCCGGCAAGCGGTTCTCCACTCGCATGGCGGCAGGCGATGCCGCCGGTACGCGCAGACCCACGGTGCGATTATCGCGCCCCCACTCGACGTTAACCGGTGCGGAGGTGTCCGACAGGAAACGTCGAAAGGAGTTCACGTTCGGCGCTAACATCGGCAGCGCTATCGGCGTGTACTTCTGCAGGCCGCCGATGTAGTGAAGAAACAGGTCGCTCATGGAGCCGTCTTCGTTGGCGAAGAGGTTCCTGCCGGTGGTGAGGTCTTGCACGCTCTGGTGGATGTGCATGGCACTGCCAGGCTCATCGGTGATCGGCTTGGCCATAAAGGTCACGCTGACATCATGCCTGAAGGTGGCCTCACGCATGGTGCGCTTGAACACAATGATCTGGTCGGCCAGGCTCAAGGCGTCGCCATGATGGAAGTTGATCTCCATCTGTGCGGGACCACCTTCGTGAACCAGCGTGTCCAGGCCCAAACACTGAGTCTTACACCAGCTGTAGACGTCGTCGAATAACGCGTCGAACTCGTTGGCGGCTTCGATGGAGAAGCTCTGTCTGCCGCTTTCCGAACGCCCGGAGCGACCTTCGGGAGCCTCGATGGGGAGGTCGGGGTCGATGCTGCGCTTGGTCAGGTAAAACTCCATTTCCGGCGCCACTACCGGCTTCCAGCCTTTGTCGGCATAGAGCCCGAGCACTCGCTTGAGCACATTGCGCGGCGACAGTTCGACGGGGTTGCCGAGCCTGTCGAAGGTGTCGTGAATGACCATCGCTGTCGGCTCCAATGCCCACGGCAGCAGGAAAATGGCATTCGGGTCCGGACGGCAGATCATGTCGACGCCCGCCTCGTCGAGCAGGTGGTAATAGTCTTCGTCCTTGATCAAGTCGCCGGTCACCGTCAGCAACAGGATGCCCTCCGGAAGTCGCATTCCGCCTTCGTCGAGGAATTTGTTGATAGGAGAAATCTTGCCGCGGGCGACGCCGGTGAGGTCGCTCACCACGCATTCGATTTCGGCAATGCCCTGTTGCTTAAGCCGTTGTTCAAGCTGTCCAACTGAAGGTGTCATACAAGCCTCGAAAAGTTCATGAGTGTGACTAATAAGGCACCTGGGTCAGGTGCCTCTGCTTCTTGAAATGACCCCGGCTGTGCTAGCGCTGCAGCTGAACAGGCCAGGGGGCGAGAAGGATTTCGGGCCATGGAGGCATCGAGTGGCATGAGGAAGTTTGTTGCGACCTGATCAGCATGCCCAACGTCTACGGGCTGGCTGGCGTAGATAGAGCACGACTGCGGCGCGCAGTTTGTCGACGCCGAATGTGCGCATGCGCAGGAACTGCGCGTGGCTGACTGGCACGTTCTGGCAGTCCAACGACTGGCGCTGACGACTGGGATCGTGTAGGTAGACGAAGTCATGGTCGCAGCCGGTGACCAACACCCAATGCGGCGCCTTGTTGCGAGTGAAGCGGTAGCTGCTGATCAGCACTAGCGGTTGGCCGCCGCCGATGAGCACTTGGCTTAGATCCAGTGCTCCGGCGGGTAGGCTTTCGACGTCGCTGGACTGCAGTTCCTCGCAGAACGCCTCGTGTACCTGACGCATCACCTCGCGCTTACTTTCGCGGCGCACTCCGTCGAGGAACAACGGCCCCTGCACGCTGACCTGCAGGCACACGCGGAAACCACGCCGCCAGGCTGCCAGTGCGAGCCCCTGCGGGCTACAGCCGCCATGCCCAGAGGTCATGAAGATGGTGGTAGCCTCACGCCATAACTGGATTTCCTCGCGGCGCTGCAACGGGCTAGCCGGCTGCAGGGCAGCCATGGCCATCATCAGGCTGGCGGGGCCGCAGGTGAACTCGGTGGTCTGCTGGTAGTACGGCACTGCGCGGATTGCCCCGAGCGGGCGCTGGATGATGCACTTCTCGTAGCGCAGGGCCTTTGTGTGATCCTCGTAGTAGTCGTCCACCTCGGCGAAGCGCCGGTAACCGGCTCCCTCATAGAGGCGGATAGCCGTGGTGTTGTCGGTGCGCACTTCCAAGCGCAGGTAGGCGCAGTCGTGCTCAAGTGCCCACTGCTCGGCCTCGGCCAGTAGACGCTTGCCCAGCCCGTGGCCGCGCGCCTCAGGGGCGATGGCGATGGAATAGAGACGCGCCAGCGAGGTGCGGCGATGAAACAGCAACAGCGCATAGCCCATCACCTGCTTCTGGTGTTGGGCCACAATCAGGCTCGCGTTGGCCCGTGTGATCATCCACTGGAAGCTGCGGGGCGAGAGACGGTCGTGCTCGAAGCACTGGTTTTCCAGAGCGAGCAGGGGCGCTAGGTCGTCGGCGATGGCACTGCGAAAAGAGAAATGCATAGGGCGTGGTCGGTGGCTTTGAGGCGTTTTGAGCGGATGTCAGAGCGGGGCAGACGTATCGTCGCGGCGATCCGGGTTGCGAGCTGAGCGCTGTTCGCCTGCCGTCATGAAGCGTTTGTCGAAGTAGTTGATGGCGAAGGCGACGAGCAGGATCACAGGTAGCACGAGCAGACCGATATCTTGGGATTCCATGATGTTTCCTTGGCGTGGTTGACGGCTAGCTTGCAGCCCTTACAGGGCGGCAAGCAGAGGGCGGCAGAGTGCGGGCAGGCGGTGAACCGAATAGGCGCCGCAGGCCCAGCAGCATCAGTCCTGCCAGGCCGGTCAGGGCGGCGATAAACAAGGGATAGGACACCCACCACGGCACGGCCTGAGTGATCATGCTGAATTCGGACATGCCGCCGATGCCTGCGATCAGATTCAGCGGCAGGAACACCACGTTGATCAGGGTGAGCTTGCGCAACATCTCGTTCATGTTGGCGTTGAGCAGGTTGCCGCGAGCGTCCATCAGCCCCGACAGCACAGAGGCGTATATCTCGGCCTGCTTTATGCACTGCTCGTTCTCGATAATCAGGTCGTCGAGCAACCCCAGGGTGGCTGCTTCGAAGCCGGCCCGCTCGCCATAGTCGCGCAGGCGGCCGAGCACCGCGCCGTTGCTCTGTATGGCGTTGAGGTAGTAGATCAGGCTCTCACTGAGGCCGAACATCTGCAGCAGATGCTGGTTGTGCATGGTCTGGTTGAAACGTTGCTGCAGTTCGCGTGCCGCCAGCTTTATAACCTTGAGATGACCCTGATAGTGGTGGATGTTGCTCAGCAACAGCGCCAGCAGCACATCCAGAGGCCGCTGCAGGTCGCGACGCTTGTGCAGGCTGCATAGTAGAGAGTCGGCGGTGGCAATCAGTAGCAGCTGGCGCTCGTCGAGCAGCATGCCGAACGACGATACCTCGAAGGTGCAGTTCTCGTTGCCGGAATAGCTCTCCGGCCGCTTCCATATCAGGAACAGCGCGCCGGGGTGGAACTCGACGCGCGAGATTTCGTCCGGATCTAGCGCCGAGTCCAGGGTGTGCGCGTCTAGGCCAAAGCGCTGGCGCAGCCAGTCGCGCTCCGCGGTATCCGGGGCGATGCATAGTTGTAAGGGCGCGGTATCGTCGCTACAGGCGAGCAGCGCGCCGCCTTTCAGTTGATAGCTCTGGCGCATGCTGTCACCTCAGGTCAAGGCACCGCGCCGTTTGAGTTCGAGGCGACGGACGAAGTCTTCCAGCACCAGCCTGTAAAGCTCGTCGCCCAGGTATGCGTCCTCAATGCCGGCGTCGAGGTTGGGGTTGTCATTGACCTCAATCACTTTGACGCTACCGTCGACCTGCTTGAGATCCACGCCATACAGTCCATCACCGATCAGGTTGGCGGTCCTCACTGCTAGCTCGACCACTTCCTTCGGCGCGTCTTCGACCGGTACGGTGCGGCATTCGCCGATCACCTCGGCGCCCTTGGCCTTGTGGTTGACGATCTGCCAGTGGCCCTTGGACATGAAGTACTGGCAGGCGAAGATCGGCTGACGGTTGAGCACGCCGATGCGCCAGTCGTATTCGGTGAAGAGGAACTCTTGGGCCAGCAGCAGGACCGAGTGTTCGAACAGCTGTGCGCTGGCCTCGCGCAGTTGCTGCGAGTCTTCGACTTTGATCACCCCGCGCGAGAAACAGCCATCGGGAATCTTCAGCACCATGGGGAAGCCCAAGCGTTCGCCGACCTTATCCAGTTCCTGCGGGTTGTCGCGGTAGAGGATTTCCGTGGCCGGCATGCTCTGCTCCTGGCTACGCAGTAGGTCGGTGAGATAGACCTTGTTGGTACAGCGCAGGATCGAGGTCGGGTCGTCCATCACGATCAGCCCCTCGCTCTCGGCCTTCTTGGCGAAGCGGTAGGTGTGGTCGTCGACGCTGGTGGTCTCGCGGATCAGCAACGCGTCATATTCGGCAAGGCGCGAGTAGTCTTTCTTTTCGATCAGGTCGACGTCGATCCCCAGCGTCTTACCCACGCGCACGAAGTTTTCCAAGGCACGGGCGTTGGATGGCGGCAGCTGTTCGTCTGGGTTATGCAGGATGGCCAGGTCGTAGCGCATCACCTGGCGCGAGCGGGGCGTGCGCCAGACCTTGCGACTGAAACCGTCGAGGGCCTGGGCGAACTGGTCCTCCTGCTGCTCACGCAATTTGTGCAGCGAGCCGGGACGCAGTCCCGCGATCTGCCAGCTGTCGCCCTTGCGGAAGTCGACCAGCAGAATGGGGCATGGAAAAGCCTCGAACAGCTGGCGAGCGATGTCCTGCAGTGGCGCCAGGTCGGTCTTGCCGAAATACAGGCTGAGTGTGAAACCCTCCATGTCGGCGCAGGGATGCTGGGCCAGGGCCTTGTCCAGCGAGCGTTCCATATCGTCCAGAGCCAGACCGTAGAGTGAACGGCGTGCCAGATCGCTAATGCTACGTACCGAGGGGATGACCTTGTGCCCGCGCGCCTCGGCCAGCAGCGAGCAGTAGTAGCCGTGACCCAGGTATTTGTAGTTGCGGCACAGGTTGATCACCTGGGTGCGCTTGGTGCCGTCGCCCATGCGTGACTGCTCCAAGTATTCACGCGCGGTGAGCATGTTCTCGCTAGGCAGGTAGGACGACCAGTCCTCCTTGCGCTCAACGATGATCAGCACTTCGCGGGTGCTTTTCAGCGCCTCGGCTGTCGGCATCGGATGGAGGGCTGAGGTGAAGTGAGGACGGCAAAGATTGGCTTGTACAGAAGGCATCTATCTGACCCGTTGATGAGTTGGCGTGCTCCAATAAACAGCCAATTCCGGGAAATGTCTTTGCACTCTACGAAAGCTTTACGCAGATGCGCTGAAACTATACAGCGGCGCTCCAAGGCGCTCAGTGTTCGGGGCTCCTAATGTGTCAAATGGCTTCTAGTGCGGCCTGAAGAGTGAGTCGCCTCCAGAATGTATCGACGCTAAATGTGATCTTTTTTTTGCCGAAAACAGCCCGTCACTGAAGTGCACAGCCGGTGTTCCCCCGGTCGCCGCGATTTGCCATACACGGCGTTGCTCGACAGAATCGCGCCCCGATTCGGCCAAAGGGCCGGACGTCGAGGCTGAGAAGGGGCTGGAGTTGAACGATCAGACATTGTCTATGCGCCTGGAGCGTGTGGCGGCGCATGTGCCGGCAGGGGCGCGGTTGGCTGATATTGGCTCGGATCACGCCTATCTGCCGGTGGCGTTGATGCGCCGTGGTGTCATCGAGGCAGCAGTGGCGGGGGAGGTGGCGTTGACGCCGTTCCACGCGGCTGAACGTAGCGTTCGTGAGAATGACCTGGGCCAACGTATCAGCGTGCGTCTGGCAGATGGTTTGGCGGCGATTGAGGCGGGCGATGCAATCACGGCAATCAGCATCTGCGGAATGGGCGGCGAGCGGATTCGCGACATCCTCGACAGCGGTAAGGCGCGCCTGAGTGGTCAGGAGCGTTTGATCCTGCAGCCCAACGGCGGTGAGCAGCCGTTGCGCCAATGGCTGATGGACAATGGCTACCGCATCCTCTGTGAGGAACTGCTGCGGGAGAATCGCTTTGCCTACGAAATCATCGTTGCCGAACGCTCTGGCCCGGTTATCTACAGCGCCGAGGAGCTGTACTTTGGCCCGCTGCAGATGCAGACGCGCAGCCCGGCGTTCCTCGCCAAGTGGCAACGCATGCTGCGTCTAAAGCAGCAGACCCTGGCCGACTTCGCTCAGGCGCGGCAGGCGGTGTCGGAAGAGAAGGTGCAGAAAGTCGCCCAGCAGACGCAGTGGATTACTGAACTGCTGGCGTAAGTCGGCCTCAGGCGGCGAGCGTGCAGCACTAGACCGTCGGCACTGTTCCGCCATCAATCACAAACTCACTGCCAGTGATGGCGGCTGCGCGGGGCGAGGCCAGAAAGGCAATCAGCTCAGCCACCTCTGAGGGCTTGGCAGGGCGGCCCAGCGGAATACCGCCAAGGGCATCCATGATGATCCGTTTTCCTCCCTCGTAATCGGTACCGGCTTCCTGCGCCAGCCGCTCGGCCAAGGCGACCGAGGCTTCGGTCTCGATCCAGCCCGGCGACACCCGTACAACACGCACACCTTGTGGCGAAACCTCTTTCGACAGGCTTTTGCTGTAAGTCGACAGCGCCGCCTTGGCCGCCGCGTAAGCCGTGGTGGCTTCGGGCAAGGGCAGGCGGTTCTGAATCGAGGTTACATGGATGATCACCCCGCTCTGGCGCTGCAGCATCTGCGGGAGCAGGGCGCGATCCAGGCGCACGGCCGGCAGCAGGTTAAGGTCGAGTTCGCGTTGCCACTGCGCGTCGTCCAGTACCGCAAAGCCGCCGCTGGGTGCCGATGAGCCGCCCAGGACGTGGACGATGATGTCCACATCGCCCAGCCGTTGCCTAGCTGCGGCGACTAGGGTTTCGCAGCCTTCCGGGGTCGCGAGGTCGGCCTGCACAAACAGCTCAGCCGGCAGGTCGCTGCTGGCCTGTCGGGCGCAAGTCAGCACCTGTGCACCCTCGGCGAGAAACAGCTCGACTACCGCGCGGCCGACGCCTTTGCTGCCGCCGGTGACCAGCACGCGTTTGCCGCTCAGGTCGAGGTTCATGGCGCAATCTCCAGTGAGCGGATCTGGCCGTCTTGCAGCAGGAACAAGTGATTTAGCTGCAGCGGGCTGCCGGGGAAGTTACCGACCAGACGTGCCGTGACGCTCAGCGTGTCGTCATTCTGCGTCGCCGCCAGCGGCTCGACGCTGTAGGTGAATGCCTGGCGGGCTTCCTGTTGCCAGGCTGCGATGGCGGCAATGCCGTGGTGCGTGCGGTTTTCGTCGGTCACCCTGGCGTCCGCGCAGAAGCAGGCGGCAAGGCGCGAGATGTCGCCGCCATTGCTGACATCGAAGTAGGTTTGTACGGCGTCAGGCAGGTGCAGGTTCATGGCCTGATCTCCTCTCACAGTGGGTTGGGTTTACGACTGTGATCTTGCCGCTTGGTTGATAGTTTGCTCAACTGGGACAGATGTTAACGACCTATCCCGAATATCAGGACAATTGCATGGCAGATTCGCGCCTTGGTCTCAATGAGCTGGAAGCTGTACTGGCCGTGGCACGCCGGGCGTCGTTTCGGCAGGCAGCCATCGATCTGGATGTTTCGACCACCGCATTGAGCCACACCATTGCCAAGCTGGAGGCGAGCCTCGAAACGCGGCTGTTCAATCGAACCACCCGCAGCGTGTCGCTGACCGAGGCGGGCGCGATGTACCTGCAGCAGGTCGGTCCGGCGTTGCAGGAGGTACGGGCGGCGCTGGAAGCGGTGCGCTCGCACAATGCCGGGCCGTCGGGGGTGTTACGCATCAATGCGTTCGCCAGTGCCGCGCGCGCAGCCCTGTTGCCACTGGTGCTGGAATTTCTGCAGCGTTATCCGAAGGTGCATATCGACCTGGTGACCGAAGGCCGCCTGGTGGACATAGTCGCGGACGGTTTTGATCTGGGCGTACGCGCTGAGAGTCTCGTACCCAGCGATATGATCGTGATCCCGCTTGGCCAGCCGCAACGCTATGCCGTGGTTGGCTCGCCCGCCTACTTCGCCCAGCATGGCCGGCCGCGTAGTCCGGCGGATCTGCTCAACCATCAGTGCATCCGCATCCGCCTACCCAATGGCGCGATTTACCCCTGGCATTTCGAGCGTGCGGGGGAGGTGACCCGGCTTGATGTGGCTGGCCAACTCACTCTGGACGAGCCGAGTGTCGCCAAGGCGGTGGTGCAGGCAGGCGTGGGGCTGGGCTTTTTTATGCAGCAGGATGTGCAGGCCGAACTCGACGCCGGGCAATTCGAACGCGTGCTGGAGGCGTGGACGCCGCTCCGCGACAACCTGTGCCTGTACTACCCGAACCGGCGTAACCCCTCCGCCGCGCTCAAGGCCTTCACCGCCCTGGCGCGCGGCAATCTGCCGAGCAAAGACCAGCTGGGGTAATTCACCCGACTGTCCACAAGCGCCTGCTATCAGGCGATCAAACCCAGGGTCAGCCCCTTCAAGGTGGCGGCCGCGCGGGTGGAGCAACCCAGTTTGCGGAAGATGCTTTCCATGTGGGTGCGCACGGTACTCGGGCTGATCTCCAGTCGCCGCGCCACTTCCTTGTTGCTGGCGCCACGGCTGATTTCCAGCAGAATGGCGCACTCGCGGGGGGTGAGCAGCGCGTTCTTTGGCTGCGGCAAACGGCGTTCGCCACGTACGGCGGCGATCACCGCTGCGCAGATGTCAGCGTCAAACAGACCACGGCTGGCGTCCTGTTTGAGCAGCCGCGCCGCCTCTGCTTCGCTATGGGCGGGCCGCCAGGGTCGGTCACTCCTTAACGCCACCCAGGCAACCGCGCTGGCGAGCAAGCGATACGCGGCGCACTGGGCATCGGCCGACGCACCGCGAAAGTAGCCGCTGCCGTCGAGTCGTTCGTAGGCATGGGCGGCTATCTCGCCAGGTGCGGCCAGTTCAGCGAGCTGCCGTGATGCCTTGTGCGTCCAGTAAGGGACGAGGTGGATACGTTCTGTGGCGCCGTAGGGCAGCGGCCCGGCGGTGTTCCACAGCTGATTGGAGACGGCTGCGCGGCCCAGGCCATGGATCAGCGCGGCCTTGCCAATCTCCGTTTGATCTAGCTCTGGCAGCCCCCACAAACGTGCGGCCTCGACGGCGATCTGCGCCACTTGCCGGGAATAACCTGCCAGCCAGGGCAACTTCAGATCGATCACATCGCCCACCAGGGTCAGTGATACGGGGCGTTCGAGTCGGGTGTCGTCCTGCACGTCGGGCGTTTTTTCCAGTTCCGCCAGCCAGGCCTTGGCATTGCGCACCAGCAGCGTGGCGAGGGCGGCGGGGTAGCGGCGGTCGGATTGTTCGCTGATCCAACTCAGCGCCGCGTCCAGGCCATGGGCGCGGCTGAGAATGTCCAGGTCGCCGGCCAGCACCACCTGATAGGCCACGTCCGGGATGTGCTCGTGGCTCACGCCGAAAGGGCGGCCGGTTCCGTCATAGGTTTCAAATATCCGGCACAAGCCGGCTTCGACCGCTGCGCCAAGTTCGAGGGTTTTCGCGATCTGGCCAGACACCTCGCAATGCACCACGGCGAGTGGCGCCGCCTGGTGCACGGCGTTCATCTGTTCGGCGCCCAGGGTCTGGTCGAGCATCGCGCGGCGGCCATCGACATCATTGCCCAGCAGATGGGCGAAACCATCGGCGTTGGCGGTGCAGCCGGACCAGCGCAGCAAGGCGACCTGTTGCGCCGTCATCAGGTGCTCGCCGTCGCCGTGCATGGCGCGGGCCAGCATCTGCGCCATGCGGGCCACGCGCTGGGAGTGGCCAAGGGGCTGGCCCATGCTGAGGTCGCCGACCTGGGAGATAGCCCCCAGTGCCCCGCTTAATGAGATGTCGAATCGCAATGCGCTATCCATGAAAAAAGCCCCAGGGTCGGATAAATGACCGATACCCGCTAAGCAGGCCCGTCAGCAGAATTTGAACTCCCAACACAGGAGTTCAGCCCATGAAAACATTCAAGTCGCAACTCGTTACCGCCGCCTTCGCCCTGACCAGCACCCTTATGGTAAGTGTCAGCCAGGCTGCCGAGGCAACGCCTTCGGTGGTCATCGTACACGGCGCCTTCGCCGACGGCTCGGACTGGGCCAAGGTAGTGCCGTACCTGCAGGCTGAAGGGGTTGCGGTGACGGTCGTACAAAACCCGCTGACCTCGCTGGCCGATGACGTTGCCGCCACGCAGCGCGTGCTGAACAACCAGCCAGGCAACGTGGTGCTGGTCGGCCATTCCTGGGGCGGCACGGTGATCAGTGAAGCCGGCGCCCACGAGAACGTCAGCGCCCTGGTGTACGTCGCTGCCTTCGCGCCTGATGCAGGCCAGTTCAGTGGCGAGCAGGGCAAGGGCGCGCCTACCCCGCCTGGCATCAGCCAGATCAAGGCTGACAGCAACGGCTTCCTCTACCTGACGCCAGAAGGCATGGCCAAGGACTTCGCCCAGGATCTCCCGGCGGCACAGACTGCTGTGATGAGCGCAACGCAAGGCCCGATCAAGGCATCCGCCTTCGATGACCGGACCACGGTCGCGGCGTGGAAGACCAAGCCGTCCTGGTACCTGCTCGCCTCTGAGGACCGCATGATCCATCCCGACGTGCAGCGCTCCAGTGCCAAGCGTATCGGCGCAACCCTGACCGAACTGGGCACTAGCCATGTGCCGCAGCAGTCGCAGCCTGGCGAAGTGGCCAAGGTGATTCTCGAAGCGGTACGCAGTGTTGGCGAGCAGTGATCGGAAATACGGTTTCATGCTCACGGCCTATGACCTGAATAATTAAGCGCTTAACCTCTCCCGGATGTGCTCGCAGCCACTGCATAGTTTCAGCAGTAGGCTGTGAGCAGGCGCTACGCTAGTAGCGCTTTATGCAATTCTTAAAGCCAATCTCGACGTTGGGCGGTGAGTGTGGATAGGTTTCAGGAGATGAAAGTACTGCTGGCCGTTGCGGAAGCAGAAAGCTTTGCCGGCGGCGCCAAGCTGGTGGGGATGTCGCCGCCCAGCGTGACCCGGGTGATTGCCGGCCTGGAGAAACGTCTGGGCACGCTGTTGCTGGCGCGCAGCACGCGTAGTCTGCGCCTGACCGAGGCGGGGCGGCGTTATGTGGAGGACTGCAAGCGCATCCTGCTGGAGCTGGAAGAGGCCGAAGAGTTGGCCACCGGCAGCAGCATTCGTGCACGGGGCAACCTCACCGTGACGGCGCCGGTGATGTTCGGCGAGCTGTATCTGATTCCGCTGATTACCGAGTACCTGTCAGCGCATCCGCAGGTGACGATCAATGCGCTGCTGGTGGATCGCCTGGTGAACATGGTGGAGGAGGGCGTGGACGTCGCCATCCGCATCGGCCAGCTGCCGGAAACCGGTCTGCAGGCCATCAAGGTCGGGCAAATCCGTCCGGTTATCTGCGCCGCGCCGGCCTTTCTCGAACGCTTTGGTCGGCCGCAAGAGCCCAAGGAGGTGCTGGCCGCGCCCATCGTGATGTCCTCTGCCAGCAGCCTGCTCACCGACTGGCAGTTCAACCTGGGCAGCAGTTCTCTCACCCTGCACCCCAAGCCGCGCCTATTGGTGAGCTCCAATCAGGCGGCGATCAATGCCGCATGCCTGGGCTGGGGGCTGACGCGGGTGCTGTCCTACCAGGTGGCCGAGCGGGTGGCCAAGGGTGAGCTGGAGATCATCCTCGATAGCTTTGAAGCCGCCGCGCTGCCGGTGCATGTGCTCTATCAAGGCGGCGGACGGGTGCCGGCCAAGGTGCGTACCTTTGTCGATTTTTGTGCCAGCCGCTTTCTGCAAGACCCGGCGCTGCAAAAGGTCGGGAGCGCTTAGCGCATGAGCCGTTACCAGCAGATGCAGGTGTTCGCTGCGGTGGTGCAAGCCGGTAGCCTGGCAGCGGCCGCGCGGCAGCTGGAGCTTTCCCCTGCGACCATCATGCGCAGCATTGCCGCACTGGAAGCACGGCTGAACAACCGCCTGCTTATTCGCGGACCGCGCGGCGTCGAGTTGAGCCCGACGGGCGAGCAGTTTGCCGTCAGCTGTCGGCAGATTCTCGAACAAGCCGCGGTGGCCGAACGCTCCGCCGCCGGCCTGCATGCATGCCCTGCCGGTCGCTTGACCCTGTCGTTACCGATGCTGATGGATCAGCAGGTGTTTATGCCCATCGCCCTCGACTATCTGGCGGCTTTTCCCGAGGTGCAGCTGGTTACCCGGGCCAGCGAAGGCGTGCCCAAACTGCTTGAGGAAGGCATTGATATCGCCCTGGTGGTGGGCCATTTGCCGAACTCTTCCGGCTTCGCCATGCCGGTGGGCAAGGTGCAACCGGTTGTCTGCGGCGCTCCCGGCTATTTGGCAAAGTGGGGTCGCCCGCAGACGCCGGACGACCTCAAAGCACACCGCGCGGTATTGACCACAGCCAGCGGACAGCACAACGAATGGCGCTTTCGTTGCGAGCGCGCCACGCGCCTGGTGAAACCTGCACCGGTGTTGACCTGCACCACTCAGCGCGCCGCCATTCATGCCGCAACCCTGGGGCTGGGTCTGATTCGCTGTATGAGCTATGAGGCACACCATGAATTGCAGAACGGCTTGCTCGAGCCGGTATTGAGCGGCTTTGTTAGCCAGGAGCTGCCTGCACAGTTGATCTACCGCGACGGCCGCCGGGCCGAGGCACGGGTGCGCACTTTTATCGACTTCGCCACGCCCAGGCTGCGCGCTCATCCGGCATTTCTTGGCTAACAGCCGCATTCTTTTGCAAAACGAAATTATGCATTGCTCTGCATGGTGATTCTGCTTGGCCGCGAGCGAGCGCAGCATGGACCTACCAGCGCAAAAGCCGCCAACCCGGTTTGACGCCGCTGACTACCCTGACCCCATACGGAGCCGCACCATGTCTCAGCCAGCTATCAAACTTTATCGCCACCCACTTTCTGGCCACGCCCATCGCGTCGAGCTGTTGCTGTCACTGTTAAAGCTGCCCACCGAATTGGTGTTTGTCGACCTGGCCAACGGGGCGCACAAAAAACCTGAATTCCTCGCGATCAACGCCTTCGGCCAAGTGCCGGTTATCGACGACAACGGCACCATCCTTAGCGACTCGAATGCCATTCTGGTTTACCTGGCGAAGAAATATGGCAACGGTAAGTGGCTGGCTGAAGAGCCTTTGGCTGCTGCGCGCATTCAGCGCTGGCTGTCGGTGGCTGCCGGCCAACTGGCTTACGGCCCGGCATCTGCACGGCTGATCACGGTGTTCGGCGCTGCACTCAATGCCGAGGATGTGATCGCTCGCTCCCACGCCTTGCTCAAGGTGATGGACGGTGAACTGGCCAGCAGTCCTTTCCTGGCGGGCACTGCCGCGACCATCGCCGATGTTGCCAACTACACCTATATCGCCCATGCGCCTGAAGGCAATGTATCGCTGCAGGCCTATCCGAACGTGCGCGCTTGGTTGGAGCGGGTAGAGGCACTTCCCGGGTTCGTGCCGATGCAGCGCACCGCCGCAGGTCTACAAGCCGCCTGAGTCGCCGCAGGCTGCCGGACTTCCCGGCAGCCTTATCGAGGAGCGCATTGCATGGATCATCTGCCTAAACACCGCCGCTCGCCCTGGCATACCGGGGAAAAAACGCTTCAGGAAACCTACGGCGTCTCCGAACGCATGGAGGTGATCGGGCAGAAGGTTATTCGCGATTACATGCCCGACCAGCACCGCGAGTTTTACCAGCAACTGCCGTTTATGCTGGTCGGCGCGGTCGATGCACAGCAGCGGCCCTGGGCCACTCTGCTTGAGGGGCCAGAAGGTTTCGTCACCTCGCCCGATCCGCAGCAATTGCTACTGGCCGTTCAACCCGATGCGCAGGACCCGGCCGCTGCCGGCCTGCAACCCGGCCAGGCCATCGGCCTGCTCGGTATCGAACTGCATACACGGCGGCGCAATCGCATCAACGGGGTGATCCAGCAAGTCTCTGCCGATGGCCTGGCCGTGGCGGTCGAGCACTCCTACGGCAACTGCCCCAAGTACATTCAGGCCCGCAGCTATAGCCGCACTACGGCGCCGCTGAAGCATCGCGCTGCACGCGAGGATTTCACCGCGCTGAATGCCCGCACCACCGAGCTGATCCGTGCGGCCGACACCTTCTTTATCGCCAGCTACTTCGACCATGACGCGCACAGCCGCTCGGTGGATGTTTCACATCGCGGTGGCCGCGCCGGCTTTGTCAAAGTCGAAGGCAACCGGCTGACCATCCCCGACTACGCCGGCAACCTGTTCTTCAACACCCTGGGCAACCTGCAGGCCAACCCTGTCGCCGGCTTGCTGTTTGTCGATTTCGCCACTGGCGACCTGCTGCAACTCACCGGGCGCACTGAGCTGATTCTCGATAGCCCGATGATCCACGCCTTTGAAAGTGCCGAGCGTCTGTGGACCTTCGAGGTTGAACAGGTGGTATTGCGCCCGGCTGCCGTATCGCTGCGCTGGGAATTTCACGACTACGCGCCGACCAGCCTGGCCACCGGCAATTGGGCTGACGCAGACGAGAAGCTGCGCCAGAACGAGCAACGCCGCCAGTGGCAACAATGGCGCGTGACCCAGGTGCAGCAGGAGAGCCATGACATCCGCTCGTTATATCTTCAGCCGCTGGATAACGCGGCGGTGGCGTTCACCCCTGGGCAGCATATGCCGCTACGCCTGCAAACAGCTGGCGCTGAAGCGCCGCTGATCCGTACCTACAGCGTTTCCAGTGCGCCGTCTGACGGGCATATCCGCATCAGCGTCAAAGCCCAGGGGCCGGCCTCGCATCACCTGCACCAGCAGGTGCAGGTAGGCGATGTGCTGGAGGTTCGCCCGCCCATGGGCAGCTTCACCCTGACCGAGGAAAGCGAGCGTCCGGTGGTGTTGATTGCTGCCGGGGTCGGCATCACGCCCTTGCTCTCGATGTTCCGCGAGCTGGCCGCGCAGAATGTTCAGCGGCAGCGGCAACGCCATGTGTATCTGTTCCAAAGCGCCCGAACCCTGGCGGACCTGCCGTTCCAGGCCGAACTCAAAGCGTTGCAGCAACGCGATGCCGAGCACCTGCATATCCACCGCGCCTTGAGCAGTCCGGGCGCTGAGGCGGTTGTTGGCCGTGACTTTGAAATCACCGGCCGCCTCGACTTTGCCCAGGTCAAGGCGCGGCTGCCGCTGGATGACTACGACTTCTACCTGTGCGGCCCCGGCGGCTTTCTGCAGGCCATGTACGACGGGCTGCGGGCGCTGAATATTGTCGATAAGCGCATCCACGCGGAAGCATTCGGCCCCTCGACGTTGCAACGCTCAGCGGTTGAACAGGCGGCTGCACCGATTCAGCTGCCCGCCGCCAGCGTGCCGGTGCCGGTCTATTTCTCCTCATCGGCGAAAGAGGCGCGCTGGACACCGGGCAGCGGCAGCCTGCTGGAGCTGGCGGAAAGCCGTGGCCTGAACCCCGACTTCAGCTGCCGTGGCGGCTCTTGCGGCACCTGCAAAACACGCCTGGTCAGCGGCCACGTGCATTACCCCAATCCACCGGCGCAACTGCCAGAAAGCGGCAGCGTATTGATCTGCTGCGCCGTACCGGCGGAACTGGACGGCGCTATCCAACCCCTGGTGCTTGATCTCTAGTGAGGTGCTGCGACATGCACAGCGAAATAGTTGGCGGCGACGACTCGCCCGCAGCGTTGCGTGAAACGCCAGGGGAGTGGGAGGTGAACTATCTGCTGCCACAAATGCTACCCGGTACGGAGTACCCGACGTACGCCACGACGGCGTGGCTATCGCACGGATTGAGGCCGCTGTTCGCCGCGTTGCGGGCGCCAAGAATGGCTCCCCGGTGGTTCAGTCGACGCGCTGTGAGTGCGCAGCCATAACCCGTTATCGCCTCTCTCCATTTACAAAAAACAGGAGCAACCGCCATGTCTAACGCTGAAATTCGCCAACCGGTTCCACCCTTTACCCGTGAGTCCGCCATCTTAAAAGTCCGCCTCGCCGAAGATGGCTGGAACAGCCGCGATGCGGCAAAAGTGGCCCTGGCCTATACCCCGGATACCCAATGGCGTAACCGCGCGGAGTTCGCCAGCAGCCGTGCCGAGGCGCAGGCGTTTTTACAGCGCAAATGGCGCAAAGAACTGGAGTACCGCTTGATCAAGGAGCTGTGGGCCTTTACCGATAACCGCATCGCCGTGCGCTATGCCTACGAATGGCACGACGACTCGGGCAACTGGTTTCGCTCCTACGGCAACGAGAACTGGGAGTTCGCCGAAAACGGCCTGATGGCCCACCGCTTTGCCTGCATCAATGACCTGCCCATTGAGGAGTCCGAGCGCAAATTCCGCTGGCCCTTGGGCCGTCGCCCTGATGACCATCCGGGGCTTTCGCAGTTGGGGCTGTAGGTTCCGTCGGCTTCGGATTATTAGTGTTGCGCGGTAGTGGGTGGTTGAATCGCCCCGGCTTTTGTGGAGGCCGTTTCGTTTAAGTCAGGCCGCCATGGCCTGACCTGTTTGTTGCTGGTGGAAGTTTGCCTCAGCCTCCGCAGGCGGGATATAGCCGATTGAACTCAGCAACCGTTGGTGGTTGT
>NZ_JAUXXP010000044.1 GCF_030684895.1 Pseudomonas sp. | reverse complement strand
GCGTAGCCTGGCCAGAAAGCGGCAAGATCAATAGGATGCATGGTGACAGCAGGGTGCAGGGGTTGGTGTGTTTGGCGACTGCCAATTTACCTGCATCCCTGACTGTCAATCCTCTCTTTCCCACGATCCCGCGAAGAACCTCAAATAAGCGCACTGCAAAGCCCGGTGGGAGGGGCTTCAGCCGCGACAGGCCGTCAGCAAAAGCTCGCCGCTAAAGCGCCTCCTACAGCGATCACCACTATCGCGCTTACGGCGTCCCCATCCCCGCTGCCTGCATAAACAGCCGCAGCAGGTAGGACACCGCGCCCAAGGCCAGCACGCTGCCAGCCCAGATCAGCACCAGCCAACCTAGCCGCTGCCACAGCGGCTTTTTCTCGTGTATGTCGTTCATCTTGCGATCTCAGAACCCATTCGAGGTCTAGCGAGCTAGAGCCATGCAAGGCGCTACGTTAGTAACAGCCTTCGGCTGGTCAAAGCAGGCGAGAGCTTTTGTACATGAGCATTACTCGTTTCACTCGCCCTTCGGGCCGCGCTGAAGCGCGTTAGCCGCAAGCGGCTTGCCGAGCCGGCTTTTAACGCGGCAGGGCCGACGCGCAGCAGACCGGGAGCCGAACCTCAGTGATAGCCATCTTCTTCAGTGACCTTGCCGCGGAACACGTAATAGCTCCAGGCGGTGTACATCAGGATAAAGGGGATGATGAACAGCGCGCCGACCAGGATAAAGCCCTGGCTCTGCGGCGGCGCAGCGGCTTCCCAGATGCTGATCGACGGCGGAATGATATTTGGCCACAGGCTGATACCGAGGCCGCTGTAGCCGAGGAAGATCAGCGTCAGAGTCAGCAGAAACGGTGAGTAGTTGGCGTTGCGCGCCACCGCGCGCAGCAGCGCCCAGGTGCACAGCAGTACCAGCAGCGGCACCGGCATAAACCAGAAGATATTCGGCAGACTGAACCAGCGCTCGGCAATCTCCGTATGCGCCAGTGGCGTCCACAGGCTGACGATAGCGGTGACGCCAAGCAGCACGAACACCAGCGGTCGCGCCATATCATGCATCTGCTGCTGCAAACGGCCTTCGGTCTTCATGATCAGCCAGGTGCAGCCAAGTAAGGCATAGGCGGCAATCAGCGCCAGACCACAGAACAGCGAGAACGGCGTCAACCAGTCCAGCGAGCCGCCGACATACACCCGATCAACAACCTCGAAGCCGTCTATATAAGCCCCTAGCGCCACCCCCTGAAAGAAGGTCGCGGTCAGCGAGCCGCCGATAAACGCCTTGTCCCAGATATGCCGTTTGGCGGCCTTGGCCTTAAAGCGGAACTCGAAGGCCACGCCGCGAAAGATCAGCCCCAGCAGCATAAAGATCAGCGGCAGGTACAGCGCGCTGAGCACCACCGCGTAGGCCAACGGAAAGGCGCCGAACAGCGCCGCGCCGCCGAGCACCAGCCAGGTTTCGTTGCCATCCCAGACCGGTGCCACGGTGTTCATCATCACATCGCGCTCGCCTTCGCTTTTGACGAAGGGAAAGAGGATGCCGATGCCCAGATCGAAGCCGTCCATAACCACGTACATCATCACCCCGAAGGCGATGATCACGGCCCAGATCAGCGAGAGATCAATGCCCATATTCAATTCCTCTCAACCAGTGAGTCGCCATGCTCTTCATCCGGCCCATCTTCCAGGCCCTCTTCGGGCGCGGACAGCGGACGGGACGGTGTGCGTTTCTGGCCCGGGCCGCCCTCGGCGGGCTCCTTGCCTTCGTCGGTGATCGGGCCCTTGCGCACCAGGCGCATCATGTAGCCGATGCCGGCGCCGAACAGGGCGAAATACACCACCACAAACAGAATCAGGGTCAGGCTCATCTGCGCAAAACTGTGCCCGGACGAAGCATCGGCGGTGCGCATCAGGCCGTGGATAATCCACGGCTGACGACCGATTTCCGTGGTGTACCAGCCAGCGAGGATGGCGATGATCCCCGACGGCCCCATCCATACCGCCAGATGGAGAAACGGCCGGCTTTGGAACAGCTTGCCGCGGCTGCGTAGCCACAAGCCCCAAAGGCCGGTAAGGATCATCAGCATGCCCAGGCCGACCATAACCCGGAAGGTCCAGAACACGATGGTCGAGTTGGGCCGGTCTTCCTTGGCGAACTCCTTGAGCGCCGGCACCTGTTTGTCCAGGCTGTGGGTCAGGATCAGGCTGCCGAGAGCGGGAATTTCAATCTTGAAGCGGGTTTCCTCGCGCTGCATATCCGGCCAGCCGAACAGGATCAGCGGAGTCGGTTCGTCACCGTGGTTTTCCCAGTGGCCTTCGATGGCGGCGATCTTCGCCGGTTGGTACTTGAGGGTATTCAGACCATGGAAGTCGCCAATCACTGCCTGGATCGGCGCCACGAGCAGCGCCATCCACATGGCCATCGACAGCATCTTGCGGATCGCCGGGTTGTCGCGACCGCGCAACAGGTGCCAGGCCGCCGAGGCGCCAACAAAGAACGCCGTGGCGAGGAACGCCGCCGTCGCCATATGCGCCAGGCGATAAGGGAACGAAGGGTTGAACACCACGGCGAACCAGTCCACCGGAATCACCCGGCCGTCGATGATCTCGAAGCCCTGCGGGGTGTGCATCCAGCTGTTGGAGGCGAGAATCCAAAAGGTCGAAATCAGCGTACCGATCGCCACCATCAGCGTAGAGAAGAAGTGCAGACCAGGACCGACGCGGTGCCAGCCGAACAGCATCACGCCGAGGAAGCCCGCTTCGAGGAAGAATGCGGTGAGTACTTCATAGGTCAGCAGCGGCCCGGTGACCGCCCCGGCAAAATCGGAAAACGCGCTCCAGTTGGTGCCGAACTGATAAGCCATGACCAGGCCGGAGACCACACCCATACCAAAGTTGACCGCAAAGATTTTCGCCCAGAAGTGGTACAGGTCGCGGTAAACCTCCTCCCCGGTCTTCAGCCACAGCCCTTCGAGCACCGCCAGGTAACTGGCCAGGCCGATGGTGATGGCCGGAAAGATGATGTGAAAGGAGATGGTGAAAGCGAACTGGATTCGAGCAAGGTCGAGAGCCTCCAATCCAAACATGGCGTTTCCTCAGTCAGGTGATACGGGGCACGGCCACGGGCGCGCATGCCAGTCACGGGTATTCAGTCGGGGGATTATTGTTCTGGGTGAGGCAACTAGCGAGCAGGGTAAAAGCCCTCACAACCGCGCGCCGAAGGTGTTGACGCGGGTCAATGCATGTACAGAGAGTAGCGTTTGCCGGGGCAAGTTCAGCTGTGGTCGATTGTCGCGCGACCGGCTGCCACAAGGACTTGCGTCTTACAGCAGCGCCTCTGGCCGATCAACATCGCGCAGTACGCCGGGGTCATCTACAACGATGCCGTGGCAAGCACCTGAATTGGCTTGCAGCAGGGCTCGCGCACCTTGGTCACCGCGCAGGCCGTGCAGTTGTGGCCAAAAGCTGCGGCCGAATAGCACCGGATGGCCGCGTTGGCCGTCGTGCAGCGGGTAGACAATGCGCTCGGCCGTCGCCTGACTGCACAGCCGCTGCAGGCTGTCGGCGCTGACCCAGGGCATATCGCCGAGCAACACCGCGACAGCCTCGGCGTCGCGACCAAGCAACACAGCTATGCCAGCGGCCAGCGTGTGGCCCATGCCCTGATCGGCCTCGCGGCAACGGATAATCCGGCACGCCGCCGGCAGCCCCAACGCCTGCGCGTCGTCCTCGTCACGCAGCAATACATGAACTTCGCCGAATACCTGCAGCGCCCGTTCGGCACTGGCCGCCAGCAAGCCGCGCCCGTCCGGCAAACGGGCCAGGCGCTTGTCACTGCCAAAGCGCCGCCCCCGCCCGGCCGCCAGCAACAGGGCCACGACGCGCGGCATGCTAGAGCGCATCCCGCGCCAGGCCGTTGCGTACACGTAGGATGTCGGCGAGTACCGCCAGGGCGATTTCCGCCGGGGTCTTGCTGCCCAGGTTCAGTCCGATTGGCGCGATGATCCGCGCCAGCGCAGCATCATCCAGGCCGCCGACGCGGCGCAGGCGCTCGAAGCGCTTGGCGCTGGTCACTCGTGAGCCCATCACGCCGATATAGAACGCCTCGGTGCGTACCGCTTCGATCATCGCCAGATCGTCGATACGCGGGTCATGGGTCAGCGCCACCACCGCAGTGTCGGCATGGCAGCCGCCCAGACGGATAACCTCGGACGGCAGCTCGCGGCGGATTTCCACGCCTGGCAAGTCGACGCCCTGCAGCACTTCTTCGCGCGGATCGCAGAGCACTACCTCGAAACCCAACCCCTGAGCGAACTGCGCACACACCTGCGCCACCGAGGAGTAGCCCGCCAGCAACAAGCGCTGGGCCGCGCCGACGCGCACACGCAGCCGATTCGGCTGACGTTCAACTCTTGGCCCCTGCGTGTTGTCCGCCAGCAAGCGGCGCTCGCCGCTGGGCAGCGCCACGTCACGAATCAGCCGGCGCTGGCCCGCCAAGGCGCTTTCCAGCTCACGCAGATGCGCCTGCACCGCACAGTCGGCCGGCAGGTTTTCCACCAGTACGTCCAGCACACCGCCGCAGGGCAGGCTGATCTGCGAGTGCGGGTCGCTGCCATCGCCGTAGCGCACCAGGTGCACAGGCTCAGGAAAGTCGCCAGCGGCAAGACGCTCAAGAAACTCATCCTCAACGCAACCGCCGGACAACGAGCCGATCCACTCGCCGCTTGCGGTGGTAGCCAGCAGTGAACCTGGCGCGCGCGGCGCCGAGCCGTAGGTGCTCAGCACCGTGCACAGCCACACGCGCTGTCCTGCGGCGGACCACTGCAGCGCCTGGCGGACGACCAGCAGATCAAGGTGCTGCATCAGGCTTCACCCGGCCTCAATGGCCTTTCTCGCTGCGCAACTGGCTGACCTGTTGCGGGCTCAGCTCGGCCGCCTGGCCGCCCCAGGTCTGCCGCAGGTAATGCAGCAGGTCGCGCAGCTGCCCGTCGTCGAGTTTGTCGCTGAAGCCCGGCATTGGCTGCATGCGCTCGAAACCGGTGAACTGCTGCTCCTTGATGCCGTCGTCGATCACCCGCAACAGGTTGCGCGCATCGTTCAGGCGCAGGGTGGTGTTGCCCTCCATCGCCACGGCCACATGCGGCACGCCCTCGCCCGCCACGCCATGGCAACCGGCGCAGAGGTTGAGGTAGTGCTGACGGCCTTGCTGTGCGCTGTCGTCAAGCTGATCCAGCGCCACGGCGGTCACCTTGCGCGCTTCCGGCGGCTGGTCGCCGAGCAGGTAGGTGGCCATGGCCTGGTGGTCGTCCAGCGGCAGGTACTGAGTGCTGTGGTGCAGCACCGGGTACATCTCGTTGAACATCGAACCCTGAGCGCTGATGCCGTGCTTTAGGAAGGTCGCCAGGTCGTCGGTGCTCCAGCCACGCTCGGCCAGATCCTCGGCGAGCAGGCTCGGTGCCTCGTAACCCAGCAGCACGCCGCCTTGCAAACGCTGATCCTGCTGCAGCGCGCCGAGGGCATTGCGCGGCGTGTGGCATTCGCCGCAGTGGCCCAGGGCCTCGACCAGGTACTGGCCACGCTGCCAGGTCTCGCTTTTGCCTTCGGCCGGCAGCAGTTGCACGCGGCTCTTGTAGAGCATGTTCCAAAAGCTTAGGCCGAAACGCACATTGAACGGAAAGCTCAGGCTGGTTTGCGGGCTGGGTTTGGCGATCGGCTCCAGACTCATCAGGTAGGCGTAGATGGCATCGGAGTCTTCGCGCTTGAGCAGGTGATAGGAGGTGTAGGGCATCGCCGGATAGAGCTTGCTGCCATCACGCCGTTCACCTTCGGCCACCGCGCGGTAGAAGTCATCGGCGCTGTACTCACCAATGCCGTACTGCTTGTCGGGGGTGATATTGGTGCCGTAGATGGTGCCAAACGGCGACTCCAGCGGCAGGCCGCCGGCGTATTCGGCGCCGCCTTCGACGCTGTGGCAGGCCACGCAGTCGGCGGCGCGGGCCAGGTACTTGCCGCGTTCGATCAGTTGCTGATCGGCCGCCTGGGCAGCCAGCGGCAGGAGCATGGTCAGGGCAATCAGAATGGTCTTCATGCTTAACCTTCCTTGACCAGGCCGAGGGACTCGACCACATCGCGCGCGGCGTTGTAGTAACGCACGTAGCCGGTGCAGCGGCAGATGTGCTTGCCCAGGGCGTCTTCGATCTCGCCTTCCAGCTCGCTACGCTTGACCGGCTGACGCTGGAGTTTTTCCACCAGCACGGTGGCGGCGTTGACGTAGCCGGGGGTGCAGTAGCTGCACTGGAAGGCAAACTGATCGACAAACTGCTGCTGGATCGGGTTGAGCTGGCTGACCTCGCCCTGGGCATCACGCTTGGCGTGGCCCTCGATGGTGCGGATGCGCTTGCCGTCGAAGAAATGCGCGCCGGTGATGCAGGTGCGGATTTCTTCGCTGGTGCCGTCGGGCTTGTCGAGGATCGCCACACAGGCGTGGCACACGCCCTGACCGCAGCCCAGGCGCGAGCCGGTGAGGTTCAGGTGTTCGTGGAGAAAGTCGATCATCATCAGGTCGTCGGCCACGTCCATCGGGCCAACCGCCTGGCTGTTGATAATCATGCTGAGCAGGCGCTTAGCCATGGAGGGCCTCCTTGATGCGGGCCGGAGTCAGGGGAAGGTCGCGCAGGCGCTTGCCGGTGGCGTGGGCCACGGCGTTGACGATGGCGCCGACCACCGGAATCATCACCACTTCGGCGATGCCCTTGGCCGGGTCGCTGGGTGATAGGGGCGGCAGAATCTCCGCGCTTTGCGACCACACCGCGCAGTCCTTGGCGCGCGGCAGCTGATAGCGGTTGAAGTTCCAGGTGCCGTCGCCGGGGCCGCCTTCATACAGCGGCATTTCTTCCAATAGCGCGTGACCGATGCCCATGGCGATACCGCCTTCGAGCTGACCGAGCACCAGTTCTTCGACTATCACCCGGCCGCACTCGAGCCAGGAGTGATGGTTGATCACCCGCGCCTCACCGCTGCCTTTGTTGACCTTGACCTCGACCAGCGTGGCCACCGGGCTGTAGTAGGTGACCATGGCGTTGTTCAGCTGAGTGACCGGGTACTTGATGCTGACGCGGTCAAGCAGGTGGAAGCCGTTGCGGCTCATCTGCGCCTTCCGTGCTGCGTCGGCGCCGTCACCGTATTTCAACGCCAGGGCGTCCAGCGGCACGCGCTCGCGCTGGCCATTGATCTCGAACTCGCCCTCGGCCCAACTCCAGCGATTAAAGCCATGCACGCTAACGCCGGTTACCAGGCCCAGCTCATGGGCCTTGTGCGCCAGCAGCTTGAACGGAATCGGCGGCATGCCGTCGGCGGTCAGCTTGCCTTCGACCCAGTGCGCATTCTCGCGGCGTACCACATAAGGGTTGGCCAGGCCGCCGTGTTCACCGCGCCCCCAGATGGCCAGAGCCGCCGGCCACAGGCCGTGAATAAACAGCAGCCGCGCCGCCTCGCGGGTGGCGTGCCCGCTGTAGTAGGACGAGTTGGTCGCCGACGACGGCGAGGCCAGCTTGCCGACCCAGCGCGGGTTCTGCAGCGCGGCGTCCTGCTCGGCCTGGCTGATCATGTAGGGGTTGCCGCTGGTGGTCAGGGCCTGCTCGCTCCACTCGGTTTCGCCAGTTTTGATTTCATCGGCGGGCTGACCGAGGTAGTCGGCGACCAGCAGGGCCTGTGAGGTGGCCATGCCGGTGCCCATGTCGATGGCGATCTGGCGCAGGCTGACGCGGCCATCTGCGCTGAACTCCAGGCTGGCCATCGGCGCTTCGGAGCCGGTGCCGAAGTCCTTCTGACAGATGGCGAAACCGACGCCATAGAGGTTGTCCGGGTCTTCGGCATCGAAGCGCTGCTTGCGCGCAACGCGGTTCTTCCAGATTTCGTGCTGCGCCGCCTTGTCGAGAATTTCGTCGAGGCGCAGCGCACCTGCCGGGATCGCGCCCTGGGTGTTCTTCATGCCGGACTGGAACACGTTCTTCTTGCGCAGCGCGATGGCATCGAGGTTCAGCCGCTCGGCCACTTCGTCCACCATCATCTCGGTGGCGGCCATGGTTTGCAGGGTGCCGTAACCGCGCATCGAGCCGGCCTCAACGCCGCGCGAATAGTAGGCGGTAGCGGCCAGATCGCTGCGCGGCAGGTAGTAGATCGACTGCGCCGCCGTGGCGCCGACCGCCGCCACCGAGGAGCTGTAGTTGGCGCGACCGCCGCCGTCGACATCCATATGCGCGCGGAATATCTGGAAGCTGTGGTCCTGCTTGTTCACCGCCAATTGATAGTGCATGTCGAAGGGGTGGCGCTTGATGCCGCTCTGGAACTGCTCGTAGCGGTCATTGGCCAGGCGTACTGGCACGCCGTCGCCGTAAATCGCGGCCAGGGCAGCGTAGAAGACGAAGATGTTGTTGTCCTTGGAACCGTAACCGACGGTGTAGCCGGGGTGCATGCTGAGTTTCTTCACACCGAACCTGGATGGCGCGAGCATATGCGCGGTCTGCTCGGCCACCTCAAACGGGCACTGGGTGGCGACCACAAAATGCAGGGTGCCACTGGCCACGTCGAACCAGCCATTACCGTTGTCGGCTTCCAGCGCGGCCGGCTCGATGGACTGGGTGGTGAAGCGCTCATCGAACACCAGCCAGTCGCTCGGCGGGGTTTGCAGCTGGTTGAGCATCTGTTCGGCGTGGTACAGACCCTGCTGAGTCAGGTCGCCACTGACCTTGCCCTCGCCCCAGGCCGGTTTGCGGTTGTGGATCAGCGGGAACAGCATGCTGTCTTTGAGGCTGGAGAAGGTGTCGGGCTCGAACGGCGTGCTACCGCCGACCCGCACGAAGCGGAAACTGCCGTAAGGGTCGCTCTGGAACGCCGGCGCTTGCTCGCCATAGCGGATCACCTTGTCGTTGAACTTGAGGATGTTCTTGGCCTGGCGATAGCGCTCGAAGTCATGCCAGATCAGCAGCGCCACCGGGTGGCCGATAAACATCGGCACCTGGCCTTCGGGCAGCAGCGGATCAAGGTTGTGGCCATCCGGAAAGCTGATGCCGTCTTTAACCAGGTCACTGGCGGTCACTACACGTTGCGGCTGCAACTCGGCCGGCAGCACCGACAGGTCGAAGCCCTGGTACAGCTGCTCGGTGCGCGTGGCCTTGAGCAACAGCGCATGGCCTTGCTGCTGCGGCCAGCCGGGCATGTCCTTGGCGCGGATATCGCGGGCAAATACCTTGGTCCCGCAAACCTTGGACACCCCATCAATACGCGCCACGGCTTTGCCGCTGGCGTCATACCAGGGCTGCGGCATGGCGGTTACACGCTCCTCGAACAAGGCGGCAAACGCCTTGCTGCCCAGCGGGGCGAAGCTAATGCCGATGCCGGCGATGACGCTGCCTTGCACAAAGGCGCGGCGGGATAACTCAGGAGTGGACATGTCCGTTCCTCGGGGCCAGAGCAACCTGGCCATTTGCGTGAACAAAAGAGAGACAGGCGCGCCGCTTACAAGCACGGAGCAGAATCAGCGTAGACGACAGATTTATTGACCTGAAAGTCAAATTCTACCCAAGTCATTGCCACAACAGAATAAAAACCTGTCTTTAAGGTCAGATAAGTTTGCCACAGCGCCTCTAAAGCGGGCTTCAGCATGCCACCCACCCGGCCGCATGCTAGGCTGCGCCTCCCGCTAGCCGTGCGAGTTGTTTCGGCCATGTCTCAGCTTTTACGTCACCAGCGCCCGTTCCTGGCCTTTTGGTTCGCCCGGGTGTTTACCGCCAGCGGCTTCCAGATGATTACCGTGGCGATTGGCTGGCAGATGTATGCGCTGACCGGCAACGTGCTGGATCTCGGCCTGGTCGGGCTGATCGAATTTCTGCCGAAGATCCTGTTTATCCTGATCACCGGGCATGTCGCCGACCGCTTCGACCGCCGCAAGGTGGCGGCGCTCTGCCAGGCCGCGCAGGGGCTGATTGCCCTGTGCCTGCTGCTGGGCAGCAGTGCCGGCGGCATCAGCCGCGAGATGATCTTCGTGATTGCCTTCCTGCTCGGCACCGCCCGCGCCTTTGAGATGCCCACTACCCAGGCGCTGCTACCGAATATCGTGCCGCCTGGGCTGTTTCCCGCCGCCGTGGCCGCGTCGGCATCGGCCATGCAGGCCGCCACCATCATCGCGCCGGCGCTCGGCGGTTTGCTCTATGCGCTCGGCACACAGTGGGTCTATGGCCCGGCCGTGCTGCTGTATGGCTGCGCCCTGAGCCTGATGCTCAGCCTGCCGGCACGCCAGTTACCGCTGAAGCAGAAGGTCTCGCTGGACTCGCTGCTGGCCGGCTTTCGCTTTATTCGCAGCCGCCCTGCCGTCTTCGGCGCGGTGTCGATGGACATGCTGGCGGTGCTGCTCAGCGGCGCCACCGCGCTGCTGCCAGTGTTTGCCAAGGACATTCTGCTCACTGGCCCCTGGGGCCTCGGCCTGCTGCGCTCGGCGCCGGCGGTCGGCGCGCTGCTGATGTCGTTGTGGCTGGCGCGCTTTCCCATCGAGAGAAGGGTCGGCCCGGTGATGTTTACCTCGGTGGCGATCTTCGGCGTAGCGACTATCGGTTTCGGCCTGTCCACCTCGCTGTGGTTCAGCCTCGCTGCGCTGGTACTGCTGGGCGCGGCAGACATGATCAGCATGGTGATTCGCGGCGCTTTCGTGCAGCTGCAAACCCCGGACGAAATGCGCGGCCGCGTCGGCGCGGTCAACGGCCTGTTTATCGGCGCGTCCAATCAGCTCGGGGATTTCCGCGCGGGGGTCAGCGCCGCCTGGTTCGGCACAGTGCCGGCAGTACTGATCGGCGGCGTCGGGGCCATTCTGGTCACCGGCTTGTGGATACGCCTCTTCCCCGAACTGGCCAAGCGCGACCATCTGCACCCGCAAGGCCCAGAGCGAACCAGCGACTAACGGCTAGCCGACCAACATGGCCTCGGCCACCTGTTTGCGCACGGCCTTGCCGCACAGCTGCTCGACCAGGGTCAGGGCAAACGCCAAGGCGGTGCCGGGGCCCTGACTGGTAATGCAGTTGCCATCGACCACCACCGGCTGATCGACAAATACGCAACCGCTCAGCCGATCACTGAAGGCCGGGTAGCAGGTCATCCGTCGCTGCTTGAGCACGCCGTATTGCTGCAGGGCCAGCGCGGGCGCTGCGCAAATGGCGGCAAACAGCTTGCCGGCTTTGGCCTGCTCGCGCACCCGTTCGGCCAGCGGCTCGTGTTCGGCCAGGTGCTGCGCGCCGGGCATACCGCCGGGTAGCACGATCAGGTCGAAGGGCTGGGCCAGCACATCCACCAGCATGGTGTCGGCCGTCAGGCGCGTGCCACGGGCGCAGGTGATCATCCGCCGGCTTTCGATACTGGCCACCACCACCTCAACCTCGGCACGCCGCAGTACATCAATCAGGGTCACGCATTCGAGGTCTTCAACACCATCGGCAACGCTGATAAGGGCCCGTGCAGTCATCGTTTCGCTCCTTGTTCTGGTCGCGCATAAACTGTCCAAGCGGTCATAAATTCACCCGTTCCGGACGAGCTGATATGATGCGCGCCTTTTTCCAGATCGCCAGTAAAAACATGCACCCACGCGTGGATGTGCTTTGCTTTCGGTTTGCATAAACACGGCAAAAAAGCCGTTACGGGGAGTGCCACATGCTGGAAAGACTGTTCCAACTCAAAGCCCATAACACCACGGTGCGCACCGAAATGCTCGCCGGGCTGACCACCTTTCTGACCATGGCCTATATCCTCTTCGTCAACCCGGAGATGCTGGCCAAGACCGGCATGGACCATGGTGCGGTATTCGTTGCCACCTGCCTGGCCGCCGCCATCGGTTCACTGATCATGGGCCTGTGGGCCAACTACCCGATTGCCCTCGCGCCGGGCATGGGCCTCAACGCCTTCTTCACCTACACCGTGGTGATGACCATGGGCCACACCTGGCAGGTGGCGCTGGGCGCGGTGTTCCTCTCCGGGGTGATCTTCTTTCTGCTGTCGATCTTCAAGATCCGCGAGTGGATCATCAACAGCATCCCACTGGCCCTGCGCGCCGGCATCGCTGCGGGTATCGGCCTGTTCCTGGCGATTATTGCCCTGAAAAACGCCGGTATCGTGGTCGACCATCCGGCCACTCTGGTGACCCTCGGCGATATGACCCAGGGCGGCGCCCTGCTGGCCTGCCTGGGCTTCTTCGTGATCGCCGCACTGGCGCAGCGCCGGGTGACCGGCGCGGTGATGATTGGCATCCTGCTGATCACCGCCCTGTCCATTCTGTTCGGCCTGTCCAAGCTGGATGGCGTGGTATCCATGCCGCCTTCGGTCATGCCAACCCTGATGCAACTGGACATCATGGGCGCGCTGGATATCGGCCTGGTCAGCGTGATTTTCGCCTTCCTCTTCGTTGACCTGTTCGACACCTCCGGCACCCTGGTCGGCGTGGCGCAGAAGGCCAACCTGCTGGACAAGGACGGCAAGATGCCCAAGCTCGGCCGCGCCCTGCTGGCAGACAGCACCGCGACCATGGCTGGCGCGGCGCTGGGCACCTCGACCACCACCAGCTATATCGAATCCGCCGCTGGCATCAGCGCCGGCGGGCGCACCGGCCTGACCGCCTGCGTGGTGGCCATCCTGTTCCTTCTGGCGCTGTTCTTTGCGCCGCTGGCCGGCGCCGTACCGGCCTACGCCACCGCGCCGGCACTGCTGTTTGTCGCGGTGCTGATGATGAGCAGCCTGACGCAGATCGACTGGGACGACCTCACCGTCGCCGCTCCGGTGGTGGTTGCCGCACTGGCCATGCCACTGACCTTCTCGATTGCCAACGGCATCGCCTTCGGCTTTATCGCCTGGACCCTGATCAAGCTGCTGGCCGGCCGCTGGCGCGACCTCAACCCGGCGCTGGTAGTGCTCTCGGTGCTGTTTGCAATCAAACTGGCGTACTTCGCCTAACAGGCCGTTGAAAAACGTAGGCGAGGCAGCTGAGGCTAGGCAAAAACAGGCGAAAAAGCGCAGTTTACGAGCTGTAAATGAGCATTTTGAGCCTGTTTTTAACGCAGCAGTGGCAACGCAGATAGTTTTTCAACAGCCTGCTAAGATAGCCGCATTCAAGCAGAGGCCCACCCATGACCAGTCGCCTGAGCCCCGAAGACC
>NZ_JAUXXP010000043.1 GCF_030684895.1 Pseudomonas sp. | reverse complement strand
AGGTGCTCCAGAACCATGCGCACGGCACGTTCACGGATTTCAGGGGAGTAGGTCGTGGTCTTTTTCATAGCCTCATCTTCTCAAGAGTTGAGGCCTCCACGAAACCCGGGGCGATTCAGGTTGCCAGCTACCGGCCAGGCTTTGTCATTACGCCCCGCGAGTCTGGTTGCTCCCTCGGAACGCTTGTGAGAGGTTGAGGTGACGTTAATTTTCCAGGGAAGATCATGGGCATTCGATCAACGGAAACAAAAGACTGGATGCTATTAAAGCAAGTCCGCCTCGCCGCACTTTTGGACACGCCCACGGCGTTTGCTGTGAGTTATCAAACGGCCGCCGCATACAGTGACGAACAGTGGAAGGAAAGAGCCTCATCAGCCGGAACAGAATTCTGGCTGGCTTTCGAGCAAGGCCGACCTGTCGCAATGGTGGGTGCCACAGTCAGTAGCGCGCAGCGCTTTAGTCTGATTGGGATGTGGGTTGAACCTGCGGCACGAGGCTCTGGCGTGGCCACTCAACTGGTAGATGTAGTGAAGAGTCGCGCTAGGAAGAAAGGCTTTGATCGCGTGTATCTGGAGGTCTCCACCGACAGTGCAAGAGCCTCGAATTTTTATCTGAAGCAGGGTTTTGCATTCCTGGATGAATGGGAACCGCTCGACAGTCATCCGCATATTACGGTTCAGACAATGCTATGGATTGAAAACTGATTTACAGCGTTCCTTGCAAGTCGGATGGGGGCTATGGGCCGGGTTAGCGACGGCCTGACTTCGAACCAACAGTAAAAAATAGTGACATCCCCCTCGGTTCTGCTATGGCGCTGGGTTTCCACGATAGTGCGCAGGTAGTATCCGTCTTCTGTCTGTGTATCCAAGGAGCTTCACCATGAGCGGAAAACCGGCGGCTCGCCAAACTGATCCCACCTCTTGTCCTCTGCCAGGCCATGGCATCAACCCCATTGTCATTGGTTCACCCAACGTGTTGTTTGATAACCTGCCAGCCGCACGCGAGACCGACGCGAGCGCTTGTGGAAGTCCCCTAGTTTCGGGGTTGTCCTCCACTGTAATTATCAATGGCTTGCATGCCGCCACTTTGGGTAGCAGTGGTTCTCATGGGAATACGGTCATCATGGGGTCTGGCACCGTAATAATTGGTGACAGCCACACCCCTAAGCCATTCACTGCGCCAGCTCCGCTCCAATTTCAGAAAACCTTCGCCCAAGTATTCAACATTACCGATAGTAAAACCGGTGGCCCGCTCGCCTATCGTGAGTTCGTTGCACTTGTGGATGGGCGTGAAACGTTTGGAGTAACAGATGCCAGCGGTCTGGCCCATATACAGGCACCATCAGCAGACTCTGTCATTTCATTGCACGTCCTGTTCAAGTCCCCAGCGCGCACGCTCACAGAGCTGTCGGAGGGCAACCAATGACCGGCAAAGCTTTCAAGACTACAGCCAAGGCTCAAGAGGTGAAGACTGGCCAGTCGCTCGTTCCACTAACAGTTGTCGTTGATGACCGAGCTGCAACTCGCGAAGCAATCATCCGAACTGTGCGCTCTTCAGGACACCAGTTTGTCGAGCGCTCTGAATGGGGAGCCATCGCAGCAAAGGAAGGGATGGCGTCAGATTGGGATTATTCAATGATTGCTTTTCATCATGCCGGACGCAGTTACAGTTGTGGGCATGGTGCTGATCAGATGAAAGGCACTCAAGAGGAACAGCTTGGGAGTAAATATGACGACATCGCATATCACTTTGGGATTGATTGTAGTGGAGTTGTTTATGAAGGTCGTGACGTTCGCCTAAAAGGTGGTAGTGTTCGAGGGTATAACACCGGTGTTATTGGGATGGTTTTCTTGAACAATCTCACCATTGCCGCCGAGGGGGATGATATTTGGGCAATGGGGCGTGAGGCAATTGAGCGCCTGGGAGTTAATACGACCAACGTTATTCCGCCTCTCCAGATTGATGCAGCCACCAATCTGATCAGTGCTCTTAAAAGTGTATTTGTTATTAAGCAGTTGGGCGGGCATCGTGAGTTTCCTGGGCAAGCTGCTGACGGGAAAATTTGCCCAGGAAATATCGGGATGGAATTTGTAAAAAATATGAGGGTGGTTACAGGCTTACTGCCGCCGCCGACATCGCCATGAAAAATAAGATAATCCTTGCTTTGATTGTTATTGTGTTGCCATTTTTATGGCTGAAAGTAGGTGTGTATGAAACATACTTTGCTGAAGATAATCGTTCTGTGTTTTTTATCAAAAAACATCCGACGTTACAGGTCCGGTTTGAGAATATTTTCCTAACGGATGAAGATGACAAAAAACTTGACCAGTTGAGCGATGAGGAGCGGAACGTGGTGATCAACTACTGCAAGTATCGGCTGGGTGTCAAAGCCGAACTGAAAACGCAGGAAGAGTTGGAGGCCTGCAAGACGATGTAAAGCTTCCTGCGAAGTTAAAAATCACATATGCAATTTGAGTGTATGACTTCAGGCTAGCAGGGGTGTGCACCATTAATCCTCCCCAAAATTTTGGTTTCTTCCCTGTTGTCTGCATGGCTACTTCAGAGTGGCTCTAGGCTGGGAGAAGAGTACGCATTTCATCCAGGATTGACCTTAGAGCTTCTCGCAGTGGTTGCTCTCTGCCGAATTGCGTTGACCACTCATTTATATGGAGTTCGAAGTTGAATTTTTGTGTCATCCGCACAGCGTCGGCACTTTTTGCCCTCTCCAACGCCTCTACTAAACCAATTTTTCCATTCTCTACCAAACGCATCAGTACTTCAAATTCGTGGATTGTGAGGAAGTAGATATTTTCGATAGGAATTAAATACTGGTCGTCATATTTTGTCCGTATTTTTTCTAACGCCGTACTGCCAACTACTGCCTCCAAGGTTAGCCCGTTTCCGATGTAGAGCTCTTTGTAAGTGACGGCGAGCAAGTATGTGGTGGAGCGTTGGCGAACCACAGGATGCTCACCTGCCAACAGCGCGACTCGAGCGGCAACCTCATGACCTTGCTCGAACGCTTTAATTAGAGACGTTTGGGTCGCTCGGCGCACCTCGCCTCGTTGAAGTGCTGTCATGCCACGATGTGCCATTTCGACACCTTTGGCGTCAATTAACACATTCGAATCACCATCAGCCACCATGAAGTCAACGACCTTTCCCTGACCCATAAGGACCCGGTTCAATTCACTCTCATTAGCCGACGGTAACCCTGATCTCCGGAGCCAGTCGCCAACGTATCGTTCAAACGACTTGCCGAAAGGGTTATTAAAACTATCCACATCAGCTCGCTTAAGGTAGTCGTAGATAAAATGTCCAAGAGAGCGCTCAAGCACATGAGGAGATATACACCAATATTCAGAACTGACCTTAACTAGCGGGAATTTCAGGAAGGGGGTCTGCTGCAAATATTCATTAGGGTGACGACCTTCCTTATCTGCCGCTTTCAAGTCGTGATGTAATTCATAAATGTCAACAGAGATCGAGCGCAGAAAAGCGTCTACAGCCATTGGTGTAAAAGGCGGGCAGAGTTCAAATAGGGTGGATCTTTGAATCACTGGGCCATGCTTGGTTGTAGTGGCTATTAACGCGAACGCGAGACGAAGGAAGTTGTGTATAGAAACCCCAGTTCCCTCTAGGAATCGAACTTTAAAATAATGATTTTCCGGTACTTTGGCGAATATTAACTCTTGTCGTGCGATATCAAATAACCCACTTTCTGTCTGATGAAAAAACTGCTGAAAGGCTAACGCACGCATGAAAAGTCGCACGTCATCGTACTCATTTGGCATGCTGCCGCTATCTGTCAGATCAATAACTTTCTGTAGCAGGTCAAGCATTTCTTTCTGAGCGATTGCTGGCCGCCCCAAGGGGCTATTTGCTAACGGGTCGAGAAAAACCCACTTAATGAGCAGCATGATCAACCATGGCTGCTTGGATGCTTGTTCCATGCGATCTTTAGTGGGGGTGTATAAGTAATTCAGTGCGGCGCTTAATATGCTCAACGCATCATAGCGGCGAATAGTTTCCTGGATTTTCCTAAAGCCTTTATCGAAACTGTGTGCTCGCTTCGGCGGCTTCGCCATAAGAGATACCCTTGGTCATTGATGATATTCGAGCAGAAGTAGGCTGCAGTTGCTCTCTCAATTGATAGCTCTTAGTTTCATAGCGGTGCCTGAGGGCAGCCTTGGTGAAGGCGACTATATATAAAAAGAGCTGATTTATACCGCTGTTCACAGCAAGTAAACGGGATTGACGCCTTGCGCGGCAATCCCGTTTTGCATTCAGCCTCGCGACAGCGGCGGTGTGCGTGGCGGCACCAGACGTTTCGAGCCCGTCGACTCAAACGCGGCAGCAAAACGCAGCAGTGCCGAGTCGTCGTAGGCGCGGCCGGCGAAGGTTAGGCCGGCTGGCATGCCGATGTCGGCCATCACGCCCATCGGCACGGTGACGGTGGGTACACCCAGGTGACGGATCGCCAGGTTGCCGTTGGCTACCCAGACGCCGTTGCTCCAGGCGATGTCGGCAGACTCTGGATTGACGTCGGCATCCGCTGGGCCGACGTCGGCGACGGTGGGGAACAGCACGGCGTCGAGGCCGAGTTGGTCCATCCAGTCTTCCAGGTCGAGCTTGCGGGTGTGTTCCAGGCCGCGCAGGCCATCGGGCAGGGTTTCGATCTGCTCCCAGTTCTTCAGGCCGCGCTTGGCCATGTTGACGTATTCGTCCATGCCAGCGGCCAGATCGCCCTCGCGGTTGGGCAGGGTGCCGGGGTCGTGGGGGAAAATCTGCGGGCCATCGACATCGGCCAGTTTGTTCAGCTTGGGGTCGCCATTGGCGCGCAGAAAGTCGTCGAAGGCCCAGCCGCTCAGCTCCCACAACTCGTCGTGGAGGAACTCCGGGGTGACGATGCCACGGTTGTACACGGTCGGCGCGCCGGGGCGGTCGCCCTCGCAGTTGGACACCAGCGGGAAGTCCACTTCGATGACTTCGGCGCCGGCGGCTTCCAGCGCCTTGCGTGCGGCTTCCCACAGGTCGATCACTGAGGCGCGGGTGTGGATGCGTTGGCCGGTTGGGCCGCCAATGCCGGGGTTTTCGCTGGTGCCGGCGGCGTCATCCTGGTTGATAAACATGCGCGGCACGCCAAAGCGTTTGCCGGCCAGAGCATCGGCCTTGGCGGCGAGGTCGGCATAGGCGGCGGGGCGCACGTCGGAGGCTTTCGGGATCGGTACCCAAGGCTGCAGGCGCCAGAGGTCGCCACGGTTGTCCGGGTCGTCGGCAACCACGATGTCGAGCACTTCGAGCAAGTCGGCCATGGTCCGCGCGTAGGGCACCACCACGTCCATGGTCGGCGTCAGCGGCCAGTTGCCGCGCACCGAGATCACCCCGCGCGACGGCGTATAGGCGCACAGGCCGTTGTTCGAGGCTGGGCCGCGACCGCTTGACCAGGTTTCCTCGGCCAGGCCAAAAGCGGCAAAGCTCGCTGCTGTGGCGGTGCCGGCGCCGTTGGATGAGCCGGAAGCGAAGGGCGCGGTGAGGTAATCGGCGTTGTACGGGCTTTCCGCCCGGCCATAGACGCCGCGCTGCATGCCGCCGTTGGCCATGGGCGGCATATTGGTTTTGCCCAGGCAGATGGCCCCGGCGGCGCGCAGACGCTCGACGGTAAAGGCATCGCGATAGGCGACCAGGTCCTTGAAGGCCGGGCTGCCGGAGGCGGCGGTCAGGCCCTTGACCAGGTAACTGTCCTTGGCGGTGTAGGGAATGCCATCGAGCGGGCCTAGGGTTGCGCCACGGGCGCGGCGCTCATCGGATGCCTGGGCTTCCTTGAGCGCATCGGGATTGCGCACGACGACTGCGTTAAGTTTGGTCGGCGTGCCGGCAGCGTCGTAGGCGTCGATGCGGGCGAGATAGGCCTGCACCAGTTCGACCGCCGTGGTCTGGCCGGCTTCGAGCGCGGCGCGCAGCTCGGCAATGGAAAGCTCAGTTACCTCGATCATGCTGTCACCGCTGGCTGTTGAAGAGGGTTGTTCATATCGGTTCTCGTGGCGCTGTTCTTATGCGTTGATTGGGCCGCTGGCGTCTATTTTAGCCGCGCGCTGGCGTGACCAGGCCCTTGATCACCGCCGGGCGGGCGACAAAGGCTTGCAGCACCCGCTGCACATTGCTGAAGCGCTCGAACTCCACCAGCTCGCCGGCCTCGTAGAACCCCACCAGATTTCTCACCCAGGGGAACACGGCGATATCGGCGATGCTGTAGTCCTCGCCCATGATCCAGCTGCGGCCTTGCAGGCGTTGTTCGAGGACGCCGAGAAGGCGCTGGGATTCGGCGACATAGCGGTCGCGCGGGCGTTTGTCCGGGTAGTCCTTGCCGGCGAATTTATGGAAGAAGCCCAGCTGGCCGAACATAGGGCCGATGCCGCCCATCTGCCACATCAGCCATTGCAGGGTTTCATAGCGCGTGGCAGGGTCCTGGGCCAATAGCTGGCCGGTCTTTTCCGCCAGGTAGATCAGAATCGCCCCGGACTCGAACAGCGCCAGCGGTTTGCCACCTGGGCCGTTGGGGTCGAGGATCGCCGGGATCTTGTTGTTGGGGTTGAGCGAGAGAAATTCTTCGCTGAGCTGATCGTTAGTATCGAAGCTGACCAGGTGCGGTTCATAGGCCAGGCCGATCTCTTCCAGCATGATTGAGGCTTTGACGCCGTTGGGCGTGGGCAGCGAATACAGCTGCAGACGCTCGGGGTGCTGGGCGGGCCATTTGTGCGTAATTGGGTAAGCAGAAAGGTCTGACATGGGCGCTCCGGATTAAGGTGGCGAAAGGCGCAGGATAACGGTGATTGGCCATTTGGTCAGGTTGCAGGTTTTTCCCCGCGCGCAGAAATCGGTATGGTTGGGGCCATCTCAACCCCAGCCCACTGGAGAACCCCGATGAGCCTGCACGGCGAATACGACAACCAGAATATCTTTGCCCAGATCATCCGCGGCGAAGCCCCTTGCTACAAGCTCTACGAGGATGAGGATGTGCTGGCCTTCCTCGATGTGTTTCCGCAGTCCTTCGGCCATACCCTGGTGATCCCCAAGCGCTCGGCGGCGCGCAATATTCTGGAAATCGACAGCGACAGCCTGAGCAAGGTGATGGCTGTGGTGCAGAAGCTTACGGGTGTGATCATCGACGAGCTGGAGCCAGCCGGGGTGCAGGTGGCGCAGTTCAATGGCGCGCCAGCCGGGCAAACGGTGTTCCATATTCATATGCATATCGTGCCGCGCTACGTCGGCGAGAAGCTCAGCGTGCACGCCGGCGGCAAGGCCGAGCCGGAAGAGCTGGCGGCGCTGCAGGCGCGTCTGCTCAAGCGTATCGCTGGGTGATAAAAGCCTGGTTGCGGCGGCGCATCAGTCTGCACTTGAGGCCAGCCGCGTCAGGGGCAATACTCAAGCCGTTTTGGCTGTTCCCCTTTGCTGTTTTCTGCGCCCATGGAGGGCTTCCATGCGTCATATGCGATTGACTTGTGCCGTTTTACCGCTGTTGCTGTTGGCCGGCTGTTCGTCCTGGAAGCCCGCGCCAGAGGATGTCAAACCTGTGCCGGCGGACCGTTTGCTGGGTTATCAGGAGCCGCTGGGGCGGGGCGGAGAGTTGCAGGTCAATCGTGATGTCGGCGGCATGGGCGGCGGTTGCTATGTAGCCGTTCTGGTCGACCGCAAGGTGGCTGCGCGCATCGGCGTGGGTGAGCAGGTGCGTTTTCAGGTGCCGGTCGGCACGCGGGTGCTGAGCATTGGTATCGACGAGATGGACGACACTCTGTGCGGCATGGGTCGCCTGCGTCGTGAACTGGCCGTGAAGGTCGAACCGGGCTCGCAGCAGAACTTCCGTATCGTCAGCGATAACCGCAAAGGTTTCGACATCCTGCCGATTACTCAGTAACTCGCCACGCGCCGGTGCCTGCCCGTCAGGTGCCGGTGTGCTCGCTCAGTAACGCTTCCAACCACTGCATAAATACCCGCACCCGCTGCGGCTGATGACGGCGCTGGGCATACAGCAGGCTGATCGGCATGGGCGGCGGCAAGTAATCTGGCAACAGGCTGTGCAGCTGCCCGCTGGCCAGCAGCTCGCTGACGCCAAGCAGCGGTGCCTGAATAATCCCCAGGCCGCCCAGGCACGCGCCTTCATAGGCATCGATGTTATTTACCGTGATATTTCCCGCCATCGGCAGTTGCTGCAGCACGCCGCCGGCCAGGTATTCAAAACCATCTGAGCGACTGCCGAGCACCGGCACGTAGTGGATCAGCCGGTGCTGGGCCAGGTCGTCGAGGCTCTGCGGCGTGCCATAGCGCGCCAGGTAGGCGCTGCTGGCGCAGTTGACCATCGGCAGTTGGCCGAGCGGGCGCACGATCAGATTGGGTTCGTTGACCACGCCGATGCGCAGCACGCAGTCGAAGCCTTCGCGCACCAGATCGACACGCCGATCGCTGCTGCTGATCTCCAGCTCGATGCCAGGGTGCTGCGCGGTAAATTCGCCCAGCCTTGGAGCCACCAGGCGCCGCGCCAGGCCGGTGGGCATATCGATGCGCAGGCGACCGCTGAGCTGCGCGCCGTCCTGGCGGAACAGACTTTCCAGCTCCTCCATATTGGCCAGCATGTCCTTGCTGCGCTCATACAGCACCAGGCCATCCTGGGTTGGCTGCACCTTGCGCGTGGTGCGGTGCAGCAGGCGCGTACCGAGCAGGCTTTCCAGGCTCTGCACCTGCTGCGACACGCTCGATCTGGGCAGGCCAAGGCTGTCGGCGGCCTGGGTAAAGCTGGCCAGCTCGCTGACGCGGACAAAAGTGCGCAGCAGTTCCAAGGTATTCATGGGCAGGCGCTCCGCTGGATTGTTCGTGATTGATGATCAGTGTTTTCAGTTTTGCTGAGTTTATCCAGCTTAACGCGAGCAATAACCTGTGCTCACTGATTTCAACCACCGCACTACTCGTCAACTAAAGGGAGCACGCCCATGACCCGTAAAATCGCACTGATCACTGGCGCCAGCCGCGGCCTGGGGCGTAACACCGCCCTGCACCTGGCGGCCCAGGGCATCGACATCATCGGCACCTATCACAGCCAGGCGGCTGATGCGCAAAGCCTGGCAGCCGAGATCGAACAACTCGGCGCGCGTGCGCTGATGCTGCAACTGGATGTTAGCCAGAGCAGCAGCTTCGCTGCGTTTGCCGCCGCTGTTACTGAGGGATTGCAGAGCACCTTCGGCCGCAGTGATTTCGACTTTCTGATCAATAACGCCGGTATCGGCATCCACGCCAGCTTTGCCGAAACCACTGAGGCGCAGTTCGATCAGCTGGTAAATATCCAGCTCAAGGGGCCGTTCTTCCTCACCCAGCAGCTGCTGCCGCTGATCGCCGAGCAGGGCCGCATCGTCAATATTTCCACCGGTCTGGCGCGTTTCAGCCTGCCGGGTTATGCCGCCTATGCGGCGATGAAGGGCGGCATCGAAGTGTGGACGCGCTACCTGGCCAAGGAACTGGGCCCGCGCGGCATCAGCGTCAACGTGCTGGCCCCCGGCGCTATCGAGACTGACTTCGGTGGCGGCGTGGTGCGCGACAACAGCCAGGTCAACGCCTTTATCGCCGCCAATACCGCCCTGGGCCGGGTCGGGCTGCCGGACGATATCGGTGGGGCGATTGCCATGCTGCTGAGCGACGGCGGCCGCTGGATTACCGGGCAGCGGATTGAAGCCTCGGGCGGCATGTTCCTCTGAGAACCTACTTACGATCTGCTGCGCGTCGGCGATACGGCGTTAGAAATGGCCTCGGGCTGCTCATTTACAACCAGTAAACTCCGCGCCCTCGGCCATTTCTGCCTTGTCTCGCTCTAGCTCGCGAGATCGTAAACAGGTTCTGCCGCTTGCCAACATATGATGTGCGCTGGCGCTCAGACTCGCGGCAATCTGCTGCTACGTATGGCGGCGTAGGCAAGCGGCAAGGGTAGAATCCGCTCGGTTTAATAGCGGAGACGGATCGTGAAGGGATTGCCGATTGCCATTGTCGGGGCCGGTACAGCGGGATTAGCCACGGCGCTGTTCCTCGTCCGCCAGGGTTTTAGCGTGCGCCTGCTGGAGCGCGTGCCGCAGCTGCAGCCGGTGGGCGCTGGGGTGTTGTTGCAGCCTTCGGGGCTGGCGGTGTTGCAGCAGCTGGGGCTGTTTGCCGAGTGCAGCGGCCTGGGGGCGGCGGTCAGCCGCCTGTACGGCACCTCGGGCAATGGCCGGGTGATTCTCGATACCCGTTACGCGCATTGGCAACCCGGCAGTTTCGGCATGGGCATTCACCGCAGCGTATTGCTCACGGCTTTGCTCAACGCGGCTCGGCAAGCCGGCGTGCAGATCGAAACCGGTGTGCATATCAGCCGCTTCACCCAGCACGGCAGCCATGTGCAGCTGTATCGCCAGGACGAGCAGGGCGTGGAACAGCCATTCGGCGAGTTCGCCGCGCTGGTGCTGGCCGATGGCGTGCGCTCGGCCCTGCGTGGGCAGATGCAGGTTAAACAGTGGCTGCAGCCTTACCCCTGGGGCGCGTTGTGGAGCATTGTGCCGACTCCGGCTTCGTCACCAACCGCGCCGGACTCGACGGATCTGCGCCAGTGGTATCGCGACTGCGCACAGATGTTCGGCATCATGCCCACCGGGCGTACTCACCTGAACCGCGAACAGGCCCTGAGTAGTCTGTTCTGGAGCCTGCCGGTGGCGCAGTTTTCAGCCTGGCGTGAGGGCGGGCTTGCAGCCTGGAAAGCCCAGGTGCTGCAACTGGCCGGCAGCGCCGCCGAGCCCTTTATTGAATTGATCGAACGCCCCGAGCAACTGAGCCAGGCGGTGTATGCCGATGTGCGCATGCAGCAGTGGCACGACGGCCGGGTGATCGCCATCGGCGACTGCGCCCACGCCATGAGCCCGCAACTGGGCCAGGGCGCCAATATGGCCCTGGTGGATGCGGCGGCTTTATCCGCAGCCGTCACCACACAAAGCACACCAACCGATTGCGACTGGTCAGCGGTATTCGCCGCCTATGCCAGTAGCCGGCGTGATCACCTGCGTTATTACCGTCAGGCCAGCCGCCTGCTGACCCCGTTGTTCCAGTCTCACAGCCGCAGTCTGGCCTGGCTGCGCGATGGCGTCCTGCTACTGGCCCGGCACAACCCGCTGGGCCGCGCGCATGCGGTTAGCACTCTGGTGGGTGGGCGCAGTGGCTGGTTGTGGTCAAACGCTGAAAAGTGCGCACTGCATGTGTGGAGCGGGGAACAGGCGCAGGGCGAGGGAGTGCAGGGTGGGCACGAAGAGCGTGAGCCCGCCCTGCATAAGGTTTAGCGGTTTGAATTGTCAGTCCTGTTGCAGGCTGCGCAGCTCCTGCAGGCTGAGATCCAGCCACTCCTTGTGCAGCGTGCGGTAGTGCCTGGCAGCGCGGCGAGCGTAGGTCTGGATCTGTTGCTGCATTTCACGCGCTTCACGTTGGCGGCCCAGGCGGCGTAGCAGTAAAGCGTAGCGATAGGCGGCTTCGGGCCCCGTGTAGTAGCTGCTCAGCGCCTGGTATTCCTCTTCGGCCTTGAGGGTTTCGCCCAGGGCTTCGAGCGTGCGGGCATAGAGCAAGTGGCCGTCGGCGGAACGGAAGTCTGGATTTTTGTTGATCAACTGCTCAAGGCTTTCGCGGCAGCCGGCGAAATCGTTGTGAGCAAAGCGGGCCTTGGCCAGACCGAGAAGAATATCCGGCGCGTCGCTGTGAATGCCGCGCAAGGCTAGCTGATAGTGCTTGGCCGCTTCTTCGGCCAGCCCCATACGCAACAGCTCATCGGCCAGATTGACGCGCGTGTCGCGGGTGTCACGAATCTCCAACTCATCACGCAGGACGCGCAGGTGGCGCTCGGGGTCGATGCTGTCGTGCAGGCGGTTGATGGTCCGGCGCCCACGGTGACTGCCGAGCATGTCGGGCAGCATGATGCCGAGGAAGTAGATCAGGCAGCCGAGACCAGGCAGGGCGATGATCAGGTAGATCCAGTAGCGTTCCTGGCCACTGCGCACCACGTGCAGACCACAGGTGACTTGGCAGGCGATAACCAGCAGGGCGAGTAGGGGCATGGTGATGATCCAGTCCTTTGGAATAGAGATAAGTCGCACAAACGTGGCTATCAGATCACGCATGATAGCTGCTTGTCAGGCACAGCCATGGCGGCTGTGGCGTGGATCACAGCAAATCGGGCTGGTAGGCTGCGCGGGCTGAATCCACGTTCATAAGGATGCGTACATGCCGTCATCGTTGGAGGTATTTGCCAATCTGTTTTATCTGGCTGCCGTGCTACTGGCCGCGCGCAATTCAGTTCACACCTGGTCGGTTGGATTGGTCGGTTGTGTGCTGTTCGCTTGGCTGTTTTTCGACGTGCAGTTGTATGCCGATGCAACCCTGCAGTTTTTTTTCATCGTGACCAGTTTGCTTGGCTGGTGGGGCTGGCTGCATGGGCAGAGCGGTGCTGCTTTATCCATCACGCGTACGCCTTGGTACGGGCTGCTGTTGGCCATGTTGATCGCGCTACTGGTTGCGCTGGGCTACGGCGCGCTGCTGCATCATTTCACCAATGCCTATGCACCCGTTATCGATTCTCTGGTGCTGACGTTCAGCGTGCTGGCGCAGTTGCTGTTAATGCGCCGCAAACTGGAAAACTGGTACTGCTGGCTATTGGTCAACAGCCTTGCTGTGCCGCTGTTCGCCTCTCGTGAACTGTATCTGACGGCCCTTATCTATGGCCTGTTCTGGTGCAACGCTTGGTATGGCTTGTATCGCTGGCAGCGTCAGGTGGTCGCGCTGGATTCTTCAGCCGGCGCTGCCGAGCAGCGGGCCTGAGCATGGCCAAGGCGTTTGCCAGTGGGCTGGTGGTGGGCAAGTTCGCCCCTCTGCATCTGGGGCATGAGTGGCTGATTCAGCAGGCGCAGGCGCAGTGCGAGCGCCTTTATCTGCTCAGTTGGTCGCTGCCGGAGTACCAGGGTTTTGCGGCCGAGCGCCGCGAGCGCTGGTTACATATGCGCTTTCCTGACTTGCCTTGCTGGGTCGTGACGCCTGAACGGGTGGCGGCCTGGCAGAGTGATGGGCTGCAGCTGCCAGCCTTGCCGCACAACCATGAATCGGAAGCCCAGCAGCGTCAGTTCGTGGCGGATTTTTGCTTGCAGGTGCTGCGTGAGCCGGTTGAGGCGGTATTTACCAGCGAGGCCTATGGCGATGGTTTTGCCGCGCATCTGGCAAGTTGTTTTGGCCGCCCAGTCCGGCATGTGGAGCTGGACCGAGCGCGCCAGCATGTGCCGATCTCGGCCTCGCGTCTGCGCGCCGATGTGCATGGCTTACGTCAGTATCTGGCGCCGGAGGTGTACGGAGATTTTGTCGAGCGCATTGCCCTGTTAGGCGGCGAGTCCACCGGCAAGAGCAGTCTCGCTCAGGCCCTTGCCGAGTCTCTGCAAACCCTTTATGCCGCTGAATTCGGCCGCGAGCTGTGGGAGATGCGCGGTGGTGACTTGGCCTACGGCGACCTGCTGCATATCGGCCGTAGCCAGGTCGCGCGTGAGCATGCGTTGGCAGCACGGTGCCAGCGTTACTTGGTCTGTGATACTACGCCGTTGACCACTCTGTTCTACTCGCGCGAATTGTTTGGGGCAGCTGAGGCCGAGTTGGAGCGCCTGGCAGAGCGCCGCTACACGCATCTGTTTCTCTGCGCCGATGATTTTCCCTTCGTTCAGGACGGTACGCGCCAGGATGAGTCATTCCGTCATCGACAGAACGGCTGGTACGAGGATCAGTTGCAGCGCCGAGGTTGGGCCTACACGCGGCTGAGTGGTTCGCTTTCACGGCGTGTTGAACAAGTACTGGAATATCTGGCTGCGCGACATTAAGTCGGCAGGTTGAGTGGATTACTGCATGCCAGGCAGAAAGCGCTCCAGCAGCCGCTGCGCTTCACCATTTTCCTGCTGCTCAATGATGATCTGGTTAAGCCGGTTGAGCAGTTCGTGGGCGCGGGGTGAGCCCTTGCTGATCATCAGGTAGAAGGTCTTTTGCTGTTCCAACGGCAGGTTCTGCAGTTGCCCTGGGTCGTTGTAGGTGCCAATGGCGATGCCGCCGAGGGTGGGTTCTATCTCGCTGGGGAAGAAGTCACAGCGCTGGCGGTCGAGCATCTCAAGGTTCTGTTGAATGGTCGGCAGCCGTTCCAGGGGCCAGTCAATGCCATAGGGTTGGTAATTGAAACCGATCACGCCGCACACCTTGAACTGGCGCAGGCCATCGGGCAGTGCCAGTTGTGGCGGCTCGCTAAAGCGTTTGCGCGAATAGAACAGCCCCAGGCGGGTTTTGTAGAGCGGCACGCTGTAGTAGAGAAAACCGGCGCGGGTGCTGTTGAAGCTGGCGTCCCAGGTCATTTCGCAGCGGCCTTTGCTGGCGAAGTCGGCGAGTTCCTGCTGGGCGCGGGCCCAGGGCATGTAGTGGATACGGTAATCCAGGCCGAGGTTCTGCAAAGCCTTGAGCACCAGGGTGGCCGAATAGCCGGTTAGCCGGCTTTGGTCTGGCTCGCCGTTGACTCGTTCCCAGAAGCTGTACGGCGGCCACTCGTAGCTGTCGCCCAGGCAGACTTGTACCGGCTGTTGTGTGGCGTGGGCATTGATGGCGAGGCTAAGGGCAAGCAGTGCCAAGCTAATGCGCATGTAAGACCTCTCATGCAGCTGACGGCGATTTGGGTGTTATCAGCGTAGTTGAGGTGCTGTGAGGACGGCTATTGATCTGCGCGTAATTGCGCTGTTTTGCCGCCTCCGGTTATGGCGGCTATTCCTGAGTTGGATTGGGCGGTGTGCTGTCGAGGCGTTTCAATTGCTGCAACTGGCGCCGCAGCATCCAGATCACCACCAGGCTCAGGCAGACGTTGGACAGCGGCAGGGCCAGCCACACGCCATTAAGCCCCAGCAGCAGTGGCATCAGCGCGAGGAAGGGCAGCTGGATCAGCATATTGCCCACCGTCACCAGGGTGGCGTAGCGGGCCTGGCCCATGGCCTGGAAGAAGCTCGCCGCCAGAATGATAAAACCATCGAGGAACATGGCGAACAGGTGCAGGCGCAGGCCCAGCACGCTGGCGTCCAGCAGGGCTTCATCGCTGCCGCTGAAAATCCCGGCAAACAGCCTGGGCAGGATCAACAGCGCTGCAGTCATCAGCACACCGCTGCCCACCGCCGTGAGCAGACCCAGGCGCAGCACCCGGCGCACCTTGTCCGGCTCGCGGGCGCCGTAGAAATAGCTGACCAGCGGCTGCATACCGCCGCACACGCCTTCGGCAAACATGTAGTAGAAGGCCATCAGGTAGCCGGCGATGGCGTAGGCGGCCACCTGCAAGGGGCTGCCGTAGTGCATAAACAGCAGGTTGTGCAGCACCACCACCAGGCTCATGTAGAGGTACATCAGCATGCTGGAGAAACCGGTGGTGAGGATGTCCAGGCTCTTGCGCAGGTTTAGCGTGCAGGCGGCCAGGGCCATCTGCAGCGGGTTGTGACGGCTGCAGATAAAACCCAGGCAGATCAGCACTGACAGGCTCTCGCCGATCACCGTGGCCAGGGCGGCGCCATGCAAACCCCATTGCCAGACGATGATAAACAGGTAATCGAGCGCCACGTTGGTGAGGGCGCCCACCAGCATGGCCAGGGTCGCCAGGCGCGGTGCGCCGAGGTTGCGCACCAGCAGGGGCAGGGCGATGGAGCCGAATACCAAGGGTGTGGCCCAACCGAGCACCAGCAGGTAGTCGTTACCCAGTTGCGCCAGGTCGTTCTCGGCGCCTTGCATGGCCATAAAAGCCGGGCCACTCAGCACCACCAGCACGCCTGTGGGGATGCCTAGGAGAATCAGCAGCCAGAGTGCCTGGGCCAGGTAGCTGCGCGCTGCTGGCCACTGTGCGGCGCCTTGGGCCAGGGAGCACTGAGCGCCGCCGCCCATGCCGATCATCATGCCGACGGCCAGCATCACCCCGGACAGCGGCCAGGCCATGTTGATCGCCGACAAACCGGTGGCGCCCATGGCGTGGCCGATAAAGATGCCGTCGACGACCATGTACAGGCCACTGATCATCAAGGCGGCGATGGCCGGGATGCTGTAGCGCCAGAAGGTGCGGGTGATGCTTTGACTGTTCATAAGGTTTCACGGGTAAACGGTTGCGCGGCTGTATCAGCCGATTTCGAGGCTCTGGCAGGCTTTGGCCAGTAACTGGCTGAGCTGCTGCATTTCTTCAGGGCTGAGGTTTTGTTCAAGGCTGGCGGCGGTTTGCACGTAGACGTCGCGCTCTTCCTGTTCCAGCGCGTTGGATTTGGCCGTGGCCAGCAGGCGCATGGCGCGGCCATCTTCACTGCAGGGCAGGCGCTGCAGGTAACCGCGTGCTTCCAGCTTGCTGGCCATGGCACTGGCGCTGGCCTTGCTGACGCTCATGCGCTCGGCCAGTTCGGTCAGGCGCAGGCCGTTTTCGGCGGACATCAGGGCATACAGGTAATCCAGCTCGCTGTTGCTCAGCTCCATGCTGCCGCTGTGCTGGGCGTACTGCCGCCAGTGGTGCCACATGTGCCATTGCAGGCGTTTAAGGCTGTCGGTGATCGGCATACGTGCTCTCCGTTATATTTTGTTAGGCTAACTAACTATATGGGGCATGACAAGCCCGTGGTTGATCGGCGGTTGCCTGCGCAGGGTTTGAGGTCAGCGGTAGCGGGCGAGTATGTCGTCGAATTCGCCAGCTTGTTTCATCTGCACCATGGCGCGCAGCAGGGCCATGGTCGGGATGTCTGTGGCGTCGCGGACGATGCAGGCGATGGGGTCGCTAGCCACTTCGCTAAGCAGGTGCAGCTTCTGCCCAGGCGGCTGATGGCGGTTGAACCAGTGCAGCGAGAGTTCGTTGCTGATGGCGTAGCGGTAGCGCCGGGCGCTGAGTTTGAGCAGCACCTGATCCTGGGTGCGGGCGTCTTCGCGTTGGATCTGCTTGCTGGCGAATAGCGGTTCCAGGCGCGGATAGGCGAAGCCGAGGACGGTGCCCAGGCGCTCATTGAGCAGCTGCTCGGGTTGCAGTTGCTCGGGATTAATGCCTGCCAGCACGTCGCGCTGGGTCATAAAGGGCAGGCTCCAGATATAGCGATAGTGGCCGCTGTTGATCCAGTGCGGGCTGACGTAGCAGCGCACATCGATGTCGCCGCTATCCAGTGCGTGTTGCACGCGCATACGCGGCATCACCAGCAGCTCGGCTTTGCGCCCAACCTTGGCGGCCATGCGTTGTTGCAGGTCGACCAGAATGCCTTCCACTGCCTTGCCGTCTTCGATACGTACCATGGGCATGGCCCAGCTGTCGTTGATCGCGAAGCGCAGCGCCCGCTCGCTGGCGGGTGATGCGCAGCTCAGGGTGAGCAACAGCAGGGCAGGCAACAGCTTGGGCACCAGGGCAGATCCTTTGCGGTGTAAGCGGCTCAGCGGGTCATCGGCAGGGCTGCGCCCATCAACGCAAACAGGCCGCCGCAGCAGCGGTTGAAGCCTTTGCCGCTGCGCTGCAACCAGGGCCGAACGCGATGGGCCATGCGTGCCAGCAGGTATTCGACGCTGCCTTCGACCACCGCAAAGGTCAGCGCCATGATGGCGAACTGCAGCCAGAGGTCGCCACGCGGGTCGAGAAACTGCGGCAGAAACGCGCCGAAAAACAGGATCACTTTTGGGTTGGAAATGGCCGACAGCAGGCCCTGGCGAAACAGCCTGAAAGCGCCGGTTTCGGTGGCCTTCTCGGCCATCGCAAGGTGCAGCGGCGGCGCGCGCCAGAGCTGAATGCCGAGCCAGATCAGGTAGGCGCCGCCAAGCCATTTGAGAATGCTCAGGGCCTGCGCCGAGGCTTGCAGCAAGGTGCCGATACCGAGCATCGACAAGGCCATCAATAGGGTAAAGCCGAGTACTCCGCCACTGACGGTAAACAGGGTTTTGCGATGGCCGTACAAGGCGCCATGGCTAAGCGCGAGCAGGCCATTGGGGCCAGGCGTCAGCGATAAGCCCAATACTGCGGTAAGAAAGATCAGCCAGGTATGCAGGGCCATAAAGCAGGTATCCAGAAGCGGGGGAGTGCAGGGCGGCGCCTGCGTGCCTCTGTTTTTTCATGCTGTGACTGGATAGTCAAGCCGCCTTAAGTCGCGGTGGCGGATATGCAGAGGCAGCGGTCCTGCCCGCGAAGGCAGGACCGGCGCTATCAGCGGTTGGCTTCCTTGAAGTTATCGTCGGACGGCTCCTTGGTGTAGGCGCCCTGGTCGTGTACCAGTTTTTTGCTGCCATTCATCAGGGTGGTGATGCGGCTATCACTGGTTTTCGCCGAGGCGGCCTGATTACTGGTGCCGGTAATCAGTGGCGGGTTGCTGCTGAATGACCACAGGTAGTGCCACACGGCGGCGTTGTGCTTCTCGGTCAGCTGCGTGGCGCCGAAGTACCAGGGCTTGAGCTCACTGAAGGCGGTCATGTTCATCAGCCCGCTGTTGCTGTCGCCGATAAAGCCGGTGCTGCTGGCCCCGGAGGTGCGGTAGGTCTCGAAGATCACGCCCTTGGTTTTCAGCTCGCTGACATAGGTGCGGCAGACTTCGCCGACCCACTTGTTGCCCAGGTAGCTTTTCGCGTTGTTGGAGTAGAAGGGGTCGAGCAGGGCGACGCGCTTGGGCAGCAGCTTGCTGTTAAGCGTGCCAGCGCTGACCGCATCGCTGATCTTCTTGGTCAGCACGATGGCCATCTGGTTGCCCAAAGAATGCCCGGCGATACGGATATTGCTGCCGCTGTAGCCAGCCAGGTTGGCCTTATAGCTGTTGAACAGCAGATCGCCGGCCGACTGACTGGGGCCTGTGGCGTAAGCGCCGCTGCTGTTGCGCCAGCGCATGGCGCGCGGGCCGCTGGCGGTCCAGATCTTGGCTTCGGCGTCTTGCACTTCGCCTTCATCGGCGAACTGGTTCCAGTACAGCACGCCGACGTTGTAACCGGCGGCGAGCCAGGCGTTTGCCAAGTCAAGGTCCGGCCCGCCGGCATCCTTACGGTTGAAGGTTTCGCGGTTCTTCTTTTGCGTCGAGCCATTCTGCCAGCCGTGGATATAAATCAGCGTCGGTTTGCTGGCCACGTAATAGGCGTTGCTCTGGCCAGGCACGGCCTTCTGCCAGCTGTCGCCATAACCGAACCAGTACAGGCCGTGGTCGAGATTCTGGAAGGTGCTGTCGGGGAACACGCCCACGGCGGCCTGGCTCAGGGAGGCAAAACTCAGCACCAGCAATAAAAGCAGCTTGCGCATGGCGGAAACCTTTCTTGTTATTAGGGAAAGGCGAGCATATAGATTGTCCGACAATCATCTATCACCCGGACGGGTGAGGCTACTCAAGCGCCAGTGCGCGGGCGCTGGCGGGATGTGCCTTGCGCCACGTTGTGAGCATCTTTGCCTCAATAGCCGGCAGCTTGTTGCAGTTGGCCTGACGTGCTGAGCGGACGAAGCCCCCCTGGCTGTGGCAAACTCCGTGGCTCGTAACAGGACGTTTCATGGATCGAGTTTGCTGAGCCTGTCAGCCGTTTTTTGCCCATGGCCTAGCCTGCCCTGGGTGTATTGCATAATTGGCCGCTGCCTGCGGCGAAGAACAAGAGGAATGACTGTGCATAACGTCGTGATCAGTGGTACCGGCCTCTATACCCCGGCAAACAGTATTTCCAACGATGAGTTGGTCGAGTCGTTCAACGCCTTCGTCCAGCAATTCAATGCCGACAACGCCGCCGCCATCGCCAGCGGTGAAGTGGAAGCGCTGAGCGAGTCGAGCAGCGGCTTTATCGAAAAAGCCTCGGGCATCAAGAGCCGCTTTGTCATGGACAAGGCCGGCATCCTCGACCCCGCGCGCATGGCGCCGAGCCTGCCTGAGCGTAGCAATGACGAGTGGGGCATCCTCTGCGAGATGGCCGTAGGCGCCGCCAAGGACGCCCTGGCCCGCGCCGGCAAGACCGCTGCCGATATCGACGGGGTGATCGTCGCGTGCTCCAACCTGCAGCGCGCCTACCCGGCCGTGGCGATTGAAGTGCAGGCTGCACTGGGCATCCAGGGTTTTGGCTACGACATGAACGTCGCCTGCTCCTCGGCCACCTTTGGCATCCAGGCGGCCGCCAACAGCGTACAACTGGGCCAGGCCCGCGCGATCTTGATGGTCAACCCGGAAATTTGCACCGGCCACCTGAACTTCCGTGACCGCGACAGCCACTTCATTTTCGGTGATGCCGCTACGGCGGTGATTATCGAGCGTGCTGATCAGGCCACCTCGAACTACCAGTTCGATATCGTCGGCACCAAGCTGATCACTCAGTTCAGCAACAACATCCGCAACAACTTCGGCTTCCTCAACCGCTGTGCGCAAGAGGGCGTTGGCGCGCGTGACAAACTGTTCGTCCAGGAAGGCCGCAAGGTGTTCAAGGATGTCTGCCCGATGGTTGCCGAGCTGATTGCCGCGCACCTGGCCGAGAACAAGTTGAACGTCGGCGATGTGAAGCGCTTCTGGCTGCACCAGGCCAACCTCAATATGAACCTGCTGATCGCGCGCAAGCTGCTTGGCCGCGATGCCGAGCCAGGCGAGGCGCCAGTGATTCTCGACACCTACGCCAACACCAGCTCGGCCGGTTCGGTAATCGCCCTGCACAAATACCAGGAAGACCTGCCGAGCGGCGCGCTGGGCGTGCTCAGCTCGTTCGGCGCCGGTTATTCGATTGGTAGCGTGATCCTGCGTAAGCATTGATGGAGTACCCGGCCGATCAGGCGCTGCTCACTCGTCTGCGGGCGGGTGAGCAGAAGGCCTACCGCGAGCTGGTCGCCACCTATCAGGGGGCAATGCGCGCGGTGGCCTTTGCCATTGTTGGCAGCCGTAATTCAGATGAGGTGGTGCAGGACGCTTGGCTTGCTGTAGTGCGCAATCTGGATGGCTTTCAAGGCCGTTCGAGTCTGAAGACCTGGCTGCTGACCATTACCGCCAATACTGCGAAAACCCGCCTCAAGGGCAATCGCCGCGAAGTATTACTCGACGATATTCCCTCGCCCCACGGCAGCATTGGTGATGAGCGTTTCAGCGCCGATGGCCATTGGTTGCTGGCGCCGCATGCCTGGCATCACGACTCCCCGGAAGCGCTGCTGACCGAGGACGAGTTGCGCGAATGCCTGGAGAAAACCCTGGGTAGTCTGTCTGAGATGCAGGGCAGCGTGCTGCACCTGCGTGAACGTGAAGGCATGGAGTTGGAGGAAATTTGTAATCTTTTGCAGGTCTCGCTCTCCAATGTGCGGGTGCTGCTGCACCGCGCGCGTCTCAAGGTCTTTGCTACCTTGGAGCATTTTGAGGAGACCGGCCAATGTTGAGCTGTAAGGAGTTGGTGGCCCACTCCAGTGAATTTCTTGATGGTCAGCTGGGCCTGCGCAAACGCCTGTCCGTGCGCATGCATCTGGCCATGTGTCAGCACTGCCGACGATTTATCCGCCAGATGCGCCTGAGTCAGGCGGTGCTACGGCAACTGCCGCCTGGGCAGAGCGCTGAGCTGGATGAGTTGGCGAGCAAACTTGCCGAATTGCGCCGGCAGCAGCGCTGAATCTGCTGCTGCCTGCTCACCTCTATTCTTCGCTTTGCGCGGCTTTTAGCGCCTCATAGGCCGGTGCGGCGTAGATGCCGACTTCCACCGCCAGCTCCATCACCCGCGCCAAGTCTGTGCTGTACACCAGTACGGCTTGCAGCTCGTCATCCAGCGGCTCGCTGAAATCCAGCAAGACATAACCCTTGGTTTCCGGACTGAGGCTGGCGAGTTGCACCTGGATGCGGTTTAGCGCTTTCAGCGGCTCGACTTTCACCAGTTGCTTGGGCTTGAGCACAAAGCTCACCTCTGGTCCGAAGGAGTCGACGATCTGCTGAAACAGCGCATCATAACTATCGGCCTGAAACAGCACGGTTTCCGGCAGGCTGCCGACCACCACCCATTCGCCCAGCGGGATTGGGAAGCTGTCGTCGAAATTGATGTCCGGGTTGGCGGCGAGAAATGCCTGCGGGTCGGCGTAGGCCTGAGCGGCCTCATCGGCGATGCGCGCGACTTCTTCTGCCAGCATGCAGCCCGAGCTTATTTTGCTGATCAGTTCTTCAAGCTGGGCTTTCATTCGGGTCATCCTGCGGCATAAAAGAGGCCGGCCAGGATAGCCGGAAACGGCTGTAAACGCTGCATTTGTGCGCGTTTGCGGGCGCACTGGCGGCCATTCTTACGTGTTTTTAACTGCCCGGCATAGAGCCTGTCTGTGCGATGGCGTACAGACAAAAAAACAGATTGGCTTATGCTGGCGTGTGCAGTTAAGGCTCTGTAGCGAGCGCATATCAATCGCCAACAGGCCTAAGAAGACCGGAGACAGTGATGTCCGCAGCCCCATATCCGCAACAAAACCATCTGCTTGCCACCTTGCCCGATGAGGTGCTGGAGCGCCTGTTGCCGCACCTTGAGCTGGTGGAGATGCCGCTGGGCATGGTGCTCTACGAATCGGGCGACACGCTGCGGCATGTGTACTTTCCCACCGACTCGATTGTGTCCCTGCTGTATGTGATGGAAAGCGGCGCCTCGGCGGAAATTTCCGTGGTGGGCAATGACGGGGTGATTGGCGTAGCGCTGTTTATGGGCGGCGAAAGCACCACCAGCCGGGCCATTGTGCAGAGTGCCGGCAGTGCTTACCGGGTGCTCGGCAAGCGCTTCAAGGAAGAGTTCAACCGCCATGGTGACATGCTGCAGTTGATGCTGCGTTACAGCCAGGCGCTGATTACCCAGATGGCGCAAACAGCGGTGTGCAACCGCCACCACTCGATTGACCAGCAGCTGTGCCGCTGGTTACTGCTGTCGTTGGATCGCCTCTCCGGCAGCCAGTTGGCCATGACCCAGGAATTGATCGCCAATATGCTCGGCGTGCGCCGCGAGGGCGTTACCGAGGCGGCCGGCAAACTGCACCGCCTGGGTGTGATCGATTACAGCCGTGGGCTGATCACTGTGCTGGATCGCGACAAGCTCGAACGCCTGAGCTGCGAGTGTTATGCCGTGGTCAAGCGCGAAACAGACCGCCTGCTGCCTTATAAAGTGGCGCATCCGGCGCACTAACCTGTTACGCGCGCGGTTAGCAATTTAATGGCGTGGCTTGAGTGCCGTAGCGCACAGAGCTTTGCCGGGTGCTCAGGCAGACTGCAGCGGCGAGAGCGTCAGGCACCGCTGTCGTGCCATTCTTTGGCAAGCGTCGTGCTCGGGACAAGTGAATGTCTGTTAAAGCACCGCTGCATATCCTCAGCCTGCTGATCGAAGGGCTGCCGGCCAAACAACGCAAACAACTCCTTGAAAGCTGCGAACCGGTGGACCTGGTTTTCGGCAATGTGCTGCATGAGGCCAACCGGCCGATTCACCATGTGTACTTCCCCCTCAGCGGCTTTATCTCGCTGGTCACCACCCTGGATGGGCATCAGCCGCTGGAAATGGGCCTGATCGGCAATGAAGGCATGCTCGGTGCGACCCTCGCTCTGGGCATCGGCCTGGCGCCCATGCGTGCGGTGGTGCAGGGCTCCGGCAGTGCCTTGCGCATCAGCAGCCAGTTGTTCAAGCAGGAGTTGCTGAGCAGCCCGGCGCTGTTGCGTTCGCTCAAACGCTACCTGTATGTGGTGCTGGCGCAGTTGTCACAGAGCGCGGCCTGCACGCATTTTCATGCAATCGAGCCGCGCCTGGCGCGCTGGCTGCTGATGACCCATGACCGCGCCCATGCCGATCATTTCCACCTGACCCATGAGTTTCTCGCTGACATGCTCGGGGTGCGCCGCAGTGGTGTATCGATTGCCGCTGCGGCGTTGCAGGCGCGCGGCTTGATCAGCTACAGCCGAGGCGAGATCAATATCCTTGACCGCGCCGGGCTGGAACGCGCGGCCTGCGAGTGTTATGCGGCGTTGCAGGCCGATTACCGCGCGCAGTTCTAACCCAGAGTGCCGGTTACCTGGTGCAGCGTATTGATCGGCGAGTTGATGCCGCTGCGCAGCAGGTTGGCGAAGTTTTGCGCGCTGACCGGGTGGCTGAACAGAAAGCCCTGGCCTTCGCTGCAGTGATGATTGCGCAGAAACTCCAGCTGCGCGGTTTCTTCGATGCCCTCGGCGATCACTCGTTTCTTGAGGCTGTTACCCATGGCAATCACGGCGCTGACGATAATGCCGTTGCTGGTGTGGATGTCCTGAACAAAAGAGCGATCAATTTTCAGCACATCGATGGGGAACTGACTGAGGTAGCTGAGGCTTGAGTAACCGGTGCCGAAATCGTCCACCGCCAGCTGTACGCCGAGCGTCTTGAGTTGCTGCAGGATCGTGGCGCTGGCCTGGGCGTCGCGCATCAGCACGCTTTCGGTGATCTCCAGTTGCAGGTTGTTGGGGTCAAGGCCGGTGACCCGCAGGGCGCTTTCCACGCTGTCGACAAAATCCTTGCGGCGAAACTCCAGGGCCGAGATGTTCACCGCCACCGACTCCAGGGCATAACCGCAGTTCTCCCAGCGTTTGGCTTGGGCGCAGGCGTGCAGCAGCACCCAGCGGCCCAGCGGCACGATCAGCCCGCAGGCCTCGGCCACTGGAATAAACCGCCCTGGCAGAATCATGCCCCAGGCCGGGTGCTGCCAGCGGATCAGCGCCTCGGCGCTGGTGATTCTGCCGCTGTGCAGGTCGATCTTCGGCTGGTAGTGAAGGACAAATTCGCTGTTTTCCATGGCCGTGCGCAGGTGCGTTTCGATCAACTGTCGTTCAACTGCGTGAACATTCATTTCGTGGCGGAAGAACTGGTAGTTGTTGCGGCCTTCTTCCTTGGCCAGGTACATCGCCGTGTCGGCATTCTTGATCAGGCCTTCGGCATCTTTGGCATCGTTGGGGTAGGTGCTGATGCCGATGCTGGATGTGATGTGCAGCTGCTGCTGGCCAATGTTGTGGCTCACGGCCAGGGCGCTGAGGATTTTTTCAGCGGTGCGCGCGGCATCTTCGGCGCAATGGCTTTCGCTCAGCAGCACAACAAATTCGTCACCACCCAGGCGGCTGACCGTGTCGGAGCTGCGCACGCAGTCACTCAGGCGCAGCGCTACCGCTTGCAGCAGCTGGTCGCCGACGCCGTGGCCGAGCGAATCGTTGATGTGCTTGAAGTTATCCAGGTCGAGAAACAGCAACGCCAGGTGGCTGCTGCGCCGTTCGGCCAGGGCAATCGCCTGGTTGATCCGGTCATTGAGCAAGGCGCGGTTGGGCAGGTTGGTCAGGGCGTCGTGCTGCGCCAGGTGGGTCATCTTTTCGGTCATGGCGTGGGCGGCGGTCATGTCGTGGAAGACCATCACCGCGCCCTTTAGGCGCCCGGCTGAATCATGGATCGGCGCGGCGGAATCTTCGATGGCGGACTCGCTGCCATCGCGGCGGATCAGTATCGTGCCGGCCGCCAGCACTTTGCCCTCATCGTGCTGCAGTACCTGGACGATGGGGTTGATTACCGGCTCGCGGGTTTTGTCGTTGACCAGGCGCATCACGCTGTCGATCGGCAGGCCATGGGCTTCGTCGAGTTGCCAGCCGGTCATATGTTCGGCGGCGCTGTTGAGGTAGTCGACGTTGCCCTGTAGGTCGGTGCTGATCACCGCATCACTGATCGAGTTGAGGGTCAGTGATGCGCGGGCTTTTTCGACGAACAGCGCCTCTTCCACCGCCTTGCGCTGGATGATATTGCGCAGTGATTGCGGCACCAGGTAACTACTGAAGTGGCCCTTGGACAGGCAGCCCTGGGCACCACGCTGGATGGCGTCCCAGGTTTGCTGGTCATCATCCAGGGTGCTGAGGGTGAGAATTGGAATGCTGGAGGCGAGGGCGAACAGCTGATCGAAGGTGGCCATACCCTGGCTGTCCGGCAGGTCGAGATCAACCATGATCGCGTCGATGGGCGCTTTGCGGTGGGTTTCCAGGCGCTGCAGGGCCTGCGCCAGGCTGGTCACCCACTCGATCAAGAACGGGCCGTCCTGAGCCCTTTCCAGCACGTCTTCCAGGGTGGCGGCGTCGTCGGTGTTGCCGGTAATGATCAGAACGCGATTAACCATGATGCTTATTCTTCCTTGCACAACATTACGCGGGGCGGGTGAGGCACCTGCGTTGCCGATATGGCGTTAAGCATCGTGGGCGGTGCAGTGTGTTTGCGTGCTTAGAAGCGCAGCCCAGGTGGTGGTGGCTGGTCGTACTGTGGTGCTTTTACCGGCAGGCTGATCCAGCGGCTGTTTAGCCGCGCCTGGCTACTGGCGGGCTCAGTGCTCTCTGTTTTGGGCAGCAACCTGGTGTTGTATAGGCCGTTGCTCTCGTCCGGTTCGGCGGTTGGCGCGTACAGCGGCGCATGGCTGAACACTTCAGGTGCAAATAGCTCGGCAGATGCGCTGCCGGCCAGCAAGGTCAGCAGTATCAGAGCGATGCTGCTGGCCATCGTGTGGATGTATCCAAGCCTGTGCATGTCATCTCTCCCTGTTCGTGGACGTGTTTCACGTGCTTTTTCCAACGCACAACGTCCGCCGCTGGGCTTAACCCGCGCTAACGTCGACAACTGCAATAGGTTTACTGCTGATTAATCGGGCTTTCGCTCAGGGTGCGCCGCATGGCCTTTCGTCGAGCCTGGCCGTTTGGGCGTGGGGCGGGTTGGCGCTGGGTTGGTCTGTCCATAATCACCTCTGAGCAAGTCCCATGCTGGCGCAAATAGGGTGGGGCTAAGTCTTAGATACGCTGATTGCCGGGGTGTTGTCAGTGCGCTATCGCACCTAGCGTGCATGCGGCTTAAAGCCTGCCCGGTTTAGCCAGCCTGGCTGCTAAACTGGCGCACTTTTCACCGCCCGATCATCCTTTGGAGCCCCTTGTGAGCCCGCGCATTCACCCTTTGGCCGGTCAGCCGGCACCTGCGACCCTGTTGACCGATATCTCTGCGCTGCTGGCGGCCTATTACGATCTGCAGCCGGACCTGAGCGTGGCCAGCCAGCGTGTGGCATTCGGCACCTCCGGGCATCGCGGCAGCTCCCTGGCTTGCAGCTTCAATCAGGCGCATGTGTTGGCGATCAGCCAGGCGATCTGTGATTACCGGGTGGCCCAGGGCATCAGCGGCCCGTTGTTTATCGGCGCCGATACCCATGCGCTGTCGCAACCGGCGCTGGAAAGCGCGATTGAAGTGCTGGCGGCCAATGGCGTGCAGACCATGATCTCCGCTGGCGGCGAATTCACCCCGACGCCCGCGATCAGCCAGGCCATCTTGGTGCACAACCAGGGCCGCAGTTCGGGCCTGGCCGATGGCATCGTCATCACCCCCTCGCACAACCCGCCGGACAGCGGCGGCTTCAAGTACAACCCAACCAATGGCGGCCCGGCCGACAGCGATATCACCACCTGGGTGCAGAACCGCGCCAATGCGCTGCTCGAAGGCGGCCTGCGCGAGGTCAAACGCATGCCCCTGGCGCAGGCGCGGCAGGCGGCCAATGTGCAGGAATACGATTACCTCGGCAGCTATGTGAATGACCTGGGCAATGTCATCGACTTCGCGCCGATCCGCGCAGCCGGTTTGCGTTTGGGCGTCGATCCGCTGGGCGGCGCCGGGGTGCATTACTGGGCGCGCATCGCCGAGCAGTACGGCCTCAATCTGGATGTGGTGAGTGAGATTATCGATCCGCAGTTCGCCTTTATGAGCCTGGACTGGGACGGGCAGATCCGCATGGACCCATCCTCCAGCCATGCCATGCAGCGTCTGATCGGCTTGAAGAATGGCTACGACATTGCCTTTGCCTGCGACACCGACTACGACCGCCACGGCATCGTCGCGCCGAGCGTCGGCCTGCTGCCGGCCAACCACTTCCTCAGCGTGGCCATCGATTACCTGTTCCAGCATCGTCCGCAGTGGAGCGCCAGCGCGGCGGTGGGTAAAACCCTGGTCAGCAGCGCGATGATCGACCGCGTCGCTGCACGCTTGGGGCGGCCGTTGCAGGAAGTGCCGGTGGGCTTCAAATGGTTTGCTGGCGGCCTGTTCGATGGCTCCCTGGGCTTTGGCGGCGAGGAAAGCGCCGGGGCGACCTTCCTGCGCCGTGATGGTCGGGTCTGGACCACCGACAAGGACGGCATCGCCTTGGCCCTGCTGGCCGCCGAGATGACCGCCGTGACTGGGCGTGACCCGGGCGAGCTGTACCAGGGCCTGAGCGATGAGTTCGGCGCAATCTATGCCGACCGCGTTGACGCACCGGCCTCACCGGCGCAGAAAAAAGCCCTGGGCAAACTCTCGCCAGCGCAGATCAGCAGCCGTGAACTGGCCGGTGATGCCATCACCCAGGTGCTCGACAAGGCGCCGGGCAATGGCGCGGCGATTGGCGGGATCAAGGTGGTCAGCGAAGGCGGTTGGTTTGCCGCGCGGCCGTCGGGCACCGAAGACATCTACAAGATCTACGCCGAGAGCTTTCGCGATGAGGCGCACCTGCAGCGCATCTTCAGCGAGGCGCAGCAGATCGTCGATGGCGCCCTGACTGGCGAATAGCGCTGCGCCTGTTGGTGCGATAGCGCACCGACGGAGGTGGCGCTGGCGTACAGGATGAAGGGGCGCTTGGGTGTCATGTCGGCACCTGTTGTTCCGGCGTGCTGCAGTGACTCATCAAGGAGAACGCCATGAGCCTGGGTACCATTCTATTGATCGTGCTGGTGTTGTTGCTGGTCGGCGCCATACCGGCCTGGCCACACAGCCGCAGTTGGGGCTACGGGCCTACGGGCGGCTTGGGCGTAGTGGTGATTGTGCTGGTGGTGCTGCTGTTAATGGGCCGAATTTAAAGGCTATGTAGCCATTGCGTGTGCATGCAATGGGTAGGTTGGTGTTGAGCGCAGCGAAGCCCAACAGGCTGTGACAGGTCTCGTTGGGCTTCGTCGCGTTGCTCCTCAACCCAACCTACCCACTTGGCTGACGTGTCCCTTCCACCTGATCTGATCAGGCGTTAGTCTGCGCAGCGTATCCGCCGCTGTGGTCGCCGTATGTACCGTCTTGATCTAAAAATCCGCCTGTATAACGGCTCCGACATTGCCATCGGGCCCGGCAAGGCCGAGTTGTTGGCGGCTATCGCCCAGCACGGCTCGATCAGCGCCGCCGCGCGCGCCATGGGCATGTCCTATCGGCGTGCCTGGCTGTTGGTGGAAACCATGAACCGCAGTTTCCAGCAGCCGCTGGTCAGCACGCTGGCCGGCGGCAAGCAGGGCGGCGGCACCCAGCTCACCGCCACCGGCGAGTTGATTCTGCAGCGCTACCGCGCCCTCTGCGCCGCCGCCTTGGCAACGGTGCAGAGTGGCTGTGATGAGCTGGCCGAACTGCTGGCCGAAGCGCCTTCTAATACCGACCTATAACTCGATCCGCAAACGATGCGTGGCACCATCCAGCGCCACTTTCAGCAGCCCTTGCGGGCACTCGATGGGCTGCTCGTCCAGCCAGGCCTGGCGAATGCCCTGGCTGCGTTGCGCTGGGTTGCTCAGCTCAATCTGGTAATGGCTGCCTGCCAGCGCAATGCGTGCGCTAAAGCCTGGCCAGTCGGCCGGAATGCAAGGGTTGAGCAGCAGCCAGTCACCCTCACGGCGAATACCGAGAATCCCTTCCACGCCGGCGCGGTACATCCAGCCGGCCGCGCCGGTGTACCAGGTCCAGCCGCCGCGACCATTGTGCGGCGCCACCGCGTAAACATCGGCGGCCAGCACGTAAGGCTCGACCTTGTAGCGCTGGCAGGCCTCAGGGCTGTTGCCGTGGTTGATCGGGTTGACCAGGTCAAACAGATCGAACGCCTGCTTGGCGGAGCCGAGCTGGCAGTACGCCAGAATTGCCCACATTGCCGCGTGGCTGTATTGCCCGCCGTTCTCCCGTAGGCCCGGCGGATAACCCTTGATATAGCCGGGCTCCAGCGGGGTTTTGTCGAACGGCGGGGTGAACAGTAGGGCGATGCCGTCGTCTTCGCGGATCAGCTGGCGTTGCATGGCAGCCATGGCCATATTCGCCCGCAGCGGATCGGCGCTGGCCGACAGCACCGCCCAGGACTGGGCAATCGAGTCGATTCGGCATTCGCTGCTTTGTACCGAGCCGAGCCAGGTGCCGTCATCGAAGGTCGCGCGGCGGTACCACTGGCCGTCCCAGGCATAGGTCTCCAGCGCCAGGCGCAGTTGCTCGGCATGCGCTCGCCAGCGCGCCACACGGGTGCTGTCGTGCGCCTCGGCATAGGGGCTGAACAGCGCAATGCTGCGCAGCAGCAACCAGCCCAGCCACACGCTTTCGCCCTTGCCGTGTTCGCCCACGCGGTTCATGCCGTCGTTCCAGTCGCCGCCACCAATCAGTGGCAGGCCCAGTTCGCCGGTCAGTTGCAGGCATTGGTCGAGGCCACGGGCGCAGTGCTCGAACAGTGAAGCCGGCGCATCGGCCTGCATCGGCTGGAAGAACGCATCGTGCTCACCGGCGGCCAACAGCGGACCTTCGAGAAAGTCCAACTGCTCATCGAGAATCGCCGCATCGCCGCTGCACTGGATGTACTGCGCGGTGGCGTAGGCCAGCCACACCCGGTCATCGGAGATGCGCGTGCGCACGCCCTGGCCGGAATGCGGCAGCCACCAGTGCTGTACATCGCCCTCGACAAACTGGCGGCTGGCCGCGCGCAGGATATGCGCGCGGGTCATGGCCGGGCTGGCGAAGGTCAGTGCCATGCCGTCTTGCAGCTGGTCGCGAAAACCGTAGGCGCCACTGGCCTGGTAAAACGCCGAGCGCGCCCAGACGCGGCAGGCCAGGGTCTGATAGAGCAGCCAGCCGTTGAGCATGATGTCCATGGCGCGGCTTGGGGTTTGCACCTGCACCGCGCCGAGCACGCGCTGCCAGTGCGCCTGCACCTGGGCCAGTACGGCGTCCAGGTCGGCCTGGCGGTACTGCGCAATCAAGGCGCTGGCCTGCTGCTCGCTGGCGCATTGGCCCAGTAGCCAGAGCACCTCAACGCTTTCCCCGGGTTGCAGTTCCAGCTGGCATTGCAGCGCCGTGCAGGGGTCGAGGCCCGCACCCAGGCTGCCGCTCAGCGCTGTTTCTCGGGCCAGGGCGGCAGGCTGCGCGAGGCTGCCGTTGCGCCCGATAAACTCGCTGCGATCAGCGGTCCAGCTGCTTTGCCGGCCGCCCAGGTCGCTGAACGCGCTGCGCCCGGTAAAGGCAATGCTCCAAGGGTTGCGCGCCAGGATGGCACCCGTGGCGCTGTCCTGGCGGCTGAGGATAAACGGCGCATTGGCCGCTCGCGTGCTGCCCAGCACCCATTCGGCATAGGCGGTGACGCTCAGGCGGCGTGGCCGGCCGGAGAGGTTGCGCAGGGTCAGCCGGGAGATCTTGAGCGGGTCGTCCAGCGGCACGAACTGCAGCAGCTCCATGGCAATGCCGCTGGCCTGGTGGCTGAAGCGGCTGTAACCAAAGCCATGCCGCGCTTCATAGTGGCCGCTGTCGCGCAGCGGTTGGGCGGTGGGGCTGAACAGCGCCAGGCTGTCTTCGTCGCGCACGTACAGGGCTTCGCCTGGCGGGTCGCTGACCGGGTCGTTGGACCAGGGCGTGAGCTGGTTTTCCCGGCTGTTGTCGGCCCAGGTGTAGCCGCTGCCTTCGGCTGAAACCTGAAAGCCGAATTGCGGGTTGGCGATCACATTGATCCACGGCGCCGGGGTGTTGCTCCAGGCGTTCAGGCGCACCACGTACTCGCGGCCGTCCAGGTCGAAGCCGCCCAGGCCATTGGCAAACTCCAGCGGGCTGGGCGGTGGCGCGTGAGATACCGGTATGGGCTGTGCGCTGTGGTTGCCGATGCTGGCAGGCAGCGGGCTGGGGCAGGGCGGGATACGCGCCAGTTGCTCGCTGATCGGCCCGCGATGGGCCACCAGCAGCACCCGTGCCACCGCTTGCAGGTGTTCGCGGAACTCGCCACTGAGCAGATCAGCGCGCAGCACGAACACCGAGCCCTGCGCCAGTTCGGCGGCAAAGCGTGGGCGTGACTGGCTGCTGCGTACGGCGGTTTCAATGGCCACCTGCAGGTCCTGCAGGTAGGAGGAGGCATGCTCGTTGACGATCACCAGGTCCACCGCCAGGCGCTTCATCCGCCAGTATTCGTGGGCGCGCAGCAGTTGCCGCACCTGGGCGATGTCTTCGGCGTCGCTGATGCGCAGCAGGACAATCGGCAGGTCGCCGGAAATCCCCTGGGACCACAGCACCGACTGGCTACCGAGGCCGCGCAGCAGGCTGGCGGCCGGTGCGCGAAAGCGCGCGTCGGCGTACAAAATCGGCGCGGCCAGGCGCTGAAAGTCGGCGGCTTCGGCGGCGAGCATATCGAGGTGACGCAGCTGCACCTGGGCCTGGGTCCAGGCCAGGGTTTTCGCCCGCTCGAAGGCGCTGCGGTCATGGTGCTTGTCGATCAGGTCGAGCAGCGCCTCACGGGTCGGCGCCACCATCGTCCAGAACGCCACGCGGGCGATTTTCCCCGGCTCGATCAGCAGGCGCTGACGCAGCGAGAAGATCGGGTCGAGCACAGTGCCGACGCTATTGGATAGGCGCTGGCCCTGGCGAATCACCGCGGCGGCGTGTAGCGCGCAACTGCGTCCGAGAAACTTCGCACGGTCGGATTCGTACTGCGGCTCGGCGCTCACGTCACCTTCAACCACGGCAAAATGCGCGGCCCACAACGGCTGCTCGCTGGCGCTGCGCGGACGCCGTGTGGCAATCAGCGCGGCGAAGGCGGGCAGGTATTCGGTGACCACAAACAGCTTGGAGAACGCCGGGTGGGCGTTGTCGCTGGCGGCGCTGGCGAGCACCAGTTCGGCGTAGGAGGTCAGTTCGATTTCCCGCGCCACGCGGCCGCTGTTGGTCAGCGAAACACGGCGCACTTCACCATCGTCTTCGCCGGAGACCAGCACTTCCAGGCTGGTGGTGAGGTTGCCGTCGTGGCGGCTGTAGCTGGCGTAGTCCTCGGCGAACACCACTTCGTCATAGGGGTTGCCGCTGCTCGGCTGCGCGCCCAGGGACCAGTGCGTGCCGTTGCGGGTGTCCCAGAGGAAGATGAATGAGCCGTGCTGGTCGCGGGTGCTGTCTTCCTGCCAACGGGTGATGGCGATGTCGCGCCAGCGGCTGTAACCCGCACCGCTGGCGGTGAGCATCACGCTGTAACGGCCGTTGCTGAGCAGGTGGGTGACCGGCGGATTGCCGTTGAAGTGGTTCAGCCGGCGCTCGTTGTGCAGCGTGCAGTCGGCTTCTGTGGCGCAGGCGCTGACCTCTTCGGCGCGCGGATGGGCGACGGCGACATTGCGTGGCATGCGTTCCTGCAACAGCAGCTCGCAGGCCTGGATCATCGGTTCGCGGTGGAAGCGCGCACGCATCTGGCCGTCATGCAGGGTATTGGCAATGGCGACGATGCTCATGCCCTGATGGTGGGCCATAAAGTTGCGCACGATGGCGAAGGGCTGGTCATCCGGCAGGCGCGTGCGGGTGAAGTCCAGCGCTTCATAGAAGCCATAACGGCCCAATGCGCCCTTCTGCGCCAGGCGTCGATAGTTGGCCAGGGCGCCTTGTGGGTCAACCATGGTCGCCAGGCCCGTGGCATAAGGGGCAATCACCCGGTTGGCGGACAAGCCGCGCTTGAGGCCCAGGCCCGGTACGCCGAAGTTGGAATACTGGTAGGTCTGCTCCATGTCGCGGGCGTTGTAGGCCGATTCGGAAATCCCCCAGGGGATGCCCAGGGCTTCGCCATAGGCGGCCTGGCGCGCCACCACCAGGCGGTTGGTCTGCTCCAGCAGGCTGCCGGCCGGGGCGCGCATCACCAGCGACGGCATCAGGTATTCAAACATCGAGCCGGACCAGGAAATCAGCGCCGAACCGCTGCCCAGTGGCGTGGCCGTGCGGCCCAGGCGGAACCAGTGACGGGTGCTGACATCGCCCTTGGCGATGGCGAACAGGCTGGCCAGGCGCGCCTCCGAGGCGAGCAGGTCATAGCAGCTGCTGTCCAGGCTGTTGTCGGCCAGGCAGAAGCCGATCGACAGCAGCTTGCGTTCCGGCTCCAGCAGGAAGGCGAAATCCATGCCCAGGGCCATGTTGCGTGCTTGTTCGGCGACGCTGCGCAGCTCGTTGTGCAGGGTTGTGCGTTGGCTATCGGTCAGCTCGACATCCTGCTGCAGGTCGCCCAGGGCCTGGGCGATGGCCTGCAGCCAGAACAACAGGTCGCCAGCCTGGTTGTCCGTGTCGAGCGGGGCGATGCCGCTGGCCAGCAGCACGGCTTTGTCACTCAGGCGCAGCAGGGTTGGCAACAGGCTAAGCAGCGGCTGCGCGCCATTCAGGCCCGCTTCGATCTGTTGCAGTAATTCGTGCAGCTGTTGGCTGCGTTCGCTACCGGTGGCTGGCTGGGCCGCCAGCGCGGTGCGGGCCAGTTGCAGGTTGTCGTGGATGCCCTGGCGGGCGTCCGCGCTCACGGGGGCTTTCAGCCATTGCTCGCAGGCATTGGCGACCACCAGTAGGTGGCCCGCCAGATTGCCGCTGTCCACCGACGACACATAGGCCGGTGCCAGCGGGCGTAAATCCTCGGTGTCGTACCAGTTGAAGAAGTGCCCGCGATGGCGCTGCAGCTGCGCCATGACCGTCAGCGTGGCCTGCAGACGGGTGAGAGTGCGCTGGGTGCCGGCCCAGCCGAAATCGCGGGAGGCGATAGCGGAGAGCAGGTACAGGCCCATATTGGTCGGCGAGGTGCGGTGGGCGATAACCGGCTTGGGGTCTTCCTGGAAATTATCCGGTGGCAGCTGGTTGTCGGCTGGCGTGACGAAGGTTTCAAAGAAGCGCCAGGTGCGCCGGGCAATCAGCCGCAGTTCGCTGGTTTGCGTCGGGTCGATCAGCAGGCGTTTGGCCACGCGTGGCGAACGGCTGACCAGCATGGCAATTGCCGGCGCGCTGAGCCAGAGCAGGGCGAAGGGCAGTACCAGCGGCCAGATGGCCGGCGCCCAGAGCACGGCCAGGACGCATAGCAGCAGGCCGAGCGTGGTGCCGCCGGCCATGCCGCAGTAGAAGCCCAGCAGTTTCAGGCGCGGGCTGATCGCCGCCTGGGCTGCGGTGGTCCATTCCAGCAGGTTGCGCCGGGTGATCAGCAGGCGGGTCAGGGTGCGGCTGATCGCATCGAGCATGCGCCAGCTCTGGTCGGCGAGAAATGTCAGGTTCAGCGCGCTTTGCAGCAGGGCCAGCAGCAGGTCATCGCGCAGCTTACCCAGGTGGCTGCGCCAGCGAATGCCGGCGCGTGCCGGCAGCAGGCCGAAGCACAGCGGCAGCACGGCCGGGATCAGCAGGCTGGCAAGCAGTAGCAGGCTGGCGCTCAGCGCTGCCGGCAACGGCAGCAGCCAGCTCAGCCCCAGCGCCGCCAGGGTGGCCGGGGCCAGCAGGGAGCGGCGCAGGTTGTCGAGCATCTTCCAGCGGCCGATGCTCGGCAGCGCCTGTTTGCCGCGTAGCGGGCCGAAAATCCACGGCAGCAGCTGCCAGTCGCCACGGGTCCAGCGGTGCTGGCGCTTGCCGGCGACGTCGTAGCGCGAGGGGAATTCCTCGACCACTTCCACATCCGAGGCCAGGCCTGCGCGGGCGAAAACCCCTTCGAACAGGTCATGGCTGAGCATGCTGTTTTCCCCGACCCGGCCGGCCAAGGCGGCCTCGAAGGCATCGATGTCGTAGATGCCCTTGCCGGTAAAGGAGCCTTCGCCGAACAGGTCCTGGTACACATCGGAGACAGCAGCGGCGTAGGGGTCCATACCGCCGGGGCTGGAGAAGACTTTCTGGTACAGCGAGCCTTCGCGCTGCAAGGGCAGCGACGGGGTCACCCGGGGCTGCAGAATCGCGTAGCCGCCGACTACCCGTTGTAGCTCGGTGTTGAAGCGCGGCTGGTTCAGCGGGTGGGCCATCTTGCCGATCAGGCGCAGCGCCGCATCACGCGGCAGACGGGTGTCGGCATCCAGGGTGATGACATAGCGCACATCTGTGGGGATGCGCTGGCTTAGCCCAGGCACCTCGGTAAAGCTGGTGTCGTCGGCGCCGCGCAGCAGGCGGTTGAGTTCATGCAGCTTGCCGCGCTTGCGCTCCCAGCCCATCCAGACGTTTTCACTGGGGTTGAACTGCCGGCGCCGGTGCAGCAGGAGGAAACGACTACCGACGATGCCGGGGCCGTAACGCTGGTTGAGCTGGTCGATGGCGGCGCTGGCCAATTGCAGCAGGGCGGCGTCGCTGGCCAGGTACTCCTGCTGGGCATCCAGGCCATCGGTGAGCAGGGCGAAGGTCAGATCGCCGCCATGCCCAGCCAGGTGATGCACTTCCAGGCGCTCGATCTGCTCCAGCAGATCGGCCTTGCTGCCGAGCAGGGTCGGCACGGCAATCAGCGTGCGCAGGTTGCTGGGCACCCCTTCGCTAAGCTCCAGACCCGGCAGGCCCATGGCGCCGAAGCTGTTACTGACCGCGCGGTTGACCAGCGCGGTGGCCACCTCAGTCGCGGGCAGAAAGCCCAGCACACCCAGCGCCAGCAGCCAGCCAGCGGTGACGCCCTGGCCGGCCAGGCTGTACAACGCCAAACCCAGCAGCAGGCTGGCCAGGCCGACGATGGCGCCGACGTAGCCGGGCATGCCGAGGTGCATATGCCCACGGCTGATGCGCAGACGCAGCGGCGGGCGAAAATTGATGCGCTGCTCCAGCGCCAGGCGGCCTTCGGCGATCAGGTGGTAGCCGGGGTCGCTGGTGCGTGGGTCGGCAAGCTCGGCCTCGCCGGCCAGTTGGCTGGCCTGCAGGGCCTGTTCGGCAACCTCCAGTTCACTGCAGGCGCTGCCACGGGCCAATTGCTCAATGGCGCTGCGGTACTGGTTGCGGGTGGCAAAGTCCATCGCGGCAAAGTCGCTGCGTGCGCCCAGGCGGGCATCCACCAGGCTGACGTTCTCGAACAGCTGCGCCCAGTCGATGGAGGAAATCAGGCGCATGCTGTTGATGATATTGCGCACCGTGAGGTTGGACGCGCCCTGGCGCTGCTGCGCGTGCTGCACCACTTCATCGATGCTGCTGCCCTGCGCGCCGAGGCGCTCTTCCAGCCAGCCCAGCGCTGGCGTGGTGAGCGGATCATGGTCACGCAGGCGCTTGGCCAGTTGCGCGGCAAACGGCTCGCTAAGCGGTATGCGGGCGCGTTCGTGCAGCTCCTTGTCGAGTGCTGCGTGCGTGGCGCTTTTGCCCAGCAGACGGCTGGCCAGGGCATCGGCGTCGGCCCGCGCGCTGCGCCCTGCGGTCATCTGGTCAGCCAGGCGACGCAGGTTCTCGATCAGCACGATGCGCAAGGTGATGGCCACCGCCCACAGCTCGCCGATGGTCAGCGGCTGCACCTGCTGATAGGCGACGAGAAAGCGCTGCAGGATGTCCGGGTCGAAGTGGCTGTCGGTGTGGGCGATAAACGCCCAGGCCATGCCCAATACCCGTGGGTAACCGGCAAAGGGGCCGCTGGCCAGTTTCGGCAGCTGGCGGTAATAGCCGGGCGGCAGGTCATCGCGGATCTCGCGAATCTGCTCTTCGACCAGGTGGTAGTTATCCAGCAGCCATTCGGCCGCTGGCACCACGCCGCGACCATTGGCCAGCTCCGCAGCACTGGCGCGGTAGGCTGCGAGCAGCACCTTGGCGTTGTCATTCAGGCGGCGATGCAGGGACAGCACGGCGGGCGGCTTGCTGCTCACCGGCTGGGCAGCGGCCAGGGTGCAGGCGTGTTGTTCGAGGCGTTCGATGCCGAACAGTTCTTCGCGTACCGGGGCGTGATCAAGCCATGGCGAGGGTGCAGCTGCACGGCTGAATAGAGCAGAGAAGACTGAGGTCATAGGGCGCGGTTCCAGCCATCATTGGCATGCGCGATGGGCGTCGAGGTGCGAGACCCATCTGAGAAACCGCGACAGCGGACCTACGAAGTCACGATTGCCGTGCCCTGTTGCTTCGCCGTGCTGATTTTGCATATTGGCCGCAGACGCTGGTGTGACCGGTCAACACCCAAGACCCGGGTACCGCGATGGCGGGGTAAACCTGCACCATCGGGAAGAATGCTGTCGCAGCATTGTCACCACCCTACAGCAGGGCCCTGGCTGGCGTCTGTTCGCTAACGGACATAGCTGCAAATGGGCCTGCGTTTAACGCAGCTGCGCTTCGGCGAGGGTCAGGCTGCGCGGAATAAGCGATGCATCCCAGTGCTGGCTGGCCCAGCGCAGCAGTTCGGCAGGCTGGCCATGGGGGGCGCCGTCCGGTAACGGCTGGCCCAGTGCGCGCAGAGCGCGTATCAGCAATGGCGTTGCTTGATCGGCCGGCAGCGGTGGTGAGCGGTAGGATTTGCCCAGCTTGTGGCCATCCGGCTGGATAATCAGCGGCACATGCAGGTAGCGCGGCTGCGGTAAGCCTAGCAGCTCCTGCAGGTACAGCTGGCGCGGGGTGGAGTCGAGCAGGTCGGCGCCGCGCACTATATCGGTGATGCCCTGCCAGGCATCGTCGAGCACTACCGCCAACTGGTAGGCATACAGGCCATCACGGCGGCGAATCACAAAGTCACCCACCTCACGGCCCAGGTGCTGGCGGTACTCGCCTTGCACCCGGTCGACAAAGTGGTAGGTCAGCTCTGGGACCCGCAGGCGAATCGCCGCATCGGCAAAACCGTGGCCGGCATTGCGGCAAGTGCCGGGGTAGATGCCCTGGCTGCCTTCCAGTTGCTTGCGTGAGCAGGTGCAGGCGTAGGCCAGGCCCTGGCTGAGCAGGCGTTCGACCAGCGCGGCGTATTCTGCGTGGCGTTCGCTCTGGCGTACCAGTTCGCCATCCCACTCGAAGCCGTAGCTTTCCAGGGTGCTGAGAATCCCCGCTTGAGCGCCGGCGACTTCGCGGGGCGGGTCGAGGTCTTCCATGCGCAGCAACCAGCGGCCGTTTACCGCGCGCGCGTCAAGGTAGGACGCAAGAGCTGCGACCAGTGAGCCGAAGTGCAGATAACCGCTTGGGGTGGGGGCGAAGCGGCCGATGTAGGCGGGTGTGTTCATGTCTGGCACACACAGGGACAGAAACAACAGAGGGTGCCGAAGCACCCTCTGGGTCAGATCAGGAACCGATCTGTTTTTCTTTGATTTCCGCCAGGGTTTTGCAATCGATGCAAAGGGTGGCGGTGGGGCGTGCTTCGAGACGGCGGATGCCGATTTCGACGCCGCAGGAATCGCACCAGCCGTAATCGTTGTCTTCGATCAGTTGCAGGGTTTCGTCGATCTTCTTGATCAGCTTGCGCTCACGATCACGGGCACGCAGTTCCAGGCTGAATTCTTCTTCCTGGCTGGCGCGATCCGCTGGATCGGGGAAGTTGGCTGCTTCGTCCTGCATATGGTGCACAGTACGATCAACTTCCTGCATCAATTCCAGCTTCCACTTATTGAGGATGCCGGTGAAGTGGGCGCGCATCGGCTCACCCATGTATTCCTCACCCTTTGTTTCTTTATAGGGCTCGAAACCACGAGTCAGTTGGCTGCTTTTTGCTTTTGCTTTGGTGGGCATGGATGACCGCCTCTCACTCTTCTAATCCACTGCGCAGGACGGTGTCCCTTGCCCGTTCTACGTCGAGTAGAACTGGCCCTGCGGCTGCAAGCGGGCGAACTTACCAGAACAACTCGGCCTGCGCCACTCCCGGTTGTCGTGGTTGCGCCGGGTATGCTGCTGCAGGCCGTTGAAAAACGTAGGCGAGGCAGGCAAGACAAGGCGAAAACAGGCGAGGAAGCGGAGTGTACTTTTGTACATGAGCATTCCGAGCCTGTTTTTAACGCCGTATTGCCAAGGCAGGTAGTTTTTCGACGGCCTGTTAGAATCCGCGCCTTAATCCAGACCAAGGCAGTCCCATGGCCCAGTCCTACAGTGCGCGCAGCCGCGCCATAGAACCTTTTCACGTGATGGCGCTGCTCGCTCGTGCCAATCAGCTGCAGGCTGACGGCCATGACGTGATTCACCTGGAAATCGGCGAGCCGGACTTCACCACCGCCGCGCCGATTGTCGCCGCCGGGCAGGCCGCTCTGGCCGATGGGCACACTCGTTACACCGCCGCGCGCGGCCTGCCGGCCCTGCGTGAGGCGATTTCCAGTTTCTATGGCCAGCGTTACGGTCTGGATATCGACCCGCAGCGCATTTTGATCACCCCGGGTGGCTCGGGCGCCTTGCTACTGGCCACCAGCCTGTTGGTTGACCCCGGCAAGCACTGGCTGCTGGCCGATCCCGGTTATCCCTGCAACCGGCACTTTTTGCGCCTGGTCGAAGGCGCGGCGCAGCTGGTGCCGGTGGGCCCGGAGGTGCGTTATCAGCTGACGCCCGAGCTGATCGAGCGTTATTGGGATCAGGATAGCGTCGGCGCACTGGTGGCGTCGCCGGCCAACCCGACCGGCACCTTGCTTAGCCGTGATGAGCTAAGCGGGCTGTCCCAGGCCTTGAAGGCGCGCGGCGGCCATCTGGTGGTGGATGAGATCTACCATGGCCTGACCTACGGCGTAGATGCCGCCAGCGTGCTGGAAGTGGACGACGAAGCCTTTGTGCTCAACAGTTTTTCCAAGTATTTCGGCATGACTGGCTGGCGCCTGGGCTGGCTGGTGGCGCCACCGGCCGCCGTGCCGGAGCTGGAGAAATTGGCGCAGAACCTCTATATCAGCGCGCCGAGCATGGCCCAGCACGCTGCGCTGGCCTGTTTTCAGCCGCAGACCCTGGAGATCCTCGAGCAGCGTCGCCATGAATTTCAGCGCCGCCGTGATTTCCTCTTGCCGGCGTTGCGTGAACTGGGCTTCAAGATCGCCGTGGAGCCGGAGGGCGCCTTCTATTTATATGCCGATATCAGCGCCTTCGGCGGTGATGCCTTTGCCTTCTGCCAGCACTTTCTGGAAACCGAGCATGTGGCCTTTACCCCCGGTCTGGATTTCGGCCGCTACCAGGCCGCGCAGCATGTGCGCTTTGCCTATACCCAGGACCTGCCGCGCCTGCAGCAGGCGGTGGATCGCATCAAACGTGGCTTGAATAGCTGGAAGCCCCATGCAGTTTGAGCCGCCGCTGCAAGAGGGACGGCTGCTGCGCCGCTATAAGCGTTTTCTCGCCGATATCGAGACCGCCAGCGGCGAGCGGCTGACCATCCACTGCGCCAATACCGGCTCGATGCTCAACTGCATGAGTGAAGGCGCGCGCATCTGGTTCAGCCGCAGCAACGACCCCAAGCGCAAGCTGCCGGGCACCTGGGAGATTGGTGAGACACCGCACGGCCGCCTGGCGGTGATCAATACCGGGCGCGCCAATGCCCTGGTGGAGGAGGCGCTAAATGCTGGACTGATCACCGAGTTGAACGGCTTTACCAGCCTCAAGCGCGAGGTGCCGTATGGCCATGAGCGCAGCCGTATCGACTTTCGCCTGGACTACCCGACAGGCGCGGCGTTTGTCGAAGTGAAGAGCGTGACCCTGGGCTTCGCCGACAGCCGCGTCGCCGCCTTTCCTGATGCGCGCACCGAGCGCGGCAGCAAACACCTGCGTGAACTGGCGGCACTGGCCCGTGAGGGCATTCGCGCGGTGCAGCTGTATTGCGTGAACCTGACGGACATCGACGCGGTGCGCCCAGCTGAGGAAATCGACCCGGCCTATGCCGCCGCGTTGCGTGAGGCAGTGAGCGCCGGTGTTGAGGTGTTGGCCTATGGCGCGGCGATCAGCGCGCAGGAAGTGCGGTTGATCAAGCGTCTGGATGTGCGGTTGTAGGAACGGAGCTTTCCGTTTCAACCCGTAGCCCGAACAAGCGCAGCGCAGTCCGGGGTTGGATGTTTGCGCAGTGGCCTGTGAGTAGGGCGGTGATTGCTTCCCGGATTGCGCCAAGGCTTATCCGGGCTACGGTGCCTGATCAAGCGTCTGGATGTGCTGTTGTAGGAGCGGACTTGTCCGCGAGCTTTTGCTGTTTAAGTCCATTTTTTCGCGGGCATGGCCCGCTCCTACAGGGGCTTCAATGCTGCGTTCTGCCGGCCGGCAGCTCCGCTACTGGTTGCATGGCAGTACGTAGATGCTGCTCGAACAGCTCGACAATCGCCGGCCAGCCCTGGCGTGAGGCATGTAGCCGGGCATTCAGGCGCACCCGGCGCAGGCCTTCGTGGTCGGTCAGCAGCCAGCTGGCGGCGTCGATAAAACCTTGTTCGTCCTCGGCCACCGCCAGCGCGCCGTTGTGCCCGTGGCGGATATGTTGCGCGGCCGCCGCCTGATCAAACGCCACCACGCCAAGCCCGGAAGCCAGGGCTTCGAGTACCACATTGCCGAAGGTTTCCGACAGGCTCGGGAATAGAAACAGATCGCCCGAGGCGTAATGCGCCGCCAGTTCCTCTCCGCGCTGCAGGCCGCAGAACACCGCCTCGGGCAGTTGCTGCTGCAGGTTGGCGCACTGCGGGCCATCGCCGACCAGGATCAGTTTCAGCCGCCGCTGCGGGTGCGCCTGCTGCAGCGCCTGAAAGCTCTTGCTAAGCAGGGCCAGGTTCTTTTCTGCGGCCAGGCGGCCGACATGCAGGATGGCGATGTCTTGTTCCGCCAGGCCCCAGCGCTCGCGCAAAGCCGCGCAGCGTTTGGCCGGGTGAAACAGCTGGCTGTCGACGCCGCGCGAAAGCAGTTCCAGGTTGTCGAAGCCACGCCGTTGCAGCTCGATCTGCTGGCTGACGCTGGGCACCAGAGTCATCTGCGAGCGGTTATGGAACCAGCGCAGGTAGTTGGTCAGAACGCGGGTCAGCAAGCCAAAGCCGTAATGCCCGGTGTATTGCTGGAAGTTGGTGTGAAAACCGCTGACCACCGGAATCTGCAAACGCCGCGCGGCGCGCAGGGCGGACAGGCCCAACGGGCCTTCGGTGGCGATATACAGCACATCCGGACGCTGCCGTTGCCAGTTGCGCAGCAGCTTGTGCATCGACGACTGACCCCACTGCAAACCGGGGTAGCCGGGCAGCGGCCAGCCACGGGTTAGCAATAAATCCTGATCGACCGCACCGCGCGGGTCGACGCTTTGTCGCGGCCGCACCAGTTGCACGCGATGGCCATGGCCACGCAGGCCATCGACCAGGCGCCCGAGGGTGTTGGCTACGCCGTTGATTTCCGGCGGGAAGGTTTCGCTGATCAGCGCAATATGCAGGGAAGCTGTGCTCATGGCAGCAGTGTCCGCTGCCGTTATGTAGTGACTGTGACGCTTTGATTGCGCTTGTATTTCAGTCGAGCAGCTTGATCAGCTGCTGACGCAGCCAGATGTGCGCCGGGTCGAGGTGCTGTTGCTGGTGCCAGATCAGGCTGACCTGCACGGGCGGCATAGCGAAGGGCAGCGCCGCGATTTCCAGCGCATGCACCGGAGCGAACGCCTCGGCCAGGCGGGCGGGCACGGTGCCGAGCAGGTCGGTCTGGGCGACGATGGCCGGGATCGGCAGGTAATTGGGCAAATGCAAGGCCGCCTGCCGCCGTACCCTGGCCGAACCCAGGACGATTTCCAGCGGCGAGCCACGCCCGGCGCGTGGGGTGACGATGATATGCCGCGCCTGTTGGTAATCCTCCAGGCTCAGCCCGCCGATAAAGGCTGGGTGCCCGGCGCGGCCGATGGCCACCAGCGGTTCTTCGCGCAGCGGCGCGTAATGCAGGTCGGGTGAATCGAAATGCAGGTAGTCGATGGCCAGGTCCAGCGCGCCGCTTTCCAAACGCTGCACCAGGCTGTCGGCATCATCGGCTTGCACCAGCAGCTCGACCTGCGCGGCGACTCGCGTCAGATGCGCCTGCAACATGGGCAGCAGCGCGGCTTGCGCGTAGTCGTTCAGCGACAGGCTGAAGGCGTGCGGGGTTTGCGGGTCAAAGGGTTCGGCCGGGCCCAGGCCGGTCTGCAGCAGGCGCAGCGCCTGGCGCACGGGTATATAGAGGGCCTGGGCGCGGGCGGTGGGGGTCAGGCCACGGGCGGTGCGCAGGAACAGCTCTTCACCCAGTTGCTGGCGCAGGCGGGCGAGGGCGTTGCTCACGGTTGACTGGCTCAGGTGCAGGCGTTCGGCGGCGCGGGTCAGGTTGCCTTCCTGCATCAGCGCATCGAAGACCAGCAGCAGGTTGAGGTCGAGCTGACGCAAATTCGTTATCAAGAATAATGCTCTTTCTGAATATCCATTATCGGAATGATCTGGCCGCGCCTAGACTGCTGTCAATCCGCACAGGAGTCATGCCGTGGCCTATAACAATGACAATGCTCAGGCTTTCCGCACACGTTATCGGGATGCCATCCACCCGCTGTACAACCCCTGGCTGCATGCCGGCTTTGTGTTGGCCTACGGCCTGACTTGTATAAGCCTGCTGTGGCGCACGCTGGACGCGGTGGCGCTCTGGCAATGGCTGCTGGTGCCGCTGAGCCTGGTGTTCTTCAGCTGGGGTGAGTACCAGGTGCACAAGCGCCTGGGGCACAACAAGACGCGCTTCGGCCAGCTGTTCTACAAGCGCCACACCGGCGATCACCACAGTTTTTTTGTTGAAGGCCAGATGCGCTACGAGACGCTGCGTGATTGGCGGGTGATCCTCTTTCCTGCCTGGCTGATCGTGCTCTACAGCCTGCCGCTGCTGGGCATTTGGTGGCTGCTGGCGCAGCTCGACGGCAACCTTGCCGCGCTGTTCGCCGGCAGCATGCTGCTGGGGTATATGAGCTACGAGGTGGTGCACGCCTGCGAGCACCTGCCGGCCGAACATCCGCTTACGCGCCTGCCGTGGATTCGTCAGATGCGCCGTCTACATGCGCTGCACCACCGCCGTGAGCTGATGCATTCGCGCAACTTCGGCATCGTCCATCCACTGATGGACTGGCTGTACGGCACCCTGCACTGGGAACCGGAGCCGACTTATCAGCAGAACCGCCAGCAGCATCGCATTCGCCTCACCCGCCCGGCGGACGAGGTGCTGAGTTATGCCGCCGCGCCTATTCATTGGCCCGAATGGCACCCGTCGTCGTTACATATCTACGGCCGCGATGGTGTCCTGCTCGCGGGTGACGTGTTCGAGGAAGATATCCACGCCGGCGGCCGCGCCGGCCATCTGCGCTGGGATGTACTCGACTATCAACCGGCACGCCGCTGGCAAGCCAGCGCCCGTGGTGATCACGGCCTGGGGCTGCTGCTGACCTACGAGTGCCTGGAAGTGGAAGGCGGTTGCGAGTTTGTCCGCACCCTGGAATACGGCTTCGACGGTGTGCTGATGCGCCTGGCCAATCGCCTGCTGCTAAGCCGGCGCATTGAGCGCGAATCCCAGGCCTCGATGCAGGCGCTGCGCACGGTGCTTGAGCGCAGCTAGCCTGCGGGGTGATTACTTAGGCAGTGGGCGTGAGCGCCTGCTCCTGGCGTTCACGCACCCAGAACACCGTGGCGCCGGCTACGGCCGCCGGCATCATCAGGATATTCAGCCCTGGCACCAGCAGCGCCACGTAGGTGATGCCGCCAAAGCCCAGGCTCTGCCAGCGTTTTTCACGCAGCCAGGCGAGCATCTCCTGCCAGCTCATCTTGTTGTTGTCCGCCGGGTAGTCGATGTACTGAATCGCCATCATCCACACGCCAAACAGCAGCCACAGCGGTGCGGCGATCAGGTTGACCACCGGGATAAAGCTCAGAATCAGCAGGCCAATGGCGCGCGGCAGGAAGTAGCCCAGCTTGCGCAGTTCGCGGCCCAGGGTGCGCGGTACCATGGCCATCAGCTCGGCCCAGCTGAACGGCGGAAAGTCGTCCTGACCGCGTACCACCACTTCGACCTTTTCCGCGAGAAAGCCGTTAAACGGCGCCGCGATGATATTGGCCAGCAGGGTGAAGGTGAAAAACACCATCAGCAGTACCAGCACCACAAACAGTGGCCACAGTACGTATTCGAGAAAGCTCAGCCAGCTCGGCAGGCTGGGCATAAAGGTATCGACCCAGCCGCCGAACTGCTGCAAGGCCAGGTAAATCAGGCCAACGAAGAGGATCAGGTTGATCGTCAGGGGTAGCAGCACAAACAGTCGCAGGCCGGGGCTCAGCACCAGTTTCAGGCCTTCGCTGAGGTATTGCGGGCCGGTCAGCACAGGCGCGGACATAAGGGCGTCTCCGTGAAATTGAACTCCGCGCGACCTTACCGGCTTTGTCTGGCAGGTGAAAGCCTCTGCAATGGGCGTTAACGATTGCCTGGCGGGGTTATAGCGCTTGCCTATGCAAGGGATTGGCAAAGCATATTTCCGCCGTGGGCTGGGCGGGCATAGGCTGCGCGGCATCCCTTTGTGGGGCTTCCGACCTTACTGCCTTCCCCTAGGTTCTCGCGGAAGTCCCTTTTTATTGCTGCCGGCATTGCCGGGAGGAGCTGTTGATGTCTGCTGATCGTCATGCCCGTGTGATCATTCTGGGCTCCGGCCCTGCCGGCTACAGCGCTGCGGTCTACGCGGCGCGGGCCAATCTCAAGCCGCTGCTGATCACCGGCCTGCAGGCCGGCGGCCAACTGACTACCACCACCGAGGTGGATAACTGGCCGGGCGATGTACATGGCCTGACGGGACCGGCGCTGATGCAGCGTATGCAGGAGCATGCCGAGCGCTTCGAGACGGAAATTGTCTATGACCATATCAATGCCGTCGACCTGGCCGGCAAGCCGTTCACCCTGGTCGGCGACAGCGGCACCTACAGCTGTGATGCGCTGATCATCGCCACCGGTGCCAGCGCTCGTTACCTGGGCTTGCCCAGCGAAGAACGCTTTATGGGCAAGGGCGTTTCCGCGTGCGCCACGTGCGATGGCTTCTTCTACCGCAACCGCGAAGTCGCGGTGGTTGGTGGCGGCAACACCGCTGTGGAAGAGGCGCTGTACCTGGCCAATATCGCCAGTAAGGTGACCCTGGTGCATCGCCGTGGCAGCTTCCGTGCGGAGAAAATTCTGCAGAACAAACTGCAGGCGCGGGTGGCCGAAGGCAAGATCGTGCTCAAGCTGCACGCCGAGGTGGATGAGGTACTGGGCAACAACATGGGCGTGACCGGTGTACGGGTGAAGAACAACGATGGCAGCTTCGATGAGCTGAGCGTCGATGGCCTGTTCGTCGCCATCGGCCATACGCCGAACACCTCGTTGTTCGAGGGCCAGCTGGCGCTCAAGGACGGCTATCTGGTGGTTAACGGCGGTCGTGACGGCAATGCCACTGCGACCAGCATTCCCGGCGTGTTTGCTGCGGGCGATGTGGCCGACCACGTCTACCGCCAGGCGATCACCTCGGCCGGTGCCGGCTGCATGGCGGCGCTGGATGTAGAGCGTTATCTCGACGGTCAGTAAGCCTGAGAATGCAAAGACCTTGATATGAACCGCAATGCCGCCGACCTGGATCAGGTCGGCGGCATTTTTATGTGTCCGAGGAAAGCATCTGTACGGGGCGATGAGGGCTTCGTAGGAGGCGCTTTAGCGGCGAGCTTTTAGTGGTTGTATCGCGGCTGAAGCCCCTCCCACATCAGCAGTGGTTCCTCAGACCCAGGTATTCAACTTCAAATCCCGCGAGCTCATGCGCAGAAACTGATCGCTGGCTTTGACCAGCAAGGCGTGCTCATCGACGGTCAGTTCGCTGCTCTTTTTGCCCTGCGCTTCGCTGCGGTACAGGGTTGTCGCGCCTTCTTCGCGCAGGCGCTGGTAGCGCTGGCTGCGTGCTTCCACCTTGAGCGTCAGCAAGTCGACATAGGCGACTTGCATCAGTTCGCTCTGCCCGGTTTCCAGGGCGCAGCGCTGCAGGGCTGGGGTGTGGGTAAAGGGCGATTCGGAGAGCATGACCTGCTGGCATTCGCTGAGGTCCGGGCGTGGTTCGCCGTTGTGGAACCAGTTGCCACGGATGTCGCGCTTGAGGTTGAGGCTGCGTTGGCCGTGGTTGTCGACCTTTAGCCACAGGCGGCGAAAGCGCCAGCGTGGGTCGCAGTTGAGCACGTAGGTGGCGGCGATGCTGTGGCCTTGCAGGCTTTGCATCAGATGACTGGTGGCGTTGATGCCGTGTTCATCGATGTTCAGGCGCAGATTTTCCACGCCGGGGTTGTGCCATGGTTTCCATACCAAGGTCTGCTGCATGCAAGCGACTCCAAGCCAGGTAGGGTTGGAGAAACCGGGGAAGCACGGCCCTGACGCAGCACGGAGCACCTTCCCTGGTGTTCTCGTTCAAGTAATGGCGCGCAGCATAGGGGGATTTAAATGTGATGTCTGTCAGCCTTTGCCGACAGTTGCGCAAGAACTTGCACGCTTGCTCTTTCGAGTGATTACAAGCTGTTGCGCTGCAGTGACGGTTGCTCGAAGCGCACGCCCGCCAGGCCGGTTTCCATCAATGCGCGGATATTGCCGTGGTCGCTGCCGCTCGGGGTGGCCAGTACGCTGCGGTAATGTTCGCCAAAGCACAGCAGGGTTTCTTCCAGGCTCAGGCCTTCGAGCAAGGCCAGGCCGAGGGTCTTGCACGAGCCTTCGTTCTGTCCGGCTGGGTTGTGCACAGTGCCATTGCTGAAGGCGCTGGGCTGGTAGTGGTAGTGCTCGGCAATAAACGCCAGGGTTTCGGCGAAGGTGAAGTGCTCGCCGCGCAGCTTGGCGCGAAAATCGGTGAGGCTGCGCATTACTTGTTTCCTTTGCTGAAGGCTGTCTGCTGCTCGGCGCTGGCTTCCTTCTGGTATTTGGTTTTCCACTCGGCATAGGGCATGCCGTAGACCTCTTCACGCGCCTCATCCGGAGTGATGGCCACACCGATATCGTCGGCGGCGGCCTTGAACCACTTGGACAGGCAGTTACGGCAGAAGCCGGCGAGGTTCATCATGTCGATGTTCTGCACATCCGGGCGGGAGCGCAGGTGCTGCACCAGGCTGCGAAAGGCGGCGGCTTCAAGTTCGAGGCGTTCTTGCTCGGTCATGGCGATGCTCTCTAAAGGCAGGCGGGAGTGCGTGGCGGCGATGATAAGAGCATGCCCGCCTGGCGGCAACGGCCCCGGCGCAGGACGCGCCGGGAATCATGTGAGGCGTTTTAGCGTGTTGTTCAGCGATGCCCGGCGAGGGTGATCGACACCGATTCGGCAAAACGCAGAGCGTGCAGCTTGTCCACTTCCACTTCGGCGTAGCGCACGTCCGGGTTGGCCATGACCAGGTCGAGAATCTCCTGGGTCATACGCTCCAGTAGAGCAAAGCGATTTTCCTCGACGTGGCGAATCACCGCCTTGGTGATGGTGCGGTAGTTCAGCGCGTGGTCGATATCGTTGTCACGCACTGCTTCCACCGCCGGGTAGAGGATGGTCAGGTTGATCAACACGTCCTGCTTGTTGTTGATCTCCTCTTCCTTGATGCCGATGTAGGTGCGCAGGCGCAGGTCCTTGACGCGGATGCGCGCCATCCCAGGTTCCAGTCGCGGCATTACTTGCTCCGTCCGATCAGTTGCAGGA
>NZ_JAUXXP010000042.1 GCF_030684895.1 Pseudomonas sp. | reverse complement strand
AGCTATAGGAAGACCGCGTTCGGTCACCTGTTTGACAGCTTCAATTTTGAATTCTTCGGGATAACGCGGGTTGCTCATGGCACCTCCTAATGGGCCGTATTATGAGGCATGGAGGTGTCTACGAAACTAGGGGCGATTCAGGTGTCGGAGAAAGACGGGCAGATCGAGTACCTTCGTGAACAGAACGCGCTGCTGATCCAACGCCTATTCGGCCGCAAGTCCGAGCAGACCACCGATCCCGTCTCACCGCAGCTGGAGTTCTTCAACGAGGCCGAAAGCCTCGCCGAAGCGGTGCCTGAAACTCCGGTCGCTGAGGTTGAGGAAGAAGTCGTCGCGCCGGCCAAACGTCGTGGCAAGCGTAAGCCGCTGCCAGCCGAGCTGCCGCGCGTCGAGGTCATCCATGAACTGCCCGAGCACGAACTGACCTGCGCCTGCGGTTGCCGCAAGCAGGCCATTGGCGAAGAGACCAGCGAGCAGCTGGAAATCATCCCGATGCGGGTTCAGGTGATCCGTCACATCCGCAAGACCTACGCCTGCAAGGGTTGCGAAGCGGCTCCGGTCAGAGCCGACAAGCCGGCGCAACTGATCGAGAAAAGCCCGGCCAGCCCCAGCGTATTGGCGATGCTGCTGACCACCAAGTACGCCGACGGCATCCCGCTTTACCGCTTCGAAAAGATGCTCAGCCGCCACGGAATTGATATCCCTCGGCAAACCCTGGCGCGCTGGGTAATCCAGTCCGGTGCGCACCTGCAACCCTTGCTCAACCTGATGCGTGACAAGCTGCTGGACAGCCGGGTAATCCACTGCGACGAAACCCGTGTGCAGGTGCTCAAGGAGCCGGGGCGCGACCCCAGCAGCCAATCCTGGATGTGGGTGCAAACCGGTGGCCCGCCGGACAAACCGGTGATCCTCTTTGACTACACAACCAGCCGTGCGCAGGGGATCCCTCTGCGCCTGCTTGCCGGCTATCGCGGTTATTTGATGACCGACTACTACGCTGGCTACAACGCCGTGGCCGCACAGGCGGGTGTTGAGCGCTTGGCCTGCTGGGCGCATGCCCGGCGCAAATTCGTCGAAGCGCAGAAGGTGCAGCCCAAGGGCAAAACCGGGCGTGCCGATGTGGCGCTGAACCTGATCAACAAGCTGTACATCATCGAACGTGACCTCAAGGACGCCAGCGTCGAGCAACGTCATCAGGGTCGTCAGCAGCACAGCCAGCCAATCCTGGCCCAACTGCAAAGCTGGCTGGAGAAAACTCAGCCGCAGGTCACTGCACAGAACGCCTTGGGCAAAGCGTTGAGCTACCTGGCCAGCAACTGGAGTCGGCTGGTGCGCTACATCGAAGGCGGACATCTGCCGATCGACAACAACGCCGCCGAGCGCGCCATCCGGCCCTTCGTCATCGGGCGCAAGAACTGGCTGTTCAGCGACACGCCCAAGGGCGCGACCGCCAGTGCGCAAATCTACAGCCTGATCGAAACCGCCAAGGCCAACGGGCAGGAGCCCTACGCCTGGCTGCGCCATGTCCTCGAACGCCTGCCGCTGGTCAACAGCATCGAAGACTACGAAGCGCTGCTGCCATGGAACTGCTCGCCAGCCTTAGCCTCCTGAAAGCAGACCTTGTCCTGGCGGACGTGGTTTATGGAGCGCTTACGTATGAGCGCGCCAGAATACTCAGTTTATTGCGTCGCTCAGTGCTTTTGCCGGCACATATTTAACGACTTTCTTTGCTGCAATCTGCAAAGCCTGACCCGTTTGAGGGTTGCGACCAGTGCGGGCTGGGCGTTCGCTCACTTTGAATTTACCAATCCCCGGTAGCGTTATTTCGTCATTGTTTTCCAGTGCGTCGCTGACGATTTCACTCAACTGTTCGAGTGCGGCGCGTACGGTATTTTTCGGTGTGTCTATGGCTTCTGCAATATCGCTGATCAGTTGGTCTTTGGTCATCGCCATGGTGCTGCTCCTTGGTTTGGATATGGGGGGTGATAGAGGTCGTGCTGCAAGTGTGCCATAAGCCGTTGAAATGAGGCGTCGCAGGGGTGGAGCTTTATATCGCTCTGCCATCGCTGGTCTATGCTGATGCTACTTGGCCATTGTCCTGGAGAGCCAGCATGCTTCGTGCCTTCGCTGATTTAGGGTTTCGTTGGAAAATTGCGCTGCCGATTATGCTGCTGGCGGTTTTATTGGTTTCTATGGGGGTTCTGGGGATGCGAGGCATCACTCAGGTTGCAGACTCAAGTACGAAACTGACAAATCGATTCTTGCCAGGCATTAGTTTGCTACTGAATGCTGATCGTGATCTTTATCAGGCTTTTGTTGCTGAGCGCAGCTTGCTTGATGAGGCGGTAGGTGGGCGTGCCGAGGCGTTGACTGCCACGCATGCAGAAAATCTGCAGCAGGCTTATGACCGCGTCCATAAATTCGCGGATATGCAGCCTGGTAGTGAAGCGATGCAATTGGTCGCGCAGTTCGACGTGGGTTTTGAGCGGTGGAAGGCCACTTCGCAAAAGGTCTTGCAGTTGGCGTCTAGTGATCCGCAAGCAGCCAGTGTGTTGAGCTTTGGCGGCAGTGAAGAGCAGTTTGAGGCGATGCGTACTGCTATCGACAAGCTGGGCGAGATGGATGATTCGGCGGCTAATGCTGAAGGGTTGGCGGCTATTAAGCTGGGTGAAACCTTGAGCTGGCAGCAAGGCGTGATTATTGCCATCGGCTTGGGTGTTTGCCTTGTGCTGGTGGTTGGTTTTCCAATTCTAGTCACTGGGCCTTTGCATAATTTGCTTAATCGTATTGAGCAGATTGCTGATGGTGATGGCGATCTACGGGTTCGTCTGGATGTCCTGTCCAACGATGAGCTGGGAAAGCTCAGTCATGCGTTCAATCGCTTTCTTGATAAATTGCAGCCATTGATCAAGGAGGTCGGGCGGGTTACGGGGGAGGTCGAAAGTTCTGCGCAAAGTCTGGCAGGTATGGCTGCTGCCAATGACCGATTGATTAGTAGTGAGCATGCGGCAGTCGATCAGGTAAGCACTGCTGCAACGGAAATGAGCTCTGCTGTACATGAAGTAGCACGTAATGCGCAAAATGCAGCTGATGCTGCGCGTAGTGCTGAAGCCCAGTCACGAGAGGGCGCACAAGTGGTAGGCGCCACGATCAACTCGATTCGCCAGTTAGCGCAAGAAGTGGAAAGTGCGTCGGCAACCATTCAGACCCTTGAGCAAGAGGCCGCCAACATCGGTGCGGTATTGGCTGTTATCAGGGGTATTGCAGAGCAAACCAACTTGCTGGCACTAAATGCGGCCATTGAGGCTGCCCGTGCCGGAGAGCAAGGGCGCGGCTTTGCGGTTGTGGCTGATGAGGTGCGTGCATTAGCTGCGCGTACGCAGGAGTCGACCAAGGATATTCAGGTGATGATCGAGCGCTTGCAGATCGGTGTGCAGAATGCCGTTAAAGCCACCCATTCGGGGAGCAGCAAGGCAAGGCAAAGTGTCGAGCAGGCGGCGGGAGTGGATCAGGCGCTTACTGATACCAGTGACTCTGTGCAGCGTATCAATGATATGACTGCGCAGATCGCAACAGCATGCGAAGAGCAGAGCAGCGTGACTGAAGAGATTGCACGCAATATCAGCGACATTCGTGATTTGTCCAATGAGGCGGCGCAAACCTCCGAGCAGAGTGCCCAGGCCAGCCAGCGTCTATCTGAGTTGTCGCATGGTTTGAGCAAGCTGGTTGGTCGGTTTCGTGTGTAGTGTGCGTTTTGATAGGCTAAGTGTTTGAAACGGTTGTAACTTCGATTCAAGCCGGTACAATGGCGCGGCTCGCTTCCTGCGAGCTGCGTTATGGTGGCCCTGTCGGTCCCCTCGCAACGATCAGCCGTGAACCCGGTCAGGCCTGGAAGGGAGCAGCCGCAGCGGTGACATTGTGTGCCGAGGTGTGGCTGGCGGGGTTGCCTCCAGTCTTGTATCTGGTTGATTTATAAAGGTTTTTCACTCAAAACCACGCGGTGGTACAAGGAGTGATACAACCGTGTCGACCGTCCCAACCTACCTCCTGTTATCTCGCCACTCGGTCTATTACTTCCGAACTGTGGTGCCTGACGTCATTCGCCCGTTGTTTCATCGCAGGGAGATACGGCGCTCTCTTCAGACCCGCTGCAGACGTGAAGTGTTGGCACTGCTGGAAAATTGACCCACCCTGCCGATTGAAATTTGACCCAGGGCGGATTGCTGATCTCGCTACCAGCAACTGTGGATAAGTCTATCAGCGCAGCTGCTTTTGAACCCCCTCCTTCGATAGCCCAGTTCAGTTTTTGATGACCTGCCACATCCAGTCATGCAGCAGGCCATCCTTTCCCTAAAATCAAAACGGTTCCTCGTCCACCGGCTTCTGATCGTCCTTGCGTTTTCGCTCCCGTGATTTGATCTTTGCCTGAGCCGCCAAGCTGCTGTGTTGCAGGCGGTAGGACTCGTTGCCCGTTTCGACGATGTGGCAGTGGTGCGTAAGCCGATCCAGCAAGGCTGTGGTCATCTTGGCGTCGCCGAACACGCTCGACCATTCTGCGAAGCTCAGGTTGGTCGTGATAACCACGCTGGTGTGCTCGTAAAGCTTGGACAGCAAGTGAAACAGCAGGGCACCGCCGGCCTGACTGAACGGCAGATAGCCCAGCTCATCGAGGATGACCGCGTCCATGCGCAGCAGTGCTTGGGCGATGCGCCCGGCTTTGCCGTCATACTTCTCGCGCTCCAGCAGATTGACCAGGTTAACCGTGGAGTAGAAGCGCACGCGCTTGCCGTGCAGGGTGATGCCGGACACGGCTAGCGCGGTGGCCAGGTGGGTCTTGCCGGTGCCCGGCCCGCCGATAAGTACCACGTTCTGTGCCGTGTCGGTGAAGGCCAGGCTGGCCAGTTCCCTGATCAGCCGTGCGTCGGCGCTGGAGGTGCTGAAGTCGAAACCAGCCAGGTCACGGTGCATGGGCAGCTTGGCCATGTTCATTTGATGGCTCACCGAGCGCATGGCCCGATCCGCATGCTCCTGTTGCAGCAGGTGTTCGAGCAACCATTTCGAGGAGGCTAGGGCCGACTCACCCTGCGCCGTCAAGTCCGCCCAAGCATTGGCCATGCCGTGCAGGCGCAGCTCTTTGAGTTCTGCCATGAGATCACGCATGACGGATCTCCTCGACGCTGCCGCGTAAACGGTCGTAGCGCGCCGTGTTCGCGACAGGCGCTTCCTTGAGCTGCAAGTGAGTCTCGACGGAGGGCGGCGGCTCGGCCGCTGTCAGCCGCGCCACGACATTCAGGATGTGTTCAGCGCTCAGGGTGCCGGCTTCGAGTACCAGTTCAACGGCCACCAACACGGCATCGAGTCCGGCGACGGGAACGGCAGCCAGGACTTGCGCCATGATCCGGTCACCGCCAGCATGCCGTGTCAGACCGTGCTTGAGTTGCCGCAGTGGTGTTGGCAGATCCGCAAAAGGAGCGCCATTGCGCAGTGCGCCCGGCTTGCGCTCGATCAGCGGGATGTAGTGCTGCCAGTCATAGTTGACCTGGTCGCGATCCAGCAAGCGCGCGTGGCTGGCAATCAATACGTCATCAGCTACCACCTCGATCCGCGTCGGATACAGGCGGCAACTGAGCCACTTGCCGGCGTACTCACAGGGTACCGAGTAGCGGTTTCGTCCCATGCTGACCAGGCAGGTGCTGGAAACCCGCGCCGCACGCTCGACGTAACCGTCGAAGGGCGCGGGCATGGGCATCAGTTCGGCGCGCTCCAACTCCAGCACCTCGGCACACTGAGCCCGCTGTATTGCGGGTGCGGCAGCTCGCTCCAGAGCGCGCGGCAGCGCTGCCCGAGCCAGGCATTGAGTTCCTCGAAGGAGTGGAATTGGCGGTCTTGGGCGTCCAGCCAGATACGCCTGCGACTGTCCTGCACGTTCTTTTCGACGATGCCCTTTTCCCAACCTGAGGCGACGTTGCAGAAATCCGGATCGAACAGGTAGTGCGCGCACATCACCGCGAAGCGCGCATTCACCGTGCGGCCTTTGCCCTTGTTGACCTTGTCGACGGCCGTCTTCATGTTGTCGTAAATGCCTCGGCGTGGCACGCCGCCTAAGGCGCTGAACGAGCGCGTATGCGCGTCGAACAGCATCTCGTGACCTTGGCTCGGATAAGCCACCAGCCAGAAGGCACGGCTCGCGCACAGCTTCAGGTGCGACACCTGCATGCGCCGGTAAATGCCGCCGACCAGCAAGCCCTCTTCGCTCCAGTCGAACTGAAACGCCTCACCCAGCGCAAAACTCAGCGGCACAAAGGCCTGCAATGCCTTGCCCTGCCCCCGCGCCACGCACGGAGAAGCGCGGTGAGCTGGCTGTAGCCACCGGCGTAACCCTTGTCTTTGATTTGTGCCAACAGCGCCTTGGCACTGCGCCGCTGTTGCTTGGGACGCAGCGAATCGGCTTTTAGCGCCTGCTCAAGCGTGGCGTGAAAAGGGCTGAGTTTGTTGAAGATCGCGCGGCGCTGGTACACCGGCTGCTTCGCCTCCGGCGCCCTGACCCACTTGCGGATGGTGTTGCGCGCTAACCCGGTACGCTTGGTTATCTCATGCAGCGACAGCTTGTCGCGGAAATACATCCGGCGAATTTTGCCCATCATTTCCATACTGATCACTCTGTGTTCTCCTGCTCAAAAATTGAGCAGAAGCAGTTGAATACCTGGGTCAGTTTTCAGTCGGCAGAACAGCCTCTACTGGGTCAGTTTTCGGTCAGCGGCAACACATGTTAGGCATTCGCGCTTGGTGTGATTGTGGTCCATTGCTTTCGAAACCTGATTGGCTGGACTGCTGATGCCCTGGCTTGCGCGGTTGGCCGAATAAAGCTCGTTTGTTGAATGGTTTTCACGCGTTGATGCAGTTGAGTCGGAATTTCAAAGTAAGCGGCCCTGCTGACGGCCAGGGCGCTGAATGGTCTTAACTTGTGTGGTAGCTAAGCACGCTGTCCTGTTCCTTCAGTGCTTTGCGCATATCCGCTGGAATGCTGCCGGAGCGCATGGCAAGTTCCAGGCGGATGTCTTCCAGGCTTTGGGCGAAGGCTTGCGGGTCGGTGCGCTGGGCTGTGCTGAGTACGCGGCTGTATGCGGTGGAGTCGCTGGCATCCAGCAAAGAGAGAACAACCCCGCCATCGGGGCGGGGTGGGCTGAATGTAGCGCGCAGCGGGGCAAACAGTTGTTCAACGAGTTCGCGGTTAATGTTGTCCATGACCATGCTCCATCCTGAGGGTGATAGCTTCAGACCCCGAAGATGCTCGATGGTTCGCGGACCTCGTTAATCAGGCAGTCAGTGACTGCCGGGCGCGCTCGATGACCTGTTCCAGGTGGGCGCCGCTGTACTGGCCGGGGTACAGGCGCTGGCTGTGCTTGGCGATGCCAGCATCGTTGACGATGGTGAAGCTGAAGCTGCCTTTGCGGGCGGCCAGGATGCGGCAATCAAACGGTGCAAATGCACTAGAGAGGGTGCGAATAGCATCCTGAATTTGGTGTTGAGTATTCATTTTTTTGGTATTTCCTAAAACAGCAGGCGCGTCATTGCGCTAAATAAAGCTCCAGGCTGTCGACTTAAGTGGTCGATTGCATGTGCAGATAGGAGCGGGACTGCGCGCACAAGTTCCCATAGTGGTTACGCTGTGCGGGTCGGTACTTCGGAGGCGGGCTTGAGTCGGCGCTTGCGCGGGACGGCCAGATCAGTCAGCAGGTTGGGATATGGGTTAGAGCTGTGCGGCATTACCCTTGGGTGATGCGCTCTTACCTGGAAACCATCGAGGGGGCCAAAAGGCCTGATTGACTTACAGCGTGGTACGAACAGGGCGGATGATACCTGCCTGGTTAATTTTTCGCCAGTTTATTTGTAGGCAATGCTGCAGGCTGGCCATTAGTGGGCTGCGCATCGGATGCAATTTGCCCCATGCTCCGTTAGGATTAGCCCCACTTTTGCTTTCCTCTCGTGACGGGTTTCGATGAGTTATCAGGTTCTTGCACGCAAGTGGCGTCCGCGCTCGTTCAACGAAATGGTTGGCCAGACGCATGTGCTCAAGGCGCTGATCAATGCGCTCGATAGCCAGCGTCTGCACCATGCCTATTTGTTCACGGGCACCCGTGGTGTAGGCAAGACCACGATTGCGCGGATTATTGCCAAGTGCCTGAATTGCGAAACTGGCATCAGCTCGACCCCTTGCGGTGTTTGCTCGATTTGCAAAGAGATTGATGAGGGGCGTTTTATCGATCTGATCGAAGTCGATGCTGCCAGCCGCACCAAGGTTGAAGACACCCGCGAGCTGCTCGACAACGTGCAGTACTCGCCGAGCCGTGGACGCTTCAAGGTCTACCTGATCGACGAAGTACACATGCTTTCCACCAGTTCCTTCAACGCGCTGTTGAAGACCCTGGAAGAGCCGCCGCCCCACGTCAAATTCCTCCTGGCGACCACTGACCCGCAGAAGCTGCCGGTCACCGTGTTGTCGCGCTGCTTGCAGTTCTCACTGAAGAATATGCCGCCGGAGCGGGTGGTTGATCACCTCACCCATGTTCTGGCAGCGGAAAACATTCCGTTTGAAAATGACGCGCTTTGGTTGCTCGGGCGCGCGGCCGATGGCTCGATGCGCGACGCGATGAGTTTGACCGATCAGGCAATTGCTTTTGGTGAGGGTAAGGTGCTGGCCGCCGATGTGCGCGCCATGCTCGGTACGCTCGACCATGGCCAGGTCTATGGAGTGTTGCATGCCCTGCTGGAGGGTGATACGCGCGCTTTGATTGAGGCTGTACGGCATCTGGCTGAGCAGGGGCCGGACTGGAATGGCGTATTGTCCGAGATGCTCAATGTGCTGCACCGGGTGGCCATTGCCCAGGCGCTGCCCGAAGTGGTGGATAACGGCCAGGGTGATCGTGAGCGGGTGCTTGAGTTGGCTCGGGTTCTGCCCAGCGAGGACGTGCAGTTCTATTATCAGATGGGCTTGATAGGGCGCCGCGATCTGCCGTTGTCGCCTGACCCGCGCAGCGGCTTCGAGATGGTGCTGTTGCGTATGTTGGCCTTCCGCCCGGCGGATACCCACGATGCGCCGAGGGTGGCGCTAAAGCCGCTGGGGATTAGTCAGGCCACTGCTGATCCTTCGACCAACCCAGTGGCCGGTGCGGCTATAGCGGCACCGGTCAGCGCGCCTGTTGCGGCTTCTCCTGCGCCACAGCCGGCTTCTGTTATAGAAGCTGCCGCTGCCGCGCCTGAGATGCCGGCTGCCGTTATGTCGCACGTGCAAGTAGAGCCGGAGGTGGTCGAAGTAGTTGCGGGGCAGCCTTCGCCGGTCGAAATTGCACCTGCACCTGCACCTGCACCTGCACCTGCACCTGCACCTGCACCTGCCGCCGCTGTTGTTGATTTGCCCTGGGAAGAGCAGGTTCAGGCGCCGGTTGCTGAGGTGGCTGAGCCTGTCGCGACTATTGCTCCAGAAGTTATTCCTGATGCGGTGCCGCCCGCAGTGCTTGAATCGCAGCCGGCCGAGCCTGTGCCGCTGGCTGATGCGGATGACGATGAGCCGCCGTTGGGCGACTACGACTATGTTGAGATGGACGCCGAATCGTTTGATTATGATTTTGATGCAGTCGAGCGTGCGGCATCCAGCGAGCCTGAAGTCTTGCCGGCCGCGCAGCCGGCAACCGGGCTGGCGGCTGACTGGCTGGAGTTGTTCCCGAAGCTCGGTTTGTCCGGGATGACCGGCAGCATCGGCGCCAACTGCACATTGATCAGCGTTGAGGGCGATAACTGGTTGCTGCACCTGGACCCTGCGCATTCGGCGCTGTTCAACCCAACCCAGCAGCGGCGCCTGAATGATGCGCTCAATCAGTTTCACGGGCGTGAGCTCAAGGTATTGATCGAACTGTGCAAACCTGAGCAGGAGACGCCGGCGCAGGCGGCGGCGAGTAAGCGCGCCAATCGCCAGCGCGAGGCCGAGGCCTCGATCCATCAGGACCCGGTTATTCAACAAATGATTCAACAGTTTGCCGCGGTTATCCGCGCAGACAGCATTGAACCCCTGGATACTCCCGTTAACCCCTAATTACGAGGACTTACACCATGATGAAAGGTGGCATGGCCGGCCTGATGAAGCAGGCTCAGCAAATGCAGGAAAAAATGCAGAAGATGCAGGAAGAGCTGGCAAACGCCGAAGTAACCGGTCAATCCGGTGCTGGGCTGGTCAGCGTGGTCATGACTGGCCGTCACGACGTCAAGCGTGTCAGCCTGGATGACAGTCTGATGCAGGAAGACAAGGAAATCCTTGAAGACCTGATCGCAGCAGCGGTCAACGATGCCGTGCGCAAGGTCGAGCAGAACAGCCAGGACAAGATGTCCGGTATGACTGCCGGCATGCAGTTGCCACCAGGCTTCAAAATGCCGTTCTAAAAAGCATCGGGTCGGCGCACATGGCTGCGCTGCAAGCAGGTGTGGGTATCCTCAGCCCGCGCCTGCCTGAGCTTTGATCTGTCAGGGCCCAATAGCCCTGTCGGGTTTTGTTGGTAAGCGTTACTAGTCATCGAGTATTTCCCATGAGCTTCAGTCCGCTGATCCGCCACCTGATCGATTCCCTGCGCATTCTTCCCGGCGTTGGGCAAAAGACTGCTCAGCGTATGGCCTTGCAGATGCTTGAGCGGGATCGCTCCGGTGCCTTGCGCCTGGCTCAGGCGCTGACGCAGGCGATGGAAGGGGTCGGCCACTGCAAGCAGTGCCGCAGCCTGAGCGAGGACGAGGTGTGCCAGTTGTGTCTGGATCCGCGGCGCGACGACAGCCTGCTGTGTGTGGTTGAGGGGCCGATGGATGTGTATGCGGTCGAGCACACCGGGTTTCGCGGGCGCTACTTTGTGCTCAAGGGGCATTTGTCGCCGCTCGACGGTCTCGGCCCAGAAGCGATTGGTATTCCCGAGCTATTGGCGCGGATTGCTGTCGGCAGTTTCACCGAGGTGATTCTGGCCACCAACCCGACTGTCGAAGGCGAGGCCACCGCCCATTACATCGCTCAGCTGCTGGCGGGCAAAGGCCTGATTGCCTCGCGCATTGCCCACGGCATGCCGCTGGGGGGCGAGCTGGAGTTGGTTGATGGGGGCACCCTGGCGCATTCGATTGCCGGGCGCCGGCCCATCCAGCTCTAGACTCGCGAGTTGTCGGCGGCTTGATCGCCCTGATGCATGGCGTAATCCTCTTCTTGTAAGCCAAGCAAGCGCTTGGTAATTTCCCTGAAACCTCAGTGGAAATACCTCATGTCTGCCTTTCAGGAATATTTCGACGAATCCCATCAGTTGGTGCGTGATTCGGTCAGGCGCTTTGTCGAGCGCGAAATTCTGCCGCATATCAATGATTGGGAAGAGGCCGAGGAGTTTCCTCGTGAGCTCTATCTCAAGGCCGGTGCTGCGGGGATTCTCGGGATTGGCTACCCGGAGGCTTTTGGTGGCAGTCATGCAGGCGATGTTTTTGCCAAGGTCGCGGCCAGCGAGGAGTTGATGCGCTCAGGTTCTGGCGGTCTAGTAGCAGGCCTCGGCTCGCTGGATATCGGTTTGCCGCCGGTGGTGAAGTGGGCCAAACCGGAGCTGCGCGAGCGCATCGTGCCGCAAGTGCTGGCCGGTGAAAAAATCATGGCGTTGGCAGTGACCGAGCCGTCCGGTGGCTCGGATGTGGCCAATCTGAAAACCCGCGCGGTGCGCGATGGCGACTTCTACCGCGTCAGCGGCAGCAAAACCTTTATCACCAGTGGCGTGCGCGCGGATTACTACACCGTTGCCGTGCGTACCGGCGGCGATGGCTATGGCGGCGTCAGCCTGCTGCTGGTAGAGAAGGGTACGCCTGGTTTTACCGTGGGGCGCAAGCTGAAGAAAATGGGCTGGTGGGCATCGGATACGGCGGAGTTGTTCTTTGACGACTGCAGGGTGCCGGTAGGCAACTTGATCGGTGCAGAGAACATGGGCTTCGCCTGCATCATGGCCAACTTTCAGAGCGAGCGGTTATCGCTGGCGATCATGGCCAATATGACGGCGCAGTTGGCGCTTGAAGAAGCATTGAAATGGGCCAAAGAGCGCGAAGCGTTCGGCAAGCCTATTGGCAAGTTCCAGGTGCTTAAGCATCGTCTGGCGGAAATGGCGACCCAGCTTGAAGTGTCGCGCGACTTTACCTATCGGCAAGCGGCGAAGATGGCGGCGGGTAAAAGCGTGATCAAGGAAATATCCATGGCCAAGAACTTTGCCACTGATATTGCCGATCGACTGACCTACGATGCGGTGCAGATCATGGGGGGCATGGGTTATATGCGCGAAAGCCTGGTGGAGCGGCTATACCGCGATAACCGAATTTTGTCGATTGGTGGTGGCTCGCGTGAAATTATGAACGAGATCATCAGCAAGCAGATGGGCTTATAGAACAGCCAAGTTTATAAACGACAGACAAAACAAACCCCGCGAGCGCGGGGTTTGTTTTAAAGCAGGACAGGGGCTTAAGCCACCTGTACCTCTTCAGCTTGCATACCTTTCTGACCGCGAGCGGCCACGTAGGTAACAGTCTGGCCTTCTTTCAGGCTTTTGAAACCGTCGCTTTGGATGGCTTTAAAGTGAACGAAGAGATCATCGCCGCCGTTAGTCGGGGTAATGAAGCCGAAGCCTTTCTCATCGTTGAACCATTTGACGGTGCCAGTTTCGCGATTTGCCATGGTGTGTCTCTTAAATCGATACGAAGTGCGGTGCCAGAGTGCTCATAGCACCTATGCGGTTTTGCTGATAACTACAAGTCAGCTCAGCCATAATAGGCCGTTTTTACGGGAAGTGTTGGGTTTAACGTTAATTATTCATATTTTTCTCTGCTCAGAACCCGGCAAGGCCCTATTTACCTGGACTGCAGGGCGGTTAAACATCTGAAAAATGCTGTTGCTGCTAGTGGATTTTGGTTGGTTTTACCTGAAAAGCTTGTAATCAGACCCATGGAAAACGCCCCGGCGCTCTAGAAAAGCGGCGGGGCGTTTGTCTTTCAATCTGCTTTTCGCCGTGCTATGCCGAGCTGCGTAAGCGTGCCAGATCGCGCAGCGGTGGCGCGCCGAACAGGCGGCTGTATTCGCGGCTGAACTGTGACGGGCTTTCGTAGCCGACGCGGTAACTGGCTGAAGCCGCTTCCAGCCCTTCGCAGAGCATCAGGCGCCGCGCTTCCTGCAGACGTAGCTGCTTCTGGTACTGCAGTGGACTGAGAGCGGTGACGGCCTTGAAGCGGTGGTGCAGGGTTGAGGTGCTGAGGTTGACCTCGCGGGCCAAGTCCTCGATGCGCAGGGGTTGATCGAAATGCAGATTCAACCATTCGATGGCGCGGTTGATGCGCTGGCCCTGGCTGTCAGCGATGGCGATTTCGTGCAGCCGGTGGCCCTGCGGACTGTGCAGTAGCCGGTAGAAAATCTCGCGCAGGGCCAACGGCGCAAGCATGGCGATATCGCGTGGGGTTTCCAGCAGACGCAGCAGGCGCAACACTGCGTCGAGCAATTGAGTATCCAGGCGATCCAGATACAGCGCACGACGTGGTCCGGGGTTGGGCACGCCAATTGGGCCGATGTCGGCGATCAGGCTGGTGATCAGCGCCGGATCAATCTCCAGGCGCAGGCTCAGGTAGGGTTGCTCGGGGGTTGCGCCAATTACCTGGCCGGTTACCGGCAGGGTGACGGAGGCCACCAGGTAGTTCAGTGGGTCATAGGTGTATTGCTCATCGCTAAGGCGCACATCCTTGCGGCCCTGGGCAATGATGCACAGGCAGGGTCGGTACAGCGTCGGCACGGGCAGGCTGGGCTGGGTCGCACAGGCTAGATCAAGGCCGGCAATTGCGCTGCCATGCAGACCATCCCCAGGGCATTGGCGCTGAATCAGGGCGGCCAGTTCGGCCTGGCGCGATGCTAGGTTGTCGTCGAGGGCTAACGGACTGATAGGTGATGTCATGGGCGTGGCTCCTGCTGCTGGTTGCAGACTATCCCGGTTTTTCAGGCAAGTCTGCGCTGAAGATAAGGTGCTGCAGGATCAGGCAATAATTCGCCAACATTAGGCAAGCGGCCAGGCTTTATGGGTTGTCAGTGTAATATTGAGCTATTCATGGACTGCGCTCGGTAAGTTTTACCAAATTAACGGGTTGCAGCTTTAGGCAATAATTCGCCAGAAATCGTCTAACCCTGAATGCGCCATCTCATTGAATCTGTTGTTGTCGCGGCAGCCCCTGCCGCTTACCAGCAGAGGATTCGGCCATGTTGAATATCCAAGACAAAGTCATTCTGATCACCGGCGCCAGCAGCGGTATCGGCGAGGCCTGCGCACGATTGCTGGCCGAGAAGGGCGCGCGGCTGTTGCTCGGCGCGCGGCGTACCGAGCGCCTGGAGCAGTTGGTCGGCGAGATCCGTGAGGCAGGCGGTAACGCGAATTATCGTCGCCTGGACGTGACCAGCCAGGCCGACACTCAGGCGTTTGTCGACGCCGCCCTGGCGCAGCACGGCCGCATTGATGTGCTGATCAACAACGCCGGGGTCATGCCGCTGTCTCGCTTGGATGTGCTCAAGGTAGATGAGTGGAACCGCATGATCGACGTGAACATCCGTGGCGTGCTGCATGGCATCGCCGCCGCGTTACCGGTGATGCAGCGTCAGCGCAGCGGTCAGTTCGTCAATATCGCTTCCATTGGCGCCTACAGCGTGGTGCCGACCGGTGCGGTGTACTGCGCGACCAAATATGCGGTGCGCGCCATCTCCGAAGGCTTGCGCCAGGAAGTGGGCGGCGATATTCGCGTGACCCTGGTATCGCCGGGCGTGGTCGAGTCGGAGCTGGCCGAGAGCATTTCCGATGAGTCGAGCCGTGAAGCGATGAAGGCCTTTCGCAAGGTTGCCATCACCCCGGATGCGATTGCCCGTGCCATCGCCTATGCAGTTGAGCAGCCTGCGGATGTCGACGTCAGCGAGCTGATCGTGCGGCCGACTGCCAGCCTTTATTGAGTCTGCATGTCTGGAGAGCAAGTCGATGCTAAGTCATAGCGCAGTGCTGCATGCCAGGGCAGGACGCGCCGAGCAGTTGGGGGGGTGTCTGCATGGTTTGGCTGAGTCCATGCAAATCATTCCCGGTTGCTTGGGGGTTGAGCTGCAGCAGCTGCCGGATGATGCGGCGCAGTGGCTGCTGCAGAGCCGCTGGCAATCGACGGCGGCGTTGCAGGCATTCTTCGCTGCGCCGCTGTTGCAGCAGACACTCGATCAGGTTTTGCAGCAAGGCCTACTGCGTAGCCTGCAATGCCAAGCCGCTTGAACAACAGAACGCCCCGGCACGCTAAGCGTGTCGAGGCGGTTTGTTGTAACGCGGGTTACTTGAGGTTGGCTTTCAGTGCGGCGGCGGCTTGCTGCATGGCGCTTTGCGTGCCAGGGATCTGACTGATCACGTTGAGCAGGCCGAAGTCATGGATCATGCCGTTGTAGCGCACGGAGGTGACGTTGACCCCAGCCGTATCCAGCTTGCGTGCGTAGGCTTCGCCTTCATCACGCAGCACGTCGAACTCGGCGGTTTGCACCAGGGCCGACGGCAGACCTTGCAATTGTTCAACCGATGCCTGCAGCGGCGAGGCGTAGATCTCGGCGCGCTGTTTCGGGTCGGTGGTGTAGTTATCCCAGAACCACTGCATCAGGCTCTTGCTGAGGAAGTGACCGTCGGCGAACTGGTTATAGGAGGCGTTGTTGAAGTTGGCGTCTGTGACCGGCCACAGCAGCAGCTGGAACTTGATCGCCGGGGTGCCTTTGTCCTTGGCCATCAGGCTGACCACAGCGGCCATATTGCCGCCCACACTGTTGCCGGCCACTGCCAGGCGTTTGCCGTCGACACCAATCTGCGCGCCGTTCTGCGCCACCCACTGGGTTGCGGCGTAAGCCTGGTTGATCGCGGTCGGGTACTTGGCTTCGGGTGACGGGGTGTAATCGACATACACCGCCGCCGCACCGGAGCCCACCACCAGGTCACGGATCAGGCGTTCGTGGGTCGGGTAATCGCCCAGCACCCAGCCGCCACCGTGGAAGAACATAAAGACCGGCAGCGTGCCCTGGGCATCGACCGGGCGCACGACTTTGAGCTGGATCGACTGGCCATCGACCTCGATGCTCTTGTCGACCACCTTAATGCCCGATACATCGACCTTGACCCCAGCCTGCGCGCCGACCAATACGGCGCGGGCGTCTTTGGGCGTCATCTGTTCCAGCGGTGTGCCACCGCCAGCGGCGAGGGCATTGAGGAAGCCTTGGGTATTGTGCTCCACCCCAGGGCTGCCAGCGGCAAACGCGCTGTTGACGGCAAGGGCGAGTACGGCGATCGACAAACGGTGTTTGATGTTCATGTGCGGCCTCCTGGGGCGGGCCGCTGACTGGCAGCGGCCGGATGTGTGGTGGGTTAGTCGAGCAGCGTCAGGGTGACGTCGATATTGCCGCGGGTAGCATTGGAGTAAGGGCAGACGATGTGCGCACGCTCGATCAGGGTCTGCGCTTGCTCACGGTCCATGCCCGGCAGGCTGATGCGCAGTTCGACTTCGATGCCGAAACCGTTGGGGATCGCGCCGATGCCCACTACACCTTCAATCGAGGCGTCTGCCGGCATTGCCAGCTTGTCGCGGCCAGCGACGAACTTCATCGCGCCAATAAAGCAGGCCGAGTAGCCGGCAGCGAACAGCTGCTCGGGGTTAGTGCCCGCACCGCCTGCACCGCCAAGTTCTTTCGGGGTGGTCAGGGCGACGTCGAGTACGCCGTCGGAGGAGATGGCACGGCCGTCACGGCCGCCGGTGGCTTCTGCGTAGGCACGGTAAGCAATGGTTTGAATCGACATGGTGGTAATCCTCTGGAGCTGTTTAGGTTGGTTGGTTTAAAGCGTTGCGGTGTCAGGTGGCGATCAACCTTCGTGGCTGATCAGCCAGTTTGGGTAAAGGCCTTTGCCGTCTGCCTGGCTGTCGTCAGCCAGAACTGGGGCGGAAAGAGCGAGCAGGGCGGTGAAAGCGATCAGGGTGTTCATAACGGTTCTCCACGACAGTCAGGTTGTTGGGTTGGGTGAAGACAACTGCAGGTTTTGGTGGACTTTTCACGCTTCACGCTAATGTTTTGCGCGCTAATCAGTTCCATGGTGCGAACTCTAGTGCTCATTAATTTAGTGCGCAAGATATATTTTTGATCATTTAGCGATAAGCGCTGCTTTATTCGGGCATAAGCGAGGATTGGCGGGCGATTGCGCGATTTTTTGAGCGTGGCGGCAGGGCGAAATTATTGTACGGAGCGGGGAAATGACGGGTGATACGTGACGCGATCTGTTTAACCAGACCGCTGGGGCGGGCGACAGGTCTGTCGCCCAGGAGCTTACACGGCTTGCTGCAGGCTGCTGCGCAGGGCGACCAGCTCAGCTTTCAGGGCGCCGAGCTCCGCAGCGGATTGCTGGGTGGCGGTAAGGATGCAGCTGGGAATGCGCTTGGCCTGTTCGCGCAGGTCACGGCCTTTGTCGGTGAGGAACAGTTCAACCACGCGTTCGTCGACACTGCTACGGGTGCGCTTGAGCAAGCCTTCGGCTTCCAGGCGTTTGAGCAGCGGAGTAACGGAGCCAGGGTCGGTCAGCAGACGGCTGCTGATGTCGCCCACGGTGATGCCGTCGCCTTCCCAGAGCACCATCATCGCCAGGTACTGCGGGTAGGTCAGGCCGAGCTCCTGCAGCAGCGGCTTGTAGACCTTGGTCAACAGCAGCGAGGTCGAATACAGGGCAAAGCACAGCTGGTTATCGAGCAGCAGTTCGGCGCAAGGGTCTTGCGTGTTCATAGCGTTCTCCAGCGGTCCAAGACAGATGGCGATAATTTATCGCGCTAACTACTGTTATGCCAATTGAATGCTCGCGTTGTTCATCCTACGCAGGCAAACGCCAGGCTTAAAAAATGGCCGGGAGCCATTTATGGCGCTTACTTAGCGCGGGAGGGGGCTTTCGCCGCGACGCAACAGTGCAGTCATCACTTATGCACGGCTTTTGCGCCGATCCAGCAGCTCGGTTGCTCGTGCACGCAGTTGTCCGCAGCCGCCATCAATGTCCTGACCCGCCGAGTTGCGCACCTTGGTCAGGACGCCACGGCTGTGCAGGTAACGCACGATCTGCACGATGCGGTCGCCATCAGGGCGCTGGAACTCATCGGCTTCCAGGCTGTTGTAGGGGATCAGATTCATGATCGCGTACTTGCCCTTGAGCAAGCGCAGGATGCCGTCCATTTCTTCCTGGCTGTCGTTGATGCCCTTGAGCAGCGTCCACTGGTACTGGATTGGATAATCGATCTGCCGCGCGTAGGTTTCGCCCAGCTCGACCAGCTCTTCAGGATCGATACACGGCGCGCGCGGCAGCAGCGTCTGGCGCAGTTCGGCATCGGTTGTGTGCAGCGACAGCGCCAGGGCCGGCTTGACCTGCTGCTGCGGCAACCGCTCGAACACCCGTGGATCGCCGACGGTGGAGAACACCAAGTTGCGCTGGCCGATACCGCCCTCGATGCCGAGGAGGTTGATCGCTTCGAGCACGTTATCGAGGTTATGCGCCGGCTCGCCCATGCCCATAAACACCACTTTCTTCACCGCGCGAAAGCGCCGTGCCAAGGCCACCTGAGCGACGATCTCGGCGGTGCTCAGCTGACGCAGCAGGCCGCTCTTGCCGGTCATGCAGAACACGCAGCCCACCGCACAACCGACCTGGCTGGACACGCACAGACCATCGCGCGGCAGCAGCACGCTTTCTACCATCTGCTTGTCGGCCAGCTCCACCAGCAAACGCGCCGAGCCATCGCTGGCCGGGTGCTCGGAACTCAGGCGGGCTAGCCCATCGAGTTCGAGGCTTATTTCCGGCAGGGCATTACGCACCGCCAGCGGCAGAAAGTTCTCGGTCTTCTGATTACGCGTACCGGTATCCAGCGGCATGCCGCGCAGCCAGGCACGGGTAATCCGCCCGATGTGCATGGGCTTGGCACCGAGATCTGTGAGGCGTTGCTGAAAGTCGTGAATATGCATGGGGCGCGCATGCTACCACCGGCCAGGTTGCGGTGGTATGTGCGGCGGCGGGCAAGCGTCGGATGCGCAGGCAAAACTGCTTAGCCTTTGCTCAAGCCGCGCCAGGCACTCATACTAGCAACCTGATTGGCCTGACCCAGCTGTGCGGAGCGGTAGATGAAATTTATACACCAGCGCGAACACCTCAACGAAGACGACGTCGTCGTGATCGAGTGCTCGCAGACCTGCAACATTCGCCTGATGAGCGATGCCAACTTCCGCAGCTTCAAGAATGGCGGCCGGCACACCTACCACGGTGGCGCGTTCGACGCCTTCCCGGCCAAAATCACCGTGCCCAGCAGCGGTTTCTGGAATATCACCATCGACACGGTCTCGCGCAAAGCTATCAGCGTCACGCGCAAACCGACGCTCAAACATTCGATCAAGATCGTGCGCAAGTCGACCTCGCGGCTGAGCTGATCCCGAGTTTGAACCGGAGTCGCAAAAGCAAAAGCCCGCTGAAAGAGCGGGCTTTTTTGTGTCAGGGGGAATCAGGTAGGTTTGACCGTTGCGCTAGGTCGCACCACCAGCCATAGCGCGATGGCAATCAGCACGCCGCCATACAGGTAGGCCCAGGACAGTGGCTCATCCAGCAGCAATGCGCCCCAGAGCACGCCGAATGGCGGGATGAGGAAGGTGGTGGTGCTGGCCTTGATCGGGCCGATGTCGCTGAGCAGGCGGAAGTACAGCACGTAGGCGAATGCGGTGCAGATAAAGCCCAACCCGGCCAGAGACAGCCAGACGTCGAGTCCGCCCCAGCTAGCAGGTGGCTGTATCAGCAGGGAGCCGCCGAAGAAAGGCAAAAGGAACAGGCTGGCGCCACACAGACTGGCGAAAGCGGTCAGGCGGTTATCCAGTCCGCCTTGTTGGCCGATCCAGCGCCGCGTGAGAAAGCCGGCAAAACCGTAGCAGGCGGTGGCCACCAGGCAGGCGCCAGCGCCCCAGAGCAGCGGCAGATCAAACTCCACCGGGCCGGTACGAGTCAGTACGGCCACGCCAAACAGGCCGATGGCCACACCAGCCGCTTTGCTCCAGGTCATGGCTTCGGCAAAGAACAGCATGCCGATCAGCACGCCCATCATTGGCGTGGTGGCGTTGAGAATCGCCGAATAGCCCGCGGGCAGTACCAGCGCGGCCATGCAATACATGGCCGAGGGCAGGCCGGCGTTGATCACTCCGAGAATCAGGCAGTGTTTGAGCTTGCCGCGAAAATCCCAGCGCACGCGCATCAGCAGCAGAATCACCAGCAGGCCGAGCATGCCCAGGCTGGCGCGGAAAAACGCCGTCGGCATGCTGCCCAGTACCGGCGCGACGATGCGCATAAACAGAAAGCTTGCGCCCCAGATGGCAGCAAGTAACAGCAGACGGATCAGGTCGGCAGGGCGCACAACGGACTCCACAGCAGTAAGAAAGGCCGAGCAGTGTTGCCGGGCGCGTACGCCAAGGCAATTCGAAATGCACTTCAAAACCGCTGATTGGCAATATTTCGTGGTAGATAAACGCGTATCCAGGACTTGCCGGCTTTTACTTGGCGCGGGCACTGGATAAGCTCGGCGGATTGTCCGCATTCATCCGCAGGGGTTTGTTTATGCCACAGCAATGGCCGGCCAGCGCGATTGCCGCGCTTATACTCGAAGGCTTCGACGATTACCGCGAGCAGTTCCGACAGATCACCAATGGCGCGCGGGTGCGTTTCGAGCAGGCGCAGTGGCAGGAAATCCAACAGGCATCAGCGGCGCGTATCGCCCTCTATGAAGAGTGCGTCAGCGCGGTCAGCGCAAGCCTGGGCCAGGCTTACAGCGCAGAAGTGCTGTTGGATGTGGCGCAGTGGCCGCTGGTCAAGTCGGCTTATATTGCCCTGATCGACCTGCGTTACGACGATGAATTGGCGGAAACCTGGTTCAACTCGATCTTTTGTGGGCTGTTCAGCCACGACCAGATCAATGATGGCTGCATGTTTATTCACACCACGCGCCCGGCGCTGCGGGTCAATGAACGTGCGCCGCAAACCCGCCTGTACGAGCCCAAAGGCAATGTCGAACAGGCGCTGCGCCAGGTTTTCGAGGATTTCAGCTTCGAAGTTGGCTATGAAAACCTCGAGCGTGATCTGTCGCGCCTGCTTAAACAGTTACACGCCAACCTGCCGGATTGGGTGTGCAAGGACCCTGACCTGCGTATCGAGCTGTTCGCCTCGCGCCTGTACCGCAACAAAGGCGCCTACTTGGTGGGACGCATCTACACCCGCGATGAGCAATGGCCGCTGGTGATTCCGCTGCTGCACCGCGAAGGCCAGGGTATCCAGATCGATGCGTTGATCACTGATGAAGCGGAAGTGTCGATCATCTTCTCCTTTACCCGTTCCTATTTCATGGTGCGGGTCGGCTACCCGGCGGAGTTTGTCGGCTTTCTCAAGCGCATCCTGCCGGGCAAGCATATTGCCGAGCTGTACACCTCGATCGGTTTCTACAAGCACGGCAAATCGGAGTTCTACCGTTCGCTGATCAACCACCTGGCGACCACCGATGACAAGTTTGTCATGGCCCCCGGCGTGCGCGGCATGGTCATGAGCGTGTTTACCCTGCCGGGCTTTAACACGGTGTTCAAGATCATCAAGGATCGCTTTTCGCCGTCGAAGAACGTCGACCGCAATACGGTGATCGAAAAGTACCGCCTGGTGAAAACTGTCGACCGGGTAGGGCGCATGGCCGATACCCAGGAGTTTGCCGATTTCCGTTTCCCATTAAGCAAGTTCGATCCCGAGTGCTTGGCTGAACTGTTGGACGTGGCGCCGTCTACCGTCGAGGTCAATGGCGACACCGTGCTGGTGCGCCACTGCTGGACCGAACGACGCATGACCCCGCTCAACCTGTATGTCGAAAGCGCCAGCGCAGCCCAAGTGCGTGAAGCGTTGGATGACTACGGCTTGGCGATCAAACAACTGGCGGCGGCGAATATCTTCCCTGGCGATATGCTGCTGAAAAACTTCGGCGTGACCCGTCACGGTCGTGTGGTGTTCTACGACTACGACGAGATCTGCTTTCTGACCGAGGCGAATTTCCGCCGTATTCCTCAGGCGCGCTATCCAGAAGATGAAATGTCTTCCGAGCCCTGGTACTCGGTAGCGCCGCTGGATGTGTTCCCCGAAGAGTTTCCGCCGTTTCTGTTTGCCGATATGCAGCAGCGCAAGCTGTTCAACGAGCTGCATGGCGAGCTGTATGACGCCGATTACTGGAAAAGCCTGCAGCAGGCGATTCGCGCCGGCAAGGTCATCGATGTCTTTCCCTATCGGCGCAAGGACCAGGCCGACAAGGAGTATTGAACGTAGTGCGCCTGTCGTTCTGCGCTATTGCCGCCGCTATCGGGCTATTGGCGGACAGCGCCGCTGTTGCGGCTGCCGAATCTGCTGATACTGCCGTCGAACTGGCGCCGTTGCTGATCACCTCGCCGCGCAGCACCACGCGCTGGTTAAGTATCCCGGCTGCAGTGACGGTGATTGATACCGCTGCTGCGCCTGGTGATCAGAACCTGGCGCTGGATACTTTGCTGGCCCGCGTGCCCGGCGTGTTCAGCCTCAACCGCTACAACCTGGCTCAGGGCCTGCGCCCAGCAATTCGTGGCTTTGGCGCGCGTGGTAATTTCGGTGTGCGCGGTATTCGCGTGCTGGTCGACGGTGTGCCCTTGACCATGCCCGATGGCCAGACCGAACTCGACGGCCTCGACCTCGGCTTGGTCGAGCGCATGGAAGTGCTGCGTGGCCCGGCTTCGGTGCTGTACGGCAATGCCGCGGGTGGTGTGCTGGCCATCGAAACCCGCGAACCGCCGGCCATCCCGTCAATGCAATTGGATCTGAGCGCAGCAGGCCTGGGTTATCAGCGTGTGCGCGGCGATATTGGCGGCAGCGACGGTAACCTGGGCGGTTTGCTGGCATTTAATAGCACCGTTCTCGACGGCTATCGCCAGCACAGCCGGGCGCAGACCAACAGCCTTACCGGCAAGCTGCGCTGGTATGCGCCGACGGGGCGTTTACGCCTGAACTTCAATGCCATCGACAACCGCGCCGAAGATCCAGGTGGTCTGACCGCAGCCGAAGTCAAGGCGGATCGCCGGCAGGCTGTACCGAACAACTTGCGTTTCGATGCCGATGAATATATTCGTCAGCAGCGTCTGGGCCTGGTCTGGGATGGCTACGCGGCGGGTGCCGATGAGTACCAGCTGCGCAGTTACCTGGGGCACCGCGAATTTGGTAATCGATTGGGGTTCCCCACCAGTGGGCAGACGACATTCGAGCGTTACTTCAGCGGGGTTGGCGGGCAGTACAGCCATCACCGCGAGCTAATCGGTCTACCCCATAGGATTACCACAGGTTTCGACCTTGAAGCGCAGCGTGATGATCGTCGGCGTTATGACAACCTGCTCGGCGAACGTGGGCAGTCACGTCAGCAGCAGGATGAATCGGCGCTGAGCCAGGGGCTGTTTATCGAAGATCAGATCGACCTGAACGAACAGTGGCAAGCCACGTTTGGGCTGCGTTATGACCAGGTGCGGCTGGCGGTGGATGATTGTTATCTGGTAGATAACCGCGATGATTCAGGCTCGCGCAGCCTGGAAGATTGGAACTACAGCGCCGGCCTGAGTTATCGCGTTACCCCGCAGCAATCGCTGTATGCGCGGCTGGCCAGCTCCTTTGAAACACCCACCATCAGCGAGCTAGGCAACCCACAAGGCGGTGGCTTCAACAGCGCCTTGCAGCCGGCTCGGGCGTTCAGCCGCGAGCTGGGTATCAAAGGCGAATGGCCTGCGCTGCGTTATGGTTTGTCGCTTTACCGAATTGAGCTGGAGGATGAGCTGGTGGGCTTCAGTCTGCCAACCCAGCCTGGCCGTAATTTCTATCGCAATGCCGGGCAGTCGCGCCGCGATGGCCTGGAACTGAGCCTGGACTGGCAGCTTGCCGATGCCTGGCGTTGGTCTGCGGCCTATGCCTACAACCGCTACCGTTTTGAGGATTATCAAACCACGGCGGGCGACTTTTCCGGCAAACGCATCCCCGGTATTCCACGGCAAACCTTGTTTAGCGAACTGGCTTATGAACATCAAGGCGCTTATGTGCGCCTTGGGGTTACGGCTCAGGCGCGGGTGTATGCCAACGATGCCAATAGCCAGTTTGCACCCGGTAATGCCGTGTTCAATCTGCGCCTCGGCAAGCGTTTTCAGCTGGGCGAGCAAAGCCTGGAACCCTACTTGGGCGTCGATAACCTGCTGGGGCGTGAGTATTTTGACAACCTGCGCATTAACGACGGCAACGCTCGCTACTTCGAGCCGGGGCCGGGACGCACTCTGTATGCCGGCTTGCGTATGCTGTTTTAGCGTGTTGCGACGAAGAGGGCAGCAGGTTCAAGCAGCCTGAACTAGGCTGAAATAAGGTGTCCAATCACCTATTCGATGTCCTTGGTTGGAGGCTACTTTATGAGTGCCAAGTTGCAGAATGCCTTGCTTGATCTGTTGGTTGCCCTTGGTTTGTGTGAGCGGCCAAAGCTGCAGCCCATTCCCGTGCGCAGCAATGCGCCTGATTCCAAGTCAGTTCCCCCTTGAATCGCCCCGGCTTTTGTGGAGGCCGTTTCGTTTAAGTCAGGCCGCCATGGCCTGACCTGTTTGTTGCTGGTGGAAGTTTGCCTCAGCCTCCGCAGGCGGGATATAGCCGATTGAACTCAGCAACCGTTGGTGGTTGT
>NZ_JAUXXP010000013.1 GCF_030684895.1 Pseudomonas sp. | reverse complement strand
CAGAGGGTCGGCGGTTCGATCCCGTCATCACCCACCACTCTTGTGAAACCGGACGAAAGTCCACCGACGCGCAGCGGTAGTTCAGTCGGTTAGAATACCGGCCTGTCACGCCGGGGGTCGCGGGTTCGAGTCCCGTCCGCTGCGCCATTTTTTCCAGCTTGATTTCGCTTAAGCTGAGATGGAAAAGCCCTAACAGGCTGCTTCATCCGAAGAAGCAAGAGTTGTACGGACGAAAGTCCACCGACATGCAGCGGTAGTTCAGTCGGTTAGAATACCGGCCTGTCACGCCGGGGGTCGCGGGTTCGAGTCCCGTCCGCTGCGCCATATTAGAAAGCCCGCTGATAGCGATATCAGCGGGTTTTTTATTGGCTGCCTTTTAGGTCTTCACTCTGAAGACGCGTTGCGCGACAACCTGTCATCTTGCGTTCATCTGCCTGCTCTAGCTTGATTGGCATGCTCTTTGTTTATGCAATGAGCGGTTGCTGACTTATCGAGTAGGAGGAGCAGGTAATGGACGATTATCAAGAAGAGCTGCTGGAAGCGCGCGCCACCGAGCAGGATGTGCCGGAGCGCGATGAAGACGCCACCGAGCTTTGATTCGTTTTAGAGCTGCTAGAGCGCTCGGCGTTGCTCGCGGCGATATTCGCCCGGGGTTTGCTGGTTCCAGCGTTTGAATGCGCGCTGGAAGGCTTCGGCTGAGGCAAAGCCGAGCAGGTAGGCAATTTCGCCGAAGGCCAGCTCGGTGTCGCGAATATAGGCCATGGCCAGGTCGCGGCGGGTGTCGTTGAGGATGCTGCGAAACTGCGTGCCTTCCTCGGCCAGTTTGCGTCGCAGGGTCCAGGTCGGTAGCTGCAGGCGTGCGGCTACTTCGGCGAGGTCCGGTTCGCGGCCGTGCAGCAATGGGCCGAGCAGCTGAGTAATGCGCTCGCGCAGGTTGCGGGTGCGGGTCAGCTGCGTCAGTTCCCGCTCACAGATTTCCAGCAGATGCCGCCAGGTGCTTGGGCAGTGTTCGGGGTTGCGCAGGTTCAGGCTCTGCTGACTCAGGCGCAGCTGGTTGTGTTCACTGGCAAACTCCACCGGGCAGGCAAACAATTCGCCGTACTGCATCGCATAGCTGGGTGCGGGAAATTCTATCTGCACTTTCTCCACGGGCAGGGCCTGTTGCGCCAGCTTGCTGAGCTGTTGCGTCCAGCTGGCCAGTACTGAGTCGACCACGAAGCGGTTGTAGGCGTTGTACGGGCTGATCGAATAGAAGCGCAGCCAGGCGCCCTGAGCGTCTTCGTGCAGGCTGGATTGGCCGCGGTAGTTGCTGGCATACAGCGGCTCGAAGCGAATCAGCGCCCGCGCCGCCTCCCGCACCGTCGGTGCCTGCATGGCCGTGACGCCGGCCAGGCCAAGTTGGCTCAGGCGGCTGGTTTGCCCCATCAGCAGGCCCAGGCCGGGTTCGCCACATTGCTGGATGGCGCTATGACCCAAACGCATATAGCGCGGGATCGACAGTCGCGCGCGCGGTTCGGCCAGGCGCGCGGCATCCAGGCCGTAACTATCGAGCAGTGGTTGCGGGTCATGGGCGCAATGACGCATGGCATCGGCCAGGCTGTCGACAAAGCCCACCGACAGATCACCGAGTTTCACCCGTGTGCTTTTCAGCATTGCAGCGTTATTCCGTCTGCGCCCATTCAGTGCTGGGCATTTAGATAAGGTACCAGGGTAGGCAGGTGCTTGGGCTTTGCCAAGAGCTGCTGCTCTTTTTGATCATTAGGTTGTTACTTTAGGTCATTGAGCTGTTCGGCGCGGCTGATTATCGTCTAGACCATATTCGACCGCGACCCGCTAAGAGGTTGCGGCATCCGTGAAAGCCAACACCCGATGTGGAGATTTCCATGACTGCTCAGTACCCCCAACTGCTGGCCCCGCTTGATCTGGGCTTCACCACCCTGAAGAACCGCACCCTGATGGGTTCGATGCACACCGGGTTGGAAGAAAAGCCCAATGGCTTTGAGCGTATGGCGGCGTACTTCGCCGAACGTGCCCGTGGTGGCGTTGGCTTGATGGTGACGGGCGGTATTGGCCCAAACGATGAGGGCGGCGTGTATTCCGGCGCAGCCAAGCTGACCACTGCGGAAGAGGCGGAAAAGCACAAGATCGTCACCCGTGCGGTGCACGCAGCGGACGGCAAGATCTGCATGCAGATCCTCCACGCTGGCCGTTATGCCTACAGCCCGAAGTCGGTAGCGCCGAGCGCCATTCAGGCACCGATCAACCCGTTCAAGCCGCGCGAGCTGGACGAGGAGGGCATCGAGAAGCAGATCCAGGATTTTATCAACTGCTCCGTGCTGGCCCAGCAGGCCGAGTACGACGGTGTGGAGATCATGGGTTCGGAAGGTTATTTCATTAACCAGTTCCTCGCCGCCCACACCAACCATCGCACCGACCGTTGGGGCGGTAGCTACGAGAACCGCATGCGTCTGCCGGTGGAAATCGTCCGCCGTGTGCGCGAGGCTGTCGGCCCGAATTTCATTATCATCTACCGCCTGTCGATGCTCGACTTGGTCGAAGGTGGGAGCACTTGGGACGAGATCGTTCTGCTGGCCAAGGCCATCGAGAAGGCCGGTGCCACGATCATCAACACCGGTATCGGCTGGCACGAAGCGCGTATCCCGACCATCGCCACCAAGGTGCCGCGCGCTGCGTTCACCAAGGTCACTGCCAAGCTGCGCGGTGAAGTGAGCATTCCGCTGATCACCACCAACCGCATCAACACCCCGGAAGTGGCCGAACAGGTGCTGGCTGAGGGCGATGCCGACATGGTCTCCATGGCCCGTCCGTTCCTCGCCGATCCGGACTTCGTCAACAAGGCTGCAGAAGGCCGCAGCGATGAGATCAACACCTGCATCGGTTGTAACCAGGCCTGCCTGGACCACACCTTTGGTGGCAAGCTGACCAGCTGCCTGGTCAACCCGCGTGCTTGCCACGAGACCGAGCTGAACTACATTCCGACCACCGCGGTGAAGAAGATCGCCGTGGTCGGTGCCGGTCCTGCTGGTCTGTCTGCTGCCACCGTGGCCGCCGAGCGTGGCCATAGCGTGACCCTGTTTGATTCGGCCAGCGAAATCGGCGGCCAGTTCAACGTGGCCAAGCGCGTGCCGGGCAAGGAGGAGTTTTTCGAAACCCTGCGCTACTTCAAGCGCAAGCTGGAAACCACCGGTGTTGATCTGCGCCTGAATACCCGCGTATCGGCCGATGACCTGGCCAAGGGCGGTTATGACGAAATCATCCTGGCCACCGGTATCGCCCCGCGCACCCCTGCCATTCCGGGCATTGAACACGCCAAGGTGATCAGCTACCTGGATGCCATCCTGCAGCGCAAGCCGGTTGGCCAGAAGGTTGCGGTGATTGGCGCCGGCGGCATCGGCTTCGACGTCTCCGAGTTCATTACTCATCAAGGTGAGTCGACCAGCCTTAACCGCGAGGAGTTCTGGAAGGAGTGGGGCATCGACGGCGCGCTGGAAGCCCGCGGTGGTGTGGCGGGCATTCAGGCCCATCCGCATCCGGCGGCGCGTGAAGTGTTCCTGCTGCAGCGCAAGAAATCCAAGGTCGGCGACGGCCTGGGCAAGACCACCGGCTGGATTCATCGCACCGGCCTGAAGAACAAGAATGTGCAGATGCTCAACTCGGTCGAGTACCTCAAGGTCGACGACGCCGGCCTGCATATCAGCATCGCCGGTGGCGAGCCGCAGGTGTTGCCAGTGGATACCGTAATCGTCTGCGCCGGCCAGGACCCGCTGCGCGAGCTGCAGGAAGGCCTGGAAAACGCCGGGCAGAACGTGCACCTGATTGGTGGTGCCGATGTGGCCAGTGAACTGGACGCCAAGCGCGCAATCAACCAGGGCTCGCGCCTCGCCGCCGAACTCTAAGTAGTCAACGCCCCGCCTAGTGCGGGGCGTTTTGTATATGGCTGACAATAATAAGGAGAAGCCCGTGTCCGATAATCCTCAACTACAACCGGCTGCCGCCGCCACGCTCGCGCAGTGGCATAGCTTGATGCAGAACAGCGACCTGCGCAGCCTGCCGGAGTTGCTGCACCCGCAGGCGGTGTTCCGTTCGCCCATGGCGCACAAGCCCTATGCCGGTGCGCCCATGGTGTCGCTGATCCTCAATACCGTGAGCAAGGTGTTTGTCGATTTTGCCTATCACCGCGAGCTGGCCAGTGCCGATGGGCTTAACGTGGTGCTGGAATTCAGTGCCAAGGTAGGCGAGCGCGAGCTCAAGGGCATCGACATGATTCGCTTCGATGAAGCCGGCAAGATTGTCGATTTTGAAGTGATGGTTCGCCCCATGAGTGGCCTGCAGGCCTTGGGTGAGGAAATGGGCCGACGCCTGGCGCCATTCCTGGCTGCTGCCAAAGCCTGAAGCGTTGCACCAAACCCATCACAGTTTCACCCTGTTAGCCGGTTTTTAGCGCCTGCCTGGCAGGGTGACTGCCAACCCAGTCACATTGCTGGGCTTGGTTTTTCCCCTAGACTTGCCTGAACAAGGGTATAGCGCCTGCGACGTGGGGCTTGCTTAACCCGTCAGAATGTTGGCAGTCTTGCCATGTGCGCCATTTTTTGCACAGCATAGGCAAGATGAGTCACCGCTGAGCGGAGCACCCGTTTCGGTCTAGAGGAAAAGCGATGAGCATGCAGAACAAGCCGCAGATGGTTGAGGCCGTACTGTTCTTCAGTGAGCGCGGCGGCATCTGCAAGCAAATGTTTTTCCCCGAATTCGAAGCCTTGCTCGACGGCGTGGTAAATATGCCGGAGTTTGCCGATCAGCAGATGCGTGTAGCGTACGTGCTGATCAACCCGCGTTTGCTGATCAAGGCGCTGGTGTTTTTCTACCTGGATTTCGACGAAAAGGGCGCGCCTGACTCCGGTTGGAATATCCCTTTGCAAGCCTTGGCCGAGCGTGCCGGGCGTGGCCCTGACCTAGGCGCCGGGCCAATTCGTCTGGCTTGCCGCAGCCAATGCCCAGTGTCCTGGCATCAGATGCACCTCTGGGACCCCAGCCTGACCCCAGGTCATAACGATCTGGCGCTGCTGCGCGATGTAGTCAAACGCAACAGCCTCGGTTTGCTGGCTGAAGACGATAATGCTCCGGCGGTTGCGCCCGAGCGTCTGCAGATGGCTTCGGAGGATAAGTGGTACGCCGCGGACCCCGCTCAGGAAGAAGCCGCCAAAGCCACAGAAAAGCTTGATCAGGAGCAGCGTGTGAAAGCCGCGCAACTGATCAAGCAGCAGCGTTTGCGCATCACCAGCCTGACTCAGCAGCACGAAGAAGAACTGGCTAAGTTCAAGCTGGCCAGCGATGAGCAGAGTAGAAATCTGCAATCGCAAATCCACGGCTTACACCAGGCCTTGCGTCAGCAGGAAGAGCACAACGCAGCGCTGAAGGCGCAACTGGCTGCTCAGGCGGCGAGTTTCCAGAGCTCCCGTGAAGAGATGACCGAGCAACTGCGTGCGTTGGAGCGTGATGGCCGTAGTGAGAGCGACAGCTTGCGGGCGCAGTTTGAAGGCGAGATGCGGGCCAAAATCGCCTCGGCAGTGGCCGAATACAAAGAGCAGATTGCTATTCGCGATGTTGAATTGGCTTATCGCGGCGAGCAGGACACCCAGGCGCTGCAGGAGATCAATCGCCTCAAGCGCGCTTACGCCGATCTGGCCAGCCAGGGTGGTGATCAGATTCTTGAGCGTCTGGCCAAGCTCGGTGTGGTCTTTGTGGTCTATCACCCAGGCGCGGGCCACCTGACCATCCCGCTGCAGGACATTGCGGCCTACCAGGACAACCCCATGGCCTATGCCGCGGCCAAGTGTTTTGTCAGTGAAGAACAGTACCGCCACTGGCTGGCGCATTATCAGCAGCCGAGTTGCGAAGCCTTGCTGTCAAGTGGTGAGCGCTGCGCCATCCCCATTGACCGTATTGATACGCCCAGCCGTTTTGCCCTGGGTGAGTCCAATTGTTGTGCGCGGCACAAGGCCAGCAGCCGTTTGCGTACTGTCAGCTAACCTTGCCGGTTGTCCTGCCTGACTGGGCGCCCCGTGCCCCTTTGCAGCATTTTTCGCTGGATTGGTCAGTCGTCGCTGGAGTTGAGCTGGCGGTGCTGCGCCTGGATCTGCTCGATCCACTGATCAGCGGCAATAAATGGTTCAAGCTCTCCCATCATCTACGCGCCGCACAGGCCAGTGGCGCCACTGGCGTGATCAGCCTGGGCGGCGCGCACTCCAATCATCTGCATGCCCTGGCCGCAGCCGGTAAACGCTTTAATTTCCAAACTGTCGGGCTTTTGCGCGGCCACCCGCAGCAGACGCCGACTGTGGCTGATCTGCAGGCTTTCGGTATGCAGCTGCACTGGCTGGGTTATGCGGGTTATCGCGCGCGGCATGCGGTCGACTTCTGGTTACCTTGGCAGGCGCACTATCCGGGCTTTTATCGGCTGCCGGAGGGTGGCGGTGGTCTGCCGGGTGCGCTGGGCTGCATGAGCTTGGTGCAGCAGGTTCGTGACCAGCTGCCAAGCCTCGGTTGGGCTGATTACGACGCCTGGTGGCTGGCGGCAGGCACGGGCACCACCCTGGCCGGTTTGCTGTTAGGCGAAGCCGCCGCGCATCCGCTGCATGCGGCGTTGGCCGTACCGGCCGATCATGGCGTCGAGCAACAGGTGCAGGCGATTGTCCAGGCTGCGGATATGCCAGTTGGACGTTATCAGTTGCATGAGGCCAGCCGAGGTGGATTTGCCAAGGTGGATGCTGAGTTGCTCGACTTTATGCGAACTGCGGAAGCGCAAAGTGGCGTGCCGCTGGAGCCGCTGTATACCGCCAAGGCATTAATGGCGTTGCGCCAGCAGGTCGAGGCCGGTTACTTTGCTCGCGGCAGCCGCCTGGTGTTTGTCCACACAGGTGGCTTGCAGGGCCGTGCTGCGGCGCTTAAAGCATGCTCGGCCGATTAACCCGGCTACACTGAATTTCACCAGCGGAGCCTGGATATTCCATGAGCGAACCCCTTAACCCCGAACAGTTACGCAGCCTGACGCCACTTAACGTGTTGTCCGAGCAGCAGTGGCGCGAGTTGCGTACGCAATTGGTACCGCAGCCGTTGCTGGCGGGGCAGTTGTTGTTTCGTCCAGGGGACCAGGCACGCTTGACTTACTACCTGCTGGCGGGCGAGTTGCTGCTGCAATCGGTCGACGGCCAGGAGCAACGCTTGCAGGCCGGCAGCGAGGCCAGTTGTCACCCACTTTCACCGAGCCTGCCGCGCTTGCATGAAGCACGGGCGCTGACCGATGCCAGCGTGCTGGCGCTGGACACCGCGACCCTCAATCGTCTGCTGACTTGGCGCCTGGCCTACCAGGATTTGCTGCTGGAACTGGGGCAGAACCATGCCGAAGTCGAGTGGCTGGAGCGCCTGCTGGAAAATCCGCTGTTTGCCAAGGTGCCGCCGTCTAACGTGCGCGCCATGCTGGAGCGTCTGCAGCGTATCGAATTGGTCGCTGGCAGCACCGTGCTGCAGGAAGGCGATGTCGGTGACAGCTGCTACTTTCTGAAAAATGGCCGGGCCGAAGTGATTCGCGGCGCGGACAGTGCGCAGCAGGTGTTGGCTGAGCTGGAGATTGGCGCCTGCTTTGGAGAGGAGGCCTTGCTGGCTGACAGCCCGCGTAATGCCACGGTGACCATGCTGGAAGACGGCGTAGTGCTGCGCTTGGATCGGCAGGACTTCTTCGCCCTGCTGAAGGCCCCGGTGGTCGATGAGGTGTCGCTTGGCGAAGCATCGCGTTTGCTGGCGGCGGGGGCGCAGTGGCTGGATGTGCGTCTGCAGGAAGAATACGAGCGGGCCCATGCGTTGCAGTCACTGAATATGCCGCTGCAACTGCTGCGTCTGAAAGCGCGCCTGTTGGATAAGACGCGCACCTACCTGTGTTATTGCGATAGCGGCAAGCGCAGCAGCAGTGCGGTGTTTCTGCTCTCGCAGCTTGGTTACCGCGCCTACGCCCTGCGTGATGGGGTGGATGCCTTGCCGGCGATCCAGCGTGATGCGCTGTTGTGTGAAAGTGGCTCGGGCTACCTGGCGCGCTCGGGCGGGCGCACCGAGCGCAGTCTCTGAACTAGTCGGCCGGTTGCGCCGGCCAATGATCATTCACCAGAAACACTCGCTCGGCTTCCAGCCAGTCATGCTGTGGGCCTGCAATCAGACGAACGAGCAGCTGCGCGTTGGCATCGCTCGGCAGCGCCGTGAGCCATTGATTGAACTGCTCGCGCAACCACAGATGTTCTTCCTCGATATGTGCGGACGCCAGCCAGGCGTGCCGTGCTAGCGGCTGCCAGTGACCTGGGTTGTGCGCGGCAAAAGGTGTCCAGTCAGCGCGATGCAGCCAGCGCCCACGCAGGTGTGTTGGGTTGCCATCCGCTGGCGCGGCATAGGAAGGCTGCTGCCAGGGATAGAACAGATAACCGCCCAGCCACAGCGCCGCCTGAGGCCGCTGAATATCCAGCTCGGTTAAGCGCTGTTGCGCTTCGGCGCGGGCCGACAGCGGCAGCTGGTGCTGACCCAGATGCGTCAGCTTGAGATCCAGGCGGTCGTGGCTGCCGGGGCCTAACCAGTGCGCCAGCTCTGCGCCGCTGCATGGCGGCTGGCCCAGATAAAGCTTGATCGCCAGCTCCAGGTGATGCACACCTTCCTCATCGCGCAGCAGCATATCCAGCTCACCCAGGGTATGGCCCTGCTGGCGGATCGGCAGGTTGGCTGCCAGCACCTCGATACCCGGCGCGGCGTGCAGGGCAAACTGCCAGAGCCGTTCGTAGTACAGCCCCAGGCGGCGCACCGAACTCTGGCTCAGCCAGTGGAGAAGGGTATGGCTGTCGGCATCCAGGCTCAGCAACCAGTCCGCCAGGGCGTCGGGTTGCTGGCTCCAGCGGCTGGCCTTGAGCGGGTGACGCTGTGGCCAAGGCGTCTGCGCCAGCAGTGGCGGCGAGAGCAGCGCCCAGGCCAGGTCGCGTACAGCAGGCTGGCGCAGCTGCGAGGGCAGATCGCTGAGTGAAGGGAAGGGCGTCATGTTGCGAGCATAGCGCTTAGAGGCGGTTTACGGTCTGCTGTGCGTCGGCCTTGCTGCGTAAAAGCAACCCCGCGAGCTCTTCAGCAAGCCTTAAGCGCTGTCATAGCCGGTCAGCGGTTTGCTGCTGCCATGGGCTTTCGCCCATAATCCGACCCACTAGATCCAGAGCCTGGCGGGAGCACCATGGAGCAGTTTCGTAATATCGGCATCATCGGTCGGCTGGGCAGCACCCAGGTACTCGACACCATTCGCCGGCTGAAGAAATTTCTGCTCGCTCGTCACCTGCATGTGATCCTCGAAGACACCATTGCCGAAGTGCTGCCGGGCCATGGCTTGCAGACCTCGTCACGCAAGATTCTCGGCGAAGTCTGCGATCTGGTGATCGTCGTCGGTGGTGACGGCAGCATGCTCGGCGCCGCCCGCGCTCTGGCGCGGCACAAGGTGCCGGTGCTGGGCGTCAACCGTGGCAGCCTGGGCTTTCTCACCGATATTCGCCCCGATGAGCTGGAAGTGAAGGTGGCTCAGGTACTCGAAGGGCATTACCTGACCGAGAACCGCTTTCTGCTGGAGGCCGAGGTACGCCGTAATGGCGAGGCCATCGGTCAGGGTGATGCGCTCAACGATGTGGTGCTGCATCCGGGTAAATCCACGCGGATGATCGAGTTCGAGCTGTTTATCGATGGCCAGTTCGTCTGCAGCCAGAAGGCTGACGGCCTGATTGTCGCCACACCGACCGGCTCCACGGCCTATGCGCTGTCCGCCGGCGGGCCGATCATGCACCCCAAACTGGATGCCATCGTGATCGTGCCGATGTACCCGCATACGCTGTCCAGTCGACCGATTGTGGTGGATGGCAACAGCGAGCTGAAAATCGTCGTGTCCAAGGATCTGCAGCTGTATCCGCAGGTGTCCTGCGACGGGCAGAATCACTTCACCTGCGCCCCCGGCGACACCGTCACCGTGGCCAAGCGGCCGCAGAAGCTGCGCCTGATTCACCCGCTGGATCACAACTATTACGAAGTCTGTCGCAACAAGCTGGGCTGGGGTAGCCGGCTCGGCGGGGGGGCTTGATGCGCCTCGATCCAGCTCGCGGTTACGACCTGATCGGCGATATCCATGGCTGCGCGAAAACCCTGGAACATCTGCTGAGCACCCTGGGCTATCGCCAGCAGGGCGGGGTGTGGCGTCATCCGCAGCGTATGGCGATTTTCCTTGGCGACCTTGTCGACCGTGGCCCGCGCATCCGTGAGGCGCTGCACCTGGTGCGCGATATGGTCGTGGCCGGCCAGGCGCTGTGCATCATGGGCAATCATGAGTTCAATGCCCTGGCCTGGAGCACGCCGGCTGCGCCCGGTAGCGGCCGGCAGTTTGTCCGTGAGCACACGCCACGGCATGCGCGCCTGATCAAGGAAACCCTGGAGCAGTTCGACGCCTATCCGGCGGAATGGCAGGCATTTCTCGACTGGTTCTACGAGTTGCCGCTGTTTATCGATGCCGGGCATTTCCGCGTGGTGCATGCCTGTTGGGACGACAGCCTGATTGAGCCGCTGCGTGCGCAATTTGCCGATGGCTGCATCGATGAGCATTTTCTCCAGGCAGCTGCCGTGCATGGCAGCTTTGCCAATACCGCGCTGGATCGCCTGCTGCGCGGCACTGATATGCGTCTGCCGCACGGCATGACCCTGACCAGTGATGACGGTTTTACCCGCGCGCACTTTCGCACCAAGTTCTGGGAAGAAGACCCGCAAACCTACGGCGATATAGTCTTCCAGCCCGATGCCCTGCCGGAACTGGCAGCGCAGATGCCACTCAGCGAGATGCAGAAAACCGAACTGCTCAAATACGGTGCCGATCAGCCATTGTTGTTTGTCGGCCACTACTGGCGCAGCGGCAAACCTGCCCCGATTCGCAGCAACCTGGCCTGCCTGGATTACAGCGCCGTACTCAACGGCAAACTGGTGGCCTATCGCCTCGACCAGGAAACGCGCCTGGATGCCAGCAAGTTCGTCTGGGTCGATGTCGAAAGCCCGGAGGCGCGGCCATGAGTGCTGTAGTGGCAATGCGCTTGCCTGAGCAGGTCGACTTGAGCGGCTTTATCAGTTTGCTGCAGCGCTTGCAGGTGCCGCACCGCGTCGCTGAAGAGGCGGGCGAGCAGGTGCTCTGGGTGCCTGGCGAGCAACTGGCCGAGCAAGTACGCGAACTCTATGGGCGCTACCCGCAAGGCGATGCTGAGGTGTTGCTTGAGCCGTCACCGGCTTCTGCAGAGGCCGCGCCGAGTTTTGTTCAGCAGCTGAAAGCCAGCCGTATGGCGGCTGTTGTTCTATTGCTGACCTTTATTGCAGCCGCTATCACCTTGCTCGGCGATAACCTGGCGACGGTCAGCTGGCTAAGCTTTGTCGACTATCGCGTGCAGGGCGATTACATCTACTTCAGCTACCTGAACGACACGCTGGCCAGCGGTCAGTGGTGGCGGCTGCTGACGCCAATGCTGATTCACTTCGGCATCCTCCACCTGGCGATGAATACCCTGTGGTACTGGGAGCTGGGCCGGCGGATCGAGGCGCGTCAGGGGGCCGTGATGCTGTTGGGGCTGACCCTGCTGTTTAGCCTCGCGGCCAATTTCGCCCAGTACCTGCATGCCGGCCCATCGCTATTCGGCGGCCTTTCCGGGGTGCTGTACGGTCTGCTCGGGCATTGCTGGATTTTCCAGCGCCTGGCGCCGACTCCCGCTTATCGGCTGCCGCCAGGCGTATTGGTGATGATGCTGGCTTGGCTGCTGATCTGCATGACCGGCATCTTCGAGCTGCTGCAATTCGGCGCTATTGCCAACGCGGCGCATGTCGGCGGCCTGCTGGCCGGTTGTCTGACCGGGCTGGTCGGCGGTGCGCTGGCGCGTCGGCGACACAGTTAGTTCTTCTACAGGCTGGTAAACTGCCACTTTGCATTTGGAGGCGCCATGTCGTCCTTTCTTGAAGCGATTGAAAACATCACCCCTGAGATCTACCAGAGCCTCAAGCTGGCTGTGGAAATCGGCAAATGGCCGGATGGCCGCAAGCTGAGCCAGGAGCAGAAGGAGCTGACCCTACAGGCGCTGATTGCCTGGGAGATCCACAACCTGCCGGAAGACGAACGCATCGGTTATATGGGCCCGCAGGAATGCAGCTCCAAGTCCGAGCCTGTGCCCAATCTGTTGTTCAAGTCCTCGGATACCCTGCACTGATGAGCGAGTTGGCCCGTGGTGCCCTGAGCAAAATGGCGGCGCAGCTGGATGCGCCGGTGCAATACAGCTTTCGCCTGGGCGATGAATTGCTGCCGGTTAATCCGCTGATCGGCAAAAGTCTGCGTCTGGAGTTCCTCGGCGCGATCCACTGCACCCATTGCGGGCGCAAAACCAAGAGCAGCTTCAGTCAGGGCTATTGCTACCCCTGCATGCAGAAGCTGGCGCAGTGCGATATCTGCATCATGAGCCCGGAGCGCTGCCACTATGAGGCCGGCACCTGCCGCGAGCCGAGCTGGGGCGAGCAGTTCTGTATGACCGATCATGTGGTCTACCTGGCCAATTCCAGCGGCGTCAAAGTCGGCATCACCCGCGCCACGCAGATTCCTACACGCTGGATCGACCAGGGCGCAACGCAGGCGCTGCCGATTCTGCGGGTTGCCACCCGTCAGCAGTCCGGCTTTGTCGAAGACCTGCTGCGCAGCCAGGTGGCGGATAAAACTAACTGGCGCGCGCTGCTCAAGGGCGATGCCGCGCCGGTCGACCTGCTCGCCGTGCGCGATCAGCTGTTCGCCAGTTGCGGCAGCGGCTTGACCGAACTGCAGCAGCGTTTTGGCATCCAGGCCATCCAGCCGCTCAGCGATCAGCCCGTGGTAGAGATTGCCTACCCGATTGAGGCCTACCCGGCGAAGATCACCAGTTTCAACCTGGACAAGAATCCGCTGGCCGAGGGCACGTTGCTGGGCATCAAGGGCCAGTACCTGATGTTCGACACCGGCGTGATCAATATCCGCAAGTACACCGCTTACCAGCTGGCCGTTCACGAACTGGCCGCCTGAGTTACTTATTCGCGAACCCGGCGCCCGCGCGCCGCAGACAAAGGGCCACAAGCCATGCGCACCGAACAGCCGAAGATGATCTACCTCAAGGACTACCAGGCCCCGGATTATCTGATTGATGAAACGCACCTGACCTTCGAGTTGTTCGATGACCATACCCTGGTGCACGCGCAACTGGTGATGCGCCGCAACCCGGCTGCCGGCGCTGGTTTACCACCGCTGGTGCTGGACGGCCAGCAGCTGGAACTGCTCAGCGTGGCGCTCGACGACCGCGAGCTGAGTGCCGGCGATTACCAGCTAAGCGACAGCCATCTGACCCTGCAGCCGACCAGCAACAGTTTCGTGATCGACAGCAGCGTGCGCATCCACCCGGAAAGCAACACCGCGCTGGAAGGCCTGTACAAATCCAGCGGCATGTTCTGCACCCAGTGCGAGGCCGAGGGTTTCCGCAAGATCACCTATTACCTCGACCGCCCGGACGTGATGAGCAAGTTCACCACCACCCTGAGCGCCGAGCAGCACAGCTATCCGGTGCTGCTGTCCAATGGCAACCCGATTGCCAGCGGCAGTGAGGAAGGCGGCCGGCACTGGGCGACCTGGGAAGACCCCTTTATGAAGCCGGCTTACCTGTTCGCCCTGGTCGCCGGTGACCTCTGGTGCGTGGAAGACAGCTTCACCACCATGAATAATCGTGACGTGGCACTGCGTATCTATGTCGAGCCGGAAAACATCGACAAATGCCAGCACGCCATGGACAGCCTGAAAAAATCCATGAGGTGGGATGAAGAGGTCTACGGCCGTGAATACGACCTGGACATCTTTATGATCGTCGCGGTCAACGACTTCAATATGGGCGCCATGGAAAACAAGGGCCTGAATATCTTCAACTCCAGTTGTGTGCTGGCCAAGGCCGAAACCGCCACCGACGCCGCGCACCAGCGCGTTGAAGCGGTGGTGGCCCACGAATACTTCCACAACTGGTCGGGCAACCGCGTGACCTGCCGCGACTGGTTCCAGCTGTCGCTAAAGGAAGGCTTTACCGTATTCCGCGACGCCGAGTTCAGTGCCGATATGCACTCGCGTACGGTCAAGCGTATCGAGGACGTGGCCTACCTGCGCACCCACCAGTTCGCCGAAGATGCCGGCCCGATGGCCCATCCAGTGCGCCCGGATGCCTTTATGGAGATTTCCAACTTCTACACCCTGACGGTGTACGAGAAGGGCTCGGAAGTGGTGCGCATGATCCGCACCCTGGTCGGTGCCGAGGGTTTCCGCAAGGGCAGCGACCTGTACTTCGCCCGCCACGATGGTCAGGCGGTGACCTGTGATGATTTTATCCGCGCGATGGAAGAGGCCAATGGCATCGACCTGACCCAGTTCAAGCGCTGGTACAGCCAGGCCGGCACACCGCGCCTGGAGGTCAGTGAAAGCTATGACGCGGCTGCCAACAGCTATCGCCTGCATTTTCGCCAGAGCTGCCCGGCTACTCCCGGGCAGGCGGAAAAACAGCCCTTTGTTATCCCTGTGGAGCTGGCTTTGCTGGATGCCCAGGGTCGTGAGCTGCCGCTGCAATTGGTCGGTGAAGATGCTGCAGGTGAGCGTTCCCGTGTGTTGCAGGTGACCGAAGCCGAGCAGGCGTTCACCTTTGTCAATCTGTCGGAAAAACCGCTGCCCTCCTTGCTGCGCGGCTTCTCGGCGCCGATCAAGCTGAGCTTCCCCTACAGCCGTGATCAGTTGATGTTCCTGATGCAGCACGACAGCGATGGCTTCAACCGCTGGGAGGCGGGGCAGCAACTGTCGGTGCAGGTGCTGCAGGAGCTGATTGGCCAGCATCAGCGTGGCGAGCCGTTGGTGCTCGATCAACGCTTGGTCGAGGCCTGTCGCACGCTGCTGGCCGATGACTCGCTGGATCAGGCCATGGTTGCCGAGATGCTCTCGCTGCCGGGTGAGGCCTATCTGACCGAAATCAGTGACGTGGCCGATGTTGAGGCCATCCACGCCGCCCGTGAGTTTGCCCGTAAGCAACTGTCGACTGCGCTGTTTGATCTGCTGTGGCAGCGTTACCAGAGTAACCGCGAGGTTTCCCGTGTCAGCGTCTATGTGGCCGAGGCCGAACACTTTGCCCGGCGCAGTCTGCAGAACATCGCGCTGTCCTATCTGATGCTTAGCGGCAAGGCCGAGGTGTTGGCGGTTTGTCTTGAGCAGTTCGAGCACGCCGACAATATGACCGAGCGTTTGACGGCGCTGGCGGTGCTGGTCAATTCACCGTTCGAGGCCGAGAAGGCCACTGCACTGGCCAGCTTTGCCGATTTCTTCAAGGACAACCCGCTGGTGATGGACCAGTGGTTCAGCGTGCAAGCCGCCTGCGCCTTGCCGGGCGCGCTGCAGCGTGTTGAGCAACTGATGCAGCACCCGGCGTTTACCCTGAAGAACCCGAACAAGGTGCGCGCCCTGATCGGTGCATTTGCCGGACAAAACCTGCTGGGCTTCCACCAGGCTGACGGCAGTGGCTACCGCTTCCTGGCGGATCAAGTCATCACCCTGAATGCCCTCAACCCGCAGATCGCCTCCCGCTTGCTGGCGCCGCTGACGCGTTGGGCCAAATATGGCAGTGCCCGTCAGGCGCAGATGAAGGAGCAGCTGCAGCGCATTTTGGCTTCTGGCGAGCTGTCCAGTGATGTCTATGAAGTGGTCAGCAAGAGCCTGGCTGGTTAATCAGTGAGCGGTAACAATCTAGGGTGGCGGCGCCACCCTAGATAAAGTTTTGGGTGTGCTTGGTCGATTTTTGAGCAGCGCGTTAACACTAAAGACCGATCTTGCGGATCTATGCGCAACGCATAGGGTTACAGGTTCTTCACTCAGTCCTTTTTACCGGTACAAAAGTGTTACCTGGCTTAATCAGGTAACACTTTTTGTGTTACCTGATTAACTGTAAGCAAAGTTTGCGCAATATGAATTGAACTGCTTGGCTTGACCTTGGCTGATTTGTTTGAAGCGTCTGGGCGTGCACAACACAGCAAGGTGGCTGATCGCGCCAGATGGTAGGACAAAATAGGAAAAATCTGTCACTGCATGCGGTTATATGGTTGCTGAATGACCAGTCACAAAGTGGATTTATAGTTTGAGCGCGTGCGGTGCTGGATTTTTTATACGGTCGTTTGAATTGGCACTATGGTTGCAGGGAACTAAATCGATTTGACCTCGTCATGGTGCACGCCAAACAGTGAGGTGCGTGCAAACGCGTTGGGGGCTTGCCTTCCAATCAACATTTAAGGCCGTCATCAGTACGGCCATAACGTGCCCCAGCGGTTGGGGTACAAAAAAGATGATCTGTCCACGGAGTAATGTTTCGATGGAAATTAAGTCCCGTAAGCCCGTATTGCGTTTCGCACCTGCCAAGGCAGGTTTTGCTTTTGTCGGTCTTCTTCCCCTGCTGGTAGCGGCTCACGCCCAGGCAGTGGAATTCAGCTTCGCCGACGATGAAATCAGCGGCTCCATCGATACCACCGTGTCCTACGGCCAACTCTGGCGCGTCCAGGGCCAGGATAAGACCAACAACGACATCAATACCAACGACGGTAACCGTAACTTCAATACCGGTCTGGTCTCTGAAGTGTTCAAGGTCACTACCGATATGGAAGTGACTTACCAGAACTACGGTGCCTTTGTGCGCGGTACTGCGTTCTATGACACCCAGATCATGGATAAGCGCAACAATTACTACGACACCAGCCTGGCTTATCAGCCAAGCCAGAACGTACCAAACGATGACAGCTTTACCCGTGCTACTCGCCACAGTGCAGGCCGTAACGCAGAAATTCTTGATGCCTATGTTTATGGCAGTTGGGATGTTGGCAATATGCCGGTGGGTGCGCGTTTCGGTAAGCAGGTATTTAACTGGGGTGAAGGTTTGTTCTACCGCGGTGGTGTTAATACCACCAATCCGGTTGATGCTGGCAAGTTTCGTCTGCCAGGTGCCGAAGTGAAAGAAGTACTGGTTCCGGTTGAGGCGCTGAGCTTTAGTGTCGGCTTGACCGATAATATTTCAATGGATGCTTTTTATCAGTTCAACTGGAAAGAGTCGGCCATTGATCCAGTTGGTACTTATTTCTCTGAAACTGACCTTTTTGGTGAGGGTGGTAATACAGCTTATAACAATTTTGCGGGTACTGCTTTGGCTCCTGCAATTACAGGCTACAATGCTATTGCTGCAGGCCGAGGTAATGCTAATCCGGCGGTCGCGGCTGCATTGCTTAACGCTGCAACTGCAGCCGGTGTTTACCAGGGTGGGGTGAATAAGAGCTTTGGTAGTATTTTGAAGGTTGCTGATGTTACAGATGATATTAATGCAAAAAATGATGGTCAGTATGGTTTGTCGTTTAAGTATATCGCTGAGAGTTTGAATTCTACAGAATTTGGGGCTTATCTTGTTAATTATCATGCCAAAGAACCAACTATCTATGCCGATCTTAATGGTTATGATGGGGTTAATATTGGTACTTTGACCGGTAATTTGTGCGGTATTGCTACAGGTGGCCTTGATCCTAACTGTGCCAACCCTAATAGTGCTACTTTTCAGAGTTTCCTGCCAACCGCCGGCGGTTTGGCAACTGTTGATCTTCTGGGAGCCACTCAGGCTAAGCGCGAGTATGCTGAAGATATTCGTATGTACGGGTTCAGCTTTAATACCACATTGAATGAGACTTCGGTTTTTGGGGAGTTGGCTTATCGTCCAAATCTTCCGGTAGGTATTGCTGCAACTAACGATTTGCTAGGTGACTTGGTTCGGCAGGGTGCGAGTCTCGCGAATAATACTGCTGGTAATAAGGGTAGTGGTTTGATTGCAGGTCAACAGATCAATCGTGACAGTCGCGTAAGTAACTCTCGCCGAGTTGAAGCGTTCAATTCATCGATCGGTGCTATACACAACTTTGGCAATGTGCTGAGCTTTGATTCGTTATTTGGTGTGGCTGAAGTTGCTTCCGAGCATCTGCGTGGTGATAGTCTGAAATATAACTCTGTGGATGGCGTGCGTTGCATCGCGGGCCGTGCTAATACCTCTTACTCCACTGATGCCGCTATGGCCAAGCAAGACTGTGCGACGTCTGATGCTTATGGCTATACGCTGGTGCTGTCGGGCACTTGGAACGACGTATATGCCGGCGTAAACCTGTCGCCATTCACCGTGTTCAAACACGACTTCCAAGGCAACTCGCATCAGACTGGTAACTTCATTGAAGACCGCAAGGCATACACTCTGGGGCTTCGCGCCAGCTACCTGAATAGCCTGGAAGCGGAAATCCAATACACCGAGTTTATGGGTGCCGGTCAAAGCAACTCTGGCCGCGACCGCGACAATATCGGCTTGAACGTCAAGTATTCCTTCTAAACATAACTAGAAAATATCGAGTGCCTGCGGGCACTCGGTTGATGACTTATTTCACGGAGAATCAAGATGCTGAAAAAGCACACGCTGATTGGTGCTGCCATTGCGCTGGCACTGTCCGCTGGCAGCGCGTTCGCTGCAGTTTCGCCTGCGGAAGCGGCCAAGTTGGGCGCAAGCCTCACCCCGTTCGGTGCCGAGAAAGCCGGCAACGCGGCTGGCACCATCCCTGAGTGGACCGGTGGTATCACCCAGGTTCCGGCGGCTTACAAGACGCCAGGCCAGCACCACGTAGATCCGTTTGCTGATGACAAGCCGCTGTTTACCATCACCAAAGCCAATCTGGATCAGTACAAAGACAACCTGACCCCAGGTCAGATTGCGATGTTCAACACCTACCCGAACAGCTACCAGATGCCGGTCTACCAGACCCGTCGTTCTGGTTCTGCGCCAAAGTGGGTGTATGACAACACCATCAAGAACGCCAGCACCGCCAAGTTGCTCGATGGCGGTAACGGCTTCTCCGACGCCTACGGCGGCATCCCGTTCCCGATCCCGCAAAATGGCGTAGAAGCGCTGTGGAACCACATCGCACGCTACCGTGGTACCTACATCGTGCGCCGCGCTTCGGAAGTAGCCGTGCAGCGTAACGGCAGCTACTCCCTGGTGACCTCGCAGCAGGAAGCCATGTTCAAGTTCTACAACCCGAAAGGGACTGCAGCTGACCTGAACAACATCATGTTCTACTACCTGTCCTTCACCAAGAGCCCGGCGCGTCTGGCTGGCGGCGCGGTACTGGTGCACGAAACCCTGGATCAGGTAAAAGAGCCGCGTCAGGCTTGGGGCTATAACGCCGGTCAGCGTCGCGTGCGCCGCGCGCCGAACCTGGCCTATGACACCCCGATCGCTGCCGCTGACGGCCTGCGTACTGCAGACGACACCGACATGATCAACGGTTCGCCAGATCGTTATGACTGGAAGCTGATCGGCAAGAAGGAAATCTACATTCCTTACAACAGCTACAAGGTCACCAGCCCTGAAGTGAAGTACAAGGACCTGCTGCAAGTCGGTCACTTGAACCCAGCCTATACGCGCAACGAGCTGCACCGTGTGTGGGTAGTCGAGGGCACGCTGAAGTCGGGCTCGCGTCACATCTACTCCAAGCGCACCCTGTTCCTCGACGAGGACAGCTGGCAAGCAGCAGTGGTTGATCAGTACGACGGTCGTGGCGAGCTGTGGCGCGTTTCGATTGCCTACCTGAAAAACTACTACGACCTGCCGACCACCTGGTCTGCGCTGGATAGCTTCCACGATCTGCAAGCCCGTCGTTACCACGTGCAGAACCTGGATAACGAAGAGCCAGGTACCATCGACTTCAGCCAGGCTGTGCCGGATGACGGTTACTTCAAGCCTGCTGCGCTGCGTCGCCGCGGTACGCGTTAATCCGCGTGTAGGTTGAGCAAAAGGCCGCTACTGTTGTAGCGGCTTTTTGCTATTTGTCGGTCGAACAGGGCATGGTAGACGGGCGGGTTTAACAAAACATAACGTCGCGCCGATTGTCAGGCCTTTTGAAAGCTCAGTAGGATAGGCGCACTGCTAAAAGGGTAGTGCTACCTATAAGAATAAGGGGGAAGGTATATGAGTGAGCCCGTCATGCGGCGCACCCAGGCCGGTCGTGTTGTGGGATCGTCCCGCGCACCGGCGCTCCGCGTCCACTCACCGATAGCCAAAGCGCTGTCGCTGTGCAGTGTGCTATCTGTGCTGATGTTTACCAGCGCGCCACTGCAGGCTGCCAGCGATGATGTCAGTCATTACTCGGTAACCTCTGCCAAAGCTTCACATACCTTGCTGTTGGATGTCGCCAGCCTGGGCAAGCGCCTGGTCACCGTGGGTGATCGCGGGCATATCCTCTACTCCGATGACAACGGCGCAAGCTGGGCTCAGGCCAAAGTGCCGACTAAGCAGATGCTCACTGCCGTGTTCTTTATCGACGACAGCCATGGTTGGGCTGTTGGTCACGACGCGCAGATTCTTGCCAGCACCGATGGCGGCGCCACCTGGGTCAAGCAGTTCGAAGACCTTGAGCGTGAAGCGCCGTTGCTGGATGTCTGGTTCAAGGACCGCAACAACGGCTATGCCGTAGGTGCTTACGGCGCCTTGTTGGAAACCACCGATGGTGGCGCCAGCTGGGAAGATGTCAGCGACCGCATGGACAACGAAGACGCCTACCACCTCAACGCCATTGTCGAAGTCAAAGACTCCGGTCTGTTTGTTGTGGGCGAGCAGGGCGCGATGTTTCGCTCCCCGGACTGGGGGCAGACCTGGGAAACCTTGAAAGGCCCTTACGCCGGTTCGCTGTTCGGTGCCCTCGGCACTGATGAACCCGGTGCTTTGCTGGTTTATGGCCTGCGTGGGCACCTGTTCCGCTCGGCAGACTTCGGTGCGACCTGGCAGGCAATCAGCCTGAACACCGCCAATAATGGCCCTCTGGAGTTTGGTCTGGCTGATGGCAATCGTCTGGCCGACGGTTCCATTGTGGTGGTTGGGCATGGCGGCACCGTACTTAAGAGCACCGACAACGGCCGCAATTTCAGTGTGACCAATCGTGCCGACCGGCTTTCGCTGGCAGGCGTTGCAGCAATGGAAAACGGCAATCTGATTCTGGTAGGGCAGGGTGGCGTTCATGCTGCTGCGCCTACTGGCGCCGATCTGGGCCAACAACAATAAGCCGGGAGCCTTTGCATGAGTAAGCACCAACAACAACCAGCCTCCTTTTTGGAGCGGTTGATTTTCAACAATCGCCCGGCCGTGATTCTGCTGTGCCTGTTGATCAGTCTGTTTCTGTTCTTCCAGGCGGCGCAGGTGCGTCCGCAGACCAGCTTCGAGAAGATGATTCCGCTGGGGCATCCGTATATTCAGAAGATGCTCGAGCACCGCAATGACCTGGCGAACCTGGGTAACACCGTGCGTATCTCGGTGGAAGCGGTGGATGGCGATATCTTCAGCAAGGAATACATGGAGACGCTGCGTCAGATCAACGACGAAGCCTTCTATATTCCGGGTGTCGACCGTTCCGGCCTGAAGTCGCTGTGGAGCCCAAGCGTACGCTGGACCGAAGTGACTGAAGAAGGTTTTGCCGGCGGTGAAGTGATTCCGCAAACCTACGACGGCTCTTCGGAAAGCCTCGAAGAACTGCGCAGCAACATCCTCAAGTCCGGGCAGATTGGCCGTCTGGTGGCCAACAACTTCAAGTCGAGCATCGTTGACTTGCCGTTGCTGGAGACCTATGCCGACCCAAATGATCAGAGCAAGCAGATCCCGCTGGATTATCAAAAGTTCTCCCACGAGCTGGAAGAGAAGATCCGCGATAAGTACCAGGCGCAGAACCCCAACGTCAAAGTACACATCATCGGTTTCGCCAAGAAAGTCGGCGACCTGATCGATGGTCTGATTGGTGTGGCGCTGTTCTTTGCTGTGGCAATCGCCATTACCTTTGTGCTGCTGCTGTGGTTCACCCATTGCTTCAAGAGCACCTTGGCGGTGGTTCTGACCACGTTGATTGCGGTGGTCTGGCAGCTGGGTTTGCTGCACACCCTGGGCTTCGGGCTTGATCCGTACTCGATGCTGGTGCCGTTCCTGGTCTTCGCCATCGGTATTTCCCACGGTGTGCAGAAGATCAATGGCATTGCCATGGCTTCGGGCGAGGCGACCGATTCGCTGTCTGCCGCGCGCATGGCTTTCCGTCAGCTGTTTATTCCGGGCCTGGTGGCGCTGCTGTCGGATGCGGTGGGCTTTATCACGCTGCTGCTGATCGATATTGGTGTGATCCGCGAGCTGGCCATCGGCGCATCCATGGGTGTGGCGGTGATCATTCTGACCAACCTGATTCTGCTGCCGGTGATGATTTCCTATATCGGCATCAGCAAGAAGGCGGTGCAGATCAGCCGTGAAGAAGCCGCTAAAGAACATCCTTTCTGGCGCTTTCTGTCCAAGTGCGCGCACCCGATGGTGGCGCCGATCTCCGTGGTGGTTGCCGTTGCGGCGCTGGCCGGTGGGGTGTGGTACGGGCAGAACCTGAAGATCGGCGACCTCGATCAGGGCGCACCTGAGCTGCATCCAGATTCGCGCTACAACCTGGATAACGACTTTGTCATCCGTAACTACTCCACCAGCTCCGATGTACTGGTGATCATGGTCAAGACGGCACCTGAAGGCTGCTCGACTTACCCGACTTTGTCGGCCATGGATGAGTTGATGTGGAAGATGGAGAACACCGAAGGCGTGCAGTCAGCCATTTCCATGGTTACCGTGTCGCGTCAGGTGATCAAGGGCATGAACGAGGGCAACCTGAAATGGGAAACCCTGTCGCGTAACCAGGACGTGCTGAACAACTCAATTGCCCGGGCCGACGGCCTGTACAACGGCGATTGCTCGGTCGCTCCGGTGCTGGTGTTCCTCACCGACCACAAGGCGGAAACCCTGTCCCGCGCGGTTAAAGTCGCCGAAGATTTTGCCAAGCAGAACAACAAGGACGGCCTGGAGTTTATTCTGGCCGCCGGTAACGCCGGGATTGAAGCGGCCACCAATGAGGTGATCGCCGCGTCCGAAACCACCATGTTGATCGCGGTGTATGCAGCCGTAAGTATCATGTGCCTGCTGACCTTCCGCTCCCTGGCAGCCACCCTCTGCGTAATCCTGCCGCTGGTATTGACCTCGGTGCTGGGCAACGCCCTGATGGCCTATATGGGCATCGGTGTGAAGGTGGCGACTCTGCCGGTAATCGCGCTGGGCGTGGGGATTGGTGTCGACTACGGCATCTATATCTACAGCCGCCTGGAGACTTACCTGCGTCAGGGGCTGTCGCTGCAGGACGCTTACTACGAGACCCTCAAGTCGACCGGTAAAGCGGTGCTGTTCACCGGCGTCTGCCTGGCGATTGGCGTGGCCACCTGGATTTTCTCGGCGATCAAATTCCAGGCCGACATGGGCCTGATGCTGACCTTTATGTTCCTCTGGAACATGATCGGCGCGATCTGGCTGCTGCCTGCTCTGGCACGCTTCCTGATCAACCCGGAGAAGCTGCGCAACAAGGCCTAGGCCTGATACGCAGTCGCAATACTAAAAGCCGCGGCCCTTGGGTCGCGGTTTTTTATTGTCTATGGGTTAGGTCGGTAGATGGCTTTTGTGGCGTGGACTTGCCCGCGAATCGTGTTTGGTTCTAGCAGTTTCGCGGCCAAGGCCGCTCTCACAACAGCGGGCGCCGTAGCCCGGATAAGCCTTGGCGCAATCCGGGAGGCAGTCTCCGCCCAACTCACAGGTCACTGCGCAAGCATCCAGGCCCCGGACTGCGCTGCGCTTGTTCGGGCTACGTGCTGAAATAGCAAAAGCTCGCGGCTAAAGCGGAACGCCGCCCGGCCCCTCCCACGGTCTGTACTTGTGCCTACATGGTCGCCCCGTAACCCGTTAGCGAGGCAATCCGATAACCGCTGCAGGGTTAGGTGATACACAGATTGCGCAGTTGATGCTCAAGCCCGGCTTTGCGCCACCCCCCGTCCTGCAAAAGCTGCGCGTGCCGGATCTCTGACTAGATTGCAGTTAGCGCGGGTACAGCGGCGGCAGCGCGCTGGTATCCGGGTTTGTGGTGCTTTCGAGGTCTTCTACGGCGGGTAGGCTGCGAATCGCCAGCCACAGGTTGCGACCTTGCCAGTGCTGGCCGCTTTCGCTGTACAGCGCGCCATTCAGGCCGTCGAGGGCATCGGACAGCGGGGTAAAGCGCGCGGCCATATCGGCCAGGGTTTCCGGCTGCTGGCGGGCCCAGGCGTCCAGTGCATGGCGCGTGGCCTGTGAGTCGTTGGCCAGGCAGCTGCGTTTGAGGTCGTCGAGCAGGTTGCGCGGGCTGGGGCCGGTCTGCTGGCTGGGCAGTACCGCCGGTTGACGGCGTGCGCGCCACCACAGGGTAAAACCGAGCAGGGTGGTCAGGCTCAGCAGCGCGCTGCTCAGTTGCCAGGGCCAGAGTTGGACGTTGGCGGCTTCGCTGACTGCCGGGCGTGCTGCCTCAACGGGCAGGGTTTCCAGATTCGGGTTGGCGGCCACCTGCAGGTTGCGCGCCGGCAAGCTGCTGCGTTCCAGCTGATCAGTCGTGGTGTTCCACCACAGCACCTCGATTGCCGGCAAGGCAATCACGCCCTCACGGTTGGCTACCAGCGCTTCGCGTTCTTCACGGCTTGCTACCAGGCCATTGTCGCTGGCCTGATTAGCCAGTTGCGGTTGATCGGGGTAGCGGCGCAGGCCGGCAACCTGGGTGGCCGGCAAGGGCGGCAGTTGTGCGCTGGCCAACCCCTCGACCTTGAGCAGCAGGCTGCGGGTCAGCGAGTCGCCGACGCGGGCGGTTTCCGGCTGCGGGCTCCAGACTTCACTCAGGCTCAGCGAACGTGCCGGCAGCCAGGGAGCATCGGCTGGGTAGCTGGCCGGCTTGGCTTTTACCGTCAACGGGATTTCCGGCGAGCGGACCCGTACCACTTTGCCTGGGCGTGGGCCGAACGGGTTGTAGGTGTTGCTGGCGGAGCGGTCAAGCGCAGTGGCGGTAAAGGCCTGTGAGGGGATCAAGAGTTCGCCACTTTCCTGGGGGAAGATCGCGTAACGCAGCTCGATCACGCCATGGCGCACGCCGTTGATGTCTTTCTCATAGGTGCGCGGCTCACCGAGCGCTTCCACGCGTGCCTGGGGCATATCCAGTTGGGTCAGGCTGCTGTCGTCGTAAAGCGAAACGGAGTGGTAGATGCGCAGCGTCAGCACGGTTTGCGCCTGCACGTAGACGCTTTCCTGATCCAGGCTGGCGTCGATAAACACTGGGGCCAGGCGACTGTCATCGGCGCTGCTGGCCTGCTGCACGTGCAGGGTGATGGGGGCGCTTTGCAGCTGGTCGAGGCTTAGCGGGGGTATCACTACATAACCGCTGTGCTTGGGTTGCAGGGTGATGATCCAGCGGGTGCTGGCCTGGGCGCCCGTGCTGCCGCTGGTCAGGCGGTTGACCTGGCGGGTGCCGAGCACCTCGAACAGTTCATTGAGCGGCTGCAGATCGGGCTTGCCGAACAGTGTGGCGTCATCCGATTCCAGGGTCAGCTCAACACTCTCGCCGGCATCCAGGCGGGTGCGGTCGACGCTGGCGGTCAAGCTTTGCGCGCTGACGTTCAGGGCCAGCAGGCCAAGCAGAAGGGTACAGAGCAGTCGGCTCATTGCAGTTGTTCCTGGCGCTGTTGTTGTTCCAGCCTGAATTTACGCCGCAGCAGCTCGCCTGGATCGTCGGGGATCTGCCGCAGCCATTGTTCCAATGCCTGACGCCGCTCGCCGTCGAGGCTCGGCTCGGCGCTGGCGATCTGTTCTTCGCTGCTGTTGCTGTCGTCTTGTTCTGGTTGTTTCGGCGGTGTATCCGCGTCTTCGTCGGCGCCAGGTTGTGCAGGTCTTTCACCCTCACCCTTATCTTCAGGCGCTGACGGTTTGCCCGGCGCTTGCTCGGCTTGCTGCTGAGCATTGGGATCGGACTGGCCTGCCTGTGGCTGCTTGCTGGGCTGATTCTGCTGCTCGTCGGGTTCTTGCGGGTTGTCGCTTTGATTCTGCTGTTGCTGCTGGTTCTGGCGCAGCAGCTCTTCGACCAGGGCTTTGTTCTTTTGCGCCTGAGCCAAGTCGGGTTGCAGTTCCAATGCCTGGGTGTAGGCATCCACGGCGGCTTCCAGTTCATTGCTACGTGCCAAAGCGTTGCCACGGTTGTAGTGGTCGCTGGCGCTTTCGCCATTGGCGAAGCGTTCGGCGGCCGCGGCGTAATCGCCGGCCTGGTAGAGCGCCTGCCCTTGCCAGCGTGGGTCGTTGAAACGCTGCGCGGCCGCCGCCGGCTGTTGCGCCTCAAGCAGGCGCTGGCCTTGCTGGTCGGCACGCAGCCAGAGGTCGTCAAAGCCGAAGGCATAGCTGTTCTGCGGCAGGCCCAGCAGCAACAGCGGCAGGCACAGCAGCCAGCCGCGGCGGGCGGCGCAGGCGGCGAGTAACAGCAGCGGCAGGAGCAGCCAGTGGCTCTGGTCGGCCCAGGCTTGTAGGCGGGTCAGCTCGCCATCGCGGCGCAGCTGTTGCGGCGCATCGAGCAGGCCCAGGCTGCGCAGGTCGCGTTCATCCAGAGTGACGCCCTGGTACTGACCACCCAGCTCATTGGCAAAGCGCTTGAGGCCGTTGCTGTCCAGACGCGGCAGCAGGATGCTGCCTTGGGCGTCCTTGAGGAATGAGCCGTCTTCCTGAATGATCGGCGCGCCCTGGGTGCTGCCAATGCCGAGAATACGCAGGCGCTCGCCACGGCGGCCGAGGGCCTGACTGATGGCCTGGCGTTGTGCTTCATCGAGGCTGCTGGTCAGCAGCAGCAGGCGGCCATTGCCCTGGGCGCCCTGTTCGAGCAGTTGCAGGGCTTTGGCCACGGCCAGGTCGGCGCGCTTGCCCGGCTCCGGCATGATCCCCGGATTCAGCGCGTCGAGCAGGTTGCGGCTGGTGGCCAGATCATCGGACAGCGGCACCAGGGTATGTGCGCTGCCGGCGTACACGACGATGGCGGTTTGCGCATCCTGGCGCGCCTCCAGCAGGTCGAGCAATTTGCGTTTGGCCTGGGCCAGGCGATTGGGCGAGGCGTCGCTGGCGAGCATTTCCGGGGTCAGCTCCAGCAGCACCACCAATGGGTCGGCCGGCTTGGGGTTCTGCTGTTCGATGCGTTGCCAGCTCGGGCCAAGCAGCGCCAGCAATGCCAGCAGCCAGGCCAGGCCGAGGGCCAACCAGGGCAGGCGGCTGTTGCGCCCACCAGTGGCGGTCAGCAGCGCGGCCTGGAACGCGGCCGGCAGCAGTGCCTGCCAGCGCCCAGTGCGTTTCTCCCGGTGCCAGAGTTGCCAGAGCAGAAAGCCCAGCAGCGGTATCAGCAGCAGCCAGAAGGGTCGCTGCCAGTGCGGCCAAAGGCTGGTCAGTTCGTTCATGACTGTTTCCCCCGCAGCAGTTTCAGCTGATTGCGCCAGCGTTGTTGCAGGCTCGGCCAGAGTGTCTGGCTGACCAGCAGCAGGCTGAGCAGCAGGGCCAGGCCCAGTGGCCAGGGATAGAGCGGCAAGGTTGGCCGCGCCAGGGTCGGTTTCTGCGCCACCGGTTCCAGGCGGTCGAGGGTCGCTTCGATGGCTTGCAGCTCTTCGCTGTTGCGGGCGCGGAAGTATTCGCCGCCGGTGGCCTCGGCAATCGCGCGCAGGCTCGGCTCGTCCAGATCGATGCCGGGATTAAAGCCGAGCATGCCGAGCACGCCGCCTTGCTCAGGGTCGGCACCGATGCCAATCGGGTAAATGGTGATGCCTTCCTCGGCGGCCAGGCGCGCGGCAGTCATGGGGTCGATTTCACCGGCGTTGTTGGCCCCGTCAGTCACCAGTACCAGTACGCGGCTCTGCGCCGGGCGTTCGCGCAGGCGTTTGACCGCCAGGCCAATGGCGTCGCCGATGGCGGTTTGCGGTCCGGCGATATTCTTCTGCGCCTCATCCAACCAGGTGTGCACGGTCTGCCGGTCGAAGGTCAGCGGCGACTGCAGGTAGGCGCGGCTGCCGAACAGGATCAGGCCGACCCGATCACCCTGGCGGCCGTCGATAAACTCGCCGAGCAGGTGTTTGACCAGGGTCAGGCGGCTGACTTCCTGGTCTTCCCAGAGCATGTCGGAATAATCCATGGAGCCGGATACATCCACCGCCAGTAATAAGTCGCGGCCGCTGGCCGGCAACGGCAATGGTTCGCCCAGCCATTGCGGGCGCGCGCAGGCTAGCAGCAGTAACAGCCAGATCAGTGCAAACGGCGCCTGTTGCCACAGGGCTGGCAAGCGCACGCGGGCGCGGCGGCCGCTCAAACCTTCCAGCTCCGCCAAAAAGCTGATTTTCAGCGCTGCCTCACCGCTGTCCGCAGGCGGCAACCAGGCGCGCAGCAGCCAGGGCAGGGGGGCGATAAGGAAGACCCAGGGCCAGGCAAACTCAAACATGTTTGCGAATCCAGATCGACACCGCCTGGTTGAGGCCGGCGATGGCCTTGTCATCCAGGCTGCAGTGCGGGCGATAGGCGCCTTCCACCAGAATCATCCAGCGGGTCAGGCCGGCGGCTGGGCAGCGGCTGTCGAGAAAGGCCAGCCAGGCGCGGCTGCTGAGGATATGGCTGTGGCTTTGCGGGTAACGCTCGCGGCACAGGCGTTTGAGGATGGCGTTGAGCTGCTGCAGCCAGGGGCCGGCGTCGACGCCGTCGTAGGGTTTGCTCAGGCGTTCGAGTTCGTTCAGCGCGGCTTGGCGCAGTGGGTCGAGGGTTGCTTCGGCCGACTGTCCGGCAGCTTTACGCGGCAGGCGTTTGAGCAGCTTGAAAGTGACCCACAAGAGCAGCGGCAGCAGCACCGCAAGCAGCCACCAGCCGGGTGCCGGCGGCCACCAGCTGATGGGCGCAGGGGCGATCAGTGGTTCGAGTTGCTCCAGCGGGTTCACAGGGCTTTCCTTGGCCGCTGGGCATTCAGGTGTTCGCGCAGCTGCTCGATCATTTCGCTTTGGGTGTTCAGGGCCAGCAACGGTACGCCGAGTTTCTGTGCCAGGCGCTGCCAGCGTGCCTGACGGGCATCGGCCAGGCTGCGGTAGGCCTGGCGCAGTTCGGCGTCCTGGGTATCCAGCTCCAGCTGCGCGCCGTGTTCGGTAAAACGCAGCAGGCCGGCATTTGGTAGGGCATGGTCGAGCGGGTCGGAGAGCGGCAGCAACAACAGGTCGGTATGCCGCGCCAACAGCAGCAACTGCTGTTCGCTGCTGTCGTTCAGCGTGCGCTCATCACACAGAATCACCACCAGGCTGCCAGGGCGCAGCACTTCGCGGGCGCGGCGCAGGGCCAGGCCGAAGCTGTCGCGGCTGCCCTGAGTGTCGTTGCTCAGGCCTTGGTTGGCTTTGGCTAGGCGGCTGAGCAATTGCAGCAGGCTCTGCTTGCTGCGCCGTGGTTTGATTTCGTGGTGTTCCAGGTCGCCGAATACCAGACCGCCGATACGGTCGTTATGGCCCAGGGCGGCCCAACCGATCAGGCTGGCGGCCTGTGCAGCGAGCACGGACTTGAACATCAGTCCGGAGCCGAAAAACAGCCGCTTGCTTTGCTCGACCATGATGTAGATCGGCCGCTCGCGTTCTTCATGGAACAGCTTGGTATGCGGTTCCTGAGTGCGCGCGGTGACGCGCCAGTCGATGGTGCGCACATCGTCGCCGGCCTGGTACACGCGCACCTGGTCGAAATCCACGCCGCGCCCGCGCAGTTTGGAGTGGTGCAGGCCAATCAGCGGGCTGCGCCGTGCCGGGGTGGAAAACAGCTGCACCTCACGCACACGGTGGCGCATCTCGATCAGTTCACCGAGGCTGACGCGAATGCCGGGTTGCGTGGGTTGCTCGTGCATGGTGGTTAGGCGACCGCCACGACGTCGAGAATGCGCTGTACCACGCGGTCTTGGTCGATGCCGGCGGCTTCTGCCTCGAACGACAGGATGATGCGGTGACGCAGCACGTCGAACAGCACCGCCTGGATATCTTCCGGGCTGACGAAATCGCGCCCGGCCAGCCAGGCGTGGGCGCGCGAGCAGCGGTCCAGGGCAATCGAGCCGCGCGGGCTGGCGCCGTAGGCAATCCACTCGGCCAGCTCCGGGTCGAACTTGGCCGGGGTGCGCGAGGCCATCACCAGCTGCACCAGGTATTCCTCCACCGCATCGGCCATATACAGCCCAAGGATTTCCTGGCGCGCAGCAAAGATCGCCTGTTGGCTGACCAACTGCTCGGGCTTGGTTTCACCGTTAAGCGCTTCACCACGGGCCTGGGCGAGGATCTTGCGCTCCACGCTGGCGTCGGGAAAACCGATCTTCACGTGCATCAGGAAGCGGTCGAGCTGGGCTTCGGGCAGCGGGTAGGTGCCTTCCTGCTCGATCGGGTTCTGTGTGGCCATCACCAGAAACAGCGGCGACAGGTGATAGGTGCTGCGGCCCACGCTGACCTGCCGCTCGGCCATGGCTTCGAGCAGCGCCGATTGCACCTTGGCCGGGGCGCGGTTGATTTCATCGGCCAGCACCAGGTTGTGGAAGATCGGCCCCTGCTGGAACACGAAGCTGCCGGTTTCCGGACGATAGATCTCGGTGCCGGTGATATCCGCCGGCAATAGGTCAGGGGTGAACTGAATGCGGTGGAACTCGGCTTCGATACCTTCGGCCAGCTCCTTGATCGCTTTGGTCTTGGCCAGGCCGGGAGCGCCTTCGACCAGCATGTGGCCGTCGGCGAGCAAGGCAATCAGCAGCCTTTCGATGAGTTTTTCCTGGCCGAGGATCTGACTTGAAAGAAAATGTCGCAGCGCGACAAGCGCTTCACGGTGTTCCATCGTTAAGCTCATCCGGCAAATGTGACCAGCGAGTCTTGAATCTCGCCAGAGTTAAGTGGCAGCCACTTTAATGCAATCGCTGCCTCCTAGACTAACGTTGAACAACAAGGTTGTGGCGAAGGTCATTACTCGCGACTGCCTTGACCGAGTCCCCTGACGAATAACAAGCCAAACGGAGCAAACCCATGGCGTTCTTTACGGCGGCCAGCAAAGCCGATTTTCAGCATCACCTGCAAACGGCGCTGGCGCAGCACGTCAGTGAACAGGCTCTGCCACAAGTAGCCCTGTTCGCCGAGCAATTCTTCGGCATCATCGCCCTCGAGGAGCTGACTCAGCGGCGCCTCTCTGATCTGGTCGGCTGCACCTTGTCGTCCTGGCGGGTGCTGGAGCGTTTTGAACCGGCCAAGCCCGAAGTGCGGGTATTCAACCCCGATTATGAAAAACATGGCTGGCAGTCCACCCACACTGCCGTAGAAATTCTGCACAGCGACATTCCATTCCTGGTCGACTCGGTGCGCATGGAACTGAACCGTCGCGGTTACAGCATCCACACCCTGCAGAACAGCGTGTTCAGCGTGCGCCGCAACAAGAGCGGTGAGCTGCAGGAAATCCTGCCCAAAGGTGCCCAGGGCAAGGATGTGCAGCAGGAAGCACTGATGTTCCTGGAGATTGACCGCTGCTCCAGCGTCGGTGAATTGAAGACCCTGGAAAAAGACCTGCACGACGTATTCAGTGATGTGCGCCTGAGCGTTGCCGACTTCCAGCCGATGAAAGCCAAGGCCAAGGAGCTGCTGGCCTGGCTGGACAAGGTCAAGCCAAGCCAGGCCGGACTCAAGGTCGAAGGCGCCGAGCTGGAAGAGATCAAGGTGTTTATGAGCTGGTTGCTCGACGATCACTTCACCTTCCTCGGCTATGAAGAATTCACCGTCGAGGACAGCGCCGGCGGCGGCAGCATGGTCTACGACGAGAAGTCCCTGCTGGGCATGTCCAAGCGCCTGCGCACGGGCCTCAAGAGCGATGATCTGCATATCGAACCAGAAGCGGTGGCCTACCTGCGCGAGCCGCAGCTGCTGTCCTTCGCCAAGGCCGCCGTACCGAGCCGCGTGCACCGTCCGGCCTACCCGGACCTGGTCTCGATCCGCGAGCTGGATGCCAAGGGCAAGGTGGTCAAGGAATGCCGCTTTATGGGCCTGTACACCTCCGCGGTGTATGCCGAGAGCGTGTGGAACATTCCGTTTATCCGCCGCAAGGTGGCGGTGATCAAGCAGCGTTCCGGTTTCGACAGCAGCGCACACCTGGGCAAAGAGCTGGCTCAAGTCCTGGAAGTGCTGCCGCGTGACGATCTGTTCCAGACCCCGGTGGATGAGCTGTTCAACACCACCATGGCCATCGTGCAGATTCAGGAGCGCAACAAGATCCGCGTGTTCCTGCGCCGCGATCCGTATGGCCGTTTCTGCTACTGCCTGGCCTATGTGCCGCGCGATGTGTACTCCACCGAAACCCGCATGAAGATCCAGCAGGTGCTGATGGAGCGTCTGCAGGCCACCGATTGCGAGTTCTGGACCTTCTTCTCCGAGTCGGTACTGGCGCGGGTGCAGTTCATCCTCAAGGTCGACCCGAAAAACCGCGTGCAGATCGACCCGCTGCGTCTGGAAAAAGAAGTCATTCAGGCCTGCCGTTCGTGGAAGGACGATTACACCAGCCTGATCGTCGAGAGCCTCGGCGAAGCCCAGGGCACCGAAGTGCTCAGCGAATTCCCCGGCGGCTTCCCGGCCGGTTACCGCGAGCGTTTCGCCCCGCACTCGGCGGTGGTGGACATGCAGCACCTGCTTAGCCTGAACAATGAACGTCAGCTGGTGATGAGCTTCTACCAGCCGCTGACCCAGGGCGAGCAACAGCTGCATTGCAAGCTGTACCATGCCGATACGCCGTTGCCGCTGTCGGACGTGCTGCCGATTCTGGAAAACCTCGGCCTGCGCGTACTGGGCGAGTTCCCTTACAAACTGCGCCGCGCCGATGGCCGCGAGTTCTGGATTCACGACTTTGCCTTCACCTATGCCGAAGGTCTGGATGTCGATATCCAGCAGCTTAACGACACCCTGCAGGGCGCCTTCGTCAATATCGTTGGCGGCGCAGCGGAGAACGACGGCTTCAACCGTCTGGTGCTGATGGCCGCCATGCCGTGGCGCGACGTGGCGCTGCTGCGTGCCTACGCCCGCTACCTCAAGCAGATTCGTCTGGGCTTCGACCTCAGCTATATCGCCAGCACCCTGGTCAACCACGCCGATATCGCCAAGGAGCTGGTGCGCCTGTTCAAAACGCGCTTCTACCTGGCGCGCAAGCTCACCGCCGATGACCTGGAAGACAAGCAGCAGAAGCTCGAGCAGGCGATTCTCGCCGCGCTGGACAACGTTGCGGTGCTCAACGAAGACCGCATCCTGCGCCGCTACCTGGACCTGATCAAAGCCACCCTGCGCACCAACTTCTACCAGACCGATGCCAGCGGTGCGCCGAAGAGCTACTTCAGCTTCAAACTCAACCCGCGGGCGATTCCGGATATTCCACGGCCGACGCCGAAGTTCGAAATCTTCGTTTACTCGCCGCGTGTTGAAGGCGTGCACCTGCGCTTTGGCGATGTAGCCCGTGGCGGCTTGCGTTGGTCGGATCGCGAAGAGGACTTCCGCACCGAGGTGCTGGGCCTGGTCAAGGCGCAGCAGGTGAAGAACGCGGTCATCGTGCCGATGGGCGCCAAGGGCGGCTTTATTCCACGGCGTATGCCGGTCGGCGGCAGCCGTGATGATGTGCTGGCCGAGGGCATTGCCTGCTACCGCATCTTTATTTCGGGCCTGTTGGACATCACCGACAACCTGAAAGACGGCGCCGTGGTGCCACCGCAGAACGTGGTGCGTCACGATGGCGACGATCCGTATCTGGTGGTGGCGGCCGACAAAGGCACCGCAACCTTCTCCGATATCGCCAACGGCATTGCTGCCGAATACGGCTTCTGGCTGGACGATGCCTTCGCCTCGGGCGGCTCGGCCGGTTACGACCACAAAGGCATGGGCATCACCGCCAAGGGCGGCTGGGTCTCGGTACAGCGCCACTTCCGTGAGCGCGGCATCGACGTGCAGAAGGACAACGTCACTGTTATCGGCATCGGCGATATGGCCGGCGACGTATTCGGTAACGGCCTGCTGCTGTCGGAAAGCCTGCAACTGGTCGCAGCCTTCAACCATATGCACATTTTTATCGACCCCAACCCGGATGCGGCCAAGAGCTTTGTTGAGCGTCAGCGCCTGTTCGATCTGCCGCGCTCCAGCTGGGCCGATTACGACGCCAAGCTGATCTCGGCCGGCGGCGGGATCTTCCTGCGCAGTGCCAAGAGCATCGCCATCAGCCCGCAGATGAAAGAGCGCTTCGACATCAGCGCCGACAAACTGGCACCCAATGAACTGCTCAATGCCTTGCTCAAGGCACCGGTGGATCTGCTGTGGAACGGCGGTATCGGCACCTACGTGAAATCCAGCAAGGAAAGCCACGCCGATGTCGGCGACAAGGCCAACGACCTGCTGCGCGTAGATGGCCGCGAACTGCGTGCCAAGGTGGTGGGTGAGGGCGGTAACCTCGGCATGACCCAGCTGGGCCGCGTCGAGTACGGTCTCAATGGTGGCAAGAGCAACACCGACTTTATCGACAACGCCGGTGGTGTGGACTGCTCCGACCACGAGGTAAACATCAAGATTCTGCTCGGCGAAATTGTCGGCGCGGGTGACATGACCGGCAAACAGCGTAACAAGCTGCTGGTGGAGATGACCGACGCGGTTGGCGGCCTGGTACTGGGCAACAACTACAAGCAGACCCAGGCGTTGTCGCTGGCCGAGCGCCGCGCCCGCGAGCGGGTCGGTGAGTACAAGCGTCTGATGAGTGCTCTGGAAGCGGCCGGCAAGCTGGACCGCGCCCTGGAGTTTCTGCCTACTGATGACGAGCTCAACGAGCGCGCCGCCAACGGCTTGGGTCTGACCCGTCCGGAGCTGTCGGTGCTGATCTCCTACAGCAAGATCGACCTCAAGGAATCGCTGCTCAAATCCCTGGTGCCGGATGACGAGTACCTGGCCCGCGAGATGGAAACCGCCTTCCCGCCGCTGCTGGCGAAGAAGTTCGGTGAGCCGATGCGTCGCCATCGCCTCAAACGCGAAATCGTCAGCACGCAAATTGCCAACGATCTGGTCAACCACATGGGCATCACCTTCGTGCAACGCCTGAAGGAGTCCACTGGCATGAGCGCGGCGAATGTCGCCGGCGCCTATGTGATCGTGCGTGACCTGTTCCGCCTGCCGCACTGGTGGAAACAGATCGAGGCGCTGGACTACCAAGTGCCTGCCGAGTTGCAACTGCAGTTGATGGACGAGCTGATGCGCTTGGGGCGCCGCGCTACCCGCTGGTTCCTGCGCAGCCGTCGTAACGAGCTGGACGCTGCCCGCGATGTGGCGCATTTCGCGCCGCGCATCGAAGCACTGGTTGGCCGGCTCGACGAACTGCTCGAAGGCCCTGCCCGTGAACAGTGGCTGGCGCGCTTCCAGGCGTATGTCGAAGCCGGTGTGCCGGAAGAGCTGGCGCGTGTTGTCGCCGGTACCAGCCATCTGTACACCCTGTTGCCGATCATCGAGGCGTCGGATGTGACCGGGCAGGAGCCGGATCGCGTAGCCGCCGCGTACTTTGCCATTGGCGGGTCGTTGGAGCTGTCCTGGTACCTGCAGCAGATCACCAGTCTGCCGGTGGAAAACAACTGGCAAGCGCTGGCCCGTGAAGCCTTCCGCGATGACCTGGATTGGCAGCAGCGCGCCATCACCGTGTCGGTACTGCAAATGGCCGAAGGCCCGGCAGATATCGAAGAGCGCGCCTCCGTATGGCTGGATCAGCACCGCCGTCTGGTGGACCGCTGGAAGGTCATGCTCGGCGAGCTGCGTGCGGCCACCAACACCGATTACGCCATGTACGCTGTGGCGAACCGCGAGTTGATGGACCTGGCGCAAAGCGCCTGATGTGACAGTGATGGCCCGGAGGTAATTCGGGCCATTGCCAACAGGTTGTCTGGCTGTAGGTTGGCGCTGAGCGCAGCGAAGCCCAACAGGTGATGGCATCACGTGTTGGGCTTCGTCGCTATGCGCCTCAACGGAACGCCGCCCGATCCAACCTACTCACTACGAAAAACGCCGCGATTCCCATTGGGATCGCGGCGTTTTTTATCTGCCCAGATTAACGGCATTTGGGTAGCCCGGATGCAATCCGGGAGCGGTTTCTATCATGACGAATCGTCCCGGATTACATCCGGGCTACTACTCAGTCGTCGAAATCCATCCAACCGCCCATCTCCTTCCAGCGATTGACGATGCCGCAGAACAGCTCGGCGGTCTTTTCGGTGTCGTAGCGGGCGGAGTGTGCTTCCTTGCCGTCGAAGTCGATGTCGGCGGCCTGGCAAGCTTTGGCCAATACGGTCTGGCCGTAAGCCAGGCCGGCCAAGGTGGCAGTGTCGAAGCTGGAGAACGGGTGGAACGGGTTGCGCTTGATGCCGGTACGGTTCACTGCGGCGTTGAGAAAGCCCAGGTCGAAACTGCTGTTGTGGCCGACCAGGATCGCCCGCTTGCAGCTATTGGCTTTTAGCGATTTGCGCAGGCCACGGAAAATTTCCGTCAGCGCGTGCTCTTCGGTGACGGCCATGCGCAGCGGGTGGTCGAGTTTGATACCGGTGAAGTCCAGCGCCGCCTGTTCGATATTCGCCCCCTCAAACGGCTCGATACGGAAGAACTGGGTGTGCTCGGGGTAAAGGAAGCCGCCTTCGTCCATGCCGATGGTGGTGGCGGCGATTTCCAGCAGGGCATCGGTGGCGCAGTTGAAGCCACCGGTTTCCACGTCCACGACTACCGGCAGGTAGCCACGAAAGCGCGCGGCCATCGGGTGGCGCGGGCCGGAATGGCTGTTGCTCTCGGCTTCGTCGTCGTACAGGTCTTCACTCACGCTTGGCGCTCCAGCAGACGCCAGCGCAGGGTTTCACCGGCGCGCAGCGGGATAACGGTTTGTTCGCCCAGCGGCAAGCTGGCCGGCGCGGTCCAGTCTTCACGCACCAGGGTGATGGTCTCGCTGTTGCGCGGCAGGCCGTAGAAGTCCGGGCCATTGAGGCTGGCAAAGGCTTCCAGCTTGTCCAGCGCATTACGCTGCTCGAAGGCCTCGGCATACAGTTCGATGGCTGCATAGGCGGTGTAGCAGCCGGCGCAGCCGCAGGCGGCTTCCTTGGCATGCTTGGCGTGCGGCGCCGAGTCGGTGCCGAGGAAGAACTTGGCGTTGCCACTGGTGGCTGCATCCAGCAGGGCATCCTGGTGGGTGTTGCGCTTGAGGATCGGCAGGCAATAGAAGTGCGGGCGAATACCGCCCACCAGCATGTGGTTGCGGTTGTACAGCAGGTGGTGGGCAGTGATGGTGGCGCCGACGTTGGCCGAAGCGCCTTGCACAAACTCCACCGCATCGCGAGTGGTGATGTGCTCGAACACCACTTTCAGGGTCGGGAAACGCTCGACCACACGACTCAGGTGCTCACCGATAAAGACCTTCTCGCGGTCGAATACATCGATTTCGCTGCGCGTCACTTCGCCGTGCACCAGCAGCGGCAGACCGACTTCGGCCATGGCTTCGAGCACGGGGAAAATCTTGTCGATGCTGGTCACACCAGAGTCGGAGTTGGTGGTCGCGCCGGCCGGGTAGAGCTTGGCTGCGTGCACAAACCCGGAGGCTTTGGCCGTACGCACATCTTCAGGCTGGGTCAGGTCGGTGAGGTACAGCACCATCAGCGGCTCGAAACGGCTACCGGCAGGGCGGGCACTGAGTATGCGCTGGCGATAGGCATCGGCTTCGCTGGCGTTGCGCACCGGCGGCACCAGGTTGGGCATGATGATGGCGCGGCCGAAGGTGCGGGCTACATCGGCGACGGTGTGGGGCAGAACGCCACCGTCGCGCAGGTGGATGTGCCAGTCGTCGGGACGCAGCAGGGTAAGGCGGTCAGTCATGGAAGCTTCCAGGCGGGCAAAACGTGGCGAGAATGCTACCGGAAAAGCCCCGTGGCAGCACGTTGAAAGCGGGCGCGGTGGGTAAAGCTGATTGAAGGCCGGGTTGTGCTGTGGCCCGACCTGTACAAGAGGCATAAAGGCTGCTCAAGTTTTTCGTTGTGGCACCGATAGACAGAGGGTAAGCCGTATTCCCTGGAGTCTGTCGTGCGACCCTATCCACTCGCGGTGCTTTGCCTGCTGGCAAGCCAGCCCGTCCTAGCCATCAGTTTCCAGACCCGTCTGGAGAAGATTGAGTGGCAGGTCGAAGGCGATCAGTTCGAGTGCCGTCTGTCGCAGCCCATCACCGACTTCGGTTCTGGGGTGTTTGTACGCCGTGCGGGCGAGCAGGTCACCTTCAGCCTGAAAGCCCGTGAGCGCTGGCTGAGTGCCGGCAATGCCACCTTGCTGGCGGCGGCGGCGCCCTGGCAGCCGGGGCGCGGTGATATCAACCTGGGCTCGGTCAACGTGGTGCCCGCCGAGGTGCTGTTCAACAGTTCCCAGGAGCAGGGCGCGCGCTTGCTCACCGGTCTGCTTGAGGGACGTAGCCCCTTGGTGCGGCACCGCACAGCCATGGGGGGGGAGAGCATCGAGGTGCGCTTGTTGCCGGCCAAGTTCCACAAGGCTTACAACCAATACCTGGATTGCACGGCCAAACTGCTGCCGGTGAATTTTGATCAGGTGCGCAAGAGCCAGGTCGGCTTTCCCGGTGGTGGTGTCGACCTCGAGCCGCTGGCCCAGGCCAAGCTGGATATCATCCTGAGCTTTCTCAAGGCCGACCCCAGCGTCAATCGCATCCAGCTCGATGGCCATGCCGACAATGGCGGCAATCGCCTGACCAACCGCGATCTGTCGCGCCGCCGTGCGTTGGCGGTGATGGAGTACCTCAAGGCCAACGGCATTCCTGCCGAGCAGATCACCATGCGCTTTCACGGCGAACGCTACCCGGTAGCGCCGAACAACAATGAAGCCAACCGGGCGAAGAATCGCCGGGTAACCATTCTCCTCGACCGGGTGCCGGAAGCGGCAGTGCCGCCTGCACCTGCTCCAGCGCCTGAAGCGACTGATCCTGCGGCCACCTCCTAGCGCCAGCTATTCGTCTGTTGTCCAACAATTATCCGTCGCTTGGTCGTCACAAGCTGTCGCGCCTCTGTAAATCAGGCGGCATGGGCAGTAGAATCGTCGGTTTTCCCGCACAACCCCGTGGAGTTGATGGCATGGCCGACGTAAACAAGGTAGTCCTGGCATATTCCGGTGGCCTGGACACTTCGGTGATTCTCAAGTGGCTGCAAGATACCTATAACTGCGAAGTGGTGACCTTCACCGCGGATCTCGGCCAGGGTGAGGAAGTCGAGCCGGCACGCGCCAAGGCGCAGGCCATGGGCGTCAAGGAAATCTATATCGACGATTTGCGCGAAGAGTTCGTGCGCGATTTCGTCTACCCGATGTTCCGCGCCAACACCGTCTACGAGGGTGAGTACCTGCTGGGTACTTCCATCGCCCGTCCGCTGATCGCCAAGCGCCTGATTGAAATCGCCAATGAAACCGGTGCTGACGCCATTTCCCATGGCGCTACCGGCAAGGGTAACGACCAGGTGCGTTTCGAGCTGGGTGCCTACGCGCTCAAACCTGGCGTAAAAGTCATTGCGCCGTGGCGTGAGTGGGACCTGCTGTCGCGCGAGAAGCTAATGGACTACGCCGAGAAGCACGCCATCCCGATCGAACGTCACGGCAAGAAGAAGTCACCGTACTCCATGGATGCCAACCTGCTGCACATCTCCTATGAAGGCGGCGTGCTGGAAGACACCTGGACCGAGCACGAAGAAGACATGTGGAAATGGACTGTCTCCCCCGAGGCAGCGCCAGACGCACCGACCTATATCGAGCTGACCTACCGCAAGGGCGACATCGTTGCCATCGACGGCAAGGACATGAGCCCGGCTACCGTGCTGGCCGAACTCAACCGCATCGGCGGCGAGAACGGCATCGGTCGTCTGGATATCGTCGAAAACCGTTTTGTCGGCATGAAGTCCCGTGGCTGCTACGAGACTCCCGGCGGCACCATCATGCTCAAGGGCCACCGCGCCATCGAGTCGATCACCCTGGACCGCGAAGTCGCTCACCTGAAAGACGAGCTGATGCCGAAATACGCCAGCCTGATCTACAACGGTTTCTGGTGGAGCCCTGAGCGTCTGATGCTGCAACAGATGATCGACGCCTCCCAGGCCAACGTGAATGGCGTGGTACGCATGAAGCTGTACAAAGGCAACGTGATTATCACCGGTCGTAAGTCTGATGATTCGCTGTTCGACGCCAATATCGCCACCTTCGAAGAAGATGGCGGCGCCTACAACCAGGCCGACGCTGGCGGCTTTATCAAGCTCAACGCTCTGCGCATGCGCATCGCGGCGGGAAAAGGGCGCAAGATGCTCTGATAGACTGGAGCACCTGAGCCACACCAAGCCCCGGCCATAAGCCGGGGTTTGCATTTATAAGCCCGCAAGATGGGCAACGATGAGGAGATACCTGATGAGACTGCTGCACACCATGCTGCGCGTCGGCGATATGGATAAATCCATCGCGTTCTACACCGAAGTCCTAGGCATGACCCTGCTACGCCGCAAAGACTACCCAGAAGGTCAATTCACCCTGGCCTTCGTCGGTTACGGCGATGAAGCGCATAACAGCGTGATCGAGCTGACCCATAACTGGGGCGTGGAAAGCTACGAGCTGGGCACCGGCTATGGCCATATCGCTCTGGAAGTGGCCGATGTGTACAAGGCCTGTGAAGACATTCGCACCCGCGGCGGCAAGATCACCCGCGAGCCAGGGCCGATGAAGCACGGCACCAGTATTCTGGCGTTTGTTGAAGACCCGGACGGCTACAAAATCGAGCTGTTATCGCCCTCGCGCGCCGACTGATAGCTGCTATCTTTGTAAGTAATGGCTTACAAGGCGAATGGCCAATCTACCCGGTCAGGCGAGGTGTTCCATGACCAGCGGAAACCATGCAAAGCGGCTGATTCGGGCCGTGCAGGAGTTGTCCATGGCAAGGGATATGGATGCTGTTGCCGAGGTGGTGCGCCACGCCGCACGTGAACTGGTGGGAGCCGATGGTGCCACCTTTGTTCTGCGTGATGGCGAGCAGTGTTTTTACCGTGATGAAGATGCCATCTGTCCGTTATGGAAAGGTCAGCGTTTTCCCCTGCAAGCCTGTATCAGCGGTTGGGCCATGCTCAACCGGCAGGCCACGGTGATCGAAGACATCTACCTGGATGATCGAATCCCCCACGCCGCCTATCGACCCACTTTCGTCAAAAGCCTGGTCATGGTGCCGATCCGCACCCTAGAGCCTATCGGCGCAATTGGCACCTACTGGGCCAGTCAGTACCGCGCCACGGCCGATCAGGTCGACATGCTGCAAGCCCTGGCCGATGCCACCTCTGTAGCCCTGGAGAATGTTCAGGTGTACGCCGAACTGGAGCAGCGGGTCGAGGAGCGTACGGCGCAACTGGCGCAGGCCAACCAGCTGCTGCAAGACGAGGTGGCCGAGCGCCTGCGCGCCGAGCAGTTGGTGCGGCAGATGTCGCTGACCGATGAACTGACCGGTTTGTACAACCGCCGCGGCTTCCTGCTGCTGGCTGAGCGCGAGCTGCAAGTTGCACGTAGGCGGCGGGGTCGCAGTCTGTTGCTGTATGTCGATTTGGACTACCTGAAGCTGGCCAACGACCGGTTCGGTCATGCAGCGGGTGATGGCATGCTGGTCGACGCAGCCGATTTGCTCAAATCGTTGTTTCGCACCACCGATGTGGTGGCGCGGATTGGCGGCGACGAATTTGTGGTGCTGGCCAGCCATTACAGCAGCAGTGAAGAAGTGCTGACACGGCTGGACAAGGCCTTGCGGACTTTCCATAAGCGCACCGGGCGACCGTTGTCGTTAAGCGTGGGTACGGCGGAGTCGTCATTGCAGGCCGATCAGAGCCTGGAGCAGTTGCTGACTCAGGCGGATGCTGCGATGTATGCCAACAAGTGTTCACGACGCAGCTTGCAGGCCGTTGGCTGAGCAACAAAAAAGCCCCGCATTGTTGCGGGGCTTTTATTGCTGGCGGCATTAGAGGTCGAAGTCGTATTCGGCCAATTGCTTGTGCAGGCGGCGCTCTTCGAGGAAGTTGTCGATGATGCGGCGCTTGGTCAGGTTGGTCTTGGCAACCTCCACCGGTGCTTCGGCTTCATCCGCTTCTTCGGCAACAAAATCTTCGTCGAGCTCAAGTTCTTCTTTATCAGTGCTCATAAATTCACTCCAGGCTACCAGGGCCATTCAGCTGCTGTGAAAACTACTGCGCTCGGCCATGCTGCGTTGGAAACAGGCTCACACTGCTCATTTACAGCTCGTAAACTCCGCGTGTTCGCCTGTTTCCGCCTTGCCTGACCTTCGCTCGCTACGTTTTCACGCAACCTGATTTGCGCACCTTATAGCGGCAAAACCTGGGCGGGTAAAAAAGATTTTTTCAATCAGCTTATTGAGCGGCTGAATAGCGGCTCAATCGTCGGAGGTTTTCTGTTTGTATTCGCACAGGTCTTCGATGCGGCAGCTGCCGCAGCGTGGCTTGCGCGCCTGGCACACATAGCGGCCGTGGAGGATCAGCCAGTGGTGTGAATCGAGAAGAAATTCCTTGGGCACGAACTTCATCAGCTTCTTTTCCACTTCCACGACATTCTTGCCCGGGGCGATACCGGTGCGGTTGCTGACGCGGAAGATATGCGTGTCCACCGCCATCGTGAGCTGGCGAAACGCGGTGTTGAGCACCACGTTAGCGGTCTTGCGCCCGACTCCTGGCAGCGCTTCGAGGTCTTCGCGGTTGTCCGGCACCTGGCTGCCATGCTTTTCGATAAGTATGCGGCAGGCCTCAATGACGTTTTTCGCCTTGCTGTTGTACAGGCCGATGGTCTTGATGTATTCGCTCAGCCCTTCGACGCCCAGGGCGTAGATCGCCTCGGGGGTATTGGCGACCGGGAACAGCTTGGCTGTGGCCTTGTTGACGCTGACGTCGGTGGCCTGGGCAGACAGGGTGACCGCGACTAAAAGCTCAAACGGCGTGCTGTAGGCCAGCTCGGTCTTCGGCTCGGGGTTGTCTTCATGCAAGCGGCGGAAGATTTCGTAGCGCTTGGCGGCGTTCACTCGATCACTCCGGTCACCCGCACGCGGCGGCTTTGCACCGGAACATCAACCTGCTGTGCTTTGGCTCGCTCGGCCAGCACCTCATCCACACGGTTTTTGCAGGCGATCAGCAGGCCCAGCACGATAAAGGCGCCGGGCGGCAGGATGGCCAGCAGGAAGCCCTTGTACTCGGGGATCAGCGTCAGCTGCCAGTTAGCGGCGATGGGGCCAAACAGCAGGTGCATATTGGCGAACACTGCACCGGTGCCGAGTAGCTCGCGCAAGGCGCCGATCATCACCAGTACCACGCCGAAGCCCAGGCCCATCATCAGGCCGTCGTAGGCGGCGCGGGCGGGGTCATTCTTCGCGGCAAAGCCATCGGCGCGGCCGAGGATCACGCAGTTGGTGGTGATCAGCGGAATAAAGATACCGAGAATCTGGTACAGCTCGTAGGTGAAGGCCTGCATCAGCAGTTCGATGCAGGTGGTCAGGGCGGCGATGATCATTACAAAGGCTGGCAGGCGCACAGCGGTGTTGACCACGCCGCGCACCAGCGACACGGCGGTATTGGAGCAGATCAGCACCACGGCGCTAGCCAGCGCCAAGCCGAGAGCGTTGACTGCCGAGTTGCTCACCCCCAGCAGCGGGCAGAGGCCGAGCAGTTGCACCAGGGCCGGGTTGTTTTTCCACAGGCCGTTAAGGGTGATTTCGCGGTAGCTGGGACTAGCCATTGGACTTCACCTGGGCTGCGAACAGCTGCTCTTGATTGGCATCGAAATACTGCAGGGCCTTGTGGACCGCCTTGACCACCGCGCGCGGGGTGATGGTGGCGCCGGCAAACTGGTCGAATTCGCCACGATCCTTCTTCACCGCCCAGCCAGTATCGCTTGGGTTGCTCAGTGACTTGCCGTTGAAACTGCGAATCCAGGCACTCTTGGCCAGTTCGATCTTGTCGCCCAGGCCCGGGGTTTCCCGGTGGCCAAGCACGCGCACACCGGCCAGGCGACCATCGGCCTGGATGCCGATCAGCAAATGGATCGCACCGCTGTAACCGTCCGGCGCGGTGGCACGCAGGATCACGGCGCTGGGTTTGCCGTCTTTCAGGGCGATATAGGCGGTCTGTGGCGATTTACTGCCAAGCAGCGGGTCGTGCAGCTGGAGACTGTTGTCCAGCAGGTGGTTGTCGTAGCTGCCCTGCGGCAGGATTTCGCTCAGCGCGCGTACTTGGGCTTCGCGCTCGGCATTGGCAATGCGCCCGGCCGTGGCTTGGTGCAGCACGGCAACCAGGCCTACGGTGGCAATGGCGAATAGCCCGAGTACCAGGCTGTTTTTCAGCATCGAGCGGCTAATTTCAGGCAGGGCCACGGTCACTCTCCCAACTTGAAGCCGCGCGTCGGCTTGCGGTGGCCGTAGGTGCGCGGCCGCGTGTAGTAGTCGATGGTCGGGGCGGCCAGGTTCATCAGCAGCACGGCGAACGCGACGCCGTCCGGGTAGCCGCCCCAGGCGCGAATCACGTAGACCAGCACGCCAACGCCGATGCCGAAAATCAGCCGGCCGAGGTTGCTGGTGGCGCCGCTGACCGGGTCAGTGACGATAAAGAAGGCACCGAGCATGGTCGCGCCGGTGAGCAGATGAAACAGCGGCGAGCCGTGAGAGTCCGAGCCTGAGCCATTCCAGAACAGCAGGCTCATCACCGCTAGGGCGGCGAGCATGCCGACCGGGGCATGCCAGGTGAACAGGCGCTTGTGCAGCAGGTATAAACCGCCGGCGAGAAAGGCCAGGTTGACCGCCTCGGTGGCGGCGCCGCCGAGGTAGCCGAATGCCGGGTTCTGCGCCCACAGCTCGTCGATGGTCAGGCTTTTATTGACCTTGAGCGCATCCAGCGCGGTGGCCTGGGCCCAGCCGTCGGGCAGGTTCGCGATGCCAAAAATCTGCTGCAGCCCTTCAAGCAGGCCGACCGTATGCGGGGCTGGCCAACTGGTCATCTCCACGGGGAAGGAAATCAGCACCACCACATAACCGAGCATGGCCGGGTTGAAGGGGTTCTGCCCGAGGCCGCCATATAGCTGCTTGCCGAACACCACGGCAAAGCCGGTGGCCACCAGGGTCAGCCACCAGGGCGAATAGGGCGGCAGCGCCAGGGCCAGCAGTACAGCGGTCACCAGTACGCTGTAGTCCTTGAGGAAGAACAGCACCGGGCGTTTGCGCAGGGCCAGGATAGCCGCTTCAAAACCCAGTGCGCAGGCGCTGGCCCACAGCAGGTTGATCAACGTGCCTGCGCCGAACAGCCAGGTCAGGGCGAGAATCCCCGGCACCGTAGCCAGCAGCACCTGCAGCATCACTTGCTGGGTGCGATTGCTGCCCTTGGCGTGGGGCGATGTGATACGGGGCAGGGCCATTGGCACTCCGGTTGTTGAGTTGGCTACGCAGGGCTGTTATCAGCTGCCAGCGTGCTCCTGTAATTGGCGTTCGGCATTGGCCAGGCGTTGACGTGCAGCCGTCAGGGCGTCTGCTGGGCTGTTGGCGTCACGTTCAAGCTTGCGCAGATCCGCACGGGCAAAGGCTACTTCAGTCTTTAGCGCACGGGTGGTTTCGTCGATTGGCTTCTTGTCGGTGCGAACCAACTCAGGTGCCGGCTTGCCGGATGCGTCCTCGGCCTGGTGCAGCGCCTGCTCGGCGGCTGCCAATGCCTCGCGCAGGCTGATAAGCGTTGCTTCATCGCTGCCGGCTTTTTCGGCCTTTTTCAATTCGGCGCGCTTCATCGCCAGTTCGATCTTGGCTTTTTTCAGCGGATCGGAGGCTTCTGCATCGGGCGCTTTTACGGGCGCGGCCGGTGCCTGGGCTTCCAGGCTGGTCAGCAGTTTTTCGGCGGTGTCCAGCTGGCCACGCATTTGTTGCAGTTCGCCTTGCTGCTCGTCGCTTGGGGTTTCGAGTTTTTCCAGCTTGCGCACCTGAGCGCGGAGCATGGCGGCGTCGATCTTGGCTTTTTTCAATGCGCCGTCGTCGGCAGCCGGTTTGGCGATTGGTGCTGGCGCCTGAGCTTCCAGGCTGGCCAGCAGTTTTTCTGCGGCGTCCAGTTGGCTGCGCAGTTGCTGCAGTTCGCTTTGTTGCTCGTCGCTTGGCGATTCGAGTTTTTCCAGCTTGCGCACCTGAGCGCGGAGCATGGCAGCGTCGATCTTGGCCTTTTTCAATACGCCATCGTCGGCAGTCGGTTTGACGGTTGGTGCTGGCGCCTGGGCTTCCAGGCTGGCCAGCAGTTTTTCGGCGGCTTCCAGCTGGCTGCGCAGTTGTTGCAGTTCGCTTTGCTGCTCATCGCTGGGTGCTTCAAGCTTCTCCAGTTTGCGAACTTGGGCGCGGAGCATGGCGGCGTCGATCTTGGCTTTTTTCAGTGCACCATCGTCGGCAACTGGGGTGGCCGCCGCCATGGCAGGCGGGTTGGCGGCCATGGCCATGTCGAGCGCTTGCTGGGCGATGGCTGCAGCGCTGCGCAGCTCGTCGACCTGGGCCTGCAACTCGGGGCTGGCGTGGGTGGCCAGCTGCTTTTCGGCTTTTTTCAGGGCGACCTGGGCCATGCTGGCTTCGATTTTGAGTTTCTTCTGCTCGTCACTCAGACCGGCCGGTTTGGCCGCTGCTGCATCGCTGCTGGCTGCAGCGGGTGCGGCTTGGGCCTGAGCGGCCTTGGCTTGCGCCGCTTTGGCGGCGCGGGCCTGGCGTTCGGCTTCTTTCTGTTCTTCGGCGCGGCGCAGGCGTTCCTGGCGCAGTTCGAAGCGCTGTTTCGACTGTTCGGCCTTGAGCTGCCTCTGCTCCAGCTCGCGAATCTCGCCTTTGGCTGCGCGGTAGTACTGCACCAGCGGAATGCTCGACGGGCAGACATAGGCGCAGGCGCCGCACTCGATGCAGTCGAACAGGTTGTGCGCCTTGAGCTGCTCATGCTCCTGGCCGATGGCGAAGAAGTGCAGTTGCTGCGGCAACAGGCTGGCCGGGCAGGCTTCGGCACACTCACCGCAACGAATGCACGGCATGGCTGGCGGTGGTGGCGGCAGCTCGGCGGTGGTCGAGGCCAGCAGGCAGTTGGTGGTCTTGATCACGGGTACGGCGAAGTCGGGCAGGGTAAAGCCCATCATCGGGCCGCCCATGATCAGGCGGTTCAACTTGCTGCGGTTCAGGCCAGCAAACTCCAGCAATTCACCTACCGGGGTGCCGAGCAGTACCTCGACGTTCATCGGTCGGGCCAGGGCCTCACCGGTCAGGGTGGTAATGCGTGAGATTAGCGGTTTGCCGTGCATCACCGCGTCATGGATGGCTACGCAGGTGCCAACGTTCTGGCAGAGCATACCGATATCCGCCGGCAGGCCACCGCTGGGCACTTCCACACCTGTGAGAATCTGGATCAGCTGTTTTTCGCCACCGGAGGGGTATTTGGTGGGGAATACCTTGAGCTGATAGCTGCGCTCGCTTAGCGCGCTGCGCACGGCAGCGATGGCTTCGGGTTTATTGTCTTCGATGCCGATCAGCACCTGATCCGGCTGGATCAGCTGCACCAGAATGTCGATGCCGCTGATCATCTCGTTGGCGCGTTCGCGCATCAGCAGGTCGTCGGCGCTGATATAGGGCTCGCACTCGGTGCCGTTGATGATCAGCGTGTGGATCTTCTGCGTTGGGCGCGCATTGAGTTTCACCGCCGTGGGGAAGCCCGCGCCGCCCAGACCGCTGATGCCTGCCTGGCGAATCAGCTCCAACAGGGCGCTGTTTTCCAGATGGCGATAGTCAGGCTGTGGCGTCAGCTCGATCCATTTATCCAGCCCATCGCTGTCGATGACGATGGCCGGGGCGAGCATGCCGGATACGTGCGGGTAAGGCTGCGGGCCGATAAAACTTACGGTGCCAGAGGTCGGCGCATGCACGGGCACGCTGACAAAACCATTGGCAGCGGCGATCAGCTGGCCCTTCAGCACGCGCTCACCCACGGCGACCACAGGTTCTGCGGGCGCGCCGATATGCTGGTTGAGTGGCAGCGTCAGGTGCTTGGGCAGCGGCGCCGGCTGGATCGGCGTGCGGTTGGACAGCTCCTTGCGCTCGGCTGGATGAATGCCGCCGGGGATATCCCAGATACGTTCCTGCGCACTCATGCCGCTTGCTCCCGGTCACTGGCAATCAATTGGCCGGGGGCCAAGGGTTTTTCCCATTTCCAGCTTTGCACGGTGCTGCCCACTTCGATCATGTCGATGCAGTCCACTGGACAGGGTTCGACACACAGGTCGCAGCCGGTGCACTCGCTGACGATCACCGTATGCATTTGCTTGGCCGCGCCGACGATGGCGTCCACCGGGCAGGCCTGGATGCACTTGGTGCAGCCAATGCACTCGGCTTCGCGGATGTAGGCAACCATCTGCGGTTTTTCGCCTTCTACGGCGTCCAGCGGCTCGGCTTCAACGTCGAGCAGGTCAGCTAGAGCCTGAATAGTGGCTTCGCCGCCGGGCGGACATTTGTTGATCTTGTCGCCGCCAGCAATTGCCTCGGCGTAGGGTTTGCAGCCGGGGTAGCCGCATTGGCCGCACTGGGTTTGCGGCAACAGGGCATTGATCTGCTCGGCAATCGGGTTGCCTTCGACTTTAAAGCGCACCGCTGCGAAACCAAGAATCGCACCGGCCACCAGGCACAGGGCGAGCAGTGCGAGCACCGCAATCAGCACCAGACTCATAGCTTGATCAGCCCGGTAAAGCCCATAAACGCCAGGGACATCAGTCCGGCGGTGATCATGCCGATGGCTGCGCCCTGGAAGGATTTCGGCACGTCGGCGATGGCGATGCGCTCACGCATGGCGGCGAACAATACCAGCACCAGGGAGAAACCGAGGCCGGCGGCAAAGCCGTTGGCGGTAGCGGTGATAAAGGTGAATTCGGCCTTGTTGGCGTTGAGCAGGGCCACGCCCAGAACGATGCAGTTGGTGGTGATCAGCGGCAGGAAGATGCCCAGCACGCGGTACAGCAGCGGGCTGGTCTTGTTCACCACCATTTCGGTGAACTGCACCACCACGGCAATCACCAGAATAAAGCTGATGGTGCGCAGGTATTCGATATCCAGCGGCTTCAACACGTACTGCTGCACCAGGTAGCTGCACATGGCGGCCAGGGTCAGCACGAAGGTGGTGGCCAGTGACAGGCCAATGGCCGTCTCGATCTTCTTCGAGACGCCCATAAAGGGACACAGGCCAAGGAACTGGACCAACACGAAGTTGTTGACCAGGATGGCGCTGACCATGATCAAGGCGAGTTCGGTCATTGCAGGTTCCGTGAATGGACGGGCAAAGGCCGCAGGAAAGGGGTGGCTATTATCGGTAAGCCGATCCTGCCATACAAGCCGGATCAGCCTTCCTGAGGTGCTGCCATAAGGCTAGCGCAGCCTGATAAGAGTGGCTGCGCTATTGGGTCGCAGGTTTACTTGACCCGCTGGCCTGGTTTGGCACCGCTGTCCGGACTGAGCAGGTAGATTTCCTCGCCGCCAGGGCCGGCCGCCAGGACCATGCCTTCGCTGATGCCGAACTTCATCTTACGCGCGGCCAGGTTGGCCACGTACAGGGTCAGGCGGCCTTCCAGTTTGCTCGGGTCCGGGTAGGCGCTCTTGATGCCGCTGAACACGTTGCGCTTGGCGTCACCGATATCCAGGGTCAGGCGCAGCAGCTTGTCGGCACCTTCAACGAACTCGCACTTCTCGATCAGGGCGATGCGCAAGTCGACCGCAGCAAAGGCGTCGAAGGCGATTTCGGCGGCCAATGGGTCTTTCGTCAGCTCGCCATTGCCAGTGAGTGCTGGAGCGGCTTCGCTGGCGGCTAGGTCTTCTTTGGAGGCTTCGATCATGGCGTCGATTTTCGCAGGCTCGATACGGGTCAGCAGAGCGGTAAACGGGTTCAGTTGGTGGTCGGCCAGCAGCGTCTGGTGATCGTCCCAGGTCAACGGCGCGACATTGAGGAAGGCCTCGGCGTCGCTGGCCAACTGCGGTAGGACTGGTTTCAGGAAGATCACCAACTGGCGGAACAGGTTTACGCCCAAGGCGCAGATGGCCTGCACTTCGTCCTGCTTGCCGTCCTGTTTGGCCAGGGACCAGGGTGCTTTGTCGGCGATCCAGGCGTTGGCGCGGTCGGCCAGGGCCATGATCTCGCGCATGGCGCGGGCGAAATCGCGGGCCTCGTAGGCTTCGGCGATGCTCGGTGCGGCAGCCTGGAAGGCTTCAGTTAGCTCGGGTGCGGCATTGCCAGCCACCAGCAGACCGTTGTTGCCTTTGTGGATAAAACCGGCGCAACGGCTGGCGATATTCACAACCTTGCCGACCAGGTCCGAGTTGACCTTCTGTACGAAGTCTTCCAGGTTCAGATCGAGGTCATCCACGCCACGGCCGAGCTTGGCCGCGTAGTAGTAGCGCAGGTATTCCGGGTTCAGGTGATCCAGGTAGGTGCGCGCCTTGATAAAGGTGCCGCGTGACTTGGACATCTTCTGCCCGTTTACCGTCAGGTAGCCGTGCACAGCTACTGCGGTCGGCTTGCGCAGGCCCGCACCTTCAAGCATGGCCGGCCAGAACAGGGCGTGGAAGTTAACGATATCCTTGCCGATAAAGTGGTACAGCTCGGCGGTCGAATCTTTGTTCCAGAACGCGTCGAAGTCCAACTCCGGGCGCTTGGCGCAAAGGTTCTTGAAGCTGGCCATATAGCCAATCGGCGCGTCCAGCCAGACGTAGAAGTACTTGCCTGGCTCGTCGGGGATTTCAAAGCCGAAGTAGGGCGCATCGCGGCTGATGTCCCATTCCTGCAGGCCGGAATCCAGCCATTCGGCGATCTTGTTGGCTACTGCGTCCTGCAATGCACCGCTGCGGGTCCAGCTTTTCAGCATGGCCTCGAAATCCGGCAGCTTGAAGAAGAAGTGCTTGGAGTCGCGCAGCTCGGGTACGGCGCCGGAGATGGCCGAGCGCGGGTTCTTCAGCTCGGTCGGCTCGTAGGTGGCACCGCATTTTTCGCAGTTGTCGCCGTACTGGTCTTCCGCCGCGCACTTGGGGCAGGTGCCTTTGATAAAACGGTCGGCGAGGAACATGCCCTTTTCGGGGTCGAAATACTGGGTTACCGAACGGGTGGCGATATGCCCGGCGTCGCGCAGCTTCAGGTAGATGGCTGCAGACAGCTCGCGGTTTTCGTCCGAGTGGGTCGAATGATAGTTGTCGAAATTGACCCCGAAGTCGGCGAAGTCGGCGGTGTGTTCGGCCTGCACATTGGCAATCAACTGTTCGGGGGTAATGCCTTCCTTCTCGGCGCGCAGCATGATCGCCGAGCCATGCGCGTCATCGGCGCAGACGTAGATGGCCTGGTTGCCGCGCAGCTTCTGGAAACGCACCCACATGTCGGTCTGGATGTACTCGAGCATATGGCCAAGGTGAATCGAACCGTTGGCGTAGGGCAGGGCGCTGGTAACGAGAATCTTACGGGCTTGGCTCATGGGATCGGCTGCACTGGTAACTCAGGGGAGCCGGCAACTATATAGGGGCGGCGGATATTTTTCATCCTTGCACAGGCCAATGCCTGCCGGTGCGCGCCTGTGGAGTTAGCCTGGGGTAAGATGCCTGCCTGCTTTACTCAGCCTTTCGGAGCCTTCCATGAGTGTCGTTACCCGCGCAGCGGTCGAAGCCGCCTTGTCCCAATACACCGACCCGCACCTGAATCAGGACCCGGTCAGCGCCGGTTGCCTGCGTGAAGTGGATATTCAGGGTGGGCAGGTCAGGGTGCGTCTGCAGTTGGGCTACGCGGCAGGGCTGTTCAAGAGTGGCTGGGCGCAAATGCTACAAATGGCCCTGGAAAACCTCGACGGTGTTGAGCGTGCACAGGTGCAGGTCGACTGCGTGATCGAAGCGCACAAGGCGCAGGATCAGGTGCCGGCGCTGGCCAATGTAAAGAACGTGATTGCCGTGGCATCCGGCAAGGGTGGGGTGGGCAAGTCCACCACGGCAGCCAATCTGGCGTTGGCGCTGGCGCGTGAAGGGGCCAAGGTCGGCATTCTCGATGCGGATATCTATGGGCCGAGCCAGGGCATCATGTTTGGTATACCGGAAGGTACAAGGCCGCAGGTGAAGGATCAGAAGTGGTTTGTGCCGCTCAAGGCCCATGGCGTTGAAGTGATGTCCATGGCCTTCCTCACCGATGAGAACACTCCGGTGGTGTGGCGCGGGCCGATGGTGTCCGGCGCGCTGCTGCAATTGATCACCCAGACCGCCTGGGATGACCTGGATTATCTGGTGGTCGATATGCCGCCGGGCACCGGCGACATCCAGCTGACCCTGGCGCAAAAGGTGCCGGTGGCTGGGGCGGTGATCGTCACCACGCCGCAGGATCTGGCGCTGCTGGATGCCAAGAAGGGTGTGGAGATGTTCCGCAAGGTGAACATTCCGGTGCTCGGTGTGGTGGAAAACATGGCCGTGCATATCTGTTCAAACTGCGGGCATGCCGAGCATCTGTTCGGTGAGGGCGGCGGTGAGAAGCTGGCGGCGCAGTTTGGCGTCGATTTGCTGGCCTCGCTGCCGCTGTCGATGGCTATCCGCATGCAGTCCGATGGCGGTAAGCCCACTACCATCGCCGATCCGGAAAGCCAGATCGCGATGATCTACCAGGAAACTGCACGCAACGTGGGTGCGCGTATCGCTCAGGGCGCAGCGCAGCAGGCGATGCCGAGCATTGTGATCAGCGAAGACTAAGTACTGATTGCCACGTGCGCTGTGCGTGGCATTTTCCACTTAGGAAAAATCAGCGCCCATAAAAAAGCCCCGCACTAGGCGGGGCTTTTTATCAAGCGAGGTTAGTGCAGGTTATACAACCTGAACTTCCTCAGCTTGCATGCCTTTCTGACCACGGGTAGCAACGAAAGTCACTGCCTGGCCTTCTTTCAGGCTTTTGAAGCCATCGCTCTGGATAGCTTTGAAGTGTACGAAGAGGTCGTCACCGGACTGTGGGGTGATGAAGCCGTAGCCTTTTTCATCGTTGAACCACTTGACGGTGCCATTCTGACGATTCGACATGTTATGTCTCCTAACAAATTTATTAACAGCCCTGGAAAAGCCCAGGCCGGGACTGAGTGCAACGAGTACTAGGAGTCGGACGATGTTTGGATCGAAATCTTAGGCATCAAGTAGCGATTCGCGGTGACACATGCAGCACAGTGGGGCAACCATACTCGCTTTTAACGCTAAGCGCGAATGCTCTGTGCATCTTTCTGTTATTTGGCGACAGACAGGCGGTTTAGCGTTTTGCGCCCTGCGCGGGCTTAAGAGCCTTTGAACCCTGCCGCCGGCCCCGGTAAGATGCGTGCACTTTTCACCCTTCGCTATAGCAGGACAGCCGCCATGAGCATCAAATCGGATAAGTGGATTCGCCGCATGGCTCAAGAGCACGGCATGATTGAGCCCTTTGTCGAGCGCCAGGTACGTGCCGAGGGCGCCCAGCCACTGATTTCCTATGGCGTTTCCAGCTACGGCTACGATGTGCGCTGCGCCGATGAGTTCAAGGTGTTCACCAACATCAATTCGGCGACCGTCGACCCGAAGAACTTCGATGAGAAGAGCTTTGTCGATGTGAAAAGCGATGTGTGCATCATCCCGCCGAACTCCTTCGCCCTGGCGCGCACCGTGGAGTTCTTCCGCATTCCTCGCGACGTGCTGACCATCTGCCTGGGTAAGAGCACCTACGCGCGTTGCGGCATTATCGTCAACGTCACCCCGCTGGAACCGGAGTGGGAAGGCCATGTGACCCTGGAATTCTCCAATACCACCACCTTGCCGGCGAAGATTTACGCCAACGAGGGTGTGGCGCAGATGCTGTTTTTGCAGTCCGATGAGGCCTGTGAGGTTTCCTACAAGGACCGCGGCGGCAAGTATCAGGGTCAGCTGGGTGTGACGCTGCCCAGGGCTTGATCGGTCGCTGTAATGAAAAAGCCGGGCATTGCCCGGCTTTTTCATGGGGTTTAGAAACTCAAGGGACCAGTGGCAGTTCGCGCTTGTGGCGAGTGGCGTCATAGGTGCGCACGATGATGGCGTAGGCCTCCTGGCGCACGGGTTGGCCGTGCAGGAATGCATCAATCTCTGCATAGCTGATGCCGTGGGCTTCTTCGTCCGGTTTGCCAGGGCGCAGCTCTTCGAGGTCGGCGGTGGGCACCTTGAACACCAGGTTTTCTGGTGCGCCGAGGTGTTTGGCGATGGCCCGCACCTGACCCTTGACCAAGCCGGACAGCGGGGTGAGGTCGCAGGCACCGTCGCCGAACTTGGTGAAAAAGCCCATCACCGCTTCGGCAGCGTGGTCAGTGCCGATTACCAGGCCGTTGTTGGCGTTGGCGATGGCGAACTGGGCGACCATGCGGATGCGCGCTTTGATATTGCCGGTGACGAAGTCGCGACGGGCGTCGCTGAGCTTTTGCAGATGAGTCACCTGCTCGCCGAGCCCCGTCACGCTGCCAGCAATATTCACCGTGTCTTCTTCATCGGCGCGAATAAATTTCAGCGAATCCTGCGCGTCCTGCTCATCGTGCTGAGCGCCGTGTGGCAGGCGTACGGCGATAAAGCGATAGGCCGTATCGCCTGTCTCTGCACGCAACTCTTCCACGGAAAGCTGGGCCAGGCGGCCGGCGGTCAGCGAATCGACTCCGCCACTGATACCCAGTACCAGCACCTTGAGGCCGGAGTTCTTCAGGCACTGTTTGATAAAGGTCTTGCGCTGGTCGATCTGCGCGACCAGCGCGGCGGTATCGGTGAAAGGTGGTACCACGTCGAGGGCGGCGGCGATTTCGGCTTGGCGATTGCTCATTTCAAAGTCCTCACTGGGCGTCGCGGACGCGAAAAACATGTTTCAAGTAGCTGACGAAGTTGTCGTCGCGGCATTGGGTCTTGCCCGGCGTATCGGAGATCTTGGCGACCGGCTGGCCATTGCAAGCAGTCATCTTGATCACGATGTTCATCGGTTCAACACCAGGAATGTCGCAAGTCAGGTTGGTGCCGATGCCGAAGCTTACGTTGATCCGCCCGCAAAGTGCACGGTAGAGCTGTAGCGATTTCTCCAGGGTGAGGCCATCGGAGAACACCAGGGTTTTGCTCTTAGGGTCGATGCCGAGCTTCTCGTAGTGGGCGATGGCTTTCTCTGCCCACTGCAGCGGGTCGCCGGAGTCGTGGCGCAGGCCGTCAAACAGCTTGGCGAAGTACAGGTCGAAGTCGGCCAGGAAAGCATCCATGGTGATGCAGTCGGTCAAGACGATACCGAGCAGGCCTCGGTATTCGCGCACCCAGCAGTCCAGCGCGGCGCTCTGGCTGTCGATCAGGCGCGGACCGAGTTGCTGGTGGGCCATCAACCATTCGTGGGCCATGGTACCGATTGGCTTGAGGTCGAACTCGCGGGCCAGGTGCACGTTGCTGGTGCCGACGAAGCGCCCAGGAAAGTCGCGCTGGAGGATGTGCACCACTTGCTCCTGCACCCGGTAGGAGAAGCGCCGGCGAGTACCGAAGTCAGCGATCTGGAAGCCTTCCAGCTCGGAGGCCGAAGCCTCGCCCTTGAGCCAGTCGAGTTTCTGGTACAGGCGTTCGCTGGCTTGCTCCAGCACCACCTCGCGGTAGCGGTAGCGGTTGCGCACCTCACTAACGATGGCCAGCAGCGGGATCTCGTAGAGGATCACGTGCAGCCAGGGGCCGCGCAGGCGAATGCATAGCTGGCCGTCCTCGATACTGGTATGCACGTAGCGCAGGTTGAAGCGGAACAGGCTGAGAAAGCGGATGAAGTCCGGCTTGATGAACGGGATGCGTTCGAGGAAAGCCAGTTGGTCGGCACTCATGCTCAGGTCGGCCAGGCGCTCAATCTGGTAGCGGATCTCTGCCAGGTAAGGCGTCAGGTCCTCGGCATTGCGGCAGCGGAATTCCCACTCCACCTCGGCGTTGGGGTAGTTGTGCAGCACCGCCTGCATCATGGTCAGTTTGTAGAAGTCGGTATCCAGCAGGTTCTGCACGATACGCTCGGCAAATACGCTTTCACCCATGATCAGATCCTCTTGTCCGTGTTGAGGGCCGCGTCCAGCTCATCCAGGCTGGCGTACAGCTCGATGCCCGCCGCGCGCATCTCGCTGCAGGCGTTTTGCGCGGTTGCTTCGGCAATGGCGCGGCAGGCCGGCAGGTATACGCCGACACTGAAGCCCGCGTGGCGCAGTTGTAGGGCAGTGGTCTTCACGCAGTAGTCGAGGGCCAGGCCGCCGACCAGTACGCGCTGCACGCCATTGTGCCGGAGAAATTCGATGGCGCCCGTGCTGCGTTTCTCGGCCAGGTCGTGGTAACAGGCGCCGTAGGGGTGCAGGTCCGGCTCCACGCCTTTCCACACGAAGTAGTCGTAGTCCAGCGGCTGTGGCAATTCATCCAGCAGCTCGAACCCGGGTGTGCCCGGCACGCAGTGGCTGACCCAGCTGAGATCGGCGTTGGCCAGGGGCAGCGGCTTGAGCATCTCTGCATGGCTCGGCGCAATCCAGGCTGCTTGTGGGCTGTGCGCATCCTTGCTGCCCAGGCGCAGGTGGACGCGGCTGGCCAGCTCATTCAGGGCTGGCGCGATCTGCTCGCCACCGGCCACCGGCAGCTCATTCGGACACAGCGGGGTGAAACCCTTCTGTGCATCGACGTCGAAGCTGGCGATCTTCATCCTGACACTCCTTTTCGCTGGGTTGCGTGGCTACATATTCCATCTGATGTAATATGTGGTCAAGCGCTTTTCTGCGAAACAAGTGAAATTCGCCTAGTTATTGGTCAAGATGAAATAAGTCGAAGGAACTGGAGGGGTGATGGGTTCTGCAGAAGTGCTGGCCAGCGTAGACATCGTCGCGCTGCGCTTGAGCGAGGCGGGCGAGCTGGAGCTGCTGTTGATTCGCCGTGCGCAGGCGCCGTTTGCCGGGCAGTGGGCGTTGCCCGGTGTGCTGGTCAATGGCCGCTGTGCCGACCTCAACCTGGATGCCGCAGCAACCCGTGCGTTGCAGGAAAAAGCGCGGGTGCAGCCGCAGCACCTGGAGCAGGTGGCAACGGTGGGCAATGCGCTGCGTGACCCGCGTGGTTGGTCACTGAGCACCTTTTATCTGGCCCTGTTGCCTGCCGGTGTCGAGTTACCGGGCGAGGACCTGTGTTTTACCAGTCTGGCGCAAGTGCTCGACGAGCGCTTTCCACTGTCATTCGACCATGTGCAGTTGGTGGCGCAAGCGCTGGAGCGGCTAGCCGGCAAATCGGTGTACACCTCACTGCCGCTCTATCTGTTGGCTCCGCACTTCACCGTGACCGAGGCGTTGGCAGCGTTCCAGGCTTGTCTGGGTCAGGCGGTACAGCACACCACCTTGCGCGGACGCCTGGAAAAGATGAAGCAGCAGGGCTGGATCAGTGATACCGGCGAGAAGAACTATCCGAAGATGGGGCGGCCACAATATTTATTGGCACACCAGCCCCAGGCGCCTGGAATCTTCACCTTTGATCGCAGTTTGTTGAGTTAAATCGCAGGCAAAGAAATGCCTAGAGCAGTTTTTAGCGTCGTGAAACGATGGCCAGGAGGGTGGCTGCCATGGATGGCAGGCATAAAAGAAAGGGCGCTAAAAAGCGCCCTAAAACGATGATGATCTATGGAGTAAGTCCATTTACTCAGAGCGGTCGCCGTTGAATTGGTTCAGTGGCGGCCGACGAACGGTCGTTCAGTCGTGGCTCCGCTTCAGTTCGCCGGCATCAGCAGCAGGCGCTTGGTGCCATACACCTTGTCGAGGTTCTGCGATTGGAAGGGGAAGCTCATATAGCTGCCCTTGAGCCAGGCATCGATGCCGTCGGCATAGTGTTTGCTGGCAGGGTTGCCGGACTGCCCGGAACTGTTGAGGCCGATCAACGGTTCTTCGCGGCCGAAGTCGACGACGATGCGCATTGCTGGAATCAGCCAGGTGTCGAAGTTTTCGCCCCAGTTGTAAGCCGCCACATTCAGCGTGCTGTGATCGCCGCCCGCCGGGTAGGGGCCGCGATCCAGATAGCCCTTGATGGCGTTGATGCTGGTGCGTTGGCTGGCGCTCATGTATTGCGCCAGCTGGCTGGTTTCGGTGGTCCAGTTATAGGTGTGCAGCTTGCCCCACTGCCAGGCGCTACGCTCGGGGCCCAGTTTGTTTTCCAGTAGGGTGACGGCGCCTGCAAGGCTGCGCGCGAGGATGGTGGGTTTATCTTCACGCTGCGCCGTGCGGGTGTCGTTCCAGAACGGGCTGTCGTCACGGCCCAGCAAATGGTCGGCCTGGGCGGAGTAGGAGCTGTTGGCGGTTTCCACCAGCGCTTTCCAGGCAGGGGTGCTGTCCGGGCCGAGTTCGTCGAGGAAGGTTTCACGCGCGCTCTGGTAGAGGAAGGCGCTGTACAGCGCAGCGTCCGCCGAGCTGGCGGCCATTTTGCCGTCGAACTTCATCAGCCGGCTGTGCGCTTCGCGGGCCTTGCTGCGTTCTGCTGCCGGCAGGGCGTCGATGGCAGTTTGCAGGCCTTCAGCCATGCCCGGTGCGCTGAACATGTTCTGCAGCTTGGCGACAAAAGCTGAAGTCTGGTCGTACTGCATGGCGATCATACTCTGGGTGTCATGCCTGCCCGTTGCTGCCAGTGCGGCGATGCGTTCGGCGCGCTCGGGGTAGAACCAGGAGTTGGACAGCTGCATGCCGTAGCCACGCGGTACGGTGCGGTGGTTGGCGGTGCCGAGCCAGCCTTCTGGCGGGTCTTGGTCATAGGGATGCAGCATCGGGTCGGCGAAACCGTCCCAGTCGTACTGGCTGTCCCAGCCGGGGGAGGGCATCAGGCCCAGTCCCGCGCGGCGGTTGGGGAAGCGTCCGGTGACTTGCCAGCCAATATGCTGCGCATCAGCAAACACGATGTTCAGCGGCATGGCGCGCACTTCGCGGGTGGCCTCAAAGGCCTGCTCGACCGACTGGGCACGTGACAGGTCGAAGAAGGCATCCAGGGTCTTGTCTGCTTCGAATTGGGTGGTTTTCAGCGCCAGACCATAGCCGCTGCTCAGTTGCATGGGTTGCAGCATGTGTTTGCGCTCGCCCAGTACTGAGTTCAATAGCGGGCCGTGGCGGGTTTCAAAAATGGTTTCGCGGATGGGACGCTGACCCTTGATAAAGAAGGTTTCCTGGCGCTCCAGTGTGGGCAGCCATTTGCCGTCGGCCAGGTAGTGCAGGCGGCCGCCTTGGCGTCTGACCTGCTCGAGGAACAGATCCTGGTTGTCACCCATGACCATGGTCATACCCCAGCCCAGTTTGCCGTTGAAACCGGCCACCACCGCCGGGACGCCGGCAATCGACACGCCAGCGGCCTGGTATTTGGGTGAGCGGATCTGCACGAAATTCCACACCGATGGCATCGACAGCGGCAGGTGGGTGTCGTTGGCCAGCAGGCTTTTGCCACTGCGCGTGCGCTGTGGGGCAAAGGCCCAATTGTTGGAGGCGGCAACGCCGAGCATATGCGCATCAGCAAACTGGCTGACGGCTGCGCTGACGTTGCTCAGGCCAGCCAGCTGGCCCTTGAGGTCGAGGCCTTTGAGTTTGGCAGCTTCTTCAACAGGCAAGGGTTCGTCGGGGTAGGTTGGCAGTAGCCAGGCCAGCTGCTCGCTGCCGACTTTTTGTGCGAGCACCAGAGAGGCGATTTCTTCCTGCAGATTGACCGCCAGGCCGAAGTTCAGCAGGCAGAACACCAGCACCGAGTCTTCGGCCTTCCAGTACGCCGGGCGATAGCCTGACTCGGCCAGGTCCATCGGCAGCTTGTCGCGGTAGCGGAACAGGTAGGCGTTGACCCCGCGGGCATACACCTCGAAGAAGCGTTTGATCCGTGGCGAGGCGTTGCTGTAGAGCACCTCGGCGCTTTTCTTCAGATTGACCGCACGCATAAAGCGGTCCATTTCCAGCACGCCGGGGCCGGCCATTTCGGCCAGTCGGCCCTCGGCCATCAGGCGCAGGCCGACCATCTGGCTGAGGCGGTCGCTGGCATGTACATAGCCCAGGGCGAACAGCGCGTCATGGAAGGTGGTGGTTTCGATCAGCGGCATGCCCAGGGGGTTGCGACGGATCACCACGCTTTGTGCCAGGCCCTTGACCCGGACAATGCCCTGGTCCTGGGGCACGCTGTCGCTGTAACGGTTGTTGAGAAACGACTGGCAGCCCGTGAGCGCGACGACGGCCGTAAGAACGGCGGCGAGGCTGAGGTGGGCCATGGGGCGTAACGCGCGCGCTAGCATGCAGCAGGCTCCTTGCGGGTGGAAAACGGGCGGTTGGGTGTGCGCTTTCCGCCTGGAGCGTAGGTGCGCAGCTACGGACGTACTACGTTAGCCAGCCGCCACGCGCCTGACAAGGCGCTGTGCGAGCGAGTCAGGCGCTTTGGCGCAGGGGCGGCAGAGCTTCATCGAGTAGCCAGCGGGCAGCGGCGCGAGCGGCTGCCTTGTGCTGCAGCTCGAGCTCGCTGAAGTGCTGCTCATGCTGGCGGCGCACGCTTCTCTCCAGGGCCTTCCACTCGGCGTGGGTTGGCACCTGGGCGGTTGCCGCGAATAGCAGGTGAAACACCTCACAGCGCCGATCCTGGCTGAGGCTGCTGTCGTAGTTATCCAGCAGCACCTTGATCCGAATGGCGCCCTCGATCAATGGCAGCTGACCCTCGAGCAAACTGCTGGCGAGGATATGCAGATCGCCACCAATGCGTTTGCGCTGTGTGTTGAGCGCCTCGGCTTGGGCTTTTTCCTGGGTCCAGACGCGTCGCCACAGCTGCAGGGCGTACAGCGCCAGTGCGGCAATCAATACGGCGCTGCCGATCAGGACGAGCAGAGTGAGGTTGTTCATTACAGGCTTACGCGCCGTGGCATTTTTTGAATTTTTTCTCGCTGCCGCACGGGCACGGGTCGTTGCGGCCAACGTCTTTTAGGGCGTTGCGCGCAGGTTCCTGGTGGCCGTGGTTGCAGTTTGGACCATGCACGTGGCCGTGATCATGGCTGTGGTCGTGGTCATGATTGCAATCAGGGCCGTGGACGTGTTCTTGCTGGGTCATGCGAGTTACTCCGGGATGTAATCGCCGGGAATTATCTCGCCATTGCGCGACATGTGCACGCTCTGTCCGAACAACCAGCCGGTTTTCACCGCACCTTGCAGGCGATAGGGGATGGGTTGGTCGGGTTTTTCCAGGGCTTTGACGATCTGGCGTAAATGTCGCCAGAGGTTGGTGCGCACCGGTATGGAGAAATTATGGTGGCCGTGCGCCGGTACAGAAAACGAAACATTGGATTCGCCTTCAGCCAGCTTGACCTGGTTCAGGTACACCAAGTAATCCATCCCGCGCACCGGCAGGCTGAAGTTATTGGGGTTATCAATGCGAAAGCGCAGCGTGAAATGCTGTTCCAGCAATTTGGCTTTAACCACGTCGACTTTAACGAGACGCACTTCGGGCGATTTAAGATCGCCTGAAGAGGAGCAACCGCCAAGGCCCGACAGGAGGCCAAAAAACATCAATAGGCTGAGAATTCTTATCGTTTGCGCCTGATAAAACATTGCATACTCCGAATGACGCATCAGTGTAACAAGCAAGTGCTTGGCTGCCACCTGTTGTGACGGTAAAAAAACCTGCGCCATACTGAGCAACGAATAGGACAGGAGTATGACCATGGCTCGCTACGAAATTGCCTTCAGCGCGCAACTGGTTCCGGGTGCGCAGCTGGAGTTGGTAAAAGCCAATCTGGGCAAGTTGTTCCAGGCGGATGAGCAGCGTCTTGCGTTGCTGTTCTCGGGGCGGCGCATTGTCATCAAAAGCAACCTGGATGCAGCGGGTGCGGAAAAATACCGCTCAACTCTGGAGCGCGCTGGGGCTGTGGCTGAAGTGGCCTGCCTGGACGATGAGATCGAAGAAATCGAGTTGGCCGCGCCGCCAGCTGTGACCACCGCGCCCCTTGCGGCCTCGGCAGCGACACCTGTTTCGGTGGCTGCCAGTAGCCAGCCGACGGGGCGTCTGGAAATAGCACCGCGTGATGAATATATGGCGGCGTTTGCGGAAGTCGATGCGCCAGATTTTGGCATTGCGCCATTGGGCGACGATGTACAGGATGGCAAACCGCAGGTACAGGCCCCAGTCCTTGACTTGTCACAGTTCAGCCTGGCGCCACCCGGCAGCGACATGGGCGAGGCGAAAAAAGCCCCGGCCGGGCCGCCACCGGATATCTCCCATTTGAAATTGCAGGATTAGCCTGCAGCGCGCAGAAAGCACGTTGCCGGTGCTTTCTGCGCGTTCAATCCGCCTCAGCAATCAGCAATCAGCAATAGCTGGCACAGCACTTCTTGAACTTCAGCCCGCTGGCGCAAGGGCAGGGGTCATTGCGACCAAGTTTCAACTCGACAGTCGGGTCAATGAAATACCAGCTGTCGTTATTTCGTACGAATGCCGAGCGTTCGCGGTGGCTGTGTGTGCCGCCTTCATCACGCCAATGTGCGGTGAAGGTGACGTAGGCGTGTTGCGGTTCGCCCTCGATCAGCTGTGCCTGCTCGACCTCAAGCCCAAGCCAGGTGCTGCCCAGGCTCCAGGTTTGAATGGCCTCCTGGGCGAGGCCGGCTTGTTGGGCCGGTAGTGTGCTGTGCACCAGGTAATCAATCAGTCCCAAGGCGTAGGCGCTGTAGCGTGAGCGCATCAAGCTTTCGGCGCTGGGTGCCGGAGTACCTGCGTGATAACGGCCGCAGCAGAGTGTCAGCAGTTGCCCGCTGCCGCAGGGGCAGGTTGTGCTGCTCATGGGCTTACCACCAGTACTTCCCAAAATTCTCCGGGTTGGCCCAGAACTTGGCGTTCAGCCAGTCAGGTACTTGCTTGTAGTCGAGCAAGTCGTAAGTGAACAGGTTGAGTGTCTGTTCATCGCGCTGGAAGCATTCGCTGGCCTGCAGGGCCAGGGCAAAGAAGTCGGTTTCTTTCCAGTCACAGGCCTGCAGATCGACCAGCACAGCCATACGGCTGGCATTCAGGTTGCGAATGCCGCCGAGCAGCTCTAGTCCCGTGCGTTTTGGCAGGTGCTCAAGGCAATCGACGATCAACGCCAGATCAAAACGTTGCGCGGCCACTTCGCAGGGAAGTGCGCCTGCATCCGCGTGAACCAAGTGGCAGCTTGGATGGGCCTGGATAAAAGCATCAATCGCAGGTAGTTTTCGGCTACCGACGAGCAACAGGCGTTCTGGGGTGTAGCGTGCCAATAGGGCGGCAAGGGCTTGCTGGGGTGTGCGGGTGGATGGGGTTGCAGACATAACGGCTCCTCGCTCAAGTGCGCAAAGACTAACGTGCAGCAGCAGTGCGGCCTAGTGCGGATCGTGCTAGTAATGCGTTTGCATATTCTCTGGCTTATTTTGCGACTGGCGTCTTTACTTCGTCAGTATCGGTTTTTGCCGATTTACCAATAGGAGACGTATATATGAGCATCACCAGGAAAGCATTACCCCTGATTGTCGCGAGTACCTTTTTGACCGGTTGTGCCGGGCTGCAGAAAACGGATTGGCCAACCTGTGCCGCGATCGGCGGTGTGGGCGGTGCTGCTCTGGGCGCTATTGAAAGCTCTACATGGGCCGGTGGCGGTGCAGTAGTTGGCGCAGGTATGGCCGCAGCGTATTGCTGGGTGCATGGTGCCAGCGATGAGCAGGTTGTTGTGGTTGAAGACGTGGTAGTTGAAGAAGTTGTGGTGTCTGAACCAGCCGAAGCTGTACGCGTAGAGCTGGACGTCAAGTTCGACTTCGACAAGGCTCAGGTCAAACCAGAAAGCTACGGCGATATCAAAAACTTGGCTGACTTCCTGACTCAATACCCACAAACCACCACCGTAGTTGAAGGTCATACCGACTCCGTGGGTAGCGACGCTTACAACCAGACCCTGTCCGAGCGCCGTGCTAAAGCGGTACGTGATGTACTGGTTAACCAGTACGGCGTAGGCAGTAATCGCGTTAACGCTGTGGGCTATGGCGAATCTCGTCCGGTTGCGGACAACGCCAGTGCTGACGGCCGTGCCGTCAACCGCCGCGTAGAAGCAGAAGTAGAAGCTCGTCCTTGATCGTCTGATCCCAGACTTTCTGAAGAAAACAAGCCAGACCCTCCGGGGTCTGGCTTGTGCAGCTTGAAGGGTAGGTCTTTACTCCTTAGTTACCGGCAGTAGCCGGCATTACAGGAGATTTCTACCATGAGAGTTAGATCCATGATGGGGGTAGCCCCCATTCTCTTGGTCAGCAGTGTTCTTTCAGGTTGCGTCACAACTTCCAGTACGGGAGATGCGCCGCTCAACCAAGGGAACTGGCCCCTGTGCAGTGCAATTGGCGGTCTGACCGGTGCTGGTCTGGGCGCAATCGAAAGTTCTACGTGGGCAGCAGGTGGAGCCGTGGCCGGTGCGGTCATTGGTACGCTGATTTGCTACGCCCAGGATGGTGATGAAGACGGTGACGGTGTTTTTGATCGTCGTGACCGTTGCCCTGGAACCCCTCCTAATACGCCGGTGCACCACAACGGCTGTCCAATAAAAGAATATGCCAGCACGCCTGCCCAAGCAGAGCCTGACTCCGTCGACGTTGCGGATTCGGTGCGGGTAGAGCTGGATGTGAAGTTTGATTTCAATAAATCCGATGTTAAAGCTGACAGCCAGGCGGATATCAAGAGCCTCGCCGACTTTATGAAGCAGTACCCACAAACCACTACGACCGTTGAAGGGCATACCGATGCCATAGGCAGTGATGCCTATAACCAGGGGCTGTCTGAACGGCGTGCCAATGCGGTGCGTGATGTGCTGGTCAATCAGCATGGCATCGACAGCGGCAGGGTCTCCTCTGTCGGATATGGCGAGTCGCGTCCGGTCGCCGATAATGACAGCGAATCTGGGCGGGCAATCAACCGCCGGGTGGAGGCAGAGGTCGAAGCGCGACCCTAACTGATGTGATGCGCTGGCAGGCCGTTGCGAACCCACCTGCCGGGTTCGCAACGGCCTGCCAGCGAGAGAGTCGTTTCAACCCAGTAAAAGCTTTGAAGGCACTCAGCCTCCATGGTTTTTACTGGTCTTCTGGCAGCACACTCCCAAAGCAGATAAGGTGCAGCGAAATAAAAAACTGCCGGGGGCGGATATGAAGACATTTCTGACGTTGGGTAAGGTGCTGACAGCATTGTTCTGGGGCGTCGTACTGGCCAATCTGCTGCAACCCTTTGCACAACCCTTCGCGCTGCTGTTGAACGGCGCCGGGGTTTTTATTCTGCTGATTCATGGGCTTGAACTGTGGTTTTTTGACAAGCGTATCGCCGCTTGCCCCAAGCCGGCGCAAGAGCGTATGCAAGTCATGTTATTTGGGGTTTTTCAGTTGTTTGGGTTGCCAACTGAGCAAGCTGCTGCGGCCGCCGAAGCCGAGCCTGAGCAGGCGCTGCCGATGGAGGCCGAAAATGCGTAAGCTGCTCGCTCTTGCTGCGCTGTTCAGCCCGCTGGCATTGGCCCAGGCGGTGATTGAAGTCGATTCCCATGCGGTTATGCGTCTGCCGAGCAATACCAGCGTGTTGTTGTTGGACCGTCTAGAGATTGCTGATCACGGCACCTTGTTGATTCCCCCAGGCTTGACCGAAATTCGCGTGGCGCAGCTAACCCTGGGTCGCGACGCACGTCTGGCGATTGCCCCCAGTGATCAGGTGCTGCGTCTTGAAGTGGAAACCGCCGAGATTGCCAGTGGCGCACAGATCAGTGCGCGTGGCGCTCAGGGCCGTGCTGAAAAACCGGCATTGCCAGGGCGTAACCTGAGCCTGCGCTTGCAAGCCGTGTCCCTGGAAAATCTGGTGCTGGATGCCCGTGGCGGTACCGGTGCGCCTGGTTATGCCGGCCTTGCCGGTGCCGATGGCAAGCCAGGTGGCTGCACCTGGGGTGAAGCCAGTCGCGGTCATGATGGTTTGAATGGTGGTGACGGCCAGCCGGGTGCTGCTGGCTCGCAGGTGCGCCTGGAAGTCCCGCAAGGTTTCCCGGTTGAGCAGTTACAGGTGCGTCTGGATGGTGGCAACGGCGGTCAGCCGGGCGCGCCTGGTGCCGGCGGCCAAGGCGGTGTGAGCAAGGGGTGCTGGTTGTACAGCACCGATGGTGCTCGCGACGGCAAGCCAGGGCAGGCAGGGCGCGCCGGTGAGCCAGGCCCAGCAGGCGCGCTGAATATCGTGCAGTTCTAATGCCGTTGTGTGGTGCTAACCGCTGCCCTTAGGCCGCGGTTGCTTGACCGCGCTTAGAACGAGGGGCGGATGCCGGCGATTGCCACCACCAGTAACCCCAGCAATAAGTTGATGCCGACCAGCCGGCGAATACGCCCAAGCACGGCGCCGCCAGTCGGCCAATCCTCTGCCGCCACGGCACGGCGCAGTTCAGGCAGTTGCAGTGCCTGAATCCGCAGAAACAGCGCCAGCATGGCGATATACAGCCCCATCATGATGTGCACGTAGCGTGGCGCGGTATCGAAGCCGCTAAAGCGCAGGTGCAGCATGCCCACGCCGGTGAGCGGCAGCACAATCACCGCCGCCCATACCCAGTAGAAAAAACGTGGGAAGACTTCCAGCCAGAGTTTCAGGCGGGACGGGGCTTCCAATGCGGCGACGGCTGCCGGGCGCAGGATCATCCACGCGAAGAACATACCGCCCACCCAGATCAGGGCGGCGAGCAGGTGCAGGCTGTAGACGAAGGCGTATGGGGTCATGCGGGCACTCCTGTTGGTTAAGAGTCTATTTACGATCTGCTGCGCGTCGGCCCTGCGGCGTTAGAAACAGGCTCTAGCTCGCGAGATCGTAAACAGGTTCTAAGCGGTTCAGCGCTGGATCAATTAGCGCGCTATGATAGCCGCCGATTACAAACACTGAAAATTTATCCAGCCTTTTCGCGCCAAGATCCCATGCTCAGTACCGAACTCAAGTCCCAGATCCAGGGCGCCTATTCCCGTTTTCTCGAAGCCAAGTCGCTCAAGCCGCGTTATGGCCAGCGCCTGATGATTGCTGAAATCGCCAAGGTGCTGGGTGCGATCAAGACTGACGACGAAGGCAGGCGCCTGGGTGATCCTGCAGTGGTCGCGGTTGAAGCCGGCACCGGTACGGGCAAGACCGTGGCCTACAGCCTGGCGGCGATTCCCACTGCCAAGGCGGCGGGTAAACGTCTGGTGATCGCCACGGCCACCGTAGCCCTGCAAGAGCAGATCGTGCACAAGGATCTGCCGGACCTGATGCGCAATAGCGGGCTGAACTTTAGCTTCGCCCTGGCCAAGGGGCGGGGGCGTTATCTGTGCCTGTCCAAGCTCGATATTCTGCTGCAGGAAGGCCAGGCGCAGAGCGCCACCGCCCAGTTGTTCGAGGAAGAAGGCTTCAAGATCGATGTGGATGAGCAGAGCCAGAAGCTGTTCACCACGATGATCGAAAAACTCGCCGGCAATAAATGGGACGGCGACCGCGACAGCTGGCCGGAAGAGCTGGAAGACACGCGCTGGTCGCAGCTGACCACCGATCACAGCCAGTGCACCAACCGCCATTGTCCGAACTTTCAGCAGTGCGCCTTCTACAAGGCGCGCGAGGGCATGGGCAAGGTCGACGTTATCGTCACCAACCATGACATGGTCCTGGCCGACCTGGCGCTGGGCGGCGGCGCGGTGCTGCCGGACCCGCGCGACACCCTTTACGTGTTCGACGAAGGCCACCATTTGCCGGACAAGGCCATCGGCCATTTCGCCCACTTTACCCGCTTGCGTTCGACTGCCGATTGGCTGACCCAGATCGACAAGAACCTGACCAAGCTGCTGGCGCAGAACCCACTGCCAGGGGATCTAGGCCGGCTGATCGAGCAGGTGCCGGAACTGGCACGGGAGCTCAAAACTCAGCAGCAATTTATGTTTGCCGCCTGCGAGCAGGTCGCCGATTTCAAACCGGGCGAGGATATGCAAGGCCGTGAGCGGCCGCGCCATCGTTTCGTCGGCGGCGTGGTGCCGGAGCACCTGACTGAACTGGGCCTGGAGCTGAAAAAGGGCTTTTCCAAGCTCAATGATCTGTTTACTGGCGTGACTGAACAGCTCAAGGAGGCCATGGATGGTGAGGGCGCTGTTGGTATTGCCAGTCATCAGGCCGAGGAATGGTACCCGCTGTTCGGCAGCCTGCTGGCGCGCGCCAAGGGCAACTGGGAACTGTGGCTGGCCTTTACCGCTGAAGACCCGGAGGAAAGCCCGCCGATGGCGCGCTGGCTGACCCTGGCCGACAGCGGTGCGCTGTTTGATATCGAGGTCAATGCCAGCCCGATTCTGGCGGCGGAAACCCTGCGGCGTAACCTGTGGAATGTCGCCTATGGCGCCCTGGTGACCTCGGCGACCCTGACGGCGCTGGGCACCTTTGATCGCTACCGCATGCGCGCCGGCTTGCCGAAAGTGGCGGTCACTACCGTGGTGCCGAGCCCGTTCCATCACGCCGACGCCGGTGTGCTGCGGGTGCCCAACCTGAACGCCGATCCGCGTGATGCGGTGGCGCATACGGCCGCGATTATTCGCGACTTACCTGGTCTGGTTGAGGGCTCGCGCGGCACCCTGGTGCTGTTTTCCTCGCGCAAGCAGATGCAGGAGGTCTTCGACGGCCTAGAGCGCGACTGGCGCAAGCGGGTGTTTATCCAGGGCAACCTGTCCAAGCAGGAAACCCTGAACAAACACAAGGCGCGGGTCGATAGCGGTGAGGAAAGCGTGCTGTTTGGCCTGGCCAGCTTTGCTGAGGGTGTCGATCTGCCCGGCGCCTACTGCGAGCATGTGGTGATCGCCAAGATTCCCTTCGCCGTGCCGGACGATCCGGTGGAAGCGGCCCTGGCCGAATGGATCGAAGCGCGTGGCGGCAACCCCTTTATGGAAATTGCCGTGCCGGATGCTTCGTTGCGTCTGGTGCAGGCCTGCGGCCGACTGCTGCGCACCGAAGCGGATCGCGGCATTATCACCTTGCTCGACCGGCGCGTGGTCACTCAGCGTTATGGCAAGTCGATTCTCAATGCCTTGCCGCCGTTTCGTCGGGAAATCAGTTAGCCGCGCACCTGGTAAGCAACTCGTTGAGTCTTATCGGCTCCAATGGCGCGTGAACAATGCCTTGGTTGTCACCAGGGCCTAAATTTTGTCTCGGGCAGTACTGCCCGGGGCGGTTGAAACAATGCGGGAGTGGGTTCGTGAAGGTTAAGCGCAGGTTGCAAACGGCTGTTCTGCTTTCAGCGCTCGTGGGTTTTAGCGGTGCAGCCATGGCGACAGAGCCGCAGGAACTGTTCAACTTTGTTCGGCCAATGGATGCCGTACAGATCACCACGCAGGATGCCGATCTGCCCAACCGCATTGGCGAGCCGACCCCGCAAGGCGAGGTGCTGCGCCGGGTAACCTTCCATCCTGGCGAGCAGCCGAGCCTAAAGCTGACCCCGCAAAATGCTAGCTGGGACTGGTCGCAGCAGAAGCAGGTTAGCCTGCGCGTACAGAACGCCATGGACTGGGCGCTGACCCTGGATGTACTGATCGAGAGCACTGACGGCCAGCGCCTGAGTGCGCGTGTCGCCCTGCCTGCCGGCCCTGCGCAAACCCTTTTGATTCCCTTGCAAGCAACTTCGCCTCGCGATCAGGGTATGCGTGCCGGCGTGCCGATGCCCTGGACGCATAGGGGCCAACGGCTGCTGCTGGCAGATTCCGTTAGCGGTGCGCTGGACCTGAGCAAGGTCAGTGCGGTCACTCTGTCCTTACCACAGCCGAAAGCGGCGCAGGATATTCTGATCAGCCAATTTGGCGTAACGGGCGAGCAGCTTTCGGCTGCAGCCTATGCCGCTATCGTCGACCGTTATGGCCAGTACGCACGGGCCGACTGGCCGGGCAAGGTCAAGAATGATGAGCAATTGCAGCAAGCGGTTGCCCAAGAGCAGAAACAATTGCATGCCTGGCTGGCCGAGCGCCCAGCGCAGGACAAATTTGCCGGTTGGACTGGCGGGCAGCCGTTTGCGGCGAGTGGTTTCTTCCGTACCGAGAAACGCGATGGCCGCTGGTATCTGGTAACGCCAGAGGGCCATCCGTTCTACTCGCTGGGCGTCAATGCGGTCACCGCGCAGCAGAGCGCTACCTACGTTGAGGGGCGTGAGGCGATGTTTGCCGGCTTGCCGCAACCGGCTGAGGCGCTGGCGGCCTATTTCGGTACATCGGACAGCCGTAGTGACACCGGTGCCAACCAAGGCCGGGCGTTTGCCAGCGGGCGCTGGTTTGATTTTTACAAGGCTAACCTGCAGCGCAGCTATGGCCAGGTTGACCCAGCGGCCTGGCGCGCGCTGAGCCAGGACCGCTTGCAGGCCTGGGGCTTCAATACCCTGGGTAACTGGAGTGAGCCGGCCTTTGGCGGTGATAGCCGCATGCCGTTCAGCATTCCGCTGTCGATTCGTGGTGACTACGCCACGATCAGCACCGGCGTCGACTGGTGGGGGGCGATGCCTGATCCGTTTGACCCGCGCTTTGCCATGGCCACCGAGCGCGCCGTGGCGATTGCCTCGCGCGATTACCGTGACAATCCCTGGCTGCTCGGTTATTTCGCCGACAACGAATTGGCCTGGTCTGGCCCGGCGGATGATCCTCACGGCCGTTACGCCTTGGCTTATGCCACGCTGCGCCTGAGCACCGATGTGCCGGCCAAGCGTGCTTTTCTCAAGCAACTGCGCGACAAGTACCGTAACCACAATGGCCTGTCCCGCGCCTGGGGCATCGAACTGCCGGCCTGGGAGCTGATGGAAGATCCAGGCTTCCAGGCGCCGCTACCAACTGCCGAATTCCCGGCCATCGAAAAGGACATGCAGGCATTCTTGCGTCTGTATGCCGAGACCTACTTCAAGACCATTGCCGACTCGCTTGATTGGCACGCGCCCAATCACCTGCTACTGGGTGGCCGTTTCGCCAGCAGCATCCCCGAGGCGGTAAATGCCTGCGCCGAGTTCTGCGATGTACTGAGCTTCAACTTCTACAGCCGCGAGCCGCAGCACGGTTATGACTTTGCCGCACTGCGCGAGTTGGACAAGCCGTTGATGGTCACCGAGTTCCACTTCGGCTCGCGCGACCGTGGGCCGTTCTGGGGCGGGGTTGCCGAGGTTTACAAGGAAGAGGAGCGCGGCCCGGCCTATGCGCATTTCCTGGCCAAGGCCCTGGAAGAGCCGCAGATCGTCGGTTTGCACTGGTTTCAGTACCTCGATCAGCCGGTCACCGGGCGTTTGCTGGATGGCGAAAACGGTCATCTGGGCCTGGTCGGCATCACCGATCGGCCGTGGGATGGCTTTGTCAAAGCCGTGCGCAAAGCCAACCTGGATGTGCCGAAGACGCTGCTCAAGCCTATGGCAGCGCCAGTTTCCGCAGCACCGTAAAGGGCTATTCGCCGCGCTGATAGTAGGGTTGCCAGCCGTGTGCAGGGTTCTGCGCAGGCGTTAGAGCTGAAACAATCTGCCAGAACATCTGGTCGAGTATGAGAAGGGGGAGCAGGGTGGTGCAGATACAGGGTTATTTCGACCTCAAGTTCGAGGCGCTGAGAGACGCTTTTGCCGCGTTGTTCGATGAGCCGCAGGAACGCGGCATGGCGCTCTGCGTGCAAGTCGGCGGCGAAACCGTGGTGGATCTGTGGGCCGGGGTTGCCGACAAGGAGGGTCAGCAGGCCTGGCACAGCGACACCATCCTCAACCTGTTCTCCTGCACCAAAACCTTCACCGCGGTCACTGCCTTGCAACTGGTGGGCGAGGGCAAGCTTGAGCTGGATGCACCGGTCGCGCGTTACTGGCCGGAGTTCGCAGCAGCCGGCAAGGACAAGATCACCCTGCGTCACTTACTCAGCCATCAGGCCGGGCTGCCAGCCTTGCGCCAGATGCTGCCGGCCGAAGCCTTATACGACTGGCAGGCCATGACTACGGCACTGGCCGCCGAACAACCCTGGTGGGTATTGGGTGAGGGCCATGGTTATGCGCCGATCACCTATGGCTGGCTGGTGGGTGAGGTGTTGCGCCGGGTCGAGGGGCGCGGCCCTGGCGAATCCATCGTCGCGCGCACGGCCAAACCCTTGGGGCTGGATTTCCATGTCGGCCTGGCCGATGAAGAGTTCGACCGGGTGGCGATCATCTCCCGCGGCAAGGGCAACTTCGGCGACGCGGCAGCCCAGCGCCTGCTCAAGACCATGATGAGCGAGCCTGCGGCCATGAGCACACGGGCCTTCACCAATCCGCCGTCGATCATGACCAGCACCAACAAGCCTGAATGGCGGCGCATGCAGCAGCCGGCGGCGAACGGTCATGGCAATGCCCGCAGTCTGGCGGGTTTCTACAGCGGCCTGCTGGATGGCCAACTGCTGGAAAGCGAGTTGCTGGCTGAACTGACCCGTGAACACGCAGTGGGCGAGGACAAGACCCTGCTGACCCGAACCCGCTTCGGTCTGGGCTGCATGCTTGACCAGCCAGAGGTCGCCAACGCCACTTACGGCATGGGCCCGCGCGCCTTCGGTCACCCGGGAGCTGGCGGTTCCATTGGCTTTGCCGACCCGGAGCGGGATGTCGCCTTCGGTTTTGTCACCAACAACCTAGGACCGTTCGTCTTGATGGACCCCCGTGCGCAGAAACTTGCGCGTCTATTGGCTGATTGTTTATAGCCAGCTCAGCTAAACTGCTGCGCAACATGGCATGGCCTGCCGCCTGAGCGGGCCACTGACCGGCTTCTTTTTGCTTATCACGTGTGGATACCCGATGCTCGCCAACAAAACTCTCGCCATCGCTCTGTGTGTACTGATCAGCGGTTGCAGCCTTTTCGAAAAATCCGAAAAGCCAGCACCGAAAGTAGCGGTAATGCCGCCACCGGCAGTAACCCAGGCCTGGCTGGATGTGTACGAGCCGAAGGTGCGTGAAGCGATCAAGGGCACCCATTTCGAGTTCGAGCGTCGGGAAAACCTGCTGGTGGTCACTGCGCCGGTGCAGGGTTCGTTCAACCCGGACCGTCCGCATATGATGTTGCCGACCACCCTCGGCCCGCTGAGCCGCATGGCCAAGCTGCTGGAAAGTGATGAAACCATCGGCGTGCTGATCCTTGGTCATGCCGACAGCAGCGGTGAAGTAAATGCCAACCGTGAACTGAGCCACCAGCGTGCTCGGGCGTTTACCTCGATCTTCCGCCTCAGCGGCCTCAAGCAGAACCGCCTGATGGTCAAGGGGCTGGGCTCGGACATGCCACGCGCTGCCAACGACAGCGTCGAGGGGCGTGCGCTGAACCGTCGGGTGGAAATCCTCTTGACCTCCAAAGACACCCTCAACGCGCTGATTGCCAAGTACAGCCAGCCTGAGCCGGCACCCGCCACTGCCGTAGCGGCGGCCAAGTCCGCCACTGACAAGAACGCGAAAACCGTAGCCAAGGCTGATAAACCAGCCAGCAGTCAGTAAAGCGCTACGCGGCGGCGTGTTGCCGCAGATCAAGCCAGATAGAGCACTCGCGGGTAAGCTAGGCAAGACTTGATCGAGAGGATTTGCCGATGACTCAAACCCTGGCTGATATGCGCCGTGACTACACCCGCGATGGCTTGAGCGAGGCGCAAGCGCCGCTGGAGCCTTTTGCGTTGTTCGAGCAATGGTTTGCCGATGCGGTAAAGACCGAGCAGCTGCCCGTCGAGCCGAATGCCATGACCCTGGCGACCGTCGATGGCGAAGGGCGTCCGCACTGCCGGGTGCTGCTGCTCAAGGGCCTGGATGCACGCGGCTTTACCTTCTTCAGCAACTACGACAGCGCCAAAGGCCAGCACCTGGCCGCCAACCCCTTTGCCGCCATGACCTTCTTCTGGCCCAGCCTGGAGCGGCAGGTGCGGATTGAGGGGCGTGTTGAGCGGGTTAGCGCCGAAGAGTGCGATGCCTACTTCCAAGTGCGGCCGCTGGGCAGCCGTCTGGGCGCCTGGGCCTCGCCGCAGAGCAGGGTGATTGCCGATCGCGCTGAGCTGGAAGGCCTACTGGCCGAGACCGAGCAGCGTTTTCTCGACCGCGCGCCGCATTGCCCGCCGCACTGGGGTGGCTATCGCCTGCTGCCGGAGCGCATCGAGTTCTGGCAGGGTCGATCCAGCCGCCTGCATGACCGTCTGAATTTTCGTTTGCAGGACGCCGCCTGGCTGCGTGAGCGCCTGGCGCCCTGAGCGCGTTTCAGTCGCCGGGGTACTGCGCGGCGGCTTGCTCCAGCCAAGCGGGCAGGGCGCTGCGCTTGATGCCGGCGGCCTGTGCCTCAGCCAGGCGAGCGAGCATATAGCTGCGCTTGGCCGCTGATTCGCCAGCCAGTGACAGCGCCAGGTCGCGGTCCATCCAGCGCTTGATTCGTACATACAGCCACCAGTGGAAGTACAGCCCGGCAACAGTAGTGATGGCGACGATAAAGTAATCCATAAATCCCCTATGCCAAGCTCTAGCTTAGGCTGATTGGATGCTGAGATTGCACGTGGCGAAGTGTCGCGCCGGGGCCTTGCGCGGCAGGTCGGGTAAAGTTTTGCCGCATAATGGCGGGTGACAGCGAAGCTGCGCAGGCGTTTTAATGGGGCCTGCCTAACTGGAGAAACAATCATGCGTAAACCTTTTCTGTTGGCTGCCTCGTTTGCCGCGCTGGCCCTGTTGGGCGGCTGCGCCTCCAGCCTGACTGGCGACACCTACTCGCGCGATGAAGCACGTACTGTGCAGACCGTACGCATGGGCACCATCGAAGCGTTGCGTCCAGTGAAGATCGAAGGCACGAAAACTCCCATCGGCGCAGGTGCCGGTGCGGTTATCGGCGGCGTGGCCGGTAGCGGCGTCGGTGGTGGACGTGGCAGCGCAGTGGCCGCAGTGATCGGCGCAGTAGCCGGTGGCCTGTTGGGGGCGATGACCGAGGAAGGTCTGACCCGTACCCAGGGTGTGGAAATCACCGTGCGCGAAGATGACGGCAGCATGCGCGCCTATGTGCAGGCCGTTGAAGAGAATCAGATTTTTCGGGTCGGTGAGCGTGTGCGTATCTTGACTGTGAATGGCACCAGCCGCGTTTCTCAGTGACTCCTGAAAAAACCGGATCAGTTCTGACTGATCCGGTTTTTTATTGCCTTTTTTCTAGATAAACCAGATGTTTATCGGCGTTTCTCAGGTTTTTCAGGCAAGCTCGCGGAAAACACAGTGTTTAGTAATAATTCTATCCATGACGGCTGGCCGATAGTTATGGATAATCGCGCACGCTTTTGGCGTCGACGGGCTTTAGTCGCCGCACGGTGCAATACTTTTGTGCGGGTTGCAGCTCAGGTGAACCCTGCGACTGCGGCCAATAAGCAGGTTAGGGAGTCAGCCGGGTACGGGTACGTGCCGGGTTCGTATTAAGGGGTTTTTCTATGACGCTTGCGCTGATCATCGCCTTGCCATTTCTCGGCATTTTTCTGCCTCTGCTGGCCGAGCGCCTGGGCCGTTCCGCCTGCGCCGCGGCGGCAGCAGTGGCACCGCTGACGGCTCTGGTGCTGTTGTTCTCGCAACAGTCTGCGGTGTTTGCTGGCGAGCTGCTCAAGGTCAAGCTGGAGTGGTTGCCGGCCCTGGGCCTGAACCTCAGCCTGCGCCTGGATGGCCTGGGCTTTCTGTTTGCCCTGCTGATTCTCGGCATCGGCCTGCTGGTTATTCTCTACGCGCGCTACTACCTGGCGAAGAAGGAGCCGATGGGGCGTTTCTTCGCCTTCCTCCTGCTGTTTATGGGCGCCATGCTCGGCGTGGTGCTGTCGGAAAACCTGCTGCTGATGCTGATGTTCTGGGAGCTGACCAGCCTGTCGTCGTTCCTCTTGATCGGCTTCTGGGGCGCCCGTTCGGATGCACGCAAAGGCGCACGCATGGCCTTGGCCGTGACGGGCGGTGGTGGCCTGGCGCTGTTTGCCGGGATTCTGCTGATCGGCCATATCGCCGGCAGTTTCGAGTTGTCTCAGGTGCTCGCAGCCGGTTACGCCATTCGCGCCCACGAGCTGTACCCGCTGGCGCTGATTTTGGTGCTGCTGGGGGTGTTCACCAAGTCGGCGCAGTTCCCGTTCCATTTCTGGCTGCCACACGCCATGGCCGCGCCGACGCCGGTGTCTGCTTATCTGCACTCGGCGACCATGGTCAAGGCTGGGGTGTTTCTGCTGGCGCGTCTGTACCCAGCCTTGGCGGGGTCTGAGTGGTGGTTCTACCTGGTCAGCATCACCGGCCTGGTGACCTTGCTGGTCGGTGCCGGGATGGCGTTGTTTCAGCATGACCTCAAGGGCCTGCTGGCCTATTCGACCATCAGCCACCTGGGCTTGATCACCTTGCTGTTCGGCCTGGACACCCGCCTGGCCGCCGTGGCGGCGGTGTTCCACATCATCAACCACGCCACCTTCAAGGCCTCGCTGTTTATGGCCGCGGGGATCATCGATCACGAAACCGGCAGCCGCGACATGCGGCGCATCAACGGTATGTGGAAGTACATGCCGCATACGGCCGTGCTGGCCATGGTGGCGGCCTCGGCAATGGCCGGGGTGCCGCTGCTCAACGGCTTCCTCAGCAAGGAAATGTTCTTTAGCGAAACCCTCAACCAACACCTGCTGGGCAGTTTCAACTGGGTGATTCCAGCGGCGGCTACCCTGGCTGGGGTGTTCTCGGTGGCCTATTCGCTGCGCTTTATCCACGATGTGTTCTTCAACGGCGAGCCGGTCGACCTGCCGCATTACCCGCCGCATGAGCCGCCGCGCTATATGAAGGTGCCAGTGGAAATTCTGGTGTTCCTCTGCCTGCTGGTGGGTATCGTGCCGGCCTATACCGTGGCGCCGCTGTTGGCTGCTGCCGCCGCCGCTACCCTGGGCGGCGAGGTGCCGAGTTACAGCCTGGCAATCTGGCATGGCTTCAACCTGCCATTGCTGATGAGTTTTATCGCTCTATTTGGCGGGATTCTGGTGTATGTGTTCCGTCAGCCGCTGTTTCGCTGGTATGCCGGTCTGCCGAGTGTGGATGCCAAGCTGTTGTTCGAGCGCGGCGTGCTGATCCTGGTCAAGGTGTCTAGCGCGATCACCCACTGGCTGGAGAATGCGTCGCTGCAGCGCTACCTGGCGCTGCTGCTGGCGACCGCCTTGCTGGTGGTGACTCAGGGGCTGAGTTCGTTGCCGCAGATCAGCGGTCCAGTGGCCATGGCCGAGATCGACGGCATCACCGCCTTGGGCCTGGGCATCATGGCCCTGGCCGCATTGGTGACGGTGGTCTTCCATCGCCAGCGCCTGGTTTCGTTGCTGATGCTCAGCGTGGTTGGATTAATGGTGGCCCTGGCCTTCGCCCGTTATTCGGCACCGGATTTGGCCCTGACCCAGCTGTCAGTAGAGGTGGTGACCATCATCCTGCTGATGCTCGCGCTGTTCTTCCTACCGGCGCAGACCCGTATCGAGTCGAGCAGTCTGCGCGGCCTGCGCGATTTCACCCTGGCGGTTGGCACTGGCGTGATGGTGGCGATGCTGGTGTTCGCCGTGCTGACGCGGCCGTACGACAGCATTTCCGCATTCTTCCTGGAGAACAGTGTGCCGGGCGGTGGCGGCACCAACGTGGTCAATGTGATTCTGGTGGACTTCCGTGGCTTCGATACCCTCGGCGAGGTCACCGTGCTGGCGATTGCCGCAGTGGGCATCTTCGCACTGCTCGATGGCCTGCGCCTGATTCAGCCGAAGGTCGATGCGCAGGGCCGCAGTTGGGCACGTGATCGTCATCCGCTGATCCTCGCCACCCTGTCGCGGGTGCTGTTGCCGATGGCGCTGCTGGTCTCGGTGTTTATCTTCCTGCGCGGGCATAACCTGCCGGGTGGCGGCTTTATCGCCGGCCTGGTGACAGCGGTGGCGTTGATCTTGCAATACGTCGCCAGCGGCGTGCAGTGGACGCAGTCGCGCCTGCCGCTGAATTACCAGGGCATGGCCGGCCTTGGCGTGTTGATTGCCGGGCTGACCGGCCTGGGCAGCTGGCTGTTTGATCGGCCGTTCCTGACCTCGGCCTTCGGTCATTTCCATATCCCGCTGGTCGGTGAAATCGAGTTGGCCACCGCCATGCTGTTCGATCTGGGCGTGTACCTGACGGTTGTCGGCGCGACCCTGCTGATTCTCGCCAACCTGGGCAAGTTGACCCAGGAAAAAGCTGTACAAGAGGTGCTTTGAGATGGAAGCCATATTTGCCGCAACCCTGGGCATCCTCACCGCCAGCGGTGTGTACCTGCTGCTGCGCGCGCGGACCTTCCCGGTAGTGCTGGGGCTGACGCTGATTTCCTATGCGGTCAACCTGTTCCTGTTTGCCATGGGCCGCCTGCAGAGCGGCGTGGTCACGGTGATCGGCAAGAGCAGCGAATACGCTGACCCGCTGCCGCAAGCGCTGGTGCTGACCGCCATCGTGATCGGCTTTGCCATGACCGCCTTCGTCGTAGTGCTGGCGCTGCGCAGCGTGGGCGAAACCCAGACCGACCATGTTGACGGCCAGGAGCCTGCGCAATGAACCACGGCTTGATCCTGCCCATTCTGCTGCCGATGTTTGCCGGCAGCCTGTTGCTGCTGGGCGCGGGCCTGAGCCTGCGAGTCAAACGCAGCCTGTCACTGCTGGCCACCTTGATGCTGCTGCCATTGAGCGGCTATCTGCTCTGGCTGGCTGATCAGGACGTGCTGCAGGTGTATGCCGCCGGTAACTGGGCAGCGCCGTTCGGCATCATCCTGCTGCTTGATCGCCTGAGCGCCTTGCTGCTGGTGGTCACGGCGGTGCTCGGCAGCTTTGCCTTGCTGTATGCAGTGCGGGGTGATGATCAGCGCGGGCAGAGTTTCCATGCGTTGTTCCAGTTCCAGTTGATGGGCATCAACGGCGCCTTTCTCACCGGCGATCTGTTCAACCTGTTCGTATTCTTCGAAATCCTGCTGATCGCCTCCTACGCGCTGTTGGTGCATGGCGGCGGAGTAGAGCGGGTGCGTGCGGGGCTGCATTACGTGGTGCTGAACCTGGTGGGGTCGGCGTTCTTCCTGCTTGCGGTGGGCGTGCTGTATGGCATCACCGGTACCCTGAATATGGCCGATATGGCCAGTCGCGTTGCCGCTGCCGGGCCGGATGATGCAGCGCTGCTCGGCGCTGCCGGTTTGTTACTGCTGGTGGTATTCGGCCTCAAGGCGGCGTTTCTGCCGCTGTATTTCTGGCTGCCCAAGGCCTATGCCTCGGCCACTGCGCCGGTCGCTGCGCTGTTTGCGATCATGACCAAGGTCGGCCTGTATTCGATCATCCGCGTGTACACGCTGATCTTCGGTGACGATGCTGGCAGCCTGGCCAATATGGCCAACGACTGGCTCTGGCCAATTGCCCTGCTGACCCTGGCGCTGGGCGTGATCGGCGCGCTGGCGGCGGTAAGCCTGCAGGGCCTCTTGGCCTATCTAGTGGTGGTGTCGGTCGGCACCTTGCTCGCTGGTATTGCCATCGGCACCGAGCAAGCCCTGGCCGCTGCCCTGTATTACCTGGTGCACAGCACCTGGGTGGCCGGTGGGCTGTTCCTGCTGGCTGACTTGATTGCCCGTCAGCGTGGTGAAAAACAGGCGCTGCTGGTGCAGGGCCCGGCCCTGCAGAACCCGCATTTGCTCGGTGGTTTGTTCTTTTTCGGCGCGATTGCTGTGGCCGGTTTGCCGCCGCTCTCCGGGTTTATCGGCAAGCTGCTGTTGCTGCGCTCGCTGGAACCTGGCCTGCAGGCGCTGCTGCTCTGGCCGATTGTGCTGGGTGGCGGCCTGCTGACCCTGATTGCCCTGAGCCGCGCCGGCAGCATGCTGTTCTGGCGCGTCGGCCTGAGCCAGTTGGACAGCGCAGAACTGGATTACGGTCGGCTGCTGGCCTGCGCCGGCTTGCTGCTGCTCAGCTTGCTGCTGATGGTTGGTGCCGCGCCGCTGCTCAGTTATGTCGAGGCCACGGCCAGTCAGCTGCATGACCTGGCGTTGTACCGGCACATCATCGAATCGGGAGCTGCACGATGAAAGCACGTCGCTGGTTACCTCATCCGCTGCTGAGCCTGTGCCTGCTGCTGGTCTGGCTGTTGTTGATGAATGACCTGAGCCTGGGTCACTGGCTGCTCGGTATGCTGCTCGGCTGGGCGATTCCGCTATTGACCCAGGTGTTCTGGATCAACCCGCCACGGGTCTACAAGCCCTTCAAGCTGTGCCTGTTTCTGCTACGCATCCTCGGCGATATCGTCATGGCCAACCTGCAGGTGGCCAAACTGATCCTCGGTCCGCCCGCCAAACTGCGCCCGGCGTTCGTGGAAATCCCCCTGCTGCTGGAAGATGAACTGGCCCTGACCATGCTCACCAGCATCATCTCGCTGACCCCGGGCACGGTGTCTGCCGACCTCAGCGATGACCGCAAGCTGTTGCTGGTGCACGGCCTGGATGTGCCGGACGCCGAAGCCTTGGTGGCGGAAATCAAACAGCGCTACGAAGCACCCTTGCTGGAGGTATTCACATGCTCGCCTACGTGATTCCGCTGTGCCTGGTGATCATCGGCCTGGCCCTGGTACTGACCATGGCGCGCCTGATCATCGGCCCGGATTTGCCCGACCGCATCCTGGCCCTGGATACCCTGTATATCAACGCGATTGCCATGCTGGTGCTGTTTGGCATCTGGCTGGGCAGCGATCTGTATTTTGAAGCGGCCCTGCTGATTGCGGTCATGGGCTTTATCGGCACGGTGGCTGTGGCCAAGTACCTGCTGCGCGGCGACATCATCGAATGAGGAGCATCTGATGGCTTTCTGGATCGAAGCGCTGGTGGCGCTGTTTCTGCTGATCGGCAGCCTGTTCGCCTTGATCGGTGCAATCGGTCTGTACCGCCTGCCGGACTTCTTTATGCGCCTGCACGGCCCGACTAAGGCCAGCACCCTGGGCGTGGGCGGCATGGTGATCGCCTCGCTGATCTACTTCAGCTTTCGGGGTGAAGGCGTCAGCCTGCATGAGCTGCTGATCGCCCTGTTTCTGTTTATCACCGCACCGGTCAGCGCCCATATGCTGGCCAAAGCCGCGCTGCAGCAGAAGCTGCGGATCAGTGAGCAGACTCGCGGTAAGCCCTGGGAGCAATAAGGTGTCGAGCAGCCCGTAGCCCGGGTGAAATCCGGGATGTGCTTTCCCCATCCCAGCAACCAGCCACACAGTTCGCGCGCCTGACTGTATCTGTTATCCCTGCTTGGGCCTGCCTACACTGCCGTTTTGCGTGGGGCATGTATGAGTGGGCGAGGCAGAAGTGTGGCGGTGATCTGCCTGGTGATCGCCATGGCGCTGTGGGGCAGTTCCTTTATTGCGCTGAAACTGGCCTTTGCCGAGTTACCGCCGCTGTGGGTGATCTTCGCTCGCATGGCTTTGGGCAGTCTGGTGTTTTTACTGGCCTGGCGCTGGCGTGGGCAAATGCACTACCGCGCTGGTGACTGGAAGTACCTGCTAGGTCTGGCGGCTTGCGAACCCTGTCTGTATTTCCTCTTCGAAGCCCTGGCGCTGCAGCATACCAGCGCCGCACAGGCGGGCATGGTTACCGCCTTGCTGCCGCTGCTGGTGGCAGTCGGCGCGTTTATTTTCCTGCGTGAGCGGATCAGCCGCATCACTCTGGCGGGGTTTCTCCTGGCGCTGATCGGCGCCGTCTGGCTGAGCCTGGCCGGCAGCGCCGATGAACACGCCAGCAACCCGATTCTCGGCAACTTCTACGAGCTGCTCGCGATGCTTTGCGCCATGGGTTACACCCTGCTGCTCAAACACCTGTCATCACGCTATTCGCCCTTTCTGCTGACCGCCATGGTGGCTTTTGTTGGCACCATTTTCTTTCTGCCCTTGGCCTGGTTCAGCGCGCCGCTGCCAACCAGCGTCAGCCCCATGGGCCTGGGCGCGGTGGCGTACCTGGGCATTCTGGTCACAGTGGGCGCTTACGGGCTGTACAACTTCGGCGTCAGTCGCTTGCCGGCCAGCCAGGCGTCGGGCTTTACCAACCTGATCCCGGTGTTCACCCTGCTGTTCGCCATACTGCTATTGGGCGAAAGCCTGAATGCCGTGCAGATGCTGGCGGCGGCATTGGTGTTTGCCGGCGTGTTACTGAGTCAGTGGCAAGGCGCGACGCCCATGCCTGCTGGTGTTCTGGATTGAGGGCAGAGTGATGAGTGATAGACGAACCTGGGCGCGTGAAGCGATCCGCATCATCGAGGCGGATTTTCAGCGCAGCGCCGATACCCATCTGATTCCCCTGGCGCTGCCGGGGTTGCCGGGCGTCGAGTTGTATTTCAAGGACGAGTCCAGCCATCCCACCGGCAGCCTCAAGCATCGCCTGGCGCGCTCGTTGTTTCTCTATGCGCTATGCAACGGCTGGCTCAAGCCCGGTGCGCCGGTGATCGAGGCGTCCAGCGGTTCCACGGCAATCTCCGAGGCCTACTTCGCCCGTTTGCTGGGGCTGCCGTTTATCGCGGTGATGCCGGCCAGCACCTCGAAGGAGAAGATTGCGCAAATCGCCTTCTACGGCGGGCAGAGCCATCTGGTGCAGGACCCGACGCAGATTTATGCCGAGTCCGAGCGCCTGGCGCGTGAGAGCGGTGGGCATTTTATGGATCAGTTCACCTACGCCGAGCGCGCCACCGACTGGCGCGCCAACAACAATATTGCCGAGTCGATCTTCCAGCAACTGCGCAGCGAGCGCTTTCCCGAACCGAGCTGGCTGGTGTCCAGCCCCGGCACCGGCGGTACCTTGGCCACTTTGGGCCGCTATGTCCGCTATCGCCGCCACAACACCCAGGTGCTGTGCGCCGATGCCGAGCGTTCGGTGTTCTTCGATTACTACCGCACCGGTGATGCCAGCCTGTGCCTGAACCACGGTTCGCGTATCGAAGGTATTGGCCGGCCACGGGTCGAGGCGTCCTTTTTACCGACGGTGATCGACGCCATGTGCAAGGTGCCGGATGCGCTTTCCTTGGCCGCCATGCATTACCTCGCGCAGCGCCTGGGCCGCAAAGTGGGTGGCTCCAGCGGTACCAATCTGATCGGCGCGTTGCTGGTGGCGCAGCGCATGGTTGCGGCTGGCGAGTCCGGCTCGGTGGTGGCGATTCTCTGCGATGGCGGCGAGCGCTATGCCGACACTTACTACAACCCGGACTGGCTTAGTGCTCAGGGTTTCGACCTGACTGAGCTAATCGCCGCGGTGGCCGATTGCGCCGAGCGCGGCGTCGCGCTACCCGGTGACTTGCCCACGGCGGGGCTGTAACGCAGATAGGTTGCGCTGTTTCGTGGGCGGCGCTTTAACCGCGAGCGGTTGCTAGTCCTTTCTCGGCTAAAGCCCCTCCTACAAAGCTCGAGTGGCTGACTCGCCGTAGCCCGGATGCAATCCGGGAAATCCCCGCGCCTGCCAAACCTGCCCCGGATTACATCCGGGCTACGTACTGTTGCTGGCTTAGGTTGGCTCGGCAATCCCCAGCATGTCGCGAATCAGTGCTTCGGCCACACGAATGCCGTCCACCCCGGCGGAGAGAATGCCGCCGGCGTAACCCGCGCCTTCGCCAGCGGGGTACAGGCCGCGTACGTTCAGGCTCTGCATATCCGCGCCACGGGTGATGCGCAGCGGTGAGGAGGTGCGGGTTTCGATGCCGGTGAGCACCGCATCATGCAGGTCGAAACCTTTGATCTGCTTGCCGAAAGCCGGGAGGGCTTCGCGGATGGCTTCGATGGCAAAGTCCGGTAGGGCCAAAGCCAGGTCACCGAGCTTGATCCCCGGTTTGTAGGATGGTTCGACGCTGCCCAGCTCTGTAGAAGGTTTGCCGGCGATAAAGTCGCCAACCAGCTGCCCTGGCGCTTCGTAGGTGCTGCCGCCGAGCAGGTAGGCCTGCGACTCCAGCTGCTCTTGCAGCTCAACCCCAGCCAGCGGGCCACCCGGATAATCCTGCTCTGGGGTGATACCGACGACGATGCCAGCGTTGGCGTTGCGCTCGTTGCGCGAGTATTGGCTCATGCCGTTGGTCACAACCCGGTTTGGCTCCGAGGTGGCCGCCACCACGGTGCCGCCTGGGCACATGCAGAAGCTGTAGACCGAGCGGCCATTTTTGGCGTGGTGCACCAGCTTGTAGTCCGCCGCCCCAAGTTTGGGATGGCCGGCGTATTTGCCCAGTCGCGCACGGTCAATCAGGCCTTGCGGGTGCTCGATACGAAAACCCACCGAGAACGGCTTGGCTTCCATAAACACCTCGCGCTTATGCAGCATGCGGAAGGTGTCACGCGAGCTGTGGCCCAGGGCCAGGATCACCTGGCGGCTGAGAATCTGCTCGCCACTGTCGAGTACCACGCCCTTGAGCTGACCACCCAGCCGGTCGCCTTCGATCAGCACGTCACTGACGCGCTGCTGAAAGCGTACTTCGCCGCCCAGCGCTTTGATCTCTTCGCGCATGGTGGCGACCACGCCGGTGAGGCGGAAGGTGCCGATATGCGGTTTGCTGACGTAGAGAATTTCCTCTGGCGCGCCGGCTTTGACGAACTCCTGCAGCACCTTACGCCCGTAATGCTTGGGGTCCTTGATCTGGCTGTACAGCTTGCCGTCGGAGAAGGTGCCGGCACCGCCTTCGCCGAACTGCACGTTGGACTCCGGGTTAAGCACGTTCTTGCGCCACAGGCCCCAGGTGTCCTTGGTGCGCTGGCGCACTTCGGTGCCGCGTTCCAGCACGATGGGTTTGAGTCCGGCCTGGGCGAGAATCAGCGCAGCGAAAATCCCGCACGGGCCAAAGCCAACTACCAGCGGACGCTCGGCGAGGTTCTCGGGCGCCATGCCGACAGGTTTGTAGGCGGTATCCGGGGTGATGCTGATATGCCGGTCATCGCTGAACTTGGCCAGCAGCGCCGCTTCATCGCGCAGCTCGCAGTCGATGGTGTAGATAAAGTGCATTTCAGTGGATTTTTTGCGCGCATCGTAGCTGCGCTTGAACAGGCTGAAGTCGAGCAGCTCGCTGTCGGCAATCCCCAGGCGTTGGACGATGGCTGGGCGCAGGGCCTCCTCGGGATGATCGAGGGGCAGCTTGAGTTCGGTGATGCGTAGCATGGGGGCGTTCCACTTTCAGGGCCGGAGGCAACCCGGCAGCTTTTAAAAGGCGGCGATTATACGCCTGATCCGTGGCTAAAGGCCGCCGCCGATAGCGGCCGCGGCCTGTCATATGGCTGAGTGCTAGCGCGCCTCAGGCTTTACCCAGGCCAGCATTACATCGAGCATGCGGTTGGCGAAGGCCCACTCGTTGTCATACCAGGCCAAAACCTTGACCAGGTCTCCCTGCACACGGGTGTGACTGAGGTCGACCACGCAGGACACTGGGTAGCCGTTGAAGTCGCTGGACACCAGCGCCAGCTCATTGCATTCCATCACCCCTGGCGGCAACTGCAAGGCGCCGGCCTTTAGCGCGGCGTTGATCGCTTCGCGGCTGGTCGGGCGTTCGCTGGTAAAGGTCAGATCGACCAGCGACACGTTGGGCGTCGGTACGCGTATCGACAACCCATCCAGGCGGCCGACCAGTTCCGGCATCACCAGGCCGATGGCCTTGGCCGCGCCAGTGCTGGTGGGGATCATCGACAACGCGGCGGCGCGGGCGCGGTAGAGGTCGCTGTGGGTTTTGTCCAGCAGGTTCTGGTCGTTGGTGTAGGAGTGGATGGTGTTGACCAGCCCCTGACGAATGCCCACGGCCTCGTGCAGCACCTTGGCCATTGGTGCCAGGCAGTTGGTGGTGCAGGAGGCGTTGGACACGATCTGCTGATCGCCCAACAACTGGTGATTGACGCCGTAGACCACGGTCAGGTCGGCACTGTCCAGCGGATGTGAGAGCAACACCCTCGGGCTGCCGGCGCTGATGTGCTGTTCGACCTGTTCGCGCTTCTTCAGCTTGCCGGTGCATTCGAGCACCAGATCCACCGCGTGCTCCCGCCAGGGTAGGTTGGTTACTTCGCGCTCACGCAGCAGCTGGATCGGATGGCCGTTTACCAGCAAGGTATCGCCATCCAGGCTGATCTCCCCAGGAAAGCGGCCGAACGTCGAATCGAAGCGGGTGAGGTGGGCGAGGGTGCTTTGCTCGCCCAGATCATTGATCGCGGTGAGGTGAATCTGCTGTTCCAGTTTGCGTTCAAACAACGCGCGCACCAGGCAGCGACCGATACGGCCATATCCATTGATAGCAATGCGCAGCATAACGATATCCCTTTGGCTGACTTCCCTTGCAGCTTAGGCCAATCGTCTGCCGCTCGGCTGATCTATCTCAGCTATCTGATTGCTAATCGTTGCGTGCGCCGCCCAGGTAGGCGCAGCCCCGCAGGACTTGCCCATTGAGGCGCAACTCGGCGCTCAGGTGCTGCACTGCGCCACTCATACCGTCGACGCAACGCTGCCGAGCGACCCATAGATCAAGGCGTTGGCCGTTGGCTTCGCTGCTGAGGTTAAGGCGGCCTTCGGGCAATTGCTCCTCCAGATAAGGCAGCGCCTGTGGCTCCTGACCAGGGCGGTTGAGAATCAGCCCCTGATTGCTTACCGCGATATTCCAGCCCGGTTCGTGGCCGCTGGCACGCAGGATGGTGCGGGCGAAGTTGATGTCCGTGCAGCCATGGCCTTCAGCCTGCACGCGGTACACCTGGCTCGGCACGAACTGGCCGTCGACACCTTTCTGCGCATTGGCCTGCAACTGGCCGCGCATATCGACATACAGCGTGGCGTGGCCATCACCGAACAGCGTGCTGGCATCGCTGCTCAGCTCGGCTGCACTGTCTTCCTTGAGGATAAATTGACGTTGTTCCTGGCAGGGGCGAAACAGCAACTGGCCCGCGTTCAGGCTCAGCTCGCCTTGCATGCGCGTCTGCTGGATCAGCGGCTCGGCGGGTTTGTCGGTGAACACCTGGCAACTGGCGAGCAGTGGCAACAAGGCAAAGCAAAAAGGGCGGCTGAAACGCATCGGTTATCTCCTGATTAGGTGCGCGACGTTAACCAGCTGATCAGTTGATCGCAAGCGGGCTGGTTCGGCTTCAGTCGCGGCAGTAACCCTCACCGTCTCGGATCACCAGGCAGTCGCGCTTGTCCAGTAGCCATTTCATTCCGGTGGCCTTGCCGTCACCGCTGTGCAGGCGCTCGAAGCGTCCTGCGCGAACGAACACGATGCCGTCGGCCTGCGCATCCCCCGGGTAGGTGGCGGCTCCGTCGAGATCATGAATCAGTACGGTGAAAGCGCGGTCGTGATGACTCAGCTCCAAGTAAGTGCCTTCCGTGCCTTGCCAGCGGCCCAGCCAATGCATGTAAGCCTCGGTCGAGGTCGCTTCGGCTGGTTGTGGTCGTGGCGTTGCCGGGGTTTCGGCGGTGCTGCAGGCGCCTAGCATGGTCAGCAGGGGCAGGATGGTCAGTGCGATGAGGTGGGGCTGCATATGAGGGTCCAGTAGAAGTGGGCATGATGAAAGTCGGCTTTTTTCATGCTTAGGGCTGTAGGTTTTAACGGTGTTCTACTACGGGAAAGTTGGATTTGGCTATGTTTGCTGTTCTTTCCTGTTCAATAGCCTGCGCAGGGATGTACGCCACAAGGGTTTGCTGGTGCGCTGTTTTTGCGTTGCGATAGCTGGCGTGAAATCTGCATCTAGGCGCTATCCGCCGGTTTTTTGTCACCGGCTGCGGGAGAGGCGTGATGCGTAGTCTGTTGCTGATAGTGGGTGTGCTGCTGCTGAGCGGCTGCATGAAGGCCAGTGATCTGGCAGATGAAGCGATTTATCAATTGCGCGATGTCGGCGTGCTCGACCACAGCCAGACGCGCCGCGCGAGCCCTTGGCGCTTACAGGCCGATTCGTTCATTTATATCGCTCAAGGCCATTTTGTGCCGCCGGGCTCAGCCTATCCACGGCCCAATGTGGTGGCGGAGGAGGCCTACAAGGGCTTTATCGAGTATTTCCCCATGGTGCGTCGCGCCAAGGCGCCATTAGGCCTGGAAGAGTCGCTGGCCGAGGCCCGTGAGGCCGGCGCGCACTATCTGCTGTACAGCCGCTTTGCCTATGCCGATGACCGTATCGGCACCGTTGAGGAATGGGAGGATCAGGAGGCGCTGGATCGTCTGGGCACCGATCGCGGGGTGATTCAGTTGATGCTGATCGAGACCAATACTCGCTATTTGGTCGACACCACACGCATTCGTAGCCGCGGAGGCTTCCTGACGCTTTATGATGCCAAGCCTGAGGACCTGATCGGTCCGGCGCTGCAGGATTACGCGCGGCGTTTATTGGGCTTGGGGCGTTGAGTGATGACAGATACAGGCAAGGCCGGCGACCTGCTGGCGCAGATACCCAAAGGTGAGGGCAAAGGTTTGCCGCCGGTGCACCTGTGGCATCCCGAATTCTGCGGCGACATCGATATGCGTATCGCTCGCGACGGCACTTGGTTCTATATGGGCACGCCGATCGGGCGCAAGCCCATGGTCAAACTGTTCTCCACCATTATTCGCCGCGATGGCGACAAGTACGTGCTGGTAACACCGGTGGAAATGGTCGGCATCCAGGTTGATGACGCGCCCTTTGTGGCGGTCAGCCTGCAGGTAGAAGGTGAGGGCGAGATGCAGGTGCTGCGCTTTGTCACCAATGTGGAGGATGAGGTGGTGGCAGGTAGCGAGCACCCATTGCGGGTCGAACTGGACGCTCTGACCGAGGAACCCGCGCCTTATGTGCATGTGCGGACTAATCTCGAGGCGCTGATCCACCGCAATGTGTTCTATCAGCTGGTTGAGCTGGCGGTACCGCGCGAGCTCGATGGTAAAACCTGGCTGGGTGTGTGGAGCGGTGGTGAGTTCTTCCCTATCGGCCCGTTGCCGGAATAACAGTACGTAGCCTGGATGAAATCCAGGGGCCCGCTGGCAGGGTTCAAGATTGGTCCCGGATTGCATCCGGGCTACAAAAAGGCATGACCAGCACTCGGGAAACCGAACGCTGCACTTCAAACAAAAAGGCTCCCGAAGGAGCCTTTTTTGCGTCTTACATATTGGGGTAGTTAGGCCCGCCGGTGCCTTCAGGGGCCACCCAGTTGATGTTCTGGGCCGGGTCCTTGATGTAACAGGTTTTGCAGTGCACGCAGTTCTGCGCGTTGATCTGGAACTTCTGCTCGCCATCTTCCTTGGTGACGATTTCGTAAACGCCGGCTGGGCAGTAGCGCTGCGCCGGTTCGTCGTACATAGGCAGGTTCTTGCTCAGCGGAATGCTCGGGTCGGTGAGCTTCAGGTGGCAGGGTTGTTCCTCTTCATGGTTGGTGTTGGAGAGGAATACCGAGCTGAGCTTGTCGAAGCTGAGTTTGCCGTCGGGCTTCGGGTAGCTGATCTTCTGCGCGTCTGCTGCTGGCTTCAGGCAGGCGTAATCCGGCTTGGTGTCATGCAGGGTGAACGGGATCTTGCCGCCGAAGATGTTCTGGTCGAGCCAGTTGAAGCCGCCACCAACCAGTGGGCCGAACTTGTGCAGCGCTGGGCCGAAGTTACGGCTGCGGAACAGTTCGTCGTACAGCCAGCTGGCCTTGAATGCGTCGACGTAGCCGGTCAGCTGGTCGCCGCCTTCCTTGCCTGCAAACAGCGCGTCAGCCACGGCGTCAGCAGCGAGCATGCCGGATTTCATGGCGGTGTGGCTGCCCTTGATCTTGGCAAAGTTCAGGGTGCCGAGGTCGCAACCGATCAGGGCGCCGCCGTTGAAGACCATCTTCGGCAGCGAGTTGAGGCCGCCTTTGCAGATGGCGCGGGCACCGTAAGCGACGCGCTTGCCGCCTTCCAGGTACTGAGCGATCACCGGGTGGTGCTTGTAGCGCTGGAACTCATCGAACGGCGACAGGTGCGGGTTGCTGTACGACAGGTCGACGATCAGACCGACTACCACCTGGTTGTTTTCCAGGTGATAGAGGAAGGAGCCACCAGTGTTTTCGCTTGCGACTATATCCAGCGGCCAGCCGGCGGTGTGCACCACCAGGCCTTGCTCGTGCTTGGCCGGGTCGATGTCCCAGATTTCCTTGATGCCGATGCCGTAATGCTGAGCATCGGCTTCGGAGTCGAGGTTGAATTTCTTGATCAGCTGCTTGCCGATATGGCCACGGCAGCCTTCGGCGAACAGGGTGTACTTGGCGCGCAGTTCCATGCCTGGGGTGTAGTAACCCTCTTTCGGGTGGCCTTCGCGGTCAACACCCAGATCGCCAGTGAGAATGCCGTAGACCGCGCCTTCTTCGTTGATCAGCGCTTCCTGGGCAGCGAAGCCTGGGTAGATTTCTACGCCGAGGTTTTCTGCCTGCTGCGCCAGCCAGCGGCACAGGTTGCCCAGGGAAATGATGTAGTTGCCATGGTTGTGCATGGTCTTGGGTACAAAGAAGTCCGGAACCTTGGTGGCCTTCTCTGCATTGCTGAGCACGTAGATGTCATCGCGCTTGACCGGCGTGTTGAGCGGGGCGCCGAGCTCTTTCCAGTCAGGAAACAGTTCATTCAATGCGCGCGGCTCGAACACCGCACCGGAAAGAATGTGTGCGCCGACTTCGGAGCCTTTTTCGACCACGCAGACGCTGATTTCTTTGCCGGCTTCGGCGGCTTTCTGCTTCAGTCGGCAGGCGGCGGACAAACCAGCAGGGCCGGCGCCGACGATGACGACGTCGAATTCCATAAATTCGCGTTCCACAGGCAATCTCCTACTCAGGGCTCTCTAATTTTATTTGGCGATCGAGCTCGTTCCATGAGCGATGCTGGCGCATTATATCCAGACCCTTCGGATGGGCCAATACAAACGTTTGTTTGAATTTTCTGTAGGGCTGTTAGAATCTTACTACATCGCTGACGATTGGCCGCTTCGTTGTATTGACCAGTCTAGGTCGTGCGGTCAAGATACGGGCGGTTTTGTGTCTGCCGTTATTGGTCGACTCCCGGTTCCGGCCGGTCTGCTGTTCCCCGCCATGTTCGCTTCTGGCGACATTCTTATTCACCGGAGAGTAACGAGGAATCCATGAAGGTTCTTGTAGCTGTCAAACGAGTGGTCGACTACAACGTCAAAGTTCGCGTCAAAGCGGACAACAGCGGCGTTGATCTTGCCAACGTCAAGATGTCGATGAACCCCTTCTGCGAAATCGCCGTGGAAGAAGCTGTACGCCTGAAAGAGAAAGGCGTGGCGAGCGAGATCGTTGTCGTCACCATCGGCCCGGCCACTGCTCAAGAGCAGCTGCGTACCGCGCTGGCGCTGGGTGCTGATCGTGCCATCCTGGTTGAATCCAGCGACGAGCTGAACTCTCTGGCGGTGGCCAAACTGCTCAAGGCAGTGGTCGACAAAGAGCAGCCGCAGCTGGTGATCCTGGGTAAACAGGCCATCGACAGCGACAACAACCAGACCGGCCAGATGCTGGGCGCGCTGACTGGTTTCGGCCAGGGTACTTTCGCTTCCAAAGTGGAAGTTGCCGGTGACAAGGTCAACGTAACCCGCGAAATCGACGGCGGTTTGCAGACCGTTGCGTTGAGCCTGCCGGCCATCGTGACCACTGACCTGCGTCTGAACGAGCCGCGTTATGCGTCGCTGCCGAACATCATGAAAGCCAAGAAGAAGCCGCTGGAAACTGTAACCCCGGCTGATCTGGGCGTTTCCACCGCATCCACCGTGAAAACCTTGAAAGTCGAAGCGCCTGCTACCCGCAGCGCTGGCATCAAGGTCAAGTCCGTGGCTGAACTGGTCGAGAAACTGAAGAACGAGGCGAAGGTAATCTAAATGACTATCCTGGTTATCGCTGAACACACCAATGCCGCCCTGGCTCCAGCCACGCTGAACACTGTTGCAGCTGCTGCGAAGATCGGTGGCGACATCCACGTTCTGGTTGCCGGTTCCGCTTGCGGCGCTGCTGCCGAAGCTGCTGGCAAAATTGCTGGCGTGGCCAAGGTGCTGGTTGCTGACAACGCCGCTTTCGCACACCAGCTGCCGGAAAACGTCGCGCCGCTGGTAGCTGAGCTGGGCAAGGGCTACAGCCACATTCTGGCTGCTGCTACCAGCAACGGTAAAAACATCCTGCCACGCGTTGCTGCTGCGCTGGACGTTGATCAGATCTCGGAAATCATCGCTGTTGAAAGCGCTGACACTTTCAAGCGTCCGATCTATGCCGGTAACGCCATCGCCACCGTGCAATCCTCCGCTGCCGTTAAAGTGATCACCGTGCGTGCCACCGGTTTCGATCCGGTTGCTGCTGAAGGCGGTTCTGCTGCTGTTGAAGCAGTGGGCGGCGCAGCTGACGCTGGCAAATCGGCTTTCGTCGGTGAAGAACTGGCCAAGTCCGATCGTCCGGAACTGACCGCTGCCAAGATCGTCGTTTCCGGCGGCCGTGGCATGCAGAACGGTGACAACTTCAAGCACCTGTACGCCCTGGCCGACAAGCTGGGCGCTGCTGTAGGTGCCTCGCGCGCCGCAGTCGACGCAGGTTTCGTACCCAACGACATGCAGGTCGGTCAGACCGGCAAGATCGTTGCGCCTCAGCTGTACATCGCCGTCGGTATCTCCGGCGCGATCCAGCACTTGGCCGGTATGAAAGACTCCAAGGTGATCGTTGCGATCAACAAGGATGAAGAAGCGCCGATCTTCCAGGTAGCCGATTACGGTCTGGTAGCAGATCTGTTTGAAGCTGTACCTGAGCTGGAGAAACTGGTTTAAGCCGGTTTTCCTAGTGCAGAAAAACCCGCTCACTGAGCGGGTTTTTTCTTGCCTGCATTTTTCGCTAATCCGGCAGCGCTTGAAGAAAGGCCCGGTAGTGCTGCGCGGTCAGCTCTGCTCGCTCAATCATTGGTGCATGGCCGGTATCTGCCAGGATAACCACGCTGGGTTGGCGCAGCAGCGGCTGCATGACCTCGACGCTGGAGACGTGCAAGGCTCGATCTTCTGCGCCCCAGATGATCAGCGTGGGTGCCTGAATCTTCGGTAGTTCAGGCTCCAGCGGGATATAGCGCTCGATCAAATGGGCAAATACCTGGTCGTAGTGCGCGCTGTTGGCGATGGCCTGCTCGGCGAAATAGCCCTTGAGCGATTCCGTCAGGTAGGGCGGCTGCACGAAGATAAAGTCGAGCAAACGCTGAAAATCCTCGGGGCTCTTCACCACCAGCGGATTCGGTTCGCCGCGCTGCAGCCGTTGCATCAGCTCGCTAGGCTGTGGCGATGTGATGCCGGCGTTGTCGAGTAAGGCCAGAGACAGCGTTCTGTGTGGATAGCGTGCGGCATACAGCGCGCTGATATGCCCGCCCATGGAGTTGCCGATCAGGTGCAACTGCTCAATGCCCAATGCATCGATCACGCTGGCCAGGCGTTCGGTCTGGGTGCCGACATCGTAACTACCGGCCGGTTTGTCGCTGGCACCGAAACCCGGCAGGTCGAGGGCTATAACCCGATAATCCTGGCTGAGGTGGCGGGCGAAACGCAGCCAGTTGTCCTTGTTGGCAGCAAAGCCGTGCACCATCAGGATGGTTTGTGCGCTGCTTGGGCCGCCCTCGTAGTAATGAATGCTAAGATCGCCCACGCTGATCTGTTTGAGACTCAGCCCGGCACGCTGTCGCTCCACCAGCTGTATGCTCGTCAACAAGGCGGCGGGCGACAAGTAGAGCAGGGCGGCGGTGCCGGCGAGCAGTAGTATCAAGGCTGCGATCAGTTTTTTCATGGTTAGTCTTTATCGCGAATTCGTATGGATGCGTATTAAGCTAGCATGATCCAGAAGTTTCCCGATGTGTGGCCGCAGACGCCCATCCAAGGTTAAGCCGAGAAGTCGCCAATGCTTGAGCGTGGTTTTTATAGGTTGGTTCTCCTGCTGTTCGCAGCACTGCTGATGCCGGCGTTTGCCGTTGCCGCAGGTAAGTGCGAGCGCCTGGTGGCGACCGGTAATCCGGAGTACCCGCCCTACCTCTGGCGTGACCCGCAGAATCCTCAACAATTGATCGGCGCCAATGCCGATCTGCTGCAGCACCTGGCCAAAGAGCTGGGAGTGGTGGTGGACATCATCTATACCGGGCCCTGGTCGCGGGCGCAGGATGAAGTGCGCACCGGCCGCGTCGACCTGATTGCCGGTGCCTTCCTGACTCTGCCGCGCCTGGGGGTTATGGATTACGTGCATCCAGCGTTCTACTTCACCCCAAGTGTGGTGTGGGTGCATCGCGGGGCGGAGTTCCCCTATGCCGGCTGGGATGACCTGCGCAATCGCACCGGCGATACCCTGGTTAACAACAGTTTTGGCCAGGCTTTTGATGCCTACGCCAAGGGCAATCTGACATTGGAAGGCGTTGCCAGCCTGACCCAGGCGTTCCAGAAACTCCTGCTGGGGCGTACCGACTACGTGCTGTACGAGCGTTACCCGGGGCAGGCGCTGGCCGATAGCCTGGGCATGCAGGGCGACCTGCTGGTGCTTGATCCACCGATCTCCAGTGAAGGCCTGTACCTGACGTTGTCGCATAACTCGGCCTGCAACGATGCCTGGCTGCGCGGCATGCTGGCGAAGAAAATGAACGAAGCAATCGCCAGCGGTTTGCCGGATGACTTGCTGCAGCGCAATCTGCAGCGCTGGAAAGATCAACAGCTCACACCCAGCGGTGACGCTGAACAGTAGGGAAAATCTGTGATTTATCGACGTATCTGTGCGGCCTTGCTGCCGCTCATGCTCAGCGCCTGTGCATCTGATCCCGCGCCCAATGAACAGCTGCGCTTGACCGAACAGGCGCTCAGCCAGGCCAAGGCGCTGGGTATTTCCGCCGAGCAATCGGCCTCGTTGCGCCTGGCTGAGGAAAAACTCGCCCAGGCACAAACGGCCATGCAGGACGAGGATTACAAACAGGCGCGGGTGTATGCCGAGCAGGCCGAGCTGGATGCGCGGCTGGCCGAAGCTGAGCACTTGACCGAAAAAAGCCAGCAGCAACTGGCCGAGCTGAGTAACGCCATCAACCGCTTGCGCAAACAGCTGGGGGGCTTGCAATGAAGCATGCTCAGCTCAGCCTGTTGGCGATTTTTGCGGCTGTATTGTTGACCGGCTGCGCCTCATCGCCCAGCACCAGTGACCAGGCACTGCAGGGCGCGAACGCCGCCTTCCAGCAGGTCAAGGAAGATGCTGACGTGCTGCGCAGCGCACCCAAGGACCTGATTCGCGCCGGCGAGTCGCTGGCCAAGGCTGATCGTCTGTCGAGCTACTGGGGCAGCGCCGCTGATGTCAGTCACTATGCCTATCTCAGCCAGCAGTACAGTGCGATTGCCGGGCAGAAGAGCACGCTCAACCTGAATCAGGAGCGTGCGGTCAAACTGGAGCTGGAACGCCAGCGGCTGCAGTTGGCGCTGCGTGAAGCCAAGCTGCTCAGTGTGCAGGACCAGAGCAACTGGCTTGAAGAACAGATGGTCAGCCTGGCCACCAACCAGAGCGAGCGCGGCCTGGTGATGACCTTGGGTGATGTGCTGTTCGATGCCGGCCACAGTGACCTCAAGGCGTCAGCCAACCGCACGGTGCTGAAATTGGTGCAGTTCCTTCAGCTCAACCCGCGGCGCGTCGTGCGCATCGAGGGCTATACCGACAGCCGTGGTGATGCCCAGGAAAACCTCGAACTGTCCCACGCTCGCGCCCAGGCAGTGGCTGATGTACTGATCGATCTGGGCATCGATGCCAAGCGCATCGACGTGCAGGGCCATGGCGAGAGCTTCCCGGTAACCGAAAATGCCTCGGCCAAAGGCCGGGCGCAGAATCGTCGGGTGGAGATCGTGTTCTCCGATGAGCAAGGTAATTTAGGCTCGTCGCGCTAAGCCATCTGTCGTTCAAAAGCCTCGGTTAGCCGGGGCTTTTTATTGCCTGCCATCCAGACTGCCGCAGCCTGCGTGCGTCGTTAGGCAGCGCCGCACAATTCATACAATGACCGATTGAGCCGTTACAGTCCTGGCGGGTTGGTACTGTATCGCCCACAATTCAGTGAACTGTGCCGGTGCAATTGTAAAAGCCCGGTTTACTGTTACGGTTCAGTCAAGCAGGAACGCGGTCATGACCAATCTGTTGCTTTATCAGCGCATTGCCCAGCAACTGGCGGAAGATATCCGTCGCGGCGTCTACCAGCCCGGTGAGCGTGTGCCTTCGGTGCGCAAGATGAGTGCGCAGCTCAGCGTCAGCCATGCGACTGTGCTGCAAGCCTACGCCAACCTGGAAGATCAGGGCCTGATCCGCGCCCGCCCACAGTCTGGCTTCTACGTGCACCAGACCCCGGCCCTGACTGCGCCAACCCCGGATATCGCCCGGGTAGAGCGCCCTGGCCTGGTGACGCGCAGCAGCATCATCAATCAGGTCCTCACCGAGTCGCGCCGCGAGGGCGTGTTTCCCCTAGGTGCGGCGGTGCCGCATGTGGATTACCTGCCGGTACGTGCATTGCACCAGCAACTGGCCAAGGTCACCCGTTTTCACAGTGCGCGGGCTTTCAGCTATATGTTCAGCCCAGGCTTCGAGCCGCTACGGCGCCAGGTGGCGATCCGCATGCGCGATGCCGGCGTGGTGGTTGACCCGACTGAGGTGGTAATCACCCACGGCTGTGTAGACGCCTTGCAGATGAGCCTGCGGGTGCTGACCAAACCGGGTGATTTGATCGCGGCCGAGTCGCCGACCTATTACGGCCTGCTGCAACTGGCCGACCTGCTTGGCCTGAAGGTCATCGAGATTCCCAGCGACCCCACCACGGGCATCAGCCTTGAAGCCCTGCAACTGGCGGCCAACCAGTGGCCGATCAAGGCGCTGGTGCTGACCGCGCGGCTGAGCAACCCGCTGGGTGGCACCATTCCCGAAGAGCGTCAGCGCCAGCTGCTGCGTCTGGCCAGTGATTACGATATTCAGATCATCGAAGACGATATCTACGGTGAACTGATGTTCGAGCAAGGCCCGACCAAGGCGCTTAAATCCCATGACCGCGAAGGGCGGGTGGTGTATTGCTCGAGCTTCTCCAAGACCCTCTCACCAGGAGTGCGTATCGGCTGGATTGTCGCCGGCAAGTATCAGGATGAAATTCAGCGCCTGCAGACCTTCAGCACCCACTCGGCCTGCAGCGTGACGCAGATGGCGGTGGCGGCCTATCTGGAGAACGGTGGTTACGACCGCCACCTGCGCTTTATCCGTCAGGAATACCGCAAGAACCTCAGCGCCTTCCAGCTGGCGGTGCAGCAATATTTCCCGGAAGGCACGCAGATGAGCCGGCCCAAGGGCGGTTTTATCCTCTGGGTCAGCCTGCCGGCGCGGGTCAATACCAAAGACCTGCACGTGCGCGCGCTGCAGCAGGGCATCAGCATCGCACCTGGGCTGATCTTCAGTAATACCGAGCAGTTCAACCACTGCATCCGTCTGAACTGCGGCATCCCGTGGAACCGCGAAGCTGAGCGCGCCTTGATGACGTTGGGCATGCTGGCCGGGCAGTTGTGTCAGGAAGGCGCTGCGAGTTTTTAACAGCGGCTTAACCCGATGTAGCCAAGGGCTGCGTCTACCTGAGCGAATGGTTCATTCGATCGCTCAGGAGATACCCCCATGTCTGCTTACCCCGTGTTGCTTACCCGTCCTCTGCTTGCCGGTTTTGCCGCAGGCGTCCTGATCAGCCTCGGCGCGTGCAGCGCTGCCAATCCTGAAGCGCCGGCTACCGAGGCTGGCAGCCCGCCGCTCAGCGATCAGGCCCATAAGCGTGAACGTGCCGAGTTGCATGAACAGCTGGCCGCTGCACCCGCTGAACTGCAACGTAAAAGCCAGGCGGCGGGGAGGGCGGTGATGCCCAGCGTGGCGTATGCGCCTATGCCGATGTCTATACAGGCCGATGCCTTGCCACCAGGCTACCGTGACGAGAATCGCGAGCAGTACCAGAAACTGGCCAATAACCCGGTGCATGCGGTGGCCGAGACGCCGGTGTCGACCTTTAGCATCGATGTGGATACCGGCAGCTACGCCAATGTGCGGCGTTTTCTTAATGGCGGTCAGCTGCCGCCGCAGGATGCGGTGCGTCTGGAGGAGCTGGTCAACTACTTCCCCTACGCCTATCCGCTGCCCAAGGGCGATGTGCCGTTTGGCGTGCACACTGAGCTCGCGGCCACGCCGTGGAACCCGCAGAGCCGCCTGCTGCGTATCGCCATCAAGGCCTCGGATCTGCGCGTAGAGGAATTACCAGCGGCCAATCTGGTGTTTCTGGTGGATGTCTCCGGCTCCATGGATCGCCGCGATGGCCTGCCCATGGTGCAAAGCACCTTGAAGCTGCTGGTCGAGCAGCTGCGCGCTCAGGACAAGGTATCGCTGGTGGTCTACGCCGGCTCATCCAGCGTGGTGCTGGAGCCAACATCCGGCAGCGAGAAGGCCAAGATTCGCGCCGCTATCGACCAGCTCACAGCGGGCGGCTCCACGGCGGGCGAGTCGGGCATTCAACTGGCTTATCAGCAGGCGCAGCAGGGCTTTATCGACGGTGGCATCAACCGCATCCTGTTGGCCACTGATGGCGACTTCAACGTCGGTATCAGCGACTTTGAGACGCTCAAGCAACTGGCCGCCGACAAGCGCAAAACCGGCGTCTCCCTGACCACCCTGGGCTTTGGTACCGATAACTACAACGAACAGCTGATGGAGCAGTTGGCCGACGCTGGCGATGGTAACTACGCCTATATCGACAACCTGCGCGAGGCGCGCAAGGTGCTGGTTGATCAGCTCAGCTCGACCCTGGCGACGGTCGCCCGCGATGTGAAAATTCAGGTCGAGTTCAACCCAGCTGAGGTCAGCGAGTATCGCCTGCTGGGTTACGAGAACCGCGCGTTGAAGCGTGAGGATTTCAGCAACGACAAGGTCGATGCCGGTGAAATTGGCGCAGGCCATACCGTGACCGCGCTGTATGAAGTGGTGCCGGTGGGCGGCAAGGGTTGGCTGGAGCCGCTGCGCTATCAGGTCGCTGCAAAACTCGACCGTAAAGCGGGCGAACTGGCCTGGCTGCGCATTCGCTACAAGGCGCCGGGGCAGGACGTCAGCAAATTGCTGGAACAGCCGATTCAGGCCAGTGACGTGCCCGCCATCAGCCAGGCCAGTGAGGACCTGCGCTTTGCTGCCGCGGTGGCTGCTTTTGCTCAGCAGCTCAAGGGCGATACCTACATCGGGCGCTTCAGTCTGGCCGACAGCGCCGAGTTGGCGCGCAACGCCAAAGGCGATGACCGCTTCGGTCTGCGCGCCGAGTTCGTACAGCTGGTGGAACTGGCGCAGAGTCTGCAAACTGCGACGAACCGTTCAACTACCGCACGAGTACAGCAGTGAATCGACCCCTCACGGATGACGACGCCGCCTTGTTGCGGCGTTACCGCCGCGGTGACGCGGCGGCTTTTGCCGAGTTGTACCAGCGCCACCGGCTTGGCCTGTTCCGCTTTCTGCTCGGCCTATGTGGCGACCACGCCCTGGCCGAGGAGGTGTTTCAGGACACCTGGATGAGCCTGATCCGCAGCCAGAGTGAACAGCGCGATAGCGTGCTGTTCAAGACCTGGCTGTACCAGATCGGCCGCAACCGGTTGATCGATACCTGGCGCAAGCATGGTCGGCACCAGGCGGGGCATGCTGAGTACGATGAACAGCAGCATGCCCCGCACGACCCGCAGCCGGGGCCTGAGCAACAGCTCAGCCTGAGCCGCGATCAGCAGCGTTTAGAGGCCGCCCTGGCGGATTTACCGGCGGAGCAGCGCGAAGTGTTTCTGCTGCGCGCCCACGGTGATCTGGAGCTGGCCGAGATCGCCGAGCTGACCCAGATACCTGCTGAGACGGTCAAGAGCCGTTTGCGCTATGCCCTGCAGAAGTTACGTCGGCTGCTGGCTGACCCGGCCGCCGAGGAGTTGTCCGTATGAACCACGACCAACATAGGCTCGATGAGCAGGAACGGCAGATGCTTGAGCATTTCCGCCAGCACAGCGGCGGCGAGCCCAGTGCACTGCTGGATGCGCAGATTCTCGCGGCGGCCAGTGCCGCTGTGCGCAACGCGGCCACAACCGAGGCCAAGCTGGGCTGGAACGCGCGCCTGCACAGCTGGCTGTTTGGCGCGGGTGGCCGGCAGCGCTGGTCGGTGGCATTGGCCGGCGTCGCTTGCCTGGGAATTGGTGTAAGCCTGACCTGGCGCACCTTCGAGCAGGCTCCGGATGCCTTCGATGCCGTGCCCAGTGGTGCGCCGATGGCGCCGGCTGCGGCGCGGATGGCCCCGCAAACGGCACCGATGTCCGCGCCGCTGGCGGAATCTGCTGTGGTTGCTGATGAGGCCGAACGCTCACGTGCGGCGCAGCCTGCTCCGCTGATCCAGGGCTACAGTGCTGATGCCGCCAAGGCCGAGAAGAAGCTGTCGGCCGGTGCCTCCAATCAGCTGCTACGTGAAGAGTCCGCGGCCGATGCGTTGCATGAGCAACTGCCACAGGCAGCCCGTGCGCCTGCTGTATCAGCCCCTGATAAAGCGGCAGAAACGGTAGGCAGTCAGGCCGAACAGCAACTGCGCAGTGAATTGCAACGCTTGCTCAAGTTGCGCCGTGATGGCTGGACGGACGAGGCCGATACCCTGCTGTTACAGCTGATGCGTGAGCACCCAGCGCTGGATATCGATGCGCAGTTGCAGCAATTGCAGGCGCCGGAATAAGGCGGGGTAGGTCAGTCGCTGGCGGCCATCGACTTCGGTGGCCGCCAGCTGATCCTCAGGCTAGAGCGCCGCGTTGTTACCTGCCGTACCGATTGCGCGCTTGCCAGAGTGCGGAGCAGAGGCCAGCATAGCGGCTTGTGTCACTGCCTTTGTACCTGCCCATGTTGCCTATCCGAAGCCTCGCGCTGCTGTTGACTGTCTTGTCACTGGCGGCCTGTGAGCAAAGCACCAACCCACCCGTGAAAGCCAAAGCTGAAACCGTCAATGCGCAACCGGCGCCAGAGGTGGTTACCAGCAAAGCGGTCAAGGCCGAGCCGGCACCCGTCGTAAGCAAGCCTGCGCAGCCCAAGGCTGCTGAAGCCAAACCTGCGGCAGCGGCTCAAACCAAACCGAAACCTGCTGTGGTTGCACGCGAGCCCGCGCCCGCTGAGCCGAAAGCACCGCTGGATCTGAGCCTGCATACCAATGTGTTTGATCCCCTGCAGCCGGTGGCACCGCTCAGCGACCTGTCGATCCCGTTATTGCCGCCTATGTTTGGCGACAAGGATAAAACTGAGGGGCCTTTTCAGCTTAACGGCAAGCTGATTACCAATGAGCGCGGTGATGACTACTGGGAGTCGGTCGAGGGTGCGCAACTGCAGTTCGAGTTCAAGCAGTAGCGGGCAGCGTTGCTCGCCTGTCTGCTGCCGGCAATCAAAAGCGGTAGGCCTGCTCGCCGATGGCGTTGAACAGGCTGTGGTTCAGTGGAGTAAAGCGCGCCTCGCCCGGCAGGCGCACCCATAGTGGCTCCTGCACCGCAGCGGGGTTGTAGGCGGCCTGCTTGAGGTCAGTCTTCTTGTATTTGAAGGTGCCGGTGGTTTCCACCTCGCCGAGCAGGCGGATAAACAGCGGCGCGGCATACACCGGTAATTCGGCATCCAGGTGCGCGGCGAGTGCGGCGCTATCCAGCTGCTGGCCTTCACTCAGGCGCAGCGCCGCCATGCCGCAGCGGCCGTTGGTGCCGGGGATTTCCACGCCATAGACCACCGCATCTTCGACGCCTGGGAAAGCGCCCAGCACGTTCTCCACCTCAGTAGTGGAAACGTTCTCGCCTTTCCAGCGAAAGGTATCGCCGAGGCGGTCGACAAACTGCGCGTGCTTGCAGCCGATATCGCGCATCAGGTCGCCGGTGTTAAACCAGGCATCGCCCTTCTTGAATACGTTGCGCAGGATCGCCGCCTCGCTTTTGGCCGGGTCGGTATAACCATCGAACGGCCATTTGGCGCTGATCTCGCTGATCAGTAGGCCAGGCTCACCCTTGTCGGCCTTCTGCAGAAAGCCCTTGGCGGTGCGCATCGCGCAATCATTCTCCAGGTCGTAACGCACGATGGCGTAGGTGGCGGGGGAGAAGCCCACGGTATTGTCGAAGTTGAACACGTTGGTAAAGCCGATATTGCCTTCGCTGGAGGCATAGAACTCGGTGATCTGCTCGACCCCAAAGCGGGCCTTGAATTCGGCCCAGATCGAGGGGCGCAGGCCGTTGCCAATCATGCAGCGCAAGCTGTTGTTCTGCTCTGCGGCGCACTCGGGCTGGTTAAGCAGGTAACGGCACAGCTCGCCGATATAGCCGAAGCAGGTGGCCTGGTAGCGCTGCACATCGGGCCAGAAGGCGCTGGCGGAGAACTTGCGGCGCAGGGCGATGGCCGCGCCACCAGCGATGGCTGCGCTCCAGCACACGGTCACGGCATTGTTGTGATAGCAGGGCAGAGTCAGGTAGAGCACGTCCTGATTGCTCAGGGTCAGGCCGGAATGGCCGAAGCCGCCGTAGGCCTTGATCCACTTGCCGTGGCTCATGATCGAGGCCTTGGGCAGGCCGGTGGTGCCGGAGGTGTAGATCAGGAAACAAGGGTCCTTCATCTGCACCTTGGCGCTGTCCGGCAGGTTATCGCTGGCCTGGCTGCGCGCCAGTTGCAGCAGATTGGTCCAGCCGTCGGGTGCCTGGCCGGCGTCCTGCAGGCAGTCCTGATCGGCCACCCAGTAACGCGGCGTCTGTGGGTTATCGAGCTGTTCGGCGACCTCGTTGAAGGCAGCGAGCAGTTCTTCGCCGATCAGCATAAAACCCGGTTTGACCAGATTCAGGCTATGCGCCAGCACCTTGCCACGTTGGGTGGTGTTGACCAGCGCGCCGACCGCGCCGAGTTTGCTTAGGGCGGCGAGAATGGCCAGCAGTTCCAGGCGGTTTTCCAGCATCACCGCCACCACGCTGCCATGGCGCACGCCTTCGGCCTTGAAAGCCCAGGCCAGGCAATTGGCCCAGGCGTTGAACTGGGCATAACTGAGGCTGCGCGACTCATCCAGCAGCGCCGGACGGTCGGGATGCTGCTGCGCCGTACGCTCCAGCGCCCAGGCCAGGGAGAGGGTCTTCTCGCGGTTGCGAATGCCGGCGTAATACAGGCCGCGCAACATACGCGGCACACGCGGCAGGTGCTGGGGCAAACGGGCAAGAAAACGCAGGGGGGAAATCAGATCGGTCTGGCTCATGGCTCTCGCGCTTATGGTTGTTATGCGGGGGCGAAGCCCAACTCTAGTCGCCCGCTAGTACGCCTGCCATGGCTCTGGCGCAAGCCGAGCAGGGCAGATCGGCAAATAACCGCACGGGCCGTTGCCGAGGCATCCAGGCTGTGGCATTACAGGGAACGCTGAATGCTGAAGGAGCCGGCGATGAACCTGAATCAAGTCACTATTGCGGTCACCGATGTGCCACGCGCGATTCGCTTCTATCAGGGGCTGGGCCTGCAACTGATTGTTGAGAGCCTGCCGGACTATGCGCGGTTCTGCTGCCCGGATGGCCAGGCGAGTTTTTCCCTGAGCAAGGTTGCGCAGGTGCCGTTCAGCCAGACGTTGATCTACTTCGAGTGCGCCGAACTGGATCAGACCGTCGCCCGTCTGCAGGCCCAGGGCATCGAGTTCAGCATGCTGCCGACCGATCAGCCCTGGCTGTGGCGCGAAGCCTATCTGCAAGACCCGGATGGCAATCCGCTGTGTTTGTATCACGCTGGCGAAAACCGTCTGAATCCGCCTTGGCGGCTCCAACAAGACGCTTAATGCACTGCGCCACGACCCGCTCCAAGGAGCGGGCGTGCCGATTTAGTCGATAAACAGATCGTTCATTAGTTTGCCGGCTGGGTCATAGCGGTACTGCTCGAAGTGGCTCTGGCCCTGCTCACGCAGGATTTCCTCGTCGATCAGCAAGCGCCCGCTGATGCAGCGTTCGCTGCTGGACAGAATGGCGTGGGCGGCGTCGGCCATGATCGCCGGCAGGCGAGCGGCCTTCATTACCGCCGGGCCGCCGGCCTCGAACTCGATGGCGGCGGTGGCGATCACCGTCTTCGGCCACAGCGAGTTGACGCTGATGCCGTACTTCTTGAATTCCTCATGCATGCCTAAGGTGAGCATGCTCATGCCGTATTTGGTGGTGGTGTAGGGGCCGTAGTTGGCGAACCACTTGGGGTCGAGGTTAAGCGGCGGCGACAGGCTGAGAATATGGCCCTTACTCTGCTTAAGGTAGGGCAACGCGGCCTGGCTGCAGACCATCACCGCGCGGGTGTTGATCTGGAACATCAGGTCGAAGCGCTTGGGTTCGAGTTTCTCCACGCCCACCAGCTTGATCGCGCCGGCGTTGTTGATCAACGCGTCGATGCCGCCAAAGTGTTCGGCCGCCTGGGCCATGGCCGCTTTTACCGCGTTTTCGTCACGCACATCGACTTGCAGGGCCAGGGCCTTGCCGCCGACTTCCTCGACCTCGGCGGCCACCGAGTGAATGGTGCCGGGCAGCTTGGCGTGGGGCTCGGCGCTTTTCGCTGCAATCACGATATTGGCGCCCTCACGCGCGGCGCGCAGGGCGATTTCACGGCCGATACCGCGGCTGGCGCCGGTGATAAACAGGGTTTTGCCTTGCAGTGACATATGCGTGCTCTCGAATTGTTATGGTTTTTGTGGGAGGGGCCGGGCGGCGATCCGCTTTAGCCGCGACAAGTAACTAATTAGTCGCGGCTAAGGCCCCTCCCACGGGATGCGATCAGCTTTCGCTGGCTTCGATTTCCACCAGCAGCTGGCGATTCTTCACCTGATCGCCACGGCTGACGCCAATCCGCCGTACCACACCGTCGATGCTGGCCTTGAGCGGGTGCTCCATCTTCATCGCTTCCAGCACCAGCAGCAGTTGGCCCTTGCTGACGCTGACGCCTTCCTCGACCAATACCTCGACAATCGCGCCGTCCATCGGTGCCTTGACGCTGCCCGAGCCGGCGCCGCTGGCGCTGCTGACCGGCAGGTGGGTGATGTCGGTCAGTTGCAGATTGCCGTTATGGCCGTACAGCCAGAGGTTTTCGCCGGCCAGGTGATAGGCCAAGCGTTGGCGAATGCCGTCCAGCTCCAGGGTGGCCCAGCGGCCGTCGCTGGCCAGCAGTTTAAGGCTGACCTGTTGCTCGCCGATCCTGGCCAGCAGGCTGGGTTGTGGGCCGTCGGCCAGTACTTCAAGTTCTACTGAAAATTGCTGTTCACCCTGCTTAAGCAGAAAACGCCAGGGCGCGCTGCCGGCATTGCGCCAGCCGGACAGGCCCGGCTGATGGGCGCGGGCATTGGCCGATTGCTGAAACAGCAGGGCGGCGGCGGCGGCCAGTTCGCTGGCTTTTGGCGGCTGCGGGCTTAGGCTCGGGTCACTGGCGAAATGCTCGGCGATAAAGGCAGTGGTGGCGTTGCCGGCAGCAAACTCGGAGTGGCTAAGCAGGTTGGCGAGAAAGCGCTGGTTGCCATTCACGCCCAGCAGCACACAATCCTCCACCGTACGCACCAGCTTGCGTCGGGCTTCCTCACGGGTGGCGCCATAGGCGATGACCTTGGCCAGCATGGGGTCATAGAACGGGGTGATGGCCTGGCCTTCAACCAGGCCGTGGTCGATGCGGATGCCGTCGCGCAGCGCCGGCTCCCAGCGCAACGCCGTGCCGGTTTGCGGCAGGAAATTCTGCGTGGCGTCTTCGGCGTACAGGCGCACTTCCATGGCGTGGCCGGTGAGGCGAATCTCGTCCTGTTTGAGTGGCAGCGGCTGGCCCTCGGCAACGCGAATCTGCCATGCGACCAGGTCCTGGCCGGTGATCAGTTCGGTAACCGGGTGTTCGACCTGCAGGCGGGTGTTCATTTCCAGAAAGAAGAATTCGCCGCTCTGATCGAGCAGAAACTCTACGGTGCCGGCACCGACGTAGTTGACTGAGGCCGCCGCTTTCACCGCTGCCTCGCCCATGGCTTGGCGCAGCTCGGGCGTCATTACCGGGCAGGGCGCTTCCTCGACCACCTTCTGGTGGCGGCGCTGCACCGAGCAGTCGCGTTCACCGAGATACACGATGCTGCCGTGTTGGTCGCCGAATACCTGAATTTCCACATGACGCGGCTGGATCACCGCGCGCTCGAGAATCAGCTCGCCGGAGCCGAAGGCGTTCTGCGCCTCCGAGCGGGCGGTGCGGATCTGTGACAGCAGCTCACTGGATTCGTGAACTAAACGCATGCCACGACCGCCGCCACCGGCACTGGCCTTGATCATTAGCGGGTAGCCAATACGCTCGGCTTCACGGCTCAGGGTCTCGTCGTCCTGGGCTGCGCCTTCATAGCCGGGAATACACGGCACGCCGGCTTCGAGCATGGCGATCTTCGACAGGCGCTTGCTGCCCATCAGGTGGATGGCTTCCACAGTTGGGCCGATAAATACGATGCCGGCAGCCTCGCAGGCGCGGGCGAAGTCGGCGTTTTCCGAGAGAAAGCCGTAGCCGGGGTGGATGGCATCGGCTCCGGTTTTCTGCGCGGCGTCGATGATATTGGCGATCAGCAGATAAGACTGGTTGACCTGGGCCGGGCCGATGCACACGGCTTCATCGGCTTGCTGCACATGGCGTGCGCCGGCGTCGGCTTCCGAATAGACGGCCACGGTGCGGTAGCCGAGGTCCTGGGCGGTGCGCATCACCCGGCAGGCGATTTCCCCGCGATTGGCGATCAGGATTTTGTTAAAGGCGGGCATCTGGGTGCTCCTGCTGGTGATGGGTATCGCTGCGCTTAACCCATCCTACGGTCTTGTTGTAGGAGCCAGCTTGCTGGCGATCCTGATCTGAGCTGATCGCGAGCAAGCTCGCTCCTACAGTCGGTGTTGTGGCTACTGCGCCCACTTCGGCGGGCGTTTCTGTACAAAAGCCATGGTGCCCTCGACACCTTCGGCGCCGGTTACCGCGGCGGCAAACTGCTCGGCGGCGCGGTCCAGCAGGGTGCCGAGTGCTTCGTGTTCACTGGCCAGCAGCAGCGCCTTGGTTTGGGCGTTGGCGCCGGGTGCGCACTGGCGCACCTGGCTGAGTACCTGTTGCAGGCGGGCATCAACGGCTTCGTTATTGGCCTCACTGAAATGCACCAGACCCAGGCGCTCGGCTTCGCTGCCGTTAAAACGGGCGGCGGTCAGGGCCAGGCGGCGGGTCTGGGTCAGGCCGATGCGCTTCACCACAAAGGGGGCGATCTGCGCCGGCAAAATCCCCAGGGTGGTTTCCGGCAGGCCGAACTTGGCGTCCTGCTGGCAGATGGCGATATCCGACACACAGGCCAGGCCGAAACCGCCGCCCAGCACCGCGCCTTCCAATACGGCGATCAGCACCTGTGGCGCGTTCTGCGCCTCTTCCAGCAGGCTGCCAAAGGCGCGGTTAAGGTTGCGGTAGGCATCACCACCAGCCGCACGCGCGCCGGCCATATCCTTGATATCGCCGCCGGCGCAGAAGTGCCCGCCGGCGCCACGCAGCACGATGGCACGTACGCTGGGGTCTGCACGCAGGCTTTCCAGCACGGCGCGCAGCTCCGTGACCATGGCCAGGCTCATGGCATTGCGGCTATCCGGGCGGTTGAGGGTGACGTGCAGCACGCCGGCGTCGAGGCTTAGCAGCAGGGTTTCGCAGTTCGGTAGGTCGGCCATGGCAGGCTCCTTGATGTATTCGCAAGGGGAAGGTGGCCGTAGGGTGGGTCACGTTTTATCGACCCACCGAGCGGTGCCACGGTGGACGTAAAAAGCGACGTCCACCCTACGTTTTTCCGTTCTTAGCCCTTCTTTATGGCCCGCCATCCCTGGCGGCCACCCTTCGGGCCGTCGCTACGCGACGTTAAAAATAGCTCCCGGCTATTTTTTCTTCCCAGGCAGAATGCCCATCAGCTTGCAGATAATGCCCAGCATGATTTCGTCGGCGCCGCCGCCGATGCTCACCAGGCGCACGTCGCGGTAGGCGCGGGCCACCGGGTTTTCCCACATGTAGCCCATGCCGCCCCAGTACTGCAGGCAGCTGTCGGTGACTTCACGGCCGAGGCGGCCGGCCTTGAGCTTGGCCATCGAGGCAAGGTTGGTCACGTCGCGGCCGCGCACGTATTGCTCGGTGGCCTGATAAACCAGGGCGCGCAGGCACTCGACTTCGGTCTGCAGCTCGGCCATGCGGAAGTGGATCACCTGGTTGTCGATCAGCGCATTGCCGAAGGTCTTGCGCTCCTTGCAGTAGTCGATGGTGGCGTTGATGCAGTGCTCCAGGCCCTTGATCATGTTGGCCGCGCCGAACAGGCGCTCTTCCTGGAACTGCAGCATCTGCATCATAAAACCCGCGCCTTCGTGGCCGATGCGGTAGCGCTGCGGCACGCGTACGTTGTCGAAGAACACCTGGGCGGTCTCCGAGCTGCGCATGCCGAGTTTGTCCAGATGCGGGCTGACGCTGATGCCTGGGGTGTTCATCGGCACCATGATCAGCGATTTATTGACGTGCGGTTTGTCGTCGCTGGTATTGGCCAACAGGCAGATAAAGTCGGCGGACGGGGAGTTGGTGATCCACATTTTGCTGCCGTTGATCACATAGTCGCTGCCGTCTTTTTTGGCGGTGGTTTTCAGCCCGGCCACATCGGAGCCGGCGCCGACTTCGGAGACGCCGATACAACCGACCATCTCGCCAGTGATCGCCGGCTTGAGGAATTCTTCACGCAGCTCATCGGAGCCGAAGCGTGCCAGGGCCGGGGTGCACATATCGGTCTGCACGCCGATGGACATCGGGATGCCGCCGCAGATGATGGTGCCAAACTCTTCGGCGGCGACGATCGAGTAGCTGTAGTCCAGGCCCATGCCGCCGAACTTCTCCGGCTTGGAAATACCCAGCAGGCCGAGGTCGCCGGCCTTCTTGAAGATATCGTGGATCGGGAAGCGGCCGTCCTTTTCCCACTGCTCGACGTGCGGGTTGATTTCCTTGTCGACAAAGTTACGGACCGTGCGGCGCAGCTCTTCGTGTTCTTGGGTGAAGATCATTTCTTGTTCTCCGAAGGGTTACAGGCGGGCTACGCCGAAAGTGGTGGTTTTAAGCGGGCGAACAGCGGCTTCGGCACAGATATCCAGCAGGTAGCCGAGCAGCTTGCGCGTATCGCGTGGGTCGATCAGGCCGTCGTCCCACAGGCTGGCGGTGCCGTACAGCGCCGTGGACTGGCTGTCGAGTTTCTGTGCGGTAACGGTTTCCAGCATGTCGAGCATCTTCGGGTCGGCTTCTTTGCCTTCCTTCAGGTGTTTTTCCTCGGTGACGATGCGCAGCACTTTGCCGGCCTGGGCACCGCCCATCACGGCGGTTTTGCTGTTGGGCCAGGCGAAGATAAAACGCGGGTCCAGACCACGGCCGCACATGGCGTAATTGCCGGCGCCGTAGGAACCGCCGACGACTATGGTGAGTTTCGGCACTGTGGCGTTGGCCACCGCTTGGATCATCTTCGATCCGTGCTTGATCACGCCGAGCTGTTCCGATTCGGTGCCGACCATAAAACCGGTGGTGTTGTGGAAGAACAGAATCGGTGTGTTGCTCTGCTCACACAGCTGGATAAATTGCGCCGCCTTGGCTGCGCCTTGCGGGGTGATCGGACCGTTGTTGCCGATAAAACCGCAGGGCTGGCCTTCGATCTGCAAGTGGCCGCAGACGGTCTGGTTGTCGAACTCGTTCTTGAAGTCGAGAAAGGCCGAGCCGTCGGCGATGCGCGCGATGATTTCGCGTACGTCGTAGGGCTTCTTGGCATCTGCCGGCACCAGGCCGAGCAGTTCTTCGACCGGATACAGCGGCTCGCTGTAGACCTTGGCTGGGCGTGCCGGCAGTTGGGCATTCCACGGCAGCATGGCGAGGATTTCGCGGGCGATGCGTACGCCGTCGGCGTCATTCTCGGCCAGGTATTCGGCGGTGCCGGCGACTTGGGCATGCATTTCGGCGCCACCCAGTTGTTCATCGGTGGCGATTTCGCCGGTGGCGGCTTTCAGCAGCGGCGGGCCGGCGAGAAACATCTTGGCCTTGCCGCGCACCACCACCACATAGTCCGACAGCCCCGGCTGGTAAGCCCCACCGGCGGTGCTGGAACCATGCACCACGGTGATCTGCGGCAAACCCATTGCGGACATGCGCGCCTGGTTGGCAAAGCCGCGAGCGCCTTCGACAAAGATATCGGCGGCGTAGTTGAGGTTGGCGCCGCCGCTTTCGGTCAGCGCCACCACCGGCAGTTTGTTCTCGAAGGCGATTTGCTGTAGGCGCAGGGTTTTCTTCAGCCCGGTGGGGGAGATGGTGCCGCCCTTGATCGCGCTGTTGCTGGCGGTGACCAGGCAACGCACCCCGGCGATATAGCCGATACCGGAAATAATCCCGCCACCGGCCTGAGTGCCGTCCTTGTCGTCGTGCAGCTTGTAGCCGGCCAGCGACGAGAGTTCGAGAAAGGGCGCGCCAGGGTCGAGCAGCAGATTAAGGCGTTCACGGGGCAGCAGCTGACCGCGTTTTTCGAATTTAGCCTTGGCTTCAGCCGCCTTGTTCAGGCAGTTCTGTTCGATCTGGCGAAAGCTGGCCACGGCAGCCAGCATGGCCTCGCGGTTCTTGGCGAAGTCCTCGCCATGCACATCGATCTCGGATTGGATAACCGGCATTAGAGGCTTACTCCTGATCTTTCAGTACATCGGGCATATAGGCCCGGTGAAAGCCGTTATAGGTCTCGCTGTTTTTCGCTTTGCCGAGGGTCCAGGCGCGGGTGCCCTGGCTCGCGGCGCCGTCGATGCGGATGGTATTGCCGCTGATAAAGTTGGCCCCGGGTGTGAGCAGGAAGACGATGGCGGCGGCCACTTCCGATTCGCTGCCAATGCGTTGCAGCGGCACGTGATCCTTGAGCGAGCGGATCATGTTCTTCATCGACTCGGGGTAGGTGTCCATGCCGCTGGAGGCGATCCAGCCAGGTGCCACGGCGTTGACCCGCACCCCGGCGTGGCCCCACTCGTAGGCGGCGGTTTTGGTGAAGTTCTCCATGCCGGCGCGTGCGGCTCCCGAATGGCCCATGCCCGGCATGCCACCCCACATGTCGGCGAGCATATTGACGATTGAGCCGCCGTGTTTGCTCATGCTCTGCAGGAAGACTTCCTTGGCGATCAGAAAGCCACCCACCAGGTTGGTGCGCACTACGGTCTCGAAGCCTTTCTGGTTGATCCCGATCAGTGGCGCGGGGAACTGGCCGCCGGCGTTGTTGACCAGGTGATGGATCTGCCCGCGCTCGGCGACCACGGTTTTGACCATGGCCTTGACTGCTTCCTCATCACGGATATCGCAGACCTGAAAGCTGGCTTGGCCGCCGTCTTCAATAATTTCGCCGCAGGTGGCTTCAAGCTTTTCCAGCTTGCGCCCGACCAGAACCACATGGGCACCCAGGTGCGCCAGCTCGTGGGCGGTGCAACGGCCGATGCCGCTGCCGCCGCCGGTGACCATGATGGTCTGGCCGCTAAACAGGCCGGGTTTAAACACCGAGTCGTATGCCATTTTCGTTCTTATCCTTAGGCTTTTATCGGGCACCACCCTGTCAAGGAGGTGCGCTATCCGCTTTCTGTAGGAGCGAGCTTGCTCGCGATCATTGGACTGCTAAAGCATCGCGAGCAAGCTCGCTCCTACAGGTTGTCAGCCAGCGCCTTGGGCACCGGTATCGGGAATTCCAGCAACTGTTGGGCGAATGCCTTGCCCTGCGGGTCGATGCGCAGCGAGGCGACGCCGCCACCGCCCAGGGCGTTCTCCAGCAGGAAGTTCAGGCTATGGCTGCCAGGTAGATACCAACGGCTGACCTTGCCGGTTTGCGCATCCAGCGCGTGCTGCATCCATTCGGCCACGGCTCCCTCGGTTAGCGCAGCGGCGATCCAGGCCAAGTACTCGGGCTTTCTGGCCATTACACCAATATTGCTGTGGTTGCCCTTGTCGCCAGAGCGCGCTACAGCCAACTTGATCAGCGGTACGCAGGCGTCGGCCTGGCCGCTTGGCTGCGGGGCGGCTATATCGGCAGCAATCTGCGCGCTATCCAGCACCGTGATCTGCGGCAGTGCGACCGGTGTGCGTTCGCCGTTCAGTTCCACTTCCATGGCGCAGGCGCCTTTGTCAGTGAGAAAGCTGAACAGGCGGATTACCGGGTAAACCGTAGGGCGACCACCGACGATGCCGGTCAGTCCCGGTGCCATGCCGGTGGCTGCCTGGGCGATCTCGCGAGAGAACAGAATCAGCGCTTCTTTCTTGGCATGGCGCACGGCGATCTTGATCACGATCTCGCGGGTATCGGTGCGCTGGCCACGCGGGCCGTAAGTGGCCTCGGAGCCCAGCAGTTCGATGCTGACTTCCTTGTAAGGTCCCCAGCCACGTTCGGCGAACAGCTCTTCGGTTTTGTTGATGATGGCCTGGCTGACTCGTTGGGCTTTCTTTACCGCGTCGATGCCGGCCATCAGGCAGCTGGCGGTGCAGCGGAAGCCGTCCGGGTGGGTGGCGCTGACTTTGTACTGAGCAGTCGGCGGCAGGCCGCGTGCGCCTTTCAGCTCAACGCGGTTGTCACCGACTTGGGTCAGTTGCACCTGGGTGAAATCGCAGAGCACATCGGGCAGGTAATAGGCCCGTGGATCGCCGATTTCATAAAGCATCTGCTCGCCCACGGTAAAAGGCGTAACCAAGCCGCCGGAACCCTCCGGCTTGGCCACGACAAAGCTGCCATCGGCTGCCACTTCTACTACCGGGAAGCCGATATGTTCATAGTCCGGCACGCTCTGCCAGTCGGTGAAGTTGCCGCCGGTGCACTGTGCGCCGCACTCGATGATATGCCCGGCCAGCGCAGCCTGAGCCAGCTGGTCGTAGTCGCTCCAGCTCCAACCGAATTCATGCACCAGGGCGGCGCTAACCACGGCGCTGTCGACCACGCGACCGGTGATCACGATATCTGCACCCAGTTTCAAGGCTTCGACAATGCCCGGTGCACCGAGGTAGGCGTTGACCGACACGCAGAAGGGCGGCAGTGGTGCGCCGCTGAACATTTCCACGGTGCCGGCCTTGGCCAGCTCACCGAGCTTGGGTTGCAGGTTGTCGCCATGCAGCACGGCAATCTTCAATTGCACGCCAGCCTGTTCACAAGCCGCCGCCAGGGCAGCAGCGCAGGCGCTCGGATTGACGCCGCCGGCGTTGCTGATTACGCGGATGTTCTTCTGTGCGAGCTCGGTCAGCAGCGGGGCCAGGGTTTCCACAAAGTCGGTGGCATAGCCGGCGTCGGGCTTCTTCATCCGCGCGCCAGCCATGATCGACATGGTCACTTCGGCCAGGTAGTCGAATACCAGGTAATCCAGTTCGGTGCCTTTTACCAGCTGGGCGGCGGCGGTGCTGGTATCGCCCCAAAAGGCGGAAGCGCAGCCGATGCGTACGGTTTTAGTCATTGGAATGGGTCCGCAACACATGAATAAGGTGAGTTGAAGGCTACCAAGCAAGCGCTTGGTTGAAAAGCCCCGGGGCGAATCTTTCTAACCGAAAGTGCGGCCAAGCGCTTGCTTGGGTGGCTGGCGCAGCATAAATTTCACCAATAACGACAAGCACTTGGGTAAACCTGCTGATAACCAGCGTGCAATTGCACGCTGGGCCGCTTGGCCCGAGGCATACAGAGAGTTGGAGAGTAATTAGCGTGGATGATCAACAAGCTCAGGCGGTGATGCGCGATCTGGTGGCCAGCGGGCAGATCACCGATCCGGACAGTGCGCGTGGCAAGCTGCTGCAAACTGCGGCGCACCTGTTCCGCAGCAAGGGCTACGAGCGCACCACGGTGCGCGATTTGGCCAGCGCTGTGGGCATTCAGTCCGGCAGCATTTTTCATCACTTCAAAAGTAAGGATGAGATCCTGCGTTCGGTGATGGAGGAGACCATTCGCTACAACACTGCACTGATGCAGGCCTCGCTGGCCGAGGCGCGCGACCAGCGTGAGCGGGTGCTGGCGCTGATTCGCTGTGAGCTGCAGTCGATCATGGGCGGCACCGGTGAGGCGATGGCGGTACTGGTGTATGAATGGCGCTCGCTATCGGAGCAGGGTCAGGCCTTTATTCTGGAATTGCGCGACAACTACGAGCAGCTCTGGCTGGATGTGTTGGGCGAAGCCAAGGCCGCCGGCTACTTCAAGGCCGACCCTTTTATTCTGCGCCGCCTGCTGACTGGCGCGCTGAGCTGGACTACTACCTGGTTTCGCCCGGAAGGGCCAATGACCCTCGATCAGCTGGCCGAAGAGGCGCTGTCACTGGTGATCAAGGACGCTTGAGGAAATTCAGCTACGCTAAGGTGGCACATTGATAGTATTTTGGCGCCAACGGATTGCGAGCGTTTCAGGTCACGGAAGAAGTCGCTGCGTTTTGTTCTGAGGTTCGCCGTTTGGCCACGCTGTTACGAGGTTTACTGCTCGTCGTGCTGTTTTCTGTGGTGTGCGTTGCGCAGGCCGCGGAAGAGGTGCGAGTGGGGGCCTATCATTTCCCGCCCTATGTGATCAAACCGGAAAGTGAGCGCCCCGGTGGCCTGCTGCCGGAGCTGTTGCAGGCGCTCAATCAGCTGCAAAGCGACTACCGTTTTACCCTGGTGGCGACCTCGACCATGCGCCGCTATCGCGATCTGCAAAGCGGCCGTTTCGACTTGATCCTGTTTGAATCCCCGGCCTGGGGTTGGCAGGACACGACACATGCCGCGCTGGATCTGCATATCGAAGATGCCGAGGTCTATGTCGCACGCCTGCAACCGGGGCGTGACGAGCGCTATTTTGATCAGCTCCAGGGCAAGCGCATGGCCCTGTATAGCGGCTATCACTACGGCTTTGCCGGGTTCAACTCGGATAAACAGTTTCTCAGCGATACATTCAACGCGGTGCTGACCTATTCCCACGACAGCAACCTGATCATGCTGCTGCGTGGCCGGGCCGATGTGGCCGTGGTTACGCGTTCCTACCTGCGCGCCTACCAGCAGCGCTACCCGGAGCAGAGCAGCGCCTTGCTGGTGTCTCAGCGCGTCGATCAGGTGTACCAACACCAGGCGCTGTTCCGCCCTGAGTCGAGGCTGCAGCCACAGGTGTTTGCCGAGCTGCTTAAACAACTCAATCGCGACAAGCAACTGGATAAGCTGCTGGGGCGTTATCACCTGCGTGACGCATCGGTGCTGATAAATGACTGAAAATGCTCTGTTCGGTCAGATTTGCCTGAGTTAGGCTGCAGTTATTCGAAAATAGGGAAGTTGGCGTCAAATGGGGCTCTTCAGACGTGAGGTAAGCAGGTTTTTCGGTATTGGCCTGGCATTGCTGCTGGCCGGGCCGCTTATGGCCGCGCAGGACGTGCGCGTGGCTGCTGTGTATTTCCCGCCCTATGTGTTCAAACCTGAACAGGTCCAGCCCACTGGTTTACTCGATGAGTTGGTGGCGGCGCTGAATCAGGCCCAGACGGACTACCGCTTTGTGATGGTTCCGACTGCGGTTAAACGGCGTTTTCGTGACCTCGAACAACAGCGCATTGACCTGGCGATTTTCGAGAACCCCGGTTGGGGTTGGCAGGGCATTCCGCATGTGGCCCTGGATATGGGCCTGGAAGACTCCGAAGTGTTTGTCGCCCGCGCTGAGTCAGGCCGCGATCAGGGTTATTTCGACTCGCTCAAAGGCAAGCGTCTGGCGCTCTACCACGGCTATCACTATGCCTTTGCCAATTTCAATGCCGAGCCGAATTACCTGAGCAAGACCTTCAACGCCACCTTGACCCATTCCCACGAAAGCAACCTGCTGATGGTGCTGCATCAGCGTGCGGAAATCGCTCTGGTAACGCGCTCCTATATCGGCGACTTCCTCGAACGCAATCGGCAATACGCTGGCCAGCTGCTCATATCCCAGCGCGCCGATCAGCGCTATCGCCATCATGTGTTGTTGCGTCCGCAGGCGCCGATCACCCCTGAGCAGTTTATGGCGATCTATGAACCGCTGCGTGAGAACGGCGAGCTGGAGAAGATTTTCAGCCGCTACCAGGTCGCCGTTATGCCACCCGCAGCGGGTAGTTCAATAGCAGCAGGTGCTGCACAGTGAGTGTGCCGTAACCGCGACCACGGCGCATATGCATGGCCTATCTGGGATGGGGCGTTATGGCTCGCGGGCGTCCTTGGCCTCTTGCTCCAGTTTGCGCTGGCGGACTTTCGCCAGTTGTTCCTCGCTCAGCGGTAGCGGTTTAGCGGTGCGCAGCAGTACCATCAAGCCGCCGACGATGGAGCCCAGCACCAGCAGCATCAATAGCCAGATATACCAGGTCATGGGCGCTTCCTCGTAGGGGGGAGTGGTCACCATAACGCGTTGGCGGCTGATCTGTCAGGTCAGCCGCCAATAGGGCTTAGCGGCGTACCTGCTTAAGGGTTTCAGCAATCAGGAAGGCCAGTTCCAGTGACTGGTCGGCGTTCATCCGTGGGTCGCAGTGGGTGTGGTAGCGGTCCGACAGGCCGTCTTCGGTAATCGGTCGCGCGCCGCCGATGCATTCGGTGACGTTTTGCCCGGTCATCTCGATATGGATACCGCCGGCGTAGCTGCCCTCGGCCTGGTGCACGGCGAAGAACTGCTTCACTTCGGCGAGAATCTGCGCAAAGTCGCGGGTCTTGTAGCCGCTTGAGGCCTTGATGGTGTTGCCGTGCATCGGGTCACTGCTCCACAGCACCTGGCGGCCTTCGCGCTGCACGGTCTGGATCAGGCGCGGCAGACCGGCTTCGACCTTGTCGGCGCCCATGCGCACGATCAGGTTGAGGCGGCCGGGATCGTTGTCCGGGTTGAGGATGTCGATCAGGCGGATCAGGTCTTCGCTGTCCATGCTCGGGCCGACTTTCACCCCAATCGGGTTGCCGACGCCACGCAGGAACTCGACATGCGCGCCGTCCAGCTGACGGGTGCGGTCGCCGATCCACAGCATATGCGCCGAGCAGTCGTACCAGCCGCCGGTGAGGCTGTCCTTGCGCACAAAGGCTTGCTCGTAGTTCAGCAGCAGCGCTTCGTGGGCGGTGAAGAAGCTGGTTTCACGCACCTGCGCAGCGCCGTCCATGCCGCAGGCGCGCATAAAAGCCAGGGTTTCGTCGATGCGCCCAGCCAGTTGGCTGTACTTCTCGCCAAGGTCCGAGTTGGCGATAAAGTCGAGGTTCCACTGGTGCACCTGATGCAGGTCGGCAAAGCCACCCTGAGCAAAGGCGCGCAGCAGGTTCAGCGACGCGGTGGACTGGTGGTAGGCCTGCAGCAGACGCTCCGGGTCCGGCACGCGGCTGGCAGAGTCGAAACCGATGCCGTTGACGATGTCGCCGCGGTAGGCGGGCAGGGTTACGCCGTCGATGGTTTCATCATTGGCCGAGCGCGGTTTGGCGAACTGACCGGCCATACGCCCGACTTTGACCACCGGGCAACCGGCGGCGAAGGTCATGACGATGGCCATTTGCAGCAGCACTTTGAAGGTGTCGCGGATTTTCAGGGTGGAGAACTCGGCAAAGCTCTCGGCGCAATCGCCTCCCTGTAGCAAAAACGCGCGGCCCTGGGTCACCTCAGCAAACTGGCGGCGCAGTTCGCGGGCCTCACCGGCAAATACCAACGGCGGATAACTGGCGAGCTTTTGCTCAACGGCCAGTAGGTGCGCGGCGTTCGGGTATTGCGGTTGTTGCTGGATCGGCTTGGCTCTCCAGCTTTCAGGGCTCCAGGGTTGCGACATTGCGGCTCTCGGCTTAAGTCAATTTAGGCGGACGGGCATGGTAACCGATAAGCCATGGACGGCAAGTCGATAGGCGCGATAGAGCCGCTGCATGGTTCAGCTTTTGTAGCCCGGATGTAATCCGGGGGGCTGCTGGCTCTGTTCCCGGATTACAACCGGGCTACGTTCAGGCAGTGGCTGGTTTTAAGTCCAGCGCCTTCGCTGTACGCGGCAGTACGTCACGCCCAGGCAGAAACTTGCCAAAACCTGGCTGCTTGCCCAGCGCCTCAGGGAACTCGCTGCCACGACGGTAGGCAATGCGGCCGTTGATCAGGGTGGCATCCACCGCCGCATCGTTGCGTTTGACCACGCGCTCCAGGCCGAGCACCTCCATCGGCGCTTCATGGATGTCATCCAGTTCATCGGTCAGCCCAGCCGGGTTGACGATCACCACATCGGCGCGGTCGCCGACGCGGATAGTGCCGGCATCCACGCCGATAAAGTTAGCCAGTTCACCGCTCAGGCGATGGATGGCCCGGCCCATGTCCATAAACGGCGTTCCGGCCAGTTCGGCGTCACGCACGTATTTGAGGAAACGCAGCGGAAAGTTGTACTGGGCAATGGAGCGCAGGTGCGCGCCAGAGTCGGCGAAGCCTGGCTGGGTCCAGGGGCTGGCCAGCAAGGCGTGCATCACCGGCTCGCGCTGGTTGCCGTAGCAGGTGGTCCACTTCAGCGCCTCGCGGTACTGGCAGGCCAGCTCGAAGTAGGCGTCTACCGGGTCCAGGCCACGGGCGGCGCCGAGCTGTTTGAAGTTCTTGCCGACCAGGCTGGCGTCCGGGCATTCGGTTACCCAGCAGTCGGAGAAATCGCGGTGCCACAAACCTTTGGTTAGCACGGCTTTGACCTGCTTTTTGAACAGGGCGCGGAACTCCGGCTCCAGCACCTTGGCGTAGAGCTCGTCCGGGTCTTTGATATTGCGCAGGATCTCGCCCGCACCGAACTCCTCGAAGGCGTTCACATTGAGCCCTTCCAGGCGCAGGGTGAAGGGCGCGGGCAGGGTCTGCCAGCGGAAATAGCCGCGCAGCACGCGGTTGGCTAGCCAGCCAGAGAGGCGGGTGAAGTAATGCAGCAGCGGCTGCGATTTCAGGTCCAGCGCGGTAAGCATCGAACACTTCAGCGGTTTTCTAAACCAACCGTGGGCCTGCCAGAGGAAGGCGAACACGTTGACCTTGGTCACCGCGTTGGGCGCCCCCTGCATCACTGCGCCGCGACGACGCAGGATGGCGAACAGGCGGGAGAATTCCGTCCAGCTGGCAAAAGTCGAGGGCAGTGGGCTGGACCAGGCGCGGTCGCCATCCATCTTGTCCAGGCGCGTGGTCATCACCGACAAACCGATGCAGCCGGCATCCAGCGCCTCTTCCAGCAGCTGTTCCATGCGCGCCAGTTCAGCCTCAGTCGGTTTGATCGAGCGGGTGGCGCGCTCCAGACCGAGCACCGCCACGCGCAGTTCGGAGTGACCGAGGAAGGAGCTGACATTCGGCCCCAGCGGCTGTTGATCGTAGAAGGCGCGATAGCCGGCGGCGTCGCGCCAGGTCTTCTTCTCTTTAAGAATCGGCAGCACGTACTCACGCGGCACCGCCTCGACGCGGGTGAACAGGTCCGAACAGTCCTCAGCATCGGCCAGCACCATGCTGATCGAGCAGGAGCCGATGGTCACGCTGGTGACGCCGTGGCGCACCGACTCCTTCAATGCGGGCGCGGCGATCACTTCGGCGTCGTAGTGTGAGTGAATTTCCAGAAAGCCCGGCGTGACCCACTTGCCGGCAGCATCCAGCACCTCGGGGCAGTCGCTTTCATCCAGCGAGCTTAGGCTCAGTACATCGATGCGCCCGTCCTTGATGCCGATATGCCGCAGCGCACCGGGTGCGCCTGTGCCGTCGAAATACAGACCATTTTTGATGATGATGTCGAAGCTCATAGCAGGCTCCAGGGCGCAAGCAGCAGGCCGCCGGTGACCAGCAGCAACAGGTAGATGGCAATGCGGAAATGCTGTTCGTTGAAGCGCTGGTGCAGGCGCTCACCCAGCCACACGCCGATCAGCAGCAGCGGCGCGTAACTGGCGACTTGCGGCAGCGCGGGCAGCAGGCGGCCGTCGAGCAGAAAGGCCAGGGTCAGCAGGCTGTTGAGGGTGAACCACACCGTGACCAGGGTGGCGCGCAGGCGCGCTTTATCCAGTTGCGTACCGGTCAGGGCGAACACCAGCAACGGCCCGCCTGAGGCAAACAGGCCATGGCTGATTCCGGCGCACAGGCTGAGCAGGCGGCTGAGCCACAGTGGGCGCACGGGTTGCGCGGCAGCATGACGCAGACGCCACAGCTCGCGGGCGGCAAACCACAGCACCAGTGCGCCAAAAAGGCGCTTGGCCAGGGCCGCATCGAGAAAGGGCAGCAGGGCATAGCCGATCAGCGTGCCCGCGACCATGCCAGGCAGAATCATGCCCAGCAGCAGACGGCGGTCGATCATCTGCCGATGCCGCCAGACCAGGTAGCCGGTCATGCAGATATTCAGGGGCACCAGCACGGGTAGCAACTGGTCGATGGGCAGCAGCAGGGCGCCCAGCGACAGGGCGATGACGATGCTGCCGAAGCCGGTGATCGCCTCCAGGGTGTAGGCCAGCAGGATAAAACCGGCCAGAGTCAGCCAGATAACCTCCATCAGCCCATCTCCCCGGCGAAGCGTGCGCTCATCTTGCGGTAGTAGAAACCGGGGGCGATACGCCAGAGCAAGCTGGCCAACCAGCTGCCACGGTCTGGGAACAGACGTTCGCGGCCTTGCACTTGGGCCTGGAGAATCTGCGCGGCCATCCAGTCGGCGCCGCGTACCTGGCCGATGGTTGAGCGACCGTGCTGCGCCTGCTTGCCATCGCCGCCAAGGGCGTTCTGCTCGATCGGTGTATCGAGAAAGCTCGGGTAGACCAGCAGCATGCGGATGCCATCGCGGGCGGCCTCGGCGCGCAACACCTCGAAGAACTGGCCGAGAGCGCTTTTCGCCGCGCAATAACCGGCACGGCCGAGCACCGGCATCCAGCCGGCCATGGAACCGATGGCGATGATCTGCCCACGGCTCTGGCGCAGCAGCGGCAGGGCGCTCAGGGTCAGCTCTACGGGGGCTTGGTAATCGACGGCCATGACCTTGCGCAGCACCGCCGGGTCGGTCTGCATCGCTGGCGAGCGGTGGGTGATGCCGGCGTTGTTGATCAGCACGTCGAGGCGGCCGAAACGCTCGCTGCAGGCTTGCAGCAACTGCTGATGCAGGAGCGGATCGGTGATGTCGCCAGCCAGCCCGATTACCCGCTCTGCGCCGAGCTCATTGACCCTTGCGCTCAGGCCGCCTGCGTTGATATCGGTGAGCAGCAGATTGCAACCTTGGCCGTGATAGGCGCGCGCAAGCTGCCAGCCGAGGCCGCTGGCGGCTCCGGTGATCAATACGGTGAGCATTATTTTTCTCCAGCGTTAGCCAGGGTCGCAGGTGCCAGCGGCAGGCTTGCAGGTGGTCTACGTGACCAGATAAAGGCCAGCGTCAGGCCGCTGACCAGGTGCCAGCAGCCCCAGAACGCTGCAATCAGCAGCATGCCGCTGGCCTGTGGGAAGAAGGTGAAGATGATCACCAGGCCCAGGGCCGAGTTCTGGATGCCGACTTCCAGGGTGATCGCCCGGCGATCTGCTGCCGGCAGCCCGGACAGCCGTGCGCACCAGTAGCCCACTGACAACGCCAGGGCGTTGTGCGCCACTACCAGCCAGAAGAACAGGTGGAAATGCGCGATAAACTGGTTGAAGTTACGGCTAAAGGCCAGGGTGACAAAGGCCAGCATCACCAGCAGGGCAAAGATGCGCAGCGGCTTTTCCACCTTGAGTGACAGGCCAGGAAAACGCCGGCCAACCCACATGCCGACAATCAGCGGCAGGCCGAGTACCAGCAGCACCAACAGCAGCAGGCTGACCGGATCCATGGCGATCTGCGTCAGCAGTGGTCGGGTCAGCGGGTTAAGCCAGGCGTAAAAGCCGAAGTTCAGCGGCGTCAGCACGCTGGCCGCAAGGCTGGATACCGCCGTCATGCTTACCGATACCGCGACGTTGCCACGGGCCATCCAGGTCATGATGTTGGAGAAGCTGCCGCCGGGGCAGGCCGCCACCAGCATCATGCCAAGGGCCAGCATAGGGTCGACCCGAAATGCCCAGCAGGCCAGGCAGGTCAGCGCCGGCAGCAGGACAAACTGCGCGAGCAGGCCGATCAGCGGCGCCTTGGGTTCGCGGGCGATGCGTTTGAAGTCATCCAGGCGCAGGTCCAGCGAGACGCCGAACATCATCACCGCGAGGATGATGTTGATCAGCACCAGGCTGCTGGGGTCGAACTGGATATTCACCGGCTCCATCACGGGCTTCCTTCAATGGTGCGGCTGGCGGCAGCGGGCAACGCCGCCAGGCCGGCGCGCAGGCTGTTGCTGTGCTGCGCGATGCTCTGACGATAGCTGTCCTTGTGCACGTAGTAGGCCATGCGTTCCAGTTGCAGGTACTGGTAGCCGCCGTCCAGGCGCATGCTTGCCCGTTCGCGCTTGAGCGCCTGGAAGTCCTTGGCCGCCTGGCTACCAGCCTGCAGGCCCTTGATATACAGCGCCACCAGCTCGGCCTGCTCGTCGCGGCCCTGCCAGCCGAGGCCCGAAGCTTCGACCATGCCCAACATAAACAGGTCGTCATACTCGGGGTGGAATACGTTGAGGTACAGCTGCGGCGCTCCAGCATTGCTCGGCCAGTTGAGGTGCGCGCGGTCGATAAAGGGGTAGTCGAGCTTGTAGCCGGTGCCTTGCAGAATCAGGTCGTACTCGGCCTGTTCGCCATCGCTGAAGGTCACCTGCAGGCCATCGACCTTGGCCACATCGCGGCGCGCCTGGATATCACCGTGTCCCAAGTAATGCAGCACCAGGGAGTTCATCACCGGGTGCGACTCGTAGAGTTTGTAGTCCGGGTCGGGCAGGCCGTATTGCGAGGGTTTGCCGACCAGCGCGCGCACCAGCAGGCCGTCGAGAAATTGCTTGAGCGGGCGCGGCAGCTTGATCGCACCGCCGAGGGTATCGGTCGGGCGGCCCAGGGTGAATTTGGGCAGGAAGTAATAGCCACGGCGCACTGACAGGTCCACTGATGCGGCGCGGTGTACGGCGTCCACGGCGATATCGCAGGCCGAGTTGCCGCAGCCGATCACCAGCACGCGTTTACCGTCGAACACCGCTGCCGAGCGGTAGTCGCTGGAATGCATCAGCTCGCCGCTGAACTCGCCGGGCAGTGCTGGCTGGTTAGGCGTGTGCAGGGTGCCGTTGGCCATCAGCACGCCGTCGAACAGCCATTCACGCTGTACGCCGTCGTACTCGCTGATCAGCTTCCAGCCTTTGTCCAAGCGCTGAATTTCCACCACGCGGGTGTTGAACTGGTAATGCGCATACAGCCCAAAATGTTTGGCGTAGTCACGGAAGTAGCGGCGCATCTCGCTGTGATGCGGGTAAGGTGCCACTTCGTCGCGCATCGGGAATTCGCTGAACTGGGTGGTGCCCTTGGAGGAAATCAGGTGCGCCGAGTCGTACATGGTGCTGTGCGGATTATCGATGTCCCACAGGCCGCCGACATCCGCGTGCAGTTCGAAACCGACAAAGTCGATGCCGTGCTTGTGCAGTTGACGTGCTGTACACAGCCCCATGGGGCCGGCACCGATAATGGCGTACATGGCAAACCTCGATAATCGTTTTTATTGTTGTAGTCGCAGAACGATAAACTCGGCGCCCCCGACTGCGGCAAATTATCGCGTGACCAGGGGAGGGTGCCTCAATGACAATTAGCGCCTTTCCTCTGGCTGAAATGGTCGGGGATGTCACGGTGGAGAGTGGTGGATGCCAGGTTTACCCCCGGTTGGGCAGATGCCGGACCCGCTGTTGATCGCCGAAGTGCACGATGCCTTCGGGGTGATCCAGGTAGTCGAAATGGGCGCTTACCGCTTTCTCGAATTCGGCGAGGCGATTGAGCAGAGCTGCGTGTATATGCCGGACCCCAGCTGGCTGGAGTACGACTACACCCGCGCCATGCTGCTTGGCGCGCTGTGCCATGAACATCCAGAAAGCGCGCTGTTTCTCGGCCTCGGTGCCGGCAACCTGACCCAGGCCTGCCTGCGCTTTCTGCCGTTGGAAGATGTTGAAGTGATCGAGCTGCGCGCCGATGTGCCGCGCTTGGCCATGGAACATATGGGCCTGGTCGATGACCCGCGCCTGACCATCCGCATCGGTGATGCCCTGGAACTGCTGGAAAGCGCGGAAAAGACCGACCTGCTGTTTGTCGACCTGTATACCGACCATGGCCCGGCAACCGGGCATCTGGCCTGGCGATTCCTGGAAAATTGCCAGAAGCAGCTCAACCCCGGCGGTTGGCTGATTATCAACCAGTGGGCCGGCAACGACGGCAAGCCGCTGGGCGCGCCGCTGTTGCGCGGCCTCTACCATCGGCATTACTGGGAGTGTCCGGTGAAGGAGGGCAACGTGGTACTGCTGGTGCCGGCGGATCTGGAGCAGGAAATCGACTTTGCCGAGCTGCGCCGTCGTAATGAGCTGCTGGCGCCGCAATTTGGTTATTCGCTGGAGTCGTTGATTAAGGCAGTGCGTCCGGCGACCTGAGAACCTGTTTACGGTCTGCTGCGCGTCGGCCCTGCTGCGTTAAAAGCAGGCTCGGAATGCTCATTTACACCAGTAAACTCCGCTTCCTCGCCTGCTTTTGCCTTGCATGATCCTAGCTCGCAATACCGTAAATCAGGTTCTTAACAGCTCGCGGATTATGAAACTCAGCGTCCTTTGAAATCGCCCGGACGGCGTTCCAGCATGGCTTTCACGCCCTCCTGGGCATCCTCGCTGGCCATCAGCCGGGTAACAGTCGGGTGCAGGCTAGCGGCGGCGGCAGCCGGGCCTTCGACTACGGCCTGGCGGGCCGAGGCTAGGGTGGCCTGCACGCCCAGCGGCGCCTGGGCGGCAATGCGTTCGGCGAGCCACAGCGCCTTGGGCAGCAACTCTTCGCTAGCCACCACCTCCTGGATAAAGCCCAGGCGATAGGCTTCGTGAGCATCGAACTCATCGCCGGTCAGCAGCCAGCGCATGGCGTTGCCCCAGCCGGCGGTTTGGTGCATGCGCAAGGTCGCGCCGCCAAACGGGAAGATCCCGCGTTGCACTTCCATCTGGGCGAAGCGGGTATTGCTGGCGCACAGGTTGATGTCCGAGGCGAGCATCAACTCGATACCGATGGTGTAGCAGTAGCCTTGCGCGGCGACGATCACCGGTTTGCTCACCCGTGGCCCGCCGAATACGCCCCAGGGGTCGCAGCCGCCTTCAGGAATCTTCCAGCCAGCGGCAAACTGCGCGGCCACATTGGCCAGGTCCAGCCCGGCGGTGAAGTGTTCGCCATGGGCAAATACCAGCGCCACCCGCGCCTCGCTGTCACGCTCGAACTCACCGTAGGCCAGGCACATGTCGTCGAGCATGGGCATATCGAAGGCGTTGCGTTTGCTCGCTCGGTCCAGGCCGATCAACATGATCTGGCCGCGTTTTTCACGGCTGACGCGGCCGCTGGTGCTTTGGGTCATGGCGGGGAGTCCTTGTGCGCAGGTTAGTGAACTGGGGCGTGAAGCCGTTACAGCATGGCAGCTGCAGGCTATCAGAGGATGACCATCCGGCGTGCTATATGCTCTATTTCAGGAAAAACCAGTACATTTGGCCAGGTTTTCCGGTATAGTGCGCGCCGGTCAATTCTTGGCCACGTTCAGGTAGTACAACTCGCCCGAAGGTTTACTTTGGCAGTTAGTCCGTTTTGCGGACTATCCTTGACGATTCATTTATCACACGTTTTCGCAAATCCCCGCCGACATGGCTGCCAGGGTGACTCTCGGGTCTTACACGGCATGCGCAGCTTTGGAACATGGGTCTTTGCGGATGCACTAGAGGCAGACCCATGACCCAGGAAACCGGCGGCTTCGCCGCTCTCGATCTACATCCCAATGTTCTCGCTGCTGTAATTGCCACTGGCTATGAAGAGCCTTCGGCTATTCAGATTCAAGCGATTCCAGTAATTCTCGCCGGCCACGACATGATCGGCCAGGCGCAGACCGGTACCGGTAAAACCGCTGCCTTCGCCCTGCCAATCCTCAGCCGTATCGACCCGGCCAAGCGTCAGCCACAAGCGCTGATCCTGGCGCCGACCCGTGAGCTGGCGCTGCAGGTTGCCACCGCTTTTGAAACCTACGCCAAGCAAATGCCGGGCGTTAGTGTTATCGCCGTTTACGGCGGCGCGCCGATGGGCCCGCAGCTCAAGGCCATCCGTAATGGCGCACAGATTGTTGTGGCCACCCCGGGTCGTCTGGTTGATCACCTGCGTCGTGACGAGAAAGTCCTGTCGACCATTCAGCACCTGGTCCTCGACGAAGCCGACGAGATGCTCAAGCTGGGCTTTATGGATGACCTCGAAGTCATCTTCAAGGCCATGCCGGAAAGCCGTCAGAGCGTGCTGTTCTCCGCCACTCTGCCGCACTCGATCCGTTCCATCGCCGAAAAACACTTGCGTGACCCTAAGCACGTCAAGATCGAAACCAAAACCCAGACCGTAACTGCCATTGAGCAGGTGCATCTGATGGTTCACGCTGACCAGAAGCACGCCGCCGTACTGCGTCTGCTGGAAGTCGAAGAGTTCGACGCGCTGATCGGTTTTGTGCGCACCAAGCAAGCCACCCTGGATCTGGCCGCCGCGCTGGAAGCCAAGGGCTACAAGGCCGCTGCACTGAACGGCGACATCGCGCAGAACCAGCGTGAGCGCGTGATCGACTCGCTGAAAGATGGCCGTCTGGACATTGTGATCGCCACCGACGTTGCCGCTCGCGGTCTCGACGTACCGCGCATCACCCACGTGATGAACGTGGACATGCCCTACGATCCGGAATCCTACGTCCACCGTATCGGCCGTACTGGCCGTGCCGGCCGTACCGGTCGCGCCCTGCTGCTGGTGACGCCGCGTGAGCGCCGCATGCTGCAAGTGATCGAGCGTGTCACCGGGCAGAAGGTTGGCGAAGTCAAGCTGCCAGACGCCAAGCAGGTACTGGACGCACGCATCAAGAAGCTCACCAACAGCCTGGCTCCGCTGGTTGCTGATGCTGAAGCCAGCCACGGTGATTTGCTTGATCGTCTGACTGCTGACATCGGTTGCAGCCCGCGTGCCCTGGCCGCAGCCCTGCTGCGCAAGGCCACCAACGGCCAAGCGCTGACCCTGGCTGAGGTTGAGCGTGACCAGCCGCTGGTACCGAACAGCGGTGCTCCGCGTGAACGTAGCGAGCGCAGTGATCGTCCTGAGCGCCCTGATCGCGACGGCAGCCGTGAGCGTCGTGCGCCGGTGCCATTGGCCGAAGGCCGTGCCCGTTGCCGCACCGCCCTGGGCGCTCGCGACGGTATCGCCGCGAAGAACCTGCTCGGTGCGATCCTCAACGAAGGCGGCCTGGTCCGCGAAGCCATCGGCCGCATCCAGGTGCGCGAGAGCTTCAGTCTGGTCGAGCTGCCGGAAGAAGGCCTCGAGCGTCTGCTGACCAAGCTGAAAGACACCCGCGTTGGTGGCAAGCCGCTGAAGCTGCGTCGTTATCGCGAAGATTGATGCTTCGCTGAATAAAAAAGCCCCGCCTAGTGCGGGGCTTTTTTACGCCTGCTGTTTGTCGGGCGCAGGCTTAAGTGAAGCTGTAGATGTCCATTCCCAGCGCACCCAGGGTAAAGCCGCTGTGCTCGACCTTGAATTGTCCGCCTGCGCCCTCGGCGAAGAACAGCGGCAGCAGATGTTCATCGCTGGGGTGGTTGCGCGCTGCATGGGGTGCTTGTCGGCGGTAGTCCTGCAGAGCGGCGTGATCCTGCTCGATTAGTTTCTCCACGATCCAGTCGCGAAACGCCTGAGCCCAGGGCTCGATGACATCCGGGCCTGCGTGCCAGTCCAGTTCGCCCAAGTTGTGGGTGATGCTGCCTGAACCGATCAGCAGCACGCCCTGGGCGCGCAGGCCGGCCAGGGCTTGGCCGACCTGGCGTTGCAGGGCTGGGCCATGCTGGCTGGGCAGGGAGACCTGCACCACGGGTATATCGGCTTGCGGGTACATCAACGACAGCGGCACCCAGGCGCCGTGATCCAACGGCCGCTCGGCGTCGAGCTGCGCTGGCAGGTTGGCGGCGGCCAGCAGTTGGATTATGTCCGCCGCCAGCGTTGGGTTGCCAGGCGCCGGGTATTGCACTTGATAGAGCTCGGCAGGAAAGCCGCCAAAGTCATGCCAGGTTCGCGGTTGCGCCGCGCTGCCTACCCGCAGCTCGCGGCTTTCCCAGTGCGCGGAAACCACCACAATGGCGCGTGGCTTGGGCAGTTGGCTGGCCAGGCGAGCCAGGGCAGGGCCGCTGGCGCCGGGTTGCAGGGCCAACATGGGTGAGCCGTGGGAGATAAACAGGCTGGGCAGTGACATGGCAGACTCCTGATGGATTGCTTGCATCTTCTATCAGCCAATCTGTGCATAAAAGCGCAAAAGCTAAGGTGTTTTGATCGTTTTAATAGATGGGTTTGTGCGAGCCGAATCCCTTGGCCTTATTGGCCGCCATGCGGCACGATCCTCAGCTGAATTTTTACAGGAGCTTTTATGCACGCAGAATTCTGGCAGGCGCGTTGGGCGCGCAGTGAAATTGGCTTTCATCTGCCTGAGGTCAATCCTTACCTGCAGCAGCACTGGCCGGCGCTAGATTTACCGGTAGGTACGCGGGTGCTGGTGCCGCTGTGTGGCAAGAGCCTGGACCTGGCCTGGTTGGCGGGGCAGGGCTATCAGGTGGTAGGTGTCGAGCTGGCGCAGCGTGCGGTAGAGGACTTCTTCGCCGAGCATAAGCTGCAACCGGAGGTCAGCGAAGTGGGCGCTTTCAGGCTGTATCGGGCTGGCGCTGTGGAGCTCTACTGCGGTGATTTCTTTGCCCTGACGGCGCAACAGCTTGCCGGCTGTGCCGCGCTGTATGACCGCGCGGCGCTGATTGCATTGCCACCCGAGATGCGCGCTCGTTATGTGGCGCACCTGACGCAGCTTCTACCCAGCGGCAGCCAGGGTTTGCTGGTGAGCCTGGACTATGACCAGGCGCAGATGGACGGCCCGCCCTTTGCCGTAGTGGATGATGAGGTGCAGCACCTATTTGCGCCCGCCTGGCAGTTGCAGGAGCTGGCGTGCGGCGATGTGCTGGGCGACAACTGGAAGTTTCTCAAGCGCGGTCTTGAGCGCCTGGATGAGCGGGTCTATCGCTTGAGTAAGGTCTGAAGCCGGAAAAGAAAAAGGCGGCCCGTGGGCCGCCTTGTGCGTTGCTGCTGAGCTTAGCCGCGCTGACGCAGGGCTTCGATACGCACTTCCAGCGGTGGATGGGTCATCAGCAGGCCGGCCAGGCCGCCTTTCAGGCCGCCGTTGATGCCAAACGCCATCATGCTGTTGGGCATGTTCACCGGCACTTCCTGTTCGGCGCGCAGGCGCTGCAGGGCGGCGATCATTGCGCCCGTACCGGCCAGGCGGGCACCGGCTTCGTCGGCCTTGAATTCGCGCTTACGCGAGAACCACATAACGATAATGCTGGCCAGTATGCCCAGAACAAGCTCGGCGAAAATGGTCGCGACGAAGTAGCCGATACCTGGGCCGTCTTCGTTTTTCAGGATTACCTTATCGACGAAGTTGCCGAAGATCCGCGCGAAGAACATCACGAAGGTGTTCACCACGCCCTGGATCAGCGCCAGGGTGACCATGTCGCCGTTGGCCACGTGGCCGATTTCGTGGGCCAGTACGGCGCGAACTTCGTCAGGCGAGAAACGCTCCAGCAGGCCCTGGCTGACCGCTACCAGGGCGTCGTTCTTGTTCCAGCCAGTGGCGAAGGCGTTGGACTCATAGGCCGGGAAGATACCCACTTCCGGCATCTTGATTCCGGCTTCGCGGGACAGTTCTTCCACGGTCTGCAACAGCCACTGTTCGTGACGGGTGCGTGGCTGGGTGATGATTTCGGTCTTGGTGCTCATCTTCGCCATCCACTTGGACAGCAGCAGCGAAATCAGCGAACCGGCGAAACCGAACACGGCGCAGAAAACCAGCAGGCTGCCATAGTTCTGACCGGTAAAGCGGTCCACCCCAAGCAACTTCAGGGTGATGCTGGCGATGATCAACACCGCCATGTTGGTGGCCAGGAACAGCATAATGCGCATCATGGTGTATTGAGACTCCTCACGGGAAAGATCTATCAGGCCGCTGAAAACCCTGTTTTGGCTGTTTCGCCTGGTTTTCAACGGCCACTATTGGTTATGACGGCTATATAAGGGCGCCCCCCCAAGCACTTCAACCTGGCGACTATTTCAAACTATGTCGCTTGTGCCATTCAGGTTGGATTCAAACAGCAGGCGGGTGAGGCGGGCGACGCGTTCGCCATGCCGTTGGCCCAGTGCTTCGCGCAGCTGAAAGGCCAGGGTGGCATGCACGCGGCGCACGCTAGGCGGCAAGGCATCACCCTCACGCAATGCATGGGGTACGCCGCGAGTCAAGCGCAGAAAGCCTTTTTCACTGAGTACCGCTTGATCCAGAGCGTCGTAGCCGATGGTGGTGTCGAAGCGGATATAGCCTTCCTCAGCCAGCCACAGCAGGGCGCCCAGGCAGCTTTGATGGCGTGGCGTGGGCAGGCCAAACTCATCCGGCTCTTCGCGGCCGATCAGGTCTTCGACATACAGCGCTGATTTACTCGGAAACGCCTGGTACAGGGTCAGCATGCCGGCGGCGGCATCCTTGTAAAAGTCGTCGATCTGCAGGTCCATCAGAATTTGCCAATCATTGAGGTTGGAAGATAAGGCAGCACGCGGCCCAGCAGCGCCCAGGGCCAGCCAGGCACGTAGGCGCTGACATGGCGTTTGTCGATGTGCTTGGCGATCAGTGCTGCGCCGCGCTCCACGTCAATCAGGAACGGCCGGCTGGCCATATCGCTGTTCAGTGGCGTATCGATAAAGCCCGGCAACAGCAGGGTGGTGTCGATGTTCTTGCCCAGCAGTTCAGCGCGGGTGGCTTCCATATAGCTGATCAGGCCGGCCTTGCTCGCCGAGTAGGCCGCCGTGTGCGGCAGGCCGCGTTTGCCGGCGACTGAGGCGACGGCGACCAGATGGCCATGGCCTTGTTGGCGAAACAGCGCACAGGCGGCGTCCAGGCAGGCAATTGCGCCGATCAGGTTGGTTTCCACGGTCAGTCGGGCGCGCTTGAAGTGGCCACCGCCGGCTTTACCGGTCAGGGCGATGCCTGCGTTGGCGATAATCCCGTCCAGCCCGCCGAGGGCATTAGCGGCCAGACCCAAGGCATCCTGGCAGGCGTCGTAGTCGGTCACATCCAGCGGCAGCACCACTATCTTGCGCTGAAAGCGCGCCTGCAGCTCTGCGGCCAGCAGATGCAGGCTGTCTTCGCGGCGTGCGGCCAGGGCCAGGTCGTAACCCTTGGCCGCCAACTCGCGGGCCAGGGCGGCGCCGATGCCTGAACTGGCCCCGGTCAGTAGGTAGCGTTTGCCCTGGCTCATGGCTTGCTCCGGTTACTGTTGGTAAGTCTTGAGGAAGCTGCCGATGCGGCCGATGGCCATTTCCAGCTCATCCACGCGCGGCAGTGTGACCACGCGGAAGTGATCTGGCCACGGCCAGTTGAAGGCGGTGCCTTGGACGATCAGCAGTTTTTCCGAGAGCAGCAGATCCAGCACGAACTTCTCGTCGTTATGAATCGGGCAGACTTTTGGGTCGATCTTCGGGAAGGCATACAGCGCGCCCATCGGCTTGACGCAGCTGACCCCAGGGATGTCGTTGAGCAGCTCCCAGGTGCGGTTGCGTTGTTCCAGCAGGCGGCCGTTGGGCAGCACCAGGTCGTTGATGCTCTGGTAGCCGCCCAGTGCGGTCTGGATCGCGTGCTGACTCGGCACGTTGGCGCACAGGCGCATATTGGCGAGGATGTCGATGCCTTCGATATAGCTCTGCGCGCGGTGCTTGGGCCCGGAAATCGCCACCCAGCCGGAGCGGAAACCGGCCACGCGGTAGGACTTGGACAGGCCGTTGAAGGTCAGGCAGAGCACGTCCGGCGCCAGCGAGGCGGTGCAGATATGCACGGCATCGTCATAGAGGATCTTGTCGTAGATTTCGTCGGAGAACAGCACCAGGTTGTGCTGGCGCGCCAGTTCGACGATATCCAGCAGCACTTCCTTGGAATAAACAGCGCCGGTGGGGTTGTTCGGGTTGATCAGCACCAGGGCCTTGGTGTTCGGCGTGATTTTGGCGCGCATGTCGGCGATATCGGGGAACCAGCCAGCCTGCTCATCGCACAGGTAATGCACCGGCTTGCCGCCTGCCAGCGCTACGGAAGCGGTCCATAGTGGGTAATCCGGCGCCGGGATCAGCACTTCATCGCCATTGTTCAGCAGCGCCTGCATGGCCATCACGATCAGCTCGGACACGCCGTTGCCAAGGTAGATGTCCTCGATGCCAACGCCTTCCACCTGCTTCTGCTGGTAGTACTGCATCACCGCCTTGCGTGCGCTGAACAGACCCTTGGAGTCGCTGTAGCCCTGGGCGGTCGGCAGATTGCGGATCACGTCCTGAAGGATCTCCTCAGGCGCTTCGAAACCGAACGGTGCCGGGTTGCCGATGTTCAGCTTGAGGATGCGATGGCCTTCCTCTTCCAGGCGTTTGGCGTGCTTGAGCACCGGCCCGCGGATGTCGTAGCAGACGTTGGCGAGCTTGTTCGATTTGCTGAACTGCATGTAAGTGATCCCGAATGGTGGAGCGCCGCTGAATTACCCTGCAAAAAGGCGCGATCTGACGAGCCTTGGCAGGTTGTAACGCCGGTGACAGACTGGGGTCGAATGATACGTGGCAGCCCGACCTTGGCAAAGGTACTGGTCGGGCTTTTTTCTCTGAAGGAGACCTGCCTGTGGACAAGCTGGAAAAACCCCTGGAAGCCTGGCGCGAAGAGCTTTCTGAGGAACAGTTTCATGTGTGCCGCCTAGGCGGCACCGAGCGCGCTTTTACCGGCCAGTATCACGACAGCAAGGTGCCGGGTATTTACCACTGCGCCTGCTGCCAGGCCGAGCTGTTCGACTCGGATGCCAAGTACGACTCCGGCAGCGGCTGGCCGAGTTACTTCCAGCCGGTCAGCAGCGAGGCCATCAGCAGTTTGGATGACTTCAATCACGGCATGCACCGCATCGAAGTCAAATGCGCCAAGTGCGATGCTCACCTGGGGCATGTGTTCCCCGATGGGCCGGCGCCGACGGGGCTGCGTTATTGCATCAACTCGGCATCGCTCAAGCTGGTGCCGAAGGCTTAATGTCATTGCACAGGCCTGCTATCAGCGGGCCTTATTATGAGGCAATTAAATTGCATGCAATTTAATTGCTCGCTATCTTGCGTTCACTCCCACTTATCAGGATGTCCAACATGAGCAACGCACTCTTTGATATTCCGGTTACCACCATCAAGGGCGAGCAGAAGACCCTGGCCGATTTCGGCGGCAAGGCCGTGCTGGTGGTCAACACCGCCAGCAAGTGCGGCTTCACCCCGCAGTACAAGGGCCTGGAAAACGTCTGGCAGCAATACAAGGACCAAGGTCTGGTGGTGCTGGGCTTCCCCTGCAACCAGTTCGGCAAGCAGGAGCCAGGTGATGAGGGCGCGATCAGCGAGTTCTGCGAGCTGAACTTCGGTGTGAGCTTTCCGCTGTTCAAGAAGGTCGATGTGAACGGCAGCGATGCCCATCCGCTGTTCGTCAATCTGAAGAAAAGCGCGCCAGGTCTGCTCGGCAGCCAGGGCATCAAGTGGAACTTCACCAAGTTTCTGCTGAGTGCTGACGGCGCGGTGATCAAGCGTTTTGCCCCGACCACCAAGCCTGAAGACCTGACTGCAGAGATCGAAGCACTGCTGAAATGACCCAGGCCAGCTTGCACTCGGATGACGGGCTGCAGCTGGACAACCAGCTGTGCTTCAAACTCTACGCCGCTTCACGGGCGGTGATCCGCGCCTACAAGCCGATGCTCGATCAGCTCGGCCTGACCTACCCGCAGTACTTGGCCATGCTGGTGCTGTGGGAGTGGCAGCAACAGCCGCCGGCGCTGCCGACGGTCAAAGCGCTGGGTGAGCGCTTGTTGCTCGATTCCGGCACGCTGACGCCGCTGCTCAAGCGCCTGGAGCTGCAAGGTTTGTTGCAGCGCAAGCGTTCGGCCAGTGATGAGCGTGAGGTACACCTGGCGCTGACCCCGGCCGGCTTCGCCTTGCGTGAGCAGGTGTTGCCGCTGAAAAGCCAGCTGCTTTGTGAGCGCGGCATCGACCTCGATCAGGTTACTGCGTTGCGCAGCCAGGTGGGTGTGCTGCTTGATCAGTTTATGGCGCTTAACCACTGATCGAGCAGCGCCGCTAGCTCATCCTTGCGGAAGGGCTTGGCTAGGTAGTCATCCATTCCCGCAGCGCGGCAGCGCTCGCGCTCATCGGACAGCGCGTTGGCCGTCAGGGCGATGATGGGCAACTCGGCGAGTTCGGCCTTCTGGCGAATCCGCCGGGTGGTTTCATAGCCATCCATGACCGGCATATTGCAGTCCATCAGAATCAGATCGACCGCCTGGGTTTCCAGCAGGGTCAGGGCTTCGCCGCCATGATTGGCCAGCAGCACCTCGCAGCCGAGCTTGCCCAGCATGCCTTTGGCCACCAGCTGGTTGACCGGGTTGTCTTCCACCAGCAGGACGCGCGCCTGGCGGTTGCGTTGCGGCTCGCTGTGCTGCTCGGCGGCATGCGTCTCGCCCTGGCCGAGGGTGCGGCGCAAGGCCTGCAGCAGCGCTTGGCGTGACAGCGGCCGTGCCAGTTGTTCGATAGGTGAAAGTTTTTCCACCTGTTCGCTGCTGAGAAAGTTGCCGTAGGCGCTGACTAGCAGAATCGGCAGGTTGCAGAGCGAGCGCAGCTCATTCAAGCGCTGCGGGCAATCGCTGATCAGCAGGTCGGCATCAAGCGTGCCCAGCACCGCATCTGCGTCCAGGTGCTGATACTGCAGGCCCCAGCTCGGCAGCAGGCTGGCCAGCTGTTCGCTGAGTCCGGAGCTGGCCGGGCACAGGCCGATAATGCGCCCGTGCAACAGGGGAAGTTGCTTAGCGTTGGTCTGGCCGGGTAGCGGTAGATCGACGCAAAAAGTGCTGCCGAAACCTTCCCGTGTCTCCAGGCTCAGCTGGCCGTGCATGGCTTCGCAGAGACGGCGTGTCAGGGCCAGGCCCAGGCCGGTACCACCAAATTGCCGGGTGATGCCAACACCGGCCTGGGCAAACGGATGGAAGATCCGCGCCTGGGCGTCTTCTGCAATGCCGATGCCGGTGTCGCGAACAATGATCCTGACGCCGCTGGCCTGGGCGCTGACGCTGATATCGACGCGGCCAAAGCGGGTGAATTTCAAGGCATTGGACAGCAGGTTGCTGACAATCTGCCTGACCCGCGTCGGGTCGCCGAGCAGCTGATTGGGCAGCAGTGGGTCGATCAGGCAGGTCAGTTCAACGCCGGGTGCGGCGTTCTGCGACAGCAGGTTGGCGGTGTCTTCAACCATGCTCGCCAGATCGAAGGGGATCTGTTCCAGCTCCAACTGCCCGGCCTCGAATTTCGACAGGTCGAGAATGTCATTGAGCAGCTCCACCAGCACCTTGCCGGAGTCGTGGGCAATCGACAGCTGCTGGCGTTGCTCGTTATTCAGCGGGCCGTCCAGCGACAGTGCGAGCATGCCCAGCAGGCCGTTGAGCGGGGTGCGAATCTCGTGGCTCATATTGGCGAGGAAGGCCGAACGCGCCTGGGCCATGTCCAAAGCCGTGCGTTTGGCTTGCTCCAGCTCGCGGTTGGAGTCGAGCAGGCGGCTATTGGCGGCTTCCAGCTGCTCGGTGCGCGCCGAGACCATGTCTTCCAGCTCGGCCAGGTAGCGGGTCAGGCGGGCTTCGGCTTGCTGACGCTGCTCGATTTCGCTGGCGATGCTGCTCAGTTGGCGGTTGGTGACATCGACCAGTACGCCGATCTCGTCGCGCTCATGGTTAGGCGGGTAGGGCAGCTTGGCGTTGTTGGGGCTGCGCAGGTCGCGCTCGCTGAGGGCGCGGATAAAGCCGGTGAGCGGCTTGGTCAGCATGAAATAGAACAGCACCAGCAAAATCAGCGACAGCAGCAGGCTACGGGCGAAGCCGGTGAGCAGGGTCAGCAACGAGCGATTGAGGAAGTGGCTGCCGAAGGCGTAGGTGTCCACCTCCAGGCTCAGTTTGCCAAGCGCTTCATTGGGCGAGTGGCTGACGAACAGGGCGGTCTCGAAGTGTCGGCGCTTGCCGAACATAAAGTCGCTAAGTACCCGGTAGCGACTTTCCATCGCGGGACGGTTGACGCTGGCCAGGGTCAGTTGGTTGTTGTCGATGATCTGCGCACTGATCACCGCTGGAGAACGCAGCAGGCCCAGCACCAGTTCCTGAGCCAGTTCGGCGTCGATGTTGTAGGCGATGCGCGCAGCCGGGTTGTGGCTGATTTCCATCAGCGCGTTAATCTCGCGGTTGATGGAGGCATCTTCGCTGGCATAATCGATGCCCACTTGAATAAAGCTGAGCGCCGTGCCGAGGATAAAGGCTACCAATACGGTCAAGCCGGCCTGTTTGAATGACAGGCGTTGGGTTAGCGCTATATCCATATGGGCCGGTTGTTCTCGTGTTGAGTCGCCTGCCAAGCATAGCCCATCTGTTTTGCCGGACGGCAGTGGCAGAACGGCTCGAAAACCCTGGAGTGTGTTGTGGATTCGCGTTTAAGTGATTTTTTGTTGCGTGCCGAGGCTGTATTGGCGCGCCTGGAGCCATTGTTGCCGGCGCAGCGCCCGGTTATCGACTGGCAGCAGAGCCTGGCGGCGCGTTGGCAGCGTGATGGTCGCAGCGGCTTTTTGGCGCCGCTTAAGGTCGGTCTGGATGTGAGCCTGGATGATCTGATCGGGGTGGATCGCCAGCGTGCTCAGTTGGCGCGCAATACTCAGCAGTTTATCCAGGGCCTGCCGGCCAACCATGCGTTGCTCTGGGGCGCACGCGGCACGGGTAAATCATCGCTGGTGCGGGCGCTGCTGGCCGAGCATGCGGCGGCGGGGCTGCGGCTGATCGAGATTGAGCGTGATCATCTGGCCGACTTGCCGCGCATTGTCGAGCGGCTGAGCGAGCTGCCGCAGCGTTTTGTGTTGTTCTGCGATGACCTGTCATTTGAGGCCGGCGAGGGCGATTACCGCATGCTGAAAACCGTGCTCGATGGCTCCCTGGAGCGTGCGCCGGACAATGTGTTGCTGTATGCCACCTCCAACCGTCGCCATCTGTTGCCGGAAAAACAAAGCGACAACGAAAGCTGGCAGCAGGTGGATGGCGAGCTGCATCCCAACGAGGCGGTGGAAGACAAGATCGCGCTGTCCGACCGCTTCGGTCTGTGGCTGTCGTTCTATCCCTTTAGCCAGGAGCATTTTCTTGACGTGGTCCGCCACTGGGTCGCGGTGCACGCCGCGCAGGCCGGCTTGGCCTGGCAGTGGCATGATGAGCTGGAAAAGGCCGCCATACGTTGGGCCTTGGGCCGCGGTAACCGCAACGGACGCTGCGCCTATCAATTCGCCCGTGACTGGGTGGGTCTGCAATTACTGAGTAAGCACGATGATTGATCTACAACAAAGCGGGCAAGGGCTCGACGGTTACCCGCTGCTGGTGGCGCAACTGCAGGCACTGCTGGCGGATGAGCGGGACTTTATTGCCAATGCGGCGCAGTTTTCGGCGTTTCTGTTTCAGGAACTGAGCGACCTGAACTGGGCGGGTTTCTACCTGGCGCGTGGCGATGAGCTGGTGCTCGGGCCTTTTCAAGGCAAGGTAGCCTGCGTGCGGATTCCCTTCGGTCGCGGTGTGTGCGGCGCCGCAGCGGCCACTGGGCAGACCCAGCGCGTTGAGGATGTACATGCCTTTGCCGGGCATATCGCCTGTGACAGCGCCTCCAATAGCGAGCTGGTGGTGCCGTTGTTCAAGGGCGGACGTTTGCTTGGCGTGCTGGATCTCGACAGCCCGTCGCTGGCACGCTTTAGCGCAGCGGATCAGGCCGGTATCGAGCGGCTGGTCGAGGTGTTTGTCGAGCTGACCGATTGCTGAGCAGCGCTAAAGGCAAGGTAAAAAAGCCCGGCAATCGCCGGGCTTTTTGTTGGACGGCTACCGATTATTCAAGCCTTGGCGGCCATCTTGGCGAGCATCTTCAGCTCGCCCGGCAAGACAGCCTGTACCGAGGTGCGCGCAGTGATTCGTGCATAGTGCGCACTCAGGTTGGGCCAACGCTGCACGTCCAGTTGCTCGCCGCCATGTTGCATATTGATCAACTGGCAGGTCAGGGCCAAGTCGGCCAGGGTCAGGCTGTCGCCGACCAGATAGTCGGCTGAACCGAGAGTCTGTTCCAGGTAGTCGAAGTGCGCGGGCAGTTTTTCGTGCAGGGCTTTCTGCACGGCGGCTTCGTCGCAGCTCTGGCCCATGCTGGGTTTCAGTGCGCGGTTACGGAATACGCTGAAGGTGCACAGTGGGGCCAGTTCATAGTCGGCATATTTCTCCAGCCAGCGCCCCCGTGCGCGTTGTTCGGCGTTCTGCCCGAGCAGGCTAGGACGATCAGAATGCTTGTCGTCCAGGTACTGGCAGATCACGCTGGAGTCGGCGAGGGTGAAGTCGCCATCCCTCAGGGCGGGAATACGCCCCAACGGGCTCAGCTCGCGGTACCAGGCTGGTTGGCCGAACGGCAAAATGATTTCCAGTTGGTAGTCCAGGTTCTTTTCAGCCAGAAACAGGCGAACTTTACGGACGAAGGGTGACAGCGGGGCACCGTAAACAGTCAGGCTCATGCGCGGCTCTCGTGGGCAGGGCGGTAGCGCGCAAACTGCGCGCTGGAGAGGTTAGTCGTAGATGTTCTTCTTCTTCCACTCGTCATCGCCGCCGAGAGACTCCAGACCGGCATCCAGCTCGCTGGCTTGGTCAGTGGTCGGCTTATTGCTTTCCAGAACCATGGCATTGGCGCGCGCCAGTTGCTCTTCGAATTTCTTCAGGGCGTTCTGGTAAGGAGCCGGATCAGGTTGTTTGCGCAGGTATTGCACGCCGCGCTCGAATGCCAGGCGTGCCTGGCCTGGCTGGTTTTGCTGCAGGGCCTGTTGGCCGAGGTTGCCGAAGAACTCGATATGCACCTGGGTCAGCATATGGCGCACTTCTTTCAGCCAATGCTTGGCCTCATCGGTTGGGATAATCCCGTCTTTGGCGCAACGGGTCAGTTGGCCGTGGAGGTTTTCCAGCTGGAAGCGTACTTCCTTGGCCTTGGCTTCATTGAGGATGGGCTGCGGCGGGTTGTTTACGGCAATCGACTCGCCCTGGGTGATCAGCTTGCGCAGCTCTTCAATGCGCGCCTTGAGGGCGTTATTGCCCCTGTCCAGCGGCAGCATGCGTTCACTGAAGTGCAACTGCAGGCGGCTGAGCATCAGTTTCAGTGCTGGTGTCATCAGTTGGCCGGGGAGGGCTTCGGCGAGGTCCGTGCAGCGGCGCAGGCGATCATTAAGGTCGGCCTTGATGCGCGCCTTCTCCAGTTTGTTGTTCTCGACCATATGATTGATGTAGGCAATGGCGATCAAAACGACGATGCCAGAAACAATCAATATGGTAATCACGAGTGGGGACATGGGTGCAGCCTCTCGATCACCGGTTTTTCGTCCGAGTGTAGTGCCTTAGCCGGGAGGCTGATAGGGCTGCCTCACTTTCGCAGCTGAAGTCTTTGATTTATAAAAATTTTTACACAGAGGTTGACGGGCCTTGCAAGGCTCCATAGAATGCGCGCCACTTCGTAGCGCAATGCCTCACGGCAAAACGTGTAGAAGCCGGATAGAAGTTGTAGTTTCCGGGCTGCGTCCCCTTCGTCTAGTGGCCTAGGACACCGCCCTTTCACGGCGGTAACAGGGGTTCGAGTCCCCTAGGGGACGCCACTTCTTCAATGGAGTGTGCTGTAAAAAACCAAGTTGTATGCGGGAATAGCTCAGTTGGTAGAGCACGACCTTGCCAAGGTCGGGGTCGCGAGTTCGAGTCTCGTTTCCCGCTCCAAATTCAGGTGGTCTGCGTAAGCAGGTAACCGACAAGTTCCAAGGTCCCCTTCGTCTAGTGGCCTAGGACACCGCCCTTTCACGGCGGTAACAGGGGTTCGAGTCCCCTAGGGGACGCCATTTTTAGTACCAAGCTGTATTGCGGGAATAGCTCAGTTGGTAGAGCACGACCTTGCCAAGGTCGGGGTCGCGAGTTCGAGTCTC
>NZ_JAUXXP010000040.1 GCF_030684895.1 Pseudomonas sp. | reverse complement strand
ACCTGCACATCACTGCCGTACTGAGTGGTGCTAGTGCTGCTCCAGAAATGGCGTTTGTCCTTGCGCATCTGGCCGTTTTCGGCCTCGGCGGAGGCGATGATCAGGTCCTGCCCGGCACTCAGGCTGGCGTCGCCGCCGGCCTTGAGGCTGCCACCGATATTCTGGATATCGCGACCTGCGGATAGAGTCAGGTCGTTGCTGGCTTCGATGCCCGCGGCCTTGTCGACCACACTGGTGAGCTGGCTGAAGTTACGTCCGCTGCGTGCTTCCTGAGTGATAGTGCGCTCGTTGCTGATATCACCGGTCAGGGCAATCGCCGTGACGTCCTTGCCGGCAATGATGCCGCCCTGAGCATTGCGGATGCTGTCGGTGGCCAGCAGCGAGAGACGCTCGCCCGCTTGCATCAAGCCGCTATTGCCGATGTTGTTGGCCGTCGCACTGAGGTTCTTAGTGGCGCGCAGGGTGCCGCTGTTGTTCAGGTTGCCGCCACTAATCAAGGCGACATCCTGCCCTTGAATCAAGGCACCTCCCGGAGCCAAACGGTCATTGGCCTGAGCCAGGTAGAGCACCGGCACCAGAACCTTCTGGCCATTCACGACCTGCTCTTGCATCCAGACGATGTCATGGGTCAGAGCCGCCACCTGTTCGGCAGTCAGGGCGATGCCGGGGGCCAGGTTCAGCGCTTGTTTGCTGGCAATGGCGTTGTCCATCAGGTACTTGAACTGCGCTTCGTCCGAGTTCAACCCGGCCAGGAAGCGCTTGCCGGTACGCGCGGCAATGGCCTGCTGGATTAGGCGCTGTTCATACAGGCCATCACCCAGACGGCGCTGGGTTTGATCCGGGTTGTAACCCACCGCATCCAGCAGGTAACCCGAGTTAAGGAAGTTGCTCAGGCTGGCAAACGCCGGGTTGGTTTCAATCAGGTAGGGGTAGCCCGGATCGTTGTTGAGCTGGAACAGCCCATTCTGCCCTTGCGGCAAGGCAAAACCAGGCAGTGCCAGCGGGTCGACCACCAGTTGCTGACTGTCTGCCGGTAACTGCGCATTAAGCTGCACGACCACGGGTTGGCTGCTGCCGGTTACCTGGGTATCGAGGCTCGGTGCAGTGCCAGCCTGAGCGGCCTGGTTATTCAGCACCGAGGAGTTGGTCAGGCTTTGCGTGGCTTGAATGCTGACATTGCCGCCAGCCTGGATGATGGCCGGAGCACCGGAGCCATTTGGCGTCTGGGTCTCAATATCGCTGGTCAGTGTCCAAGCATAGAGTGCGGTGGGTACTTCCTTGGGCAAAGCTGCGGCGTTGTAGGGGTTGATATGGTTGTCGCGGAAGCGCTCATCGGTGCCATCAGTGACACGCCCGGTATTGAAGCGCCGAATACGCTCAATAATGCCGCTAGCCGCGCCCATGTTTTCCAGGGTGATGCCGGTGATGTTGATATTGCCGCTGGCACTCAGGCTGCTGTAACGGTTGGCAATGGCGTCGCCTTGAATTGTCAGGTTGCCGCCACTGTGGATTCTGGAAGCCGCGGAGTCTTGGTCCACCGTGATATTGAAGCGTTCAGTGGCGACGTAATCGACGTTATGGTGATCACCGCTGCAGTCGTAGCACACCACGCTGATGCTGCCAGCCGTCAGCTGCTTGCCGGGGGTAAACACTTCCTTGCGGTTGGTCAGGGTGGTCGCCCGCAGGCTCATATCGCCACTGGACTCGATGCTGCCAGAGCGGTTCTCCAGCAGAGTCGACTTATTGCCAGCACCATCCTTGGCAATGGTCAGCGCACCCAGGCTGTAGATATCGGCGTACAGGTTGCTGATGCGGTCAGCCAACAACTGCATATCGCTGCCGCTAAACAGCAGGCCGCCCTGATTGATCAACTGCGCCGCTTCGATGTGCAACGCCGCAGCACTGCCCAAGGTGCCTTGGTTGTTGAGGCTGGCCGCCTTGACGCTTAGGTTATTGGCCGAGGTGATCTTGCCGGCACTGCCCAGGTCCGTGCTGATCTCAATGTGCACGCCGCCAGCACTGCGCAACTCGGCAGCGCTGCCTAGGTCGGCACGGTTGGCCGTGAGGCTCAAATCGCCTTGGGCCAGCAGCTTGCCATTACCGGTGTAGGCGTCGCTCAGGGTCAGGTGCAGTGCGCCATCGGTTTCGATACGGCCGTGGTTTTCCCAGCGCTCACCGCTGGTGGTGATGCCATCAACGGCAAGCAGAGCGCCGGTAGCGCTTTGGGTAAGACGATTGATATTGATGTTGAGCGTCTTGGCTTGCAGCGAGCTGATATTGCTCCACTCATCCAGGCTGAGATCGACCGCACCGTTGGTGATAAAGCGACCGCCTGCCTGACCAAGCGTCGTCAGGTCGATAGCAAAGCCCTGATCGCCCAAGTGACGAACCGTACCGCCCTGGTTGCTCAAGCCAACGCTGCCCAGGGCAAATGCACCACTGCCAATCTCGACCAAGCCGGCATCGTTGTTGAACAACCCGCCCAGCACAAACCGGCTTTCGCCCTCGCCACCCAGGGCGCGCAGTTTGCCGCCGTTGTTGCTCAGGGTATTGGCCGCCAGTTGCAGATCGCTGGCGGATTCAATCAGCCCATTCTGGTTGTTCAGATTCGCGCTGAGTTGCAGATCAAGCGAGCCGCCCGCCACGGTGCCGTCCTGGTTATTCAGGTTGGCCGCCGTGACCTTGATGGCTTGCTGGGCCAGGACTTCACCGCCCTGGTTGTTCAGCTGGGTAGCGCTCAGGTCGAGGCTTTGCTGCGCAACGATACGCCCGCCCTGGTTTTCCAGGGTCTGCGCGTTGAGCGTTGCGTCACCGGCGCTAAGCAGCTTGCCGGCGCGGTTATCCAGAGTCTGCACATCAGTGTTCAGGTTGCCGTGGGAGGTGATGGTGCCGGGGTTTGTCACCTTGCCGGTTTGCAGGCTCAGGGTGGCCGTGTTGTTCAGGCTGCCATCGGCACGTACGCCCGCCTCTACCACGCCCTGGTTGAGCAGTTCGTCACCTTTAACGGTCAGCTGCTGGGCTGCTGCCAGGCTTTCCTTGACCAGCGTTTGGCCACTGGCTTCCACCATGGCATTGCGCCCGGCGAAGGTGTCGGCATTCAACTCGATATTCTCGGCCTTGAGCTGCAAGTCGCGGCTGGCGGCGGTGCGCGCCATGCTCAGCTGGCCATTGGCGTCAATCTGAATATCGCCGGCACTGGCGGCCATATCACCGGCCAGTTTCACGCCCACACCGGCTTCGGTACCGACCAGACGAATTGCGCCAGCGTACATGCCGCCCAGCGCCGAGCTGTCGATGGCCAGTTGCGGTTTGGCGCTGCCATCATCGGCTTTGGCGGTGGCATTGAGGCTGGCGGCGTCGACTTCGTTACGCCCGGTAATCACATTCAGCTGGTTGGCATGCAGCTCGGCGTTGATCTGCGCACTGCGGGTGATCAGGTCGAACTGGCTGACATTGCGTGCATTGAGGCCATCACCTTCGATGCTGATCTGCCCGCCATCGACATCGAAGCGATCCAGACGCCCGCCTTCTACCACTGGCTTGCCGGTGCTGAGGGTGACGCGCGGTGTATTGATAAAGCCGCAACCATCGCAGCTGATGCCATGCGGGTTGGCGACGATGACCGCGGCTGACTTGCCGGCCACTTCGGTGTAGCCCTTGAGCTGACTAGGGCTACCGCCGTTGACCTCATTGAGGATGACGTTCGCCGCCCCGCCGGTGAGGTTGGGGCCGCCCAGGTTTGGGTTACCCATCACATAGCCGCCCAACTGCGTCTGCACTAACGCCTGGGCGCTGTTGTTGAGAATCAGGCCCTGCTGACTGACGTTGAAGTCAGTGAACTTGTTGTGCGACAGACCGCTGCCATTGGGGGTGGCGATATTGACCATGGGCACGCCATTGGCGGCCTGGGTTAGCGCTGCGTTATTGCCGGCCTGGGCATCCAGCGCCAGTTCGGCCGCGGTAGTCACGATCGGATTCAGGAACAGTACGCCGATCAAGACACAGGCAATATTTTGGAAAAAGGGCGCGCGAACGTCCATGTAATAACTCCAACCCGTAGGGCTTTAAATTCGAAAATCAGCAAAAAATCAGAAGAACAGGTCGACCCGGAAGTACACCGGATGCTCCTGGCGCTCGATGGCGTCTGGGCGTTCCAGTGAACGGGCGAAGGTCACCGACGCGGCCAGATGCTGGCCGCGGGCGCTCAGCTCGATGGCATTGCCGGAGAGGCGGCCATGCTGGTCCGGGTTGTAACGCCCGCCGCTGATCACGCCCATGTCGTAGGCGAATGCCACGCCGTACTCACTAACAAAGGGCTGCAGCGGTTGCCAGCTCACCGCCTTGCGCCAGCGCACTTGGTTGCGCCAGTAGGCGCCGCTGTCGCCTGACAGCGATTGTTCCTTGAAACCGCGAACCGAGCTCAGGCCGCCAACGCTGATGCGTTGCGGGCTGTACAGCACATCTTCGCTGCGCTGGCCGTTGGCCAGGCTGTCGAAGCTGAATGACTCACCCCACAGCTGGAACGGCTGCAGGTAGCTCAGGGTCAGGCTGTATTTGTTGTAACGCGCCACCGGCTGACCGCCTTGCGGGCTGCCGCTGCGCTGCGCATCGAATGCGCCGGTGCCGTGCTGCCAACCGAGGTCGGCGTTAACGAAAGCACTGCCGATACGTCGGCCATGGTTGAAGCCCAGCTGCGCTTCAGACAGGCGCTGGCTGGAAACATCGATCAGGTTGCCGAGGATAAAGTTGTTGCTGCGCAAGTGGCTGACGCCCAGGCTGGCGGCGGTTTTGCTCAGGCTGTCGCGGTGCAGCACACGCTCGGCACGCAAGGCGTGGGTCTTGCTGTCGCCATCCTGATCGAAGGCAAAGCCGTTGGCCTCGCTCTCGGTGCGGTAGTAGCTCTGGCTGTAGCTGTAATTGAATGTCCACCAGCCATACGGCAGGCTGTAGTTGAGGCTCTGGTTGTGAGAATGGCGGTAACTGTCGCTGACTGCATCGCGACCGGCACGCAGGCTCAACTGATCCGCCAGGCCCAACGGGCTGTCCCAATCCAGGCCCATCCCCCACTGCTGCTCACCGGTACTCAGCTGGCCATCGTTATGCCGTGCAAGGCTGACGCGCCATGGCTTGCTGCGCTGACCTTGCAGCTGCACGCGGCTACCACCAACCTGCTCACCAGGCACCAATTCCAGCTGTGCCTGACGCGACGGCAAACGGTTGAGCTGCTCGACCAGTTGCTCCAGCTCGCGCAGGTTCAGCACGCGCTCGGTTGCACCAGGAAAGCTCATGGCCAGCTCAAGATCAGACGCCAACTCCGAGCTGTTCAAACCTTCCAGCTGGCCCTCGACTACCGTGACCTGCAGCGTACCGCTGGCCAGGTCTTGCTGCGGCAGGTAGGCGCGCGTAGTGACATAACCACGACCGAGGTAGTGATTGGTGATGTCCTTAAGCAGCTGATTGAGCTGACCAACGCCCAAGCATTGGCCATTGTAGGGTTTAAGAATGCTGGCCTGATCAGCCGGACTGAGCAGCGTGGCACCGACCAGATTGATCTGCTCAATAGCAAAGCAGCGCTCATCTTCAGCAACCGGCTGCGCAGGTAGTTGCTCGACCTTACCGGGCAACTGGCGCAACTCATCCAGGCGACGCTCCTGCTCTTGCAGCAGACGCTCCTGACGCTCGCGGATAAGGTCACGATCACCTGGCGTTTGCGCCAGCGATACAGCGGGAACGAGGGAACACATCAGCCAAACGGCCAAGAAATGGCCGAAAGCCATTTTTAACGTCGCCCAGCGATGGCCCGCAGGGTGACCGCCAGGGATGGCAGGCCATAAAGGTTTACTACGAAGGGACATGCCTTCAATCCTTTGAATAGCGGATTAACAGAGGAAAATGCGGCGCGCATTAGAACACATGGCGAGTTGCCATCACTCGCACGACGCGTGACCTACCTCACAGAACCGGCCGCTCATCCTGAACTTCTGACCACCGGTTGCTGTCGCGC
>NZ_JAUXXP010000031.1 GCF_030684895.1 Pseudomonas sp. | reverse complement strand
TGAATCGCCCCCGGTTTTCTAGACACTCTCCAAGCTCTGGAAATAGCGTTTTTCAAACTCTACCGGTGACAGCTGATTGTTGAAACCGTGTCGGCGTTTCGGGTTGTAGAACATCTCGATGTAATCGAACACATCGGCCCTGGCATCCGGCCTTGTGCTGTAGATCTTTCGCTTGATGCGTTCACGCTTCAGCAGCTGAAAGAAGCTCTCAGCCACCGCGTTGTCATGGCAGTTACCGCGCCGGCTCATGCTGCCAAGCATGTTGTTGGCTTTCAGGAAGCTTTGCCAATCGCCGCTGCTGAACTGACTGCCCTGATCTGAGTGAATCATCACTTCCTGTTTTGGCTTACGTCGCCAAACCGCCATCAGCAATGCATCAATGGCTAGATCACTCGTCATCTGTGGCTTCATCGACCAACCAATGACCTGCCGCGAAAACAAATCGAGCACCACTGCCAAAAATAACCAGCCTTCGTAGGTGCGGATGTAGGTTATGTCCGTGACCCAGACTTTGTTGGGTTCGGTGACATTGAATCTGCGCTCCAGATGATTCGGTGAGGCGACTGGAGGCTTACCACCATAACGGCCCGGTCGCCGCCGATAACCGGTCTGCGAACGTAGGCCATGTTGGTGCATCAAACGCCCAACGCGATTCCTGCCGCACGGCTCTCCAAGTTCACGCAGGTCGTCATAGACTTTTCGGTAGCCGTAGACACAACCACTTTCTAACCAAGAGTGCTTGATCAACCCCAGTAGTCGCTGATCATCCAAGGCACGCGCTGACTTCGGCTCAGCAAGCCAGGCGTAGTAACCGCTGGCATGGACTTTCAAGGTCAGGCACAGACGACGAACCGAGTAATCCATGGATAGCTGATTGATGAAGGCGTACTTTAGCCGCACTCCTTGGCAAAGTACGCGGCGGCCTTTTTTAGGATATCTCGCTCTTCAGTCACACGCTTGAGTTCGGCGCGTAGGCGACGTAACTCCACTTGCTGATCGTCCTCTTGCGCTCGCTGCTCCTGGGGCTTGCTGTAGCGCTTCACCCATGCATACAAGCTATGTGTCGACATGCCCAAACGAGCAGCGACCTCAGCTATAGGAAGACCGCGTTCGGTCACCTGTTTGACAGCTTCAATTTTGAATTCTTCGGGATAACGCGGGTTGCTCATGGCACCTCCTAATGGGCCGTATTATGAGGCATGGAGGTGTCTACGAAACTAGGGGCGATTCAACATAAGCGCGCGGCATAAACTCATGAAGTTTAGAATTGATAACTTTGATGCACGAAGTCTTTCCCACTCTTGAAAGCCCGTGAAAAATTAAGCCAGTTTGCCGCATGAATATGGCTTCCAACGCCGTGCTGCTTGTTTCTGCTATTGCATTGGTTATCACCGTGAAATCTTTTCTGAACACGGCATGCTGATCCATCTGATCTCTATTCATCAGCCACGCCTCCTGCGGACTGATAAAATAAATCATCCAGCAACTCCACTTCAGTCGCTCCACTTTCAGTTAACTGAAATGCAGTTCGCTCAATGCTCTCTGGATCGCCCTCTGACGAAATTTGTCCTGATAATGAAAGTTCCCTTTCCATTCGCTGCCACTCCAGTAAACTTCGCTTATTTCGTTTCCTCAAGAGGCCGTCTACAAAAGACATTACAATGTCGTCTTTTCGTGTTATCTCCAGCGTTCTGTCCTTGAGTGCGCGATTTATTAGCTTCCGTGTGATTCGACTGTGGGCAGTCTTAGACCAGTAGCCCAATACGTTCAGGCAACCCAGCGATTGCCCATTGGGAAGAACCGCTTCCACTTGCCGAAGGTCTTTGGGGGAAATCTTGACGAGTAGTCGCTGCCCTACCAGATCCAGCGACCTTGATAAAACATTGTTGGTATATCGGGCTTTATCGATAGTGATGTGCGGTGCCACTCCTGACTCGGCACTTCCTCTGACAACACAGTATTCAACATCCAGGCTTAGTTTGGTTTTGTTAAGGCTCTCCACTCGTGCCACCGGAAGGTAAATTGGCATCTTATAATTATTCATGTGTGCTCTAATCAGCTCGACCGGACTCATTGAGAAGGTAGAGCCGGACCTGGGTGTCACGTTTAAGTTAGCCAACCAAACATCGAGCAAACATTCGGCCTCATCCACAAATACCTCATACTTTTCTGCGTTTTCCTCGGCATCAGCTGCTCGGCCAAAGCCAGGACCACTCCCAGTAGTTGATGGGCTCCGATGCATAACTTGTTCTGCAATCTGCTTAAAGGTGTTTTCAATTATGGATCGCCGTTCAGGCCGTTTGAGTTGACCATAGCTTACGGAGAAACCAATCAATTCCTTTAGCTTAATCTTGATCTTGTCTGCGTGATGAGCCATCGCATTGTCCAAAAATAGCGCGCCCCACAACGCCCCCCTCGTTTCCGGAAGTACGTAGCCGATCATTCCACTTCCTGGAACATAGGATAAGTTCTGCAACTCAGCTTCGTCGCGTGGTTTCCAATTTCCCAGAAAAGCGTCGATCAAAACATCCTCTACGTCTTGGGCCCTTACTTCGCTGCTAAACACAAATCTCGCAGCAAGAACTCCCGTTGATACGCTATCCACGGCGGCCAACAGCCAAAAACGATCTATAACTCTTGAAGTGTGAATTCCAGGTAGTGGCTCCGCTTTAACTATGCACATCTGGTCAACTTTGTAGGCATCTAGTTGCACTACGTCAAATGGTAGACTGGGGCTGATCAATCCTTGTTCCCCACTACCTATTTGTGCATGTGTTACGCCAAACTCTCCAAGCGTCGAAGCGGCACACATAAAATCGCTGCACAGGATTTCATCAATATATTCCTCAATCGTCCGTTGGCCTAACCCTTTATGGTTAAATGGCCACTCATCTTCCGTAACACCGGCCCCCTTTAATATTGACCTGAATTTGGCTGCAATAAATTTTCGATCAAATTTCTGACCAGAAAAGTCACTGTGAAATCGGAGAATGAAATTGGAAATTTCAGTTGCAACAGTAGGATATCTTTCTAGGGTCAGCTTAAGAACTCCGCTTAAACCACCCTGCTGTTGGCTTCTCATTGGTTGTATAGGCGCACTCCTCCGATACTCTGTTGTACGTACCTGAGGAATCAGAGCACGATCGCCAAAATATCTGCCCTCAGGGTCACGCTGGAGAAATCTAATAGCTAGGCGAGTTTGCTCGGAGTTCGAGATGCCACATTGACGATAGATGAAGTTTCCTGTTCTGCCTTGGTGAATTAGTCGAATAACAGCCAACCTATTGGCGAACACCTCTCTAACATCTTCTTGAAGTGCTTCTGGATTAATATGCATCAGCTCTTCTAGATTAATACCCTTCAAGCGTCCGCGAATATTCATGCGCTCACCCATTGGGTGCTGGGGCTGAAAAAATACGGGGACAACTCAACCTTAAGACGACCTTCGACAAACATTCTTGCAGCAAGATAGTGCACCGTTGCCGTGTCAAAATCTCTTAGTTGTTCGTAGAGATCACTCATGCAGCCCGTGACGCGCTGCCTGATATAAAATTGAGCCTTACTGACTATTTCTGGCGGAAGAGAATAATTTTTTCCAGCCGCTAAACATGCACATACTTTCAGCAGGGGCATTATTTTATATTTGTGTGGCATCATAGCCGCCGGCGTAAATTCTCGTAGCGCTGCGCCACAACTGTTGGCGTACTCTCTCAGTTCGGCTAGATAGTCAAAATTGATTTTTTCTGGAGAGTAAAGTAAATGCCACTCTAACGCTCCGTCTACGAGAGTAGCTTCGGATGTCAGTAGGATTTTTCGAGGCGTTTTAGTAGGTAATATTCGGAATGCGGGGTGAAGCTCAAATTTAAGTACGCTTTGCTGAAACTCCAAAAATATAAGCCAATAGCATAGTTCGATATCGTTAACAATCGTAAGGTTTCTTCGGGCTTTATGGCTATAGACTACCCATGAATTCCCGAAGTGCTGGCCTCGATTGGTAAAGTTTGAAACCTTAGAACTGCGCTTAGCCACAACCCATCCTCCCTAGTACAAGGAATAGATGGGTCCATGGTGATCTCTCTTATAGGTACTGTGACGTACAGGCGGAGATGGCCCTCTAACAAGATATCAGGTGATAACAAGACTCCTAGACTATTTCCCAATAAAAACCCTCCATTTATTCCAGGCTGGTCATGTATATGGCGCATCGTTATATACATTAGTCGATGGCATCATTTACCATTTTTGATCTTTAGTTCATGGCAGAGTCATTACAGCGCTACCGCATAGCTTTTACTTTTCTCCAGCAGTATTGAAAGATGAAAAAATTTATATTTTGCAGAAAAATCAAAGTCTTAATATTCCGTTCTTTTCGTATTTTTAGTTCGTCCTACTTTTATTCCCTGCTGCTGCCTCCGCTCACTTCTATTCAGTCGCGATCCAATAAATGGAAACTGGGCAACGCTACATGCCAGCGAATGGCGGCCAGGCGAATCAGCAACACGCTGAGCATGGCCACGCCCGTATCCAGCCAATGTGGCGTGTCCAACGCGCGCATGCCGATAAATACCACTGCGCCGGCTATGCAGGCGGTGGCGTAAATCTCCTTCTGGAAGATCAGCGGGATCTCGTTGCAGATCACATCGCGCATCACGCCGCCAGCAACCCCGGTCATCACGCCCATGATTACCGCCGTGCTGTGCGGCACGTTGTGTTGCATGGCGACCTCGGTGCCGATCACGGTAAACACGGCCAGGCCGAAGGCATCCGCCAATAGCAGACCTTTCTCATGAATTGGCTGGGTCAGCCGCACCCAGATCACCGTGCCGACTGCCGCCAGCGAGGCAACGACGATATACAGGTCGTTGCGAATCCAGCTGACCGGATGGTTGTCCAGAATCACGTCACGCAAGGTGCCGCCGCCCAGCGCGGTGACGATGGCAATCACCAGCACGCCGAACAGGTCCATGGACTTGCGCCCAGCCATTAGCGCGCCGGTGATGGCAAATACCGCGACGCCGAACAGGTCGGCCAGATAGAACAGTTGCGCCATGCTGACCTCAGGACGACACAGGAGTACGCATGGTGACGAACTCTTCGGCGGCCGTTGGGTGCACACCGATGGTTTCATCGAATAGCTGCTTGGTCGCGCCAGCTTTAAGCGCCACGGCCAACCCCTGCACGATTTCTCCAGCGTCCGGGCCGACCATATGGCAACCCAACACGCGGTCTGTGGCAGCGTCGACCACCAGTTTCATCAGGGTGCGTTCCTGACTTTCGGTCATGGTAAGTTTCATCGGCCGGAAGCGGCTTTCAAAAATCTGAACGTTGTAGCCCTCCTCCTTCGCCTGCTCTTCACTGAGCCCGACCGTGCCGATATTCGGTAGGCTGAATACCGCTGTCGGGATCATCTGATAGTCGACCTTGCGGTATTGCTCAGGCTTGAACAGGCGCCGCGCGACCGCCATGCCTTCAGCCAGCGCAACGGGCGTCAGCTGCACGCGGCCGATCACATCACCAATCGCGAGGATTGACGGCGTGCTGGTCTGATACTGCTCATCGACTTTGATAAAGCCGCGCTCATCAAGCTGTACGTGGGTATTTTCCAGGCCCAGATTATCCAGCATCGGCCGGCGCCCGGTGGCGTAGAAGATACAGTCGGCCGCAAGCACGCGACCATCCTTGAGGGTAGCCAGCAGGCTGCCATCGGCTTGTTTGTCGATACGGGCGATGTCGCTGTTGAATTGCAAATCCACGCCACGCTTGCTCAACTCTTCCTGCAGGTGTCGGCGCACCGCGCCATCAAAGCCGCGTAGGAACAGCTCGCCACGGTACAGCAGCGAGGTCTTGGCCCCCATACCGTTAAAGATTGAGGCGAATTCCACGGCGATATAGCCGCCGCCCACCACGAGCACCCGCTTGGGCAGCTGCTCAAGGAAGAAGACTTCGTTCGAGCCGATGGCATATTCATGCCCGGGAATTTCAGGAATCTGCGGCCAGCCGCCAGTGGCGATCAGGATGTGCTTGGCACTGTAGCGTTTACCGCCCAGCTCGACACTGTGCTCATCAACAATCCGCGCGTGGCCTTCGAGCAAGGTCACCCCGCTGCCCACCAGCAGGTTGCGGTAGATGCCGTTGAGTCGCTCGATTTCGCGATTCTTGTTGCTGATCAGGGTCGACCAGTCGAACCTGGCCTCGCCCAGCGACCAGCCGAAACCCTGCGCTTGCTCGAAGTCGTCGGCGAAGTGTGCGCCGTAGACCAGCAGCTTCTTCGGTACGCAGCCAACGTTGACGCAGGTGCCGCCCAGATAACGGCTCTCAGCAACCGCCACACGGGCACCATAACCAGCGGCAAAGCGCGCAGCCCGCACACCGCCAGAACCGGCGCCGATCACAAACAGGTCGAAGTCGTAGGTCATTTCAGCCTCCAGAACAGGGCGCCAGCATACCCCAAGGCGCACCAGTGCCTAAACTTGCATGCAACATGCGGAACAGGAGAACGCTGATGCGCCCTACCCTTACTCATCTGGCCTTGCACGTGCCTGACCTGGATGCGTGCGTAGCCTTCTATGAGCAGTTCTGTGCGATGCGGGTGATTCACCAGCGCGCCGGCAAAGGTTCAAAGATTGTCTGGATGGCCGAACCCGGCAAGGAGCACAGCTTTATTTTTGTGATCATGCCCGGCGGGCAGGATCGCCAACTGGCGGCGGATGACTACAGCCACTTCGGCTTTGCTTTAGAGAGTCGCGAGCAGGTCGACCGCATTGCAGCGCAGGCAAGGGCTGCCGGCTGCCTGGTCTGGGAGCCGCGTGATGAGCCCTACCCTGTTGGCTACTACTGCGGCCTGCGTGATCCAGCAGGTAACTATGTGGAGTTCAGCTACGGCCAGCCGTTAGGGCCTGGCGCCGAGCATATGCCGTTGCCCTAAATGCATACAGCCACCCGAAGGTGGCTGTGTATTACCGCCCTGGAAGCCGAATTAATAGGCCTTGCCGGTTTTGTAGAGGTTCTCGAAGCAGAAGTTGGTGGCTTCGATGTAGCCTTCTGCACCGCCGCAATCGAAGCGCTTACCCTTGAACTTATAGGCCATCACGCAGCCATTCTGCGCCTGCTTCATCAGCGCGTCGGTGATCTGGATTTCGCCGCCTTTGCCGGGCTCGGTCTGCTCGATCAGGTCAAAGATATCCGGAGTGAGGATATAGCGACCGATGATCGCCAGGTTCGACGGTGCATCTTCCGGCTTGGGTTTCTCGACCATGCTGTTGACCCGGTAAATGTCGTCCCGAATCATCTCGCCGGAGATCACGCCATATTTGTGGGTCTCTTCTGGCGGCACTTCCTGAATGGCCACAATCGAGCAGCGGAACTGGTTGTACAGCTTGACCATCTGCGTCAGCACCGCATCGCCGTCCAGGTTCAGGCACAGGTCATCGGCCAATACCACCGCGAAGGGTTCATCACCAATCAGCGGGCGACCACAGAGGATGGCGTGGCCCAGTCCCTTCATTTCCACCTGACGGGTGTAGGAAAAGCTGCATTCGTCGATCAGGCGACGGATACCAACCAGGTATTTTTCCTTGTCAGTGTCGCGGATCTGGTGCTCAAGCTCGTAACTGATGTCGAAGTGATCTTCCAGCGCGCGCTTGCCGCGGCCGGTGATCATGGCAATTTCCGTCAACCCGGCTTCCAGCGCCTCTTCGACGCCATACTGGATCAGCGGCTTGTTCACGATCGGCAGCATTTCCTTGGGCATGGCCTTGGTGGCTGGCAGAAAACGGGTGCCGTAACCGGCTGCTGGGAACAAGCATTTCTTGATCATGGGTAACCTTGAGCAATGGTGTGAAAAGTGCGTGCGCAGTCTATCAGGCTGCACTGGCCTTACAATGCCCCTGCGCGGGACGGCCAATGCCTCGGTAGAGAAAACCCAGCTCAGCCAACTGCGCGGCATCGTAGATATTGCGCCCGTCAAACAGCACGGGCATGCGCATCAAGCCACGAATACGCGCGAAGTCGGGCTGGCGGAATTGCTTCCATTCAGTGACCAACACCAACGCATCCGCGCCTTCAACAACACTATACGGTGACGTGCTCAAGCGCAGTTGGTCGCTGCTGAGCGCCTGGCCGTAACGTTCAGCCAGAGCCGTTGTGGCGACCGGGTCGCACGCCTGAACGGTGACACCGACGGCCAGTAAAGCATCCAGCAGAACCAGGCTGGGGGCTTCACGCAGATCATCGGTGCCTGGTTTGAACGCCAGGCCCCACAGCGCCACCACTCGCCCTTGCCAATAGCCGGAAAAGTGCTCACGCAACGCCTGGAACAACAGGGTTTTCTGCAGTGCATTACGGGCTTCGACTGCGCGCAGGATGCCAGGTTCAATGCCCTCCTGCTCTGCGCAGCGAATCAGTGCTCGTACATCCTTGGGAAAGCACGAGCCGCCATAGCCGCAACCGGCGTAGATAAAGTGAGTGCCAATGCGCTTGTCGCTGCCGATGCCGCGTCGCACATCCTCAATATCGACATCTAGGCGCGCACATAGACTGGCCATTTCATTGATAAAGGAAATCTTGGTGGCCAGAAAGGCGTTGGCGGCATATTTGCTGAACTCTGCTGCGCGCAGGCCCATGCATAAAAAACGCTCGTGATTACGCAGAAACGGCGCATACAGACGGCGTAACACCTCATGCCCCAGGGGGGCATCGCAGCCGACAATCACCCGATCAGGGCGCATAAAGTCGTCAATCGCCGCGCCTTCCTTGAGAAATTCCGGGTTGCTCGCCAGCGTCACCGCAAAGCGCTTGCCGCGCGTGCTCAAGCAACGGTTGATGCGCTGTGCCACACGCTCCGCCGTGCCCACCGGCACTGTTGATTTATTCACCACCACGCAGTTCTGCTCAAGCAGCTCGCCCAACTCATCGGCCACGGCCAGTACATGGGACAAGTCCGCCGAACCATCCTCCCCGCTCGGCGTCCCTACAGCGATAAAGATGACCTCGGCCTGCTTGATGCCTTCATGCAGGTGTTGGCTGAAACTCAGCTGACCGCTGCTCAGGTGAGTCTGCAGCATGGCCTCCAGTCCAGGCTCGTAAATCGGCGACTGGCCACGGGCAAGCCGCGTCACACGCGGCGCATCGCGCTCAACGCAGATCACCCGATTGCCCATCTCGGCAAAACAAGCTGCCGATACCAGCCCTACATAGCCTGCGCCAATCACACAAATCCGCATCGCCTGCACCCCTCACTGAGTTACCGCGATTGCAGCTAAAGCAGATGGCAGTCGTATGACATGAGGAAGACGCTCGGATGACAGCGCTAGGTGTACAAATTCCGGGCACAAAAAAACCGGCTACGAAAGCCGGTTTTAGTGGATTTCAGGTTCGCGGGCGAACAGTCTGAAATCATATACATGGTGCCCGAAGCCGGGGTCGAACCGGCACGAGGTTACCCTCGAGGGATTTTAAGTCCCTTGCGTCTACCGATTTCGCCATTCGGGCGGTAGCGCTGCGTTGCGAGGCTTGGACTATATACAGCCCGTGGATGCCTCGCAAGGTTTCAAGCTTAAATGAAAAAGCCTCGTAAATCAGTGATCTACGAGGCTTTTCTAATTGGAGGCTGAGGTCGGAATCGAACCGGCGTTCACGGATTTGCAATCCGGTGCATAACCACTCTGCTACTCAGCCTTGAAACTAAACGGACCGTGTAAAACGGCCCGTTGAAAATGGAGCGGGAAACGAGACTCGAACTCGCGACCCCGACCTTGGCAAGGTCGTGCTCTACCAACTGAGCTATTCCCGCTTGTCGTGCTGACGGCCGCCATTCTATAGCTTCAGAACGGCCCGTCAACCCCTTGATTCAAAAAAGCTTATTTCTTTTCCGAGGTGATTCGCAGGTGTGGCCATGCGGCCAGTAGGTACTGCGCCATGGACCACAGAGTGAGTACGGCAGCAATGATCAACAGGGTATAACCAAACACAACCCAGGCGGTAAAGATCGGCGGATTGGCCAGCAAAATCACCAGGGCTAGCATCTGTGCGGCGGTTTTCCACTTGGCCAATTTTGAGACGGCGACATGGGCACGCGCACCTATCTCTGCCATCCATTCACGCAGCGCCGACACCACGATTTCGCGACCGATGATGATCGCCGCAGACAGGGTCAGCCAGAGATTGGCGTGTTCAGCCACCAGCAATACCAGGGCAACCGCCACCATCAGTTTGTCGGCAACCGGGTCGAGGAAAGCCCCGAAAGGTGTGCTCTGTTCCCAGCGCCGGGCCAGATAACCATCCAGCCAGTCGGTGGCAGCTGCGACTGAAAACACCGCGCTAGCGGCCCAATAGCTCCAACTGAAGGGAAGGTAGAACAGCAGAATAAACACCGGAATCAGCAATACGCGGAGCACGGTCAGCAGGTTGGGGATATTCATCGACACAACTTGGCGGTAAAGAGAGTCGGCATTCTACTCACTGTGCAGGGCCGCATAAATCAACTCGGCGAGTTTTTTACTGATCCCAGGTGCTTTGGCGATTTCTTCGATGCTCGCTCGGGACAGTTCTTGCAGCCCACCGAAGTGGTTGAGCAGCTCGCGCCGGCGCTTGGGCCCGACGCCAGCAACCTCCTCCAGTGTGGAGGTGCGCCGGGTTTTGCCGCGGCGGGCGCGGTGCCCGGTAATGGCAAAACGGTGCGATTCATCGCGGATCTGCTGAATCAGATGCAGCGCCGGCGAATTACCCGGCAGGGTGAACTCATGGGCGGCGTCATTCAGGTACAGGGTTTCCAAACCCGGCTTGCGTGTAGTGCCCTTGGCTACGCCGAGCAGAATCAAGTCAGGTACCGACAGCTCTTCGAGCACTTCACGGGCCATGGCTAACTGGCCTTTCCCGCCATCAACCAGGAGGATGTCCGGCAGCTTGCCTTCGCCATCCTTGATTTTGCTGAAACGCCGGGTCAGCGCCTGGTGCATCGCGGCATAATCGTCGCCAGGCGTAACGCCCTCGATGTTGTAGCGGCGGTAATCGGATTTCAGCGGGCCTTCCGGACCAAATACCACGCAGGAGGCGACGGTTGCCTCACCGCTGGAGTGGCTGATGTCGAAGCATTCCAGGCGCTGCGGCACTTCATCCATATCCAGCGCCAGTGCCAGGGCATCAAAGCGTGCGGCAACGTGCTGCCGATTAGCCAGGCGCGCAGCCAGGGCCTGCTCGGCATTGGTCACGGCCAGCTGTTGCCAGCGCGCACGGGTGCCGCGCACGCGGTAGCTGATGCTCAGCTCACGGCCACGCAGCTCATCAATGGCGGCGATCAGCGTGGGGAAGTCTTCGTGCTGCGCATTGACGATCAGCTCGCTCGGCAGGTCGCGCTCCTGGCTGCTCAGGTAATACTGCGCGAGGAAGGCCAGCAATACGCCGCTGCCCTCCTCCTCAATCGCCACCTGCGGGAAGAAGTTCTTGCTGCCAAGCACCCGGCCGCCACGCACGCTGATCAAATGCACGCACGCGCCGCCTGGGTTGACCATAGCAGCGACCACGTCGACATCACCGGTGCCACCTTCCATGCTCTGCTGGTCCTGCACCCGGCGCAGCAGCGATATCTGGTCGCGCAACCCGGCCGCCCGCTCGAAGTCGAGGGCCATAGCCGCTGCCTGCATGCCGCTGGACAGCTCATCGGTCAGGGCATTGCTGCGCCCCTCAAGAAACATCACCGAGTGGCGTACGTCATCAGCATATTCGGCGGGTTCTACCAGGCCGACACAGGGACCTTTGCAGCGTTTGATTTGGTACTGCAGGCAAGGCCGAGTGCGGTTCTTGTAGAAACTGTCCTCACACTGGCGCACCAGAAAGGTTTTCTGCAGCAAATTGAGGCTTTCGCGGATGGCGCCGGCGCTTGGATACGGACCGAAGTAACGGCCCTTCTGCTTTTTTGCACCACGATGGATGCTCAACCGGGGGAAATCACCGTCGGAAAGAAACACGTAGGGGTAGGACTTATCGTCGCGCAGCAGAATGTTGTACGGCGGCCGCCACTCCTTGATCAGCGTCTGCTCAAGCAGCAGGGCTTCGGTTTCGTTGGCGGTGATGGTGGTTTCGATCTGCGCGATTCGGCCCACCAAGGCGGCGGTCTTTGGTGCTAAGCCGCTCTGGCGAAAGTAGCTGGCCAAGCGTTTTTTCAGGTTCTTGGCTTTGCCAACATAGAGCAGCTTGGCGTCCACATCGAACATGCGGTACACGCCAGGGCGACCGCTGCAGGTGGAGAGAAACGCGCTGGAATCGAAGGCGGCGCGGCTGTCGTCAGCTGCTGGCATCAATCATGCCGTGACGTACGGCCAGCAGGGCCAGCTCGACATCGCTGGTGATCGACAGCTTTTCGAAGATGCGATAGCGGTAGGTGTTCACGGTTTTCGGCGACAGGCAGAGCTTGTCGGAGATGGCCTGAACCTTCTGGCAGCCGGCGATCATCAGGGCGATCTGAATTTCACGTTCGGACAGCAAGTCGAAAGGCGAATTGCTGCTCTGCGGCTGGAACGACTTGAGTGCCAGCTGCTGGGCAATCTGCGGGCTGATATAACGCTGGCCGCTGAACACCATGCGGATTGCCTGGACCATTTCTTCCAGCGCGGCGCCCTTAGTCAGGTAACCGGCGGCGCCGGCCTGCAGCAGGCGCGTGGGGAAAGGGTCTTCTTCGCAGACGGTAACCGCGACGACTTTAAGGTCAGGA
>NZ_JAUXXP010000027.1 GCF_030684895.1 Pseudomonas sp. | reverse complement strand
GGCGCCAAGGCCGCAGATCACCCCTACTGCAACGTCGGAAAAATAGGAGTGATGGCGGAAAGGTTCACGCTTGTGCACGTTGGACAGGTGCACTTCGATGAATGGGATGCTCACCGCCAGCAATGCGTCACGTAATGCGACGCTGGTGTGAGTAAAAGCGGCAGGATTGATCAGGATAAAGTCGACACCTTCGCCTTTCGCAGCGTGAATACGATCAATTAGCTCGTACTCGGCATTGCTCTGCAGGTACAGCAGATGGTGGCCTGCCTCGCGCGCGCGGCGCTCCAGGTCGAGGTTGATCTGCTCCAGGGTGACGGCGCCGTAGACCCCAGGCTCGCGGGTGCCGAGCAGGTTGAGGTTGGGGCCGTGCAGTACCAATAAGGTCGCCATGATCCTTAATCCTTGTGTGTAGGGTCTGTTGACGCTTCAGCGCAAACCGCGTTGCTGCGCAAAATCTCGCCAGGCTAGGCGGAGGACGCAGGTAATGATTCCCTTGCCAAGTCCTCTAACACCGCATGGCGAAATTTTCCGCGCAACCCATAGGGCCGGGCCTGTTTGAGCGCGATGCTGCGTTTCTCGTCGCTTATTTGGAACAACCAAACTTCGCTCCTCGTGCCTAGCCTCGCGCTCAAACAGGCTCCGGCGCGGTCGTGCTGAAGCGTCAACAGACCCTGTACTGCGCAGGACTATGCCGCGACAGCGCGGGGCTGTCCAGTTCTCAGCAATAGTCGACACGATGACCGCAGATTGCGGCAAATATATGACTCGGGGCGTTAAAAACGTTCCCGTGCTGTGCTCAGGCGCGCAGCAAAGGTCGCCGCATCCACCTCACCTACGACACGCAAATCCAGCCATTCGTCACCCTTGGCGTCGAATAGCAGAATCGCCGGTGGGCCGAACAGCTGGTAGCGGTCGAGCAGGGCGCGCTGGGCGGGGTTGCTTTCGGTGATGTCGAAACGCACCAGTTGATAGTCGCCCAGCTGGCGGCCGACTTCCGGGGCACTGAGCACTTCACGCTCAATCACCTTGCAGCTGATGCACCAGTCGGCGTACCAGTCGAGCAGCAGCGGCTTGCCATTGTTCTTTGCGGCGAGCAAGGCTGCATCGAGTTCGGTGGGTGTGCTGATGGTTTGCCATTGAGCGGTTTGCACCTGGGTGGCTTCGGCGCTGCTGACCATCCGCCCGAGTGGCCGCAGCGGGTCATCCTGGCCTTGCAGTGCGCCGACCCAGGCCATCAGGGCGTAGACCAACAGCGGCAAACCGAGCAGTTGCGCGAGTTTTTGATGATGGGTTTTCGGCGTCAGTTCCAGCGCGCCGAGCCACAGTGCAATACCGGCGGCCAGCAAACCCCACAACGCTAGGCTGACAGGGCCGGGTACCACGCGCTCCAGCAGCCAGATCGCTACCGCCAGCAGCAAGGCGCCGAACAGGTTACGCACGGTAAGCATCCACGGGCCGGATTTTGGCAGCAAGGCACCGCCACCGACGGCGAACAGTACCAGCGGCGCGCCCATACCCAGGCCCAGGGCCAGCAGCTTGAGGCCGCCGCCGAGAGCGTCGCCGCTGGCGCTGATATACAGCAGCGCGCCCGCCAGCGGCGCGGAGACGCAAGGAGACACCAGTACGCTAGACAGCACGCCCAGTGCCGCAGCGCTGAAAACTGTGCCGCCGTGCAGGCGCTGGCTCAGACTCTGCAGTCGGCCGTCGATTGCTGCCGGCAGGCGCAGTTCGAGAAAGCCCAGGCTGGCCGCGCCGAACAGGGCGAAGAAGATCGCAAAGGGCACCAGCACCCAGGGCGATTGCAGGCGCGCCTGCAGATTGAGTTCCGCGCCGAACAGGCCCATCAGTGCGCCGAGGATGGCAAAGCTCAGGGCCATCGGCAGCACATAGGCCAGCGACAGTACCAGGCTGCGCATGCCGCCCGGTTGGCCGCGCAACACCACGCCGGTAAGGATTGGCAGCATTGGCAGCACGCAGGGGGTGAAGGTCAGCGCCAGGCCGCCGAGGAAGAACAGCGCCAGATCGGTCCAGCTCCACGGCGTTGCGGCATCGGGGCTGGGACTACTGGCAGCTGCGCCGCCACCAATCGCCAGTACCTCGGTTTCCGGCGGATAGCACAGGCCTTTGTCGGCGCAGCCCTGGTAGTTAACGCTGAGGTTGAAGGGGCGATTGTCCGGGATGTCGAGCGGCACCTCGACATCCAGCACCTCGTAGTACACCTCTACATCGCCGAAGTACTCATCATGCTTGGCCTTGCCAGCCGGCAGCACGGCCTGGCCCAGGCTGATATCGGCGGGCTCGCTGCTGAAGCTGAAGCGGTGCCGATACAGGTAATAGCCTTCGGCGGCGACAAAACGCAGCTTGACCGATTCGCTGGTGCTGCTGATCAGGCTCAGCTTGAACGCCTCGCGTACCGGCAGGAAGTCCGCGCTGTTGTTCAGCGGCGCGCCGAATTGCGCAGGGGCGGGCGGCTTGTCGAGCAGGCCGGCGCTGGTCGGCAGGACGACCAGAAGCAGAAGCAGGCTGAGTAGACGGTGCATGGCAGGCTCGTGATGCGGGAGTCGGCGCATCATAACGGAGGCCGGTGGTTCAGGGCACGGCCCAGGCTGTAAGCGGTCTTGTCTTCGGGCTGGATGGTGCGCGACAGATTGCCGCGCCAGCAGCCACGAATCGGCTGTTAAACCCTGAAGGCCTGCACGGCCGTATGCAACTGGCCGCCGAGTTGCTGCAGTTGGTCACCCTGGTTGCGGCCCTCACCGATGCGCTGCAGGTTGTCGCCGCCCAGGGTGTGAATGCGTTCGCTGTGGCCGCGAATCTCGCTGACTGCGTCGCTCTGCTGGGCAGTGGCATCGGCGATGCGCTCGGCCATGCTGGCGATGGTACGGATCGCCACAACGATTTCATCCAGCGCGCCATCGGCGGCTTCGGCCTGACTGGCGGTCGCTTCGGCGTGCTCGACCTGGGTGCGCATGGCCTGCACCGATTGCAGCGCGGCCTGTTGCAGGCGGCCGATTAGCTCCTGAATTTGCGCCGTCGCGCCGCTGGTGCGCTGCGACAGCGAGCGCACTTCATCGGCGACCACGGCAAAGCCACGGCCCAACTCACCGGCCCGTGCCGCTTCGATGGCGGCGTTCAACGCCAGCAGATTGGTCTGCTCGGCGATGCCGCGAATCACCGTCAGCACATTGCCGATGGTCGCGGTTTCCTCGGCCAGGCGTTCGATGGCCTGGGCGTTGCCCTGTACTTCATCGACCAGCGAATGCAGGCCAGTAAGGCTCTGGCCGATCACTTGCTGGCCCTGTTCCAGGGCGCGGTTGGCGTCGCGGCTGGCGTCCGCAGCCTGGCTGGCATCGCCGGCCACCTGCTGGATGGTGGCTTGCAACTCGCCAAGGGCATCGCGAATCTGCGCGGTGTCGCCGGCCTGGCGTTCGGCGCCGCTGTGCAGGCCGCCGCTGAGGTCAGCCAGGGTGCGGCTGGAACCGACTACTTGTTCGGCGTGTCGGCGAATGGTGCCGACCAGGTCGACCAGATAGGCGCGCAGACGGTTTAGCGACTCTTCGATATCGCGCAGTTCGCGGGTGCTTGAGCCGAGATGGATGTCATTGGCAAAGTCGCCAGAGGCCCATGCCGATAGGGCCGGAACCAGGCGTTCAAGCACGCGGGTGAGGCGACGTTGGATGGTGTCGATGATCAGCGCGATCAGCAGAATCAGACCGATCATCAGGCCGAGGATCAGCTGCACTTCGCCCTGGATGCGGCCATGCTCGGCGCGCACTAAAGGTTCCAGTGCAGCCAGTGCTTGTTGCACCTGATCAATCTGCGTGTGGGTGCTGTTGGCCAGCGCGCTGCGTTGTTCAATCAGGCTGCGCGTGCGTTGCAGCTCGGCCGGGTAGCGGCTGATCAGGTTGGCCAGGTCGCGTTTGAGGGCAATGCCACGGTCTTCGGCCTGGCTGCTCTCGCGGCTGGCGTCCAATCCCAGCATGTCGGCAAACGAGTCGCTGGACGATTGGCTGGCGTCGACCACACCGAGCAGCGGTAGGTCGCTAAGCGCTTGCGCCTGTTTGCTCAGGGCGGCTAGCTCGCGTTCGACTTCACTGGCCAGCTCACTGCGGCCGCTGCGCACCAGCTTGTCGCGGGCATGGGCCAGGCGGGTAAGGTGCCGTGCCGCGCTGAATAACGGGCGGCGATAATTGGCAGCGGCATTGGCTTCGCCGCTGTCGGCGTATTGCGCGAGTTGCTCAAGTGCTGCGTCCATCTCCCGTTCGGCTTGCAGCAGCAGGCCTTGCGGGTCGGCGGAAAGCTTGCCAGCGGCCAACAGCTCGTTGGCACTGAAGGCTTTGAGTTCGGCGAGGCTGGGGCGCAGGTTGGCGGCCAGCTGTGCGGGCAGCTCAGTCATCGCCTGTTCGAGGCTGTTCAGCGATTGCAGGGCCGCGCTGTGGCGCAGGGCGTCGCCGCTTTCCAGGTACGCGTTGATGTTTTGCGCGGCCTCGCCCTGGAACTGCTGGGACAGGCTCAGGTAGCGGGCCATCAGCAGATAAGGGCGTTCCAGGGCGCGCTGCGACCACCAGAGGGTGACGGCCAGGGCCACGCAAACGGTGACCAGCAGCAGGGTGTTGAGGTTGGTAAGAGATTTCAGGCGCATAGGGCTCGACCGACAACGAACGGTTCCGGCCGCCTACGTATGTGTCAGGCGGCTGCTAAGCCTCAGAATTTATTGCTTTTTCGTGACCGTAATATGACGCCGCCAACTGCGTCACAGTTTTCTGTCGGGTGGTTGGTGGCGGCTTAGGTATATCGGGGCGAGTCTCAGTCGCCCTGATAGATCGCCACCTGATTGCGTCCGCCGTGCTTGGCCACATACAGCGCCAGGTCAGCCTGCTGCGAGAGCAGTTTGCCGTCCAGTTGCGGTGCCAGTTGGGCGATGCCGCAGCTGAAGGTGCAGGACAGGTCATGCGGCTGGGCGGAGTACTGGATTTCCGAGAAGCGCTGGCGAATGTCGTCGAGTACTCGGCAGGCCGATTCGGCGTCGGTGTCGGGCATCACCACGGCAAACTCTTCACCGCCGTAACGGCCGATATGGTCGCTTTTGCGCAGGCGCTGCTTGAGAAACAGCGCCAGGCTCTTGATCACTCGGTCGCCCATGGGGTGGCCGTAGGTGTCGTTGACCTTCTTGAAGAAGTCGATGTCGATCATCGCAAAGCTCAGCGGCTGGCCGTCGCGTTCGGCACGAAAGCGCGCGTCTTCGAGCAGTTGCAGGGTGTGGGTGTGGTTGTACAGGCCGGTCAGGCTGTCACGCACCATGCGCGCCTTGAGGCTGCGCGCACGGGCTGCGCGGTTGCGTACGGTGGCGATCAGATGACGCGGCTTGATCGGCTTGGTCAGGAAGTCGTCACCGCCTTCACTCATGGCGTCGAGCTGCTTGTCCAGGTCGTCTTCGGCGGACAGGTAGATGATCGGCACGCTGACATAGCGGTCGTTGTGGCGGATCACCTGGGCCAGCTCCGGGCCGTTGCACTCGGGCATGTACATGTCGAGGATGATCAGGTCCGGCTGAAAATCGGCCAGATGGCTCATGGCCTGGATCGGCTCGATCAGGGTGCGGGTGACGATGCCGGCACTGTTGAGGACGCGCTCGGTGTGCGTGGCCTGAGCCCGCGAGTCGTCGATGATTAGCACCTTGTAGGGTTCGTACTGCGAAACGTTGGTCAGCACCTCGATGCGCTCGAACAGGTTCGAGGCGTCCAGGCTGCCGGTGAAAAACTCCTGGCCACCGGCGCGCACGGCGGACAGGCGGGTCATGGTGTCGGTGTCTTCAGGGCTGAAGAACAGCAGTGGAATCGGGTGCTCCAGGCCTTCCTGCACACTTTTCGCCAGAAGCAGGCCACAACCAGGGCCGGAGAAGTCGACTTCCATCAAGATCGCCGCCGGGTGGCGCTCGCGCATGGCGTTGCGGAAGGCGTTGGCGCTGTCCAGAGCAATCGCGGTCATGCCGAAGAATTCCAAGCGCTGCACCAGCTGTTCGGCGCGCTCACTGTGTTGCAGCGCCAGGTACACCGGTTTGCGCAGCGGCGGCAGCACGGTTTGCTCGAAGCGGTCGCCGTGGCGCAGGCCGGTACGCGACAGGCGCTGCAGCAACTGGTTGAGCTGGCTGATCAGTTCGCTATTGAGGCGGCCACGGTTGTCGGCCACCAGTTGCAGACAGCTGTCTATCTCCTGGGCCAGTTGGCTGTGCTCGGCCTGATCGAAGCGCTCGGCATAGCGCTGCAACAGTTGTGTCGCCTCGCGCAGTTCGCCCATGCCGGCTTCGTTCCACTCGCTGCGCTGTAGGCGCTGCCAGACTTCTAATACCTGACGCGCCTGATTGATCACGCGCTGGGCGAAGTGCTGCTTGAGGCGGTCGCGGCTGGGGTCTTCTTGCTCGATCATGGCCCGGTGTCGGTTGGCGCAGCCGTGGCTACGGGTGATGGCTTAGTGCTAGCAATGCTAACACTCGTTTGATTTTTTGCGAGTGCCGTCGATCTATTGGCGTCGGCCTTCTGTCTATGACATCACAGATACGTAATCGGCTTAACCGGCGCTAAGTTTGCCGTTCGCCGCTGCGCAGCGAGCCGCGCTTCCCTTATAGTGCAAGGCAGTTGCGCAACCCTGCTCAAGGGTTGTGGTCGAACCAACAGCCACCGGGTTGTGCAGCCCGGTCGCGAGCTTGCTACTTGGGTAACAAAAGGACATTGCCATGCTGGATTGGAAGAACCGAACTGCTGGAGCGCGCGATGGCGCGGCAGGCGCCGCCACCACCTCACAGAGTAAATCGCCGGGAAGTCTGGTCACGCGTACGGTCGCTGGCCTGCTCGGGCTTTACCTGGTCATCGCGGTGGTGGTGGGCTGGTACTGGAGCCAGGAGCCGGCGCAATTCTCCGTGCAGCAACGCGCCGAGGCAGCAGCCCAGACCAGCGGGCGCAAGCTGGTGAATGGCTACACCACGGTGGAAACCCTCAAGCAGGTCGCTGGCACCTTGCTCGACAAACCAGGCGGTTACCTGTCCAACGACCTCGCGCCGCCGGGCCTGTGGCTCGACAATATGCCGAGCTGGGAGTTTGGCGTGCTGGTGCAGGTGCGTGACATGTCCCGCGCGCTGCGCAAGGACTTCACCCGCTCGCAGTCGCAGTCCACCGAAGACCCGGATCTGGCCAAGGCCGAGCCGCGCTTCCACTTCGACCATAAAAGCTGGGCGCTGCCGGCCTCCGAGGCTGAATACGCCGAAGGCATCAAATCGCTGGATCGTTACCTTGAGCGTTTGGGTGACCCGGGCAAGGGCAGCGCGCAGTTCTATACCCGCGCCGACAACCTGAATAACTGGCTGGGCGATGCCGCCACCCGCCTGGGATCGCTGTCGCAGCGCCTGTCGGCCAGTGTTGGTCAGGTGCGTTTGAATACTGCCGTGGTCGATCCGGCGTTGGCCGATAGCGTGGCCCAGGCCGACTTTATCGAAGGCGTGAACTACGAGACGCCGTGGCTGCAGATCGACAACGTGTTCTACGAAGCCCGTGGTCAGGCCTGGGCATTGGCTCATCTGCTGCGCGCCATCGAGGTGGATTTCGCCGATGTGCTGGCGAAGAAGAACGCCACCGTCAGCGTGCGCCAGATCATTCGTGAGCTGGAGGCCGCGCAGGAGCCGCTGTGGAGCCCGATGATCCTCAACGGCAGCGGTTATGGCCTGCTGGCCAACCACTCGCTGGTGATGGCCAACTACATCTCGCGCGCCAATGCCGGGCTGATCGACCTGCGCCAACTGTTGTCGCAGGGCTAAGCGGTGGCCTGGTCAGAGGCCGAGGTGGCGCACCGCGCCGCCTCCGATGCCGAGCGTATCGCCTGGGTCGACGAGGAGGATCGACCGCTGGGCGGTGTGTTGCGCAGCGAGTTGCGTGCGCGGCATCTGCTCGGGCGCGGCACCTATATCCTGCTGTTCAACAGCGCCGGCCTGCTCTGCGTACACCGCCGTACCCTGAGCAAGGCGCTGTATCCCGGTTACTGGGATGTGGCGGCCGGCGGCATGGTGCTCGAAGGCGAGAGCTATGCCGAATCCGCTGCGCGCGAGCTGGCTGAAGAGCTGGGTATCGAAGATGCGCCGCTGGTTGAGCACGCGCATTTTCTCTACGACGCGCCGGAAAGCCGCCTGTGGTGCATGGCCTACTCGGCAGTGTCCGATGCGCCGCTGCGCTTGCAGCCGGAGGAAGTGTTGGAGGCGCGGTTTATCTCCATCGACGAGGCATTGGCCGAGACGCAGCACCTGCCCTATTGCCCCGATTCGCTGGCCGCCTTGCAGCGCTATCTGACTGCTATTGCGTAGGATGGGTTAGCCGTAGGCGTAACCCATCGCGTTGCCAGTATGGGTATCATGAGGAACATCCATGTCCCTCACCCTTTTGGCAGCTAAAGCTGTGCAACACGGCATCCTGCCGTTTTGTCGCTGCGCTCAACCCATCCTACGACTGCCTACCTGTTTAAAGCCGCGCCGTTACTGGCTTTGTGCAGGATATGCAGTCGTTTTGTTCGGCATCCTGAACAACGTCGCCAATCCGCCGATTAATGGCGCATTTTTACACTTAGCAGTCGCGGCTTTTGCCGTTACACTGCGCGGCCTTCAAGCCCTGGCCGTGTATCGCCAGGGTGCGCTGCCCCTGCCAGAGTGGGGCTTCGCGGTCGACTCCGAACACTCAGTCGACCAGTCGCTATCCTGACCCCTTCGAGGACCTACCGGTGGTCAAGAAAGCTTCCTCATTCGCCGCCCTCAGCGGCCTGGTGTATTCCACCGACAGCGGCCGGCATTGTCCGGACTGCAGCCAACCGGTGGACGCCTGCATCTGTAAACAGACCCTGATCCCCGAAGGTGATGGCATCGCCCGTGTACGCCGCGAAACCAAAGGTCGCGGCGGCAAGACGGTGACCACCGTCAGCGGTGTGCCATTGGCCGAAGAGCCGCTGAAGGACCTCGTCAGCGCCTTGAAGAAACGCTGCGGCTGCGGCGGCTCGCTCAAAGATGGGGTGATCGAGATTCAGGGTGATCACGTCGAACTGCTGATCGCCGAGTTGATCAAGCACGGCTTTAAAGCCAAGAAGTCCGGCGGCTGATCCAGCCTTTTCTAAACTTCCTCGGCAGACCTTTGGTCCATTGCCGAGTAATCGTCATTTCCAGACTTTAATCTGTACGCGTCTTGGCTGTGCCAAGGCCACTATCGCCAGCAAGGGAGACATCGATGTCTGCACGACGCACACGTAAAGATGACGGCAGCCAGTGGACCGTAGCGGACAGCCGCAGCGTCTATGGTATTCGCCATTGGGGCGCGGGTTATTTCGCGATCAATGACAAGGGCCGTGTCGAGGTGCGCCCGAATGGCCCGCAAAGCACGCCGATTGACCTCTACGAGCAGATCGATGAGCTGCGTTCCAGCGGCCTGTCGCTGCCGTTGCTGGTGCGTTTTCCGGACATCCTGCAAGACCGCGTGCGCCAGCTGACCGGCGCATTTGATGCCAATATCGCGCGTCTGGAATACCAGAGCCCGTACACCGCGCTGTACCCGATCAAGGTCAACCAGCAGGAAGCGGTGGTGGAAAACATCATCGCCACGCAGAACGTCTCCATCGGCCTGGAAGCTGGCTCCAAGCCGGAGCTGATGGCCGTGCTGGCGCTAGCGCCGAAGGGCGGCACCATCGTCTGCAACGGTTATAAAGACCGCGAATTTATCAAGCTGGCCCTGATGGGGCAGAAGCTCGGTCACAACGTATTTATCGTGATCGAGAAAGAATCCGAAGTGCAGCTGGTGATCGACGAGGCGGCCGAACTCAAGGTCGCGCCGCAGATCGGCCTGCGTGTGCGTCTGTCCTCCCTGGCCTCGAGCAAATGGGCAGACACCGGTGGTGAGAAGTCCAAGTTTGGCCTGTCGGCGGCGCAGCTGCTGTCGGTGGTCGAGCGTTTCCGCGCGGCCAAGCTGGATCAGGGCATCCGCCTGCTGCACTTCCATATGGGCTCGCAGATCGCCAACCTGTCCGACTACCAGCACGGCTTCAAGGAAGCCATCCGCTATTACGGCGAGCTGCGTGGGCTGGGCCTGCCGGTTGACCATATCGACGTCGGCGGCGGTTTGGGCGTCGACTACGACGGTACCCATTCGCGTAACGCCAGCTCGATCAACTACGACATGGACGATTACGCCGGTGTCGTGGTCGGCATGCTCAAAGAGTTCTGCGATGCCCAGGAGCTGCCGCATCCGCACATCTTCTCGGAAAGCGGCCGCTCGCTGACTGCGCACCACGCCATGCTGGTGGTGCAGGTCACCGACGTGGAAAAACACAACGACGAGATCCCCAAGATCGAAGACGTCACCAGCCTGCCGGAAACCGTGCGTTACCTGGTTGAGCTGCTGGGCCCGACCGATATCGAGATGGTCACCGAGACCTACTGGCGCGCCACCCACTATATGAGTGACGTGGCCACCCAGTACGCCGACGGCAAGCTCACCCTGACCGAAAAGGCTTTGGCTGAGCAATGCTACTTCGCCGTATGCCGCCGTCTGCACAACTCGCTGAAGGCGCGTCAGCGTTCGCACCGTCAGGTGCTGGATGAGTTGAACGACAAGCTGGCTGACAAGTACATCTGCAACTTCTCGGTATTCCAGAGCCTGCCGGATACCTGGGCCATCGGCCAGGTGCTGCCAATTCTGCCGCTCAATCGTCTCGATGAAGAGCCGATGCGCCGCGCGGTGCTGCAGGACCTGACTTGCGACTCCGACGGTAAAATCCGTCAGTACGTCGATGAGCAGAGCATCGAGACCAGCCTGCCGGTGCATGAAGTGCGCGAGGGTGAGGACTACCTGCTGGGGATCTTCCTGGTCGGCGCCTACCAGGAAATTCTCGGCGATATGCACAACCTGTTCGGCGACACCGACTCGGTGAACATCTACCAGAACGCCGATGGCAGCGTGTACCACGCCGGTATTGAGACCCACGACACCATCGAGGACATGCTGCGCTACGTGCACCTGTCGCCGGAGGAGCTGATGAATCACTACCGCGACAAGGTCGCCAGCGCCAAGATCAGCCCGCGCGAACGCACCCAGTTCCTCGATGCGCTGCGTCTGGGTCTGACCCGTTCGTCTTATTTGTCGTCTTGATCGCGTAGGGACTGTAGGAGCGGCCTTGGCCGCGAAGCGGGTTGCGCCTGATCGCGGGCAAGCCCGCTCCTACAACACCGCTGTGTAACTAAAAGGCCCCGCATTGCGGGGCCTTTTGCATTCTGCTGACGGCGATTAAGCGCCCAGTAGGCTCTGCCCGCAAACGCGCAATACTTGTGCCGTAGCCGCGCCCGAGCCGGGCTGTGCGAACCAGGCCACGGCTTCGGCGACATCCTGCGGCAGGCCGCCTTGGCCCATGGAGTTCATCCGCCGGCCGGCTTCGCGGATGGTCAGCGGAATGGCCGCGGTCATTTGGGTTTCGATAAAGCCCGGTGCCACCGCGTTGATGCTGATGCCGCGCTTGGCCAGCGCCGGTGCCCAGGCCTGGGCCAGGCCGATCACGCCGGCCTTGCTCACCGCGTAGTTGGTCTGACCCAGATTGCCGGCGATGCCGCTGATCGAGGCGATTAGCACCACGCGGCCGTTGTCGTGCAGCTTGCCGGCGTCCAACAGGGCTTGAGTGAGCACCTGCGGGGCATTCAGGTTGACGTTGATCACCGAGTTCCAGAACTCGTCGCTCATCTTCGCCAGGGTCTTGTCGCGGGTGATGCCGGCGTTGTGCACGACGATATCGATACCGTCCGCCAGTGCGTCAACCAGTTGCGCGGCAGCATCTGTGGCGCAGATATCCAGAGCCAGTGCGCGACCGCCGAGGCGGGCCGCCAGTGCGTCGAGGGCGTCCTTGGCTGGCGGCACATCCAGCAGCACCACTTCGGCACCGTCGCGGGCCAGGGTTTCGGCGATGGCTGCACCGATGCCACGAGATGCCCCGGTGACCAGGGCCTTTTTGCCTGCTAGCGGGCGGGTCCAGTCCTTGACCTGTTCGGCGCAGGCATTCAGGCGCAGCACCTGGCCGGAGACATAGGCGCTTTTGGGCGAAAGGAAGAAGCGCAGTGCGCCTTCCAGTTGCGCTTCGCCGCCTTTGCCGACGTAGATCAGTTGTACGTTGCCGCCACGGCGGATTTCCTTGCCCAGGGAGCGGCTAAAGCCTTCCAGCGAGCGTTGCACGCTGGCAGCGATGGGGTCTTTTAACGATTCCGGGGCGCGGCCGAGGATCACCACGCGCGGGCACTTATCCAGGCCCTTGAATGCCGGCTGGAAGAAATCACGCAGCTCGATCAGCTGCTCGAAGCGGGTCAGCCCGCTGGCGTCAAACACCAGTGCCTTGAGCTTGGGGCCGTGTTCGGCGGTCCAGCGCGGCAGCTCGAATTGGCCTTCGCGGGCGGCGAACAGCGCATCGGTCAGTTTGTTGGCAAACGGCAATACGGCGTTGGCCAGGCTGCCTTCGCCACCCAGCAGCAGGGCACCGTCTACCGGCCGGCTGCGCCCGGCCATCCAGCGCTCCAGCAGCAGCGGCGCGGGCAGGCCGAGCGCGCTTACCAGACGGCGACCGGACGTGGAGTTGGCAAAGGCGAGATAACGGTCGGACATGGAGTGGCTCCTGCGCATGGATCAAAAGTGCGCCCACTCTACGCAGGCCGCAGAAATGCGCAATTGACCGCGCCGCCTGCTGTGCCGGCAAGGCGGCCAATGCCACACTGCAGGGACAGGTTAGCCTGTGCGCCATTCATTTCTGCTAAGGAGTCGTCCATGACCCAGCCGCGCCGCGTCGCCATCGTTGGTGGTAACCGCATTCCGTTCGCCCGCTCCAATACCGTCTACGCCACCGCGAGCAACCAGGAGATGCTGATCAGCGCACTGGATGGCCTGGTCGAGCGCTTCAACCTGCATGGCGAACGCCTCGGTGAGGTGGTAGCCGGCGCGGTACTCAAGCATTCACGGGATTTCAACCTGACCCGTGAATGCGTGCTTGGCTCGCGTCTGGCCCCGGAAACCCCAGCCTATGACCTACAGCAGGCCTGCGGCACCGGCCTGGAAGCGGCGTTGCTGGTGGCCAACAAAATCGCCCTGGGGCAGATCGAGTGCGGTATCGCCGGTGGCGTCGACACCACCTCGGATGCGCCGATCGGGGTCAACGAAGGGCTGCGCAAGATTCTTCTGCAAGCCAACCGTGGCAAGAGCACTGGCGAGAAGATCAAGAGCCTGCTGCAGATTCGTCCACGCCATCTGGCCCCGGCCATTCCGCGCAACGGCGAGCCGCGCACCGGGCTGTCGATGGGCGAGCATTGCGAGCTGATGGCGCAGACCTGGGCGATCCCGCGTGACGAGCAAGACCAGCTGGCCGTGGCCAGCCACCAGAAGCTCGCCGCCGCCTATGCCGAAGGCTGGCACGACGACCTGCTGACGCCGTTCCGTGGCCTGCCCCGCGACCAGAACCTGCGCGCCGATATCAGCCTGGAAAAACTCGCCACCCTCAAACCCTGCTTCGAGCGCAGCCCGCGCGGCACCATGACCGCCGCCAACTCAACGCCACTGACCGATGGCGCGTCCCTGGTGCTGCTGGCCAGCGAAGATTGGGCCAAGGCACGTGGTCTGCCGATTCTGGCCTACTGGAAGGACGGTGAAGCAGCGGCAGTGGATTTTGTCGGCGGCAAGGAGGGCTTGTTGATGGCCCCGGCCTATGCCGTGCCGCGTCTGCTGGCGCGCAACAAACTGAGCCTGCAGGACTTCGATTATTACGAAATCCACGAAGCCTTCGCCGCGCAGGTGCTCTGCACCCTCAAGGCCTGGGAAGACGCCGACTACTGCAAAACCCGCCTTGGCCTGGATGCGCCGCTGGGTTCCATCGACCGCAGCAAGATGAACGTCAAGGGCAGCTCCCTGGCCGCCGGCCACCCCTTTGCGGCCACCGGCGGGCGCATCGTCGCCAACCTGGCCAAGCTGCTTTCGGTGGCGCAGGAAGGCCGTGGGTTGATCTCGATTTGCGCGGCTGGCGGTCAAGGTGTGACTGCAATCCTGGAAAAGTAATCAAACAGCCGTATCCGCACGCTGTGCGGGTACTGATGTATGCAACTCCGTGATTTGGAGCGGCGCCGCTGAACGCGGTGCCGCTCTTTTTTTGTGCGCGTCATTTGATGACAACGCGCTCCGTGGGAGGAGCTGGGCGGCACTCCGCTTTAGCCGCGACAGATCTTGGTGGCGCTACACGTCGCGGCTAAAGCCCCTCCCACCCAAGCCTGGCATTCAACCGAGCGCTCAGGGTGACGCGGCTATTACGCCTGGGTATCGGCTTCGCCCTTCAGCAGCGTCGCCTTACGTGCCAGCCCCCAGCGGTAACCGCTGAGGCTGCCATTGCTGGCGATCACCCGATGGCAGGGCACCAGCAGACCCAGCGGATTGCTGGCGCAGGCGCGGGCGATGGCGCGTGGATGGCTGCCCAGTTGCGCGGCCAGTTCGGCATAGTTGCGCGTCTGCCCAGCGGGGATCTGCTGCAGGGCGCGCCACACCTGCTGCTGAAACGCCGTGCCGCGAATATCCAGCGGCAGCTGGGCGGCGCGCTGCGGTTCGCTGATCTGCGCCAGCACCTGGCGCAAGCTATCGCCCAGGCCTGGGTTATCCGCATGCAGCTCTGCTGCGGCAAAGCGTTGCTGCAGTTCACTCAGCAGCTGCGCTGGGTCGTCACCAAACAGCAGCGCGCAGATGCCCTTGGCACTGCTGGCTAGCAGCAAGTGCCCGAGCGGGCAGGGCGCGATGCTGTAGCGCAGCTGTTCACCTGCCGCCTGCTTGCGCCGTTGCGCCGGGCTTAACGTGGCAGGTTGCTGGTACAGCGCACGGGTGCCGGAGTAACCGGCGCTCAGCGCGGCATCCAGCACGCTATCTGCAGTCGGCAGTTGCTGTTCCAGACGTGCGCGGCGCTGCGCCTCGCTCCAGGCTTTCGGCGTCAGCCCGGTGCGTGCCTTGAAGGCGCGCGCCAGGTGCGAAGCGGACAGGCCGATACGCGCGGCCAGCTGGGTGAGGGTCAGCGGTTGCTCGCTGCTATTGAGTAGCGCGCAGGCGGCCACCACCAGCGCATCCAGCTGTTCGGCCGGGCTCTGCCCCTGCGGTGAGCAGCGTTTGCACGGGCGAAAGCCGGCGTTCGAGGCGGCGTCAGCATCAACATGGAAACTGACGTTTTCTCGCTTGGGCCGTCGCGCCGGGCAACTGGGTCGGCAATAGATACCGGTGCTGCGCACGGCAAATACAAAGCGCCCATCCTGCGCGGCATCACGGGCGCAAACGGCTTGCCAGCAGCGGTCGGCATCGAGCATGGCGCGATCCTCAATAATCATCGGTTGATTGTCGGCTGCGGCTGGCGGTCTGCCAATGCACATCTGACTTTCAAAGCAGGGCTACGCTGAAGAACACCTGATCGCCCGCAAGGATGCCGCCATGTCGCGCCTCTGCTGCCTGTTGCTGTTATGCCTGCTGCCCACCTTGGCAGTGGCGGCGCTGCCGCTGAACCAACAGCAGCGCGCCTGGATCGCCGAGCATGGGATGATTCGCGTGGGCATTGAGCGCAGCGGCTGGCCGCCGTTTGATGTACTGGACAAACACGGCCAGCATCGCGGTATCAGTGGCGACTACCTGGCGTTGCTCGGCCAGCGCCTGGGCCTGCGTTTTCAGCCGGTACTGATGGACGACTGGGAGGGCGCGCTGCAAGCCCTGCGCAGCGGCCAGGTCGACCTACTGCCTTCGGTGGCCAAGACCGCCGAGCGTGAAACCTTTATGGCCTTCAGCGAAGCCTATCTGACCAGCAGCAGCCTGATCTTTACCCGCAGCGAACTGGCGGTGCAGCGCATCCGTGATCTGGCCGGCAAGCGCGTGGCCATCGAACGCGGTTATGCGTTGCAGCAGGCGCTGCGTGAGCAGGTCGAGGGCGTGCAATTGCTTGAAGTCGGCGACACCGAGGCGGCGCTGCGCGCGGTGTCGTCCGGGCGCGCCGATGCCTATGTCGGCGATATGATCGTGGCCAGCTACCTGATCCGCGAATTAAACCTGACCAACCTGGAGCTGCGTGGCGAAACCGGCTTGTCCAGCAGCGAGTTCCGCTTTGCCGTGCGCCCGGACTGGCCGCAACTGGTCAGTCTACTCAACCTGGCCATGGATGACCTGAGCGATACCGAGCAGGCGACGATCAAGGAGCGCTGGCTGCCGCCGCTGACCGTATTCAACTGGCGACGCCTGCTGGCGGTGGGTTGGCCTTATCTGCTCGGCTTGCTGGCGTTGGTGATTTTCGTGCTGGTGTGGAACCGCCGCCTGACGGTGCAGATCGTCGAGCGCCAACGCGCCGAGGCCGAAGCCAGCCGTCAGCGCAGCACCTTGCTGGCGTTGATCAACGCGATTCCCGATCCGATCTGGTTCAAGGATGTTGACGGCCGTTATGTCGGCATCAATCAGGCCTGCGCCACGCTGTTCGGTCAGCCGAGTGAGGCGGTGCAGGGCCAGCGTGACGAAGCGCTGCTTGACCCGGCCTGGGCCGCCTCGCGCGCCGAGCATGACCGCATCGCCAGAAGCCAGACGCAGCCGTTTGAAAGTGAGGGCTACTCGCTTTACCCGGATGGCCGGCGAGTGATCTTCGATACGTTGCGCACCACCTTCTATGACGAGCAGGGCCAGTTGCTCGGCCTGGTGGGCATCAGCCGTGACATCACTGCGCGCAAGCAGGCGGAGCATGCCATGGCCGAGGCCAAGGAGCTGGCTGAGGAGGCGGCGCGCTTGAAGTCCGACTTCCTGGCCAATATGAGCCACGAAATCCGCACGCCGATGAATGCGATCATCGGCATGTCGCACCTGGCGCTGAAAACCGAGCTGACCCCGCGCCAGCGTGATTACCTGGGCAAGATCCAGCAATCCGGTCAGCACCTGTTGGGGATCATCAATGACATCCTCGACTTCTCCAAGATTGAGGCGGGCAAGCTGACCATCGAACGCATCGACTTCGGCCTGCAGCCCGTGCTGGAAAACCTCGCCAACCTGATCGGCGACAAGGTCGCGGCCAAGGGCCTGGAGCTGGTGTTCAACCTCGACCCGCAGCTGCCGCAGCAACTGGTTGGCGACCCGCTGCGCCTGGGGCAGATCCTGATCAACTACGCCAACAATGCGGTGAAGTTCACCGAGCAGGGCGAGGTCGAAGTGATCCTGCGCGTTGAGCAGCGCGACGCCGAGCAGCTGCTGCTCTACCTTGGTGTGCGCGACACCGGTATCGGTTTGACGCCAGAGCAGATGGGCCGGTTGTTTGAGTCCTTCCAGCAGGCCGATACCTCGACCACCCGCAAATACGGCGGCACCGGCCTCGGGTTGGCCATCTGCAAAAGCCTGGCCGAGGCCATGGAGGGCAGCGTCGGGGTCGAAAGTCAGCCGGGACAGGGCAGTCTGTTCTGGTGCCGGGTGCCGCTGGGCATTGCTCGCCAGCAAACCCAGCGGCTGCTGCCGCAGGCTGATTTGCGTGGACGCAAGGTGCTGGTGGTGGATGACAACGACAGCGCACGCCAAGTGCTGCACGACATGCTGGAAAGCATGAGCTTTCGCGTCGACGCCGTGGCCTCGGGCCTGGCCGCCTTGCAGCATGTACAGCAGGCCAGTCTGCAGGGTGAGCCGTTCGAGGTGCTGCTGGTCGACTGGCAGATGCCCGGCATGGATGGCATCGAAACCCTGCGTCGGGTGCGTGAACTCAACCTGCAACCACCGCCGCACCTGCTGATGGTCACCGCCCATTGCCGTGAGGAAGTGCTGCTGGGGGCGGAGAAGGTCGGCGTCGAAGATGTGCTGCTTAAACCGCTCAACCCTTCGCTGCTGTTCGATGCGCTGATTCGCAGCCTGGCCGGCGAAGGCCCGGCGCAGGGCTTTGCGCGCTTGCCGGCGGGTGAGCAGATTGCCAATTTCAGCTCCTTGCGCGTGCTGCTGGTGGAAGACAACGAGCTGAACCGCGAGGTGGCCTGCGGCCTGCTGCAGGAAAGCGGTTTGCAGATCGATCAGGCCGAGCACGGCGGTATCGCTCTGGAGCTGCTGCGCAGTCATGCCGACGGCTATTACGCCCTGGTGCTGATGGATATGCAGATGCCGGTGCTGGACGGCATCGCGACTACCGAGGCGATCCGCCGCGAGCCGCGCTTTGCTGAGTTGCCAATCGTCGCCATGACCGCCAACGCCATGCCTGCCGACCGCGAGCGCTGCCTGGCGGCGGGGATGAATGATCACCTGGGTAAACCGATTGAGCCGAACGAGCTGTGGCACACCCTGTCGCGCTGGATGCCGATCCAGGCCGAGTCGCTGGCTGAGTCGCCCCGCGTAGCCGAGGCGGCCGTGGACTGGCAGCTGCCAGGGGTGGATGTCGACAGTGGCCTGCGCCGGGTGCTCGGCAAACGCGAGCTGTACCAGCGCCTGCTCGGCAAGTTTGTCGCCAGTCAGGGGGATTTCCCTGCGCAGTTGCGCGCCGCGCTGGCGGCCAATCAGCAGGAAAGCGCCGAGCGTCTGGCCCACAGCCTCAAGGGCTTGGCTGGCAACCTCGGCGCGATGGATCTGGCGGCTCAGGCGGCGAACCTGGAAAGCGCGATCAAGGATGCTCGTCACGATGAACTGGACGGCCTGCTGGCCGAGCTGCAGCAGAGCCTGGACGCTCTGGTGGAAGCAATCAACGCGCAGTTTCCCGCCGCGCCGCCGCACGAATTGCTGGCGGTGGATGCCGAGCAGCTGCTGCAACTGTGCCGGCAGCTGCAGCGGCTGTTCGTCGAGGATGATCCGCGCGCCGGAAAACTCTTCGATGAGCAGGCCGAACTGCTGCGCAGCGCCTTTACTACTGATTACGCGGCGCTGGCTGCTGCGGTGCGTGGGTTTGACTTCGAGCAGGCGCTGGCGCTGCTGCAGGCCGCAGCCGGGCAACGGCAACTGACACTATGAGTGGGGAGTGGTGATGGACAACATACTCGACCGGCCGGATCAGGCCTTGGTGCTGGTGGTGGACGACACCCCGGAAAACCTCGAACTGATGAGCGGGCTGCTGCTCGGCAGCTACCGGGTCAAGGTCGCCAGCAGTGGCGTCAAGGCGTTGCGCATCGCGGCCGGCAGCCAGCAGCCGGACCTGATCCTGCTCGACATCATGATGCCGGAGATGGACGGTTACGAAGTTTGCCGCCTGCTCAAGCTCAACCCGGCCACGGCGGATATTCCGGTGGTGTTTCTTACCGCCAAGACCGAGGTGGCTGACGAGCAGCACGGCTTTGACCTCGGCGCGGTGGACTACATCACCAAACCGATCAGCCCGCCCTTGGTGCTCGCCCGCGTACACGCGCATTTGCAGCTCAAGGCCAGCGCGGATTTTCTGCGCGACAAAAGTGAGTATCTGGAGCTGGAAGTACGCCGCCGCACCCGCGATATGCAGCGCCTGCAAGAGGTCACCATCGAGGCCATGGCCAGCCTTGCAGCCATGCGCGACAACCCTTGCGGCAAGCACCTGGCGCGTATCGAACCCTATATGACCACCCTGGCCACGGCGCTGGCCCATCAGCAGCCGGCGCTGGTCGATGAGTTGAACCGCGAACGCATCATTCAGCTGGGCAAGTCGGCACTGCTGCATGGCATCGGCAAACTGGTGCTGCCGGATCGCATACTGCTCAATCCGAACCAGCAGCTGCAGGGCGAGGACCTGCAACTGCTGCACCGGCACACCGAAGCCGGGCGTGATGCCTTGCTGGCCGCTGAAGCCAAGCTAGGCAACGTCACCGACTTTCTGCGCGATGCCCGCGATATCGTCTATAGCCAGCATGAGTGCTGGGACGGCAGCGGCTATCCGCAGGGCCTGCTGGGCGAGCAGATCCCGCTGACAGCACGGCTGATGGCGGTGGTCGGTGCCTATGAAGAGCTGACCAGTCACCACCTGTATCGGCCGTCGTGCAGCCATGCCGACGCGCTCAAGCAGATCAGCGCGGCCAGCGGTACGCGCTTCGACCCTTCTGTGGTGCTGGCCTTTATCGAAGCCGCCGATGACTTCGCCAACATCGCCCAGCGCCTGGCCGACGACGCTGCAGCGATTCACTTTGAGCTGCAGCGCCTGGATGAGTCGCTGGGGGAAAGCATCGAGCTGACCCTGCCAGCGGATTGATCACTGCCAGTCGAGGCTTAGCTCGGCCTGCCAGGCGACGCGCTCGAAGTGACTGCTCACCACTTTCTTCAGGCTTTCCAGGCCTTCACTGCTGGCGCTTTGCACGCTGAGGCGCAAGCCCTCTGCCTCGGCCTGCAGCAGGGCGAGGCCGCTGTCGAACTCGATACGCCCCTGCTGCTCATCGAAGCTCACTGGGATCTTGTGGGCGAAGTGTTTGCACAGCCGGCTGATATAGCGGGCCGGTGTGTTTGTAGCGACATAGGCGCTGGCGTTCAGTTGCATGGGTTTCTCCTCATTAATGTGCGGCTTAGTAGCCGACGGTAAAGCGCTGGCGCAGGTGTTGCGGGCGCTCCAGCTCATCGATGATGGCCACGGCCAGGTCAGCCACCGAGATCTGCGCCGGGGCATCGCCATTCATCAGCAGCTGCTCGCCGCCAATGCGGAACTGTCCGCTGCGCGCGCCGGGCTGCAGCAGCGCGGGTGGCGAAATAAAGCTCCAGGCCAGCGCGCTTTCAGTCTTCAGCAGGTTGAGGGTTTGCCGCGCGCCTTCGGCGCCTTCCTTGTACTCAGCGGGGAATTCTGGGGTGTCGATCAGCTGCAGGTTGGGTGCTACATACAGGCTGCCTGCGCCGCCGACCACCAGCAGGCGCTGTACGCCGGCCTGTTTAGTGGCGGCGATGATCGCCTGGCTGCCCTGGATAAAGCGCTCGCGAATATCCGCCGTGCCCCAACCCGGGTTGAAGGCGTGGATTACCGCATCATGGCCCTTGAGTTGCGCGGCCAATGCCTCGGCGTTGTAGACATTGCCAGCCACTGCGCTAAGCGCCGGGTGCTGCGGCAGTTTCGCCGGATCACGGACGATACCGCTGACCTGGTGGCCACGGTCTAAAGCTTCTTGCAGAACAGCTGCGCCAACAAAGCCGCTGGCGCCGATCAGTGCGAGTTTCATGGGTGTCTCCAGGTGGAATTACCTGAGAGGGATAATTGCAGCTGGGTAAAGCTCAGAAAAATAGGCTAAAAAGGCTTTAACTATTAAGCAGGGCTTACGAATGGAGCAGTTAAAGCGCATGGCGGTGTTTGCCACCGTGGTCGACCGTGGCTCCATGGTGGCGGCGGCTGAGGTGCTCGGCATGACGGCCTCGGCGGTCAGCCAGCAGATTCGCAAGCTGGAAGACAGCACCCAGGTCAGTCTGCTGCACCGCACTACGCGTAAGCTGACCCTGACCGAGGCGGGTGCAACCTTCTATCAGAGCTGCGCCCAGGTGCTGGCGCTGGCTCAGCAGGCCGAGCAGCGCCTGGCCGAGTTGCGCGATGCACCGGTGGGCGAGCTGCGTATTGCCGCGCCGGTGGGTTTTTCCGGGCGGCGGCTTAGCGCGGCACTGGCGCCACTGCTGCAGGCGCACAGCGGCCTGAGTTTCAAACTGTTCTTCCATGATGAGCAGGTCGATCTGATTGAGCAGCGCATCGACCTGGCCATCCGCGTTGGCCATCTGGAGGACTCCAGCCTGGTTGCGCGACATATCGGCGATTCGCGCATGCTGCTGTGCGCCGCACCGGCCTACTTACTGCGCAAGCCGCTGATCAATCATCCGCAAGACTTGATCGGTCTGGACTGGCTGATCCTGCATGGCGACAACGCGTTCAACGTGCTGGAGCTGCACGGGCCGGATGCGCAGGTGGAGAAGCTGCGGGTGGAAAGCCGGGTGGGCTGCAACAACATTCTCGCCGTACGGCAGTTCACCTTGGCCGGCATGGGCGTGTCGTTGCAGCCGGAGCAGGAGGTGCGTGAGGAATTGGCCAATGGCAGCCTGCGCGAGCTGTTGCCGCACTGGCGTATGCCGCCATTCGGCATCTACCTGGTAACGCCGCGCCGCGATGCGCAACCGGCCAAGGTGCGCTATGCCATCGAAGCGCTACGTCAGCATCTGCTGGCACCCTGAGCGCTGCGGAAAAATGGTGGTGGTTTTCGCCGCTTGCTATTGCCAGTCGAGGCTTAGCTCCGCCTGCCAGGCAAACCGCTCGAAGTGTGCCGCGATCAGGTGCTTGAGCTTGTCCAGGTCTTGCGCATTATTGCTCAGGGCGGTGATATACAGGCCGGTGCGGTCCGCATGCAGGTGCGAGAGGCCGAAGGCGAACTCGATGCGGCCGTGGTGCTCATCGAAACTCACCGGCAGCTTGTGGGCGAACTGGGTACACAGGCGGCTGATATAACATGCCGGCGTGGTGGTGGCGATATAGCTGGAGGCAATGCACGGCGCGCTGATGCCCTTGCAGCGCTCAGGGAGGGCATGGCGCTGGGCGGCTAGGGCTTCCAGTACGTTGCGCGGGTAGAGGGCAGGCCTCTGGGTCATGTTGCTGATGCCAGATTGGGCGCGTTTCATGGTTATCTCCCCCAATCACTGCAGGCTCAGGCAAGGCGCCTTCGCGGGGTAAAAGTCAGGTCCAGTACGTTAAGGCGTGAGCGACTGGCGATTATGTTGCCCATGGGACAGCGCTTAATCTCTTTTGGTTGCATCGAACGCTGGCTTGTCATGTCTGGTTTGCTTCGTTTGTTCGGCTATAAAACGCCGCCAGCCAGCGTGGCTAAGCGGTTTTCTCCGTGTCAGGCAGGCTCGCGCAATACCCCGCAAGCTGGGCCGTGCTGACAGGAGGGTGGGCGCTGCGTAAAGATTGCCGTATAACGGGCGGCAGAGTCGACTTGGGCAACACAGGACCCCTGATTAAAGCTGATGAAGACGCCAAAACGTATTGAGCCCCTGGTCGAAGCCGGGCTGGTCGATGAAGTGATACGCCCGCTGATGAGCGGTAAAGAAGCTGCGGTCTATGTGGTGCGCTGTGGTGAAGAACTGCGCGTCGCCAAGGTCTATAAAGAAGCCAACAAACGCAGCTTCCGTCAGGCCGCCGAGTACCAGGAAGGCCGCAAGGTGCGTAACAGCCGTGATGCCCGGGCCATGGCCAAGGGCTCGAAGTACGGCCGCAAGGGCCAGGAAGACGCCTGGCAGAATGCTGAAGTGGCGGCGCTGTTCCGCCTGGCCAGCGCCGGGGTGCGGGTGCCCAAGCCGTATGACTTCCTTGAAGGCGTATTGCTGATGGAGCTGGTCGATGACGGCGAGGGCGATGCCGCTCCGCGCCTCAACGATGTCGACCTGCACCCGGATGATGCCCGCGAATTTCACGCCTTTATGATTCATGAAGTGGTGAAGATGCTTTGCGCCGGCCTGGTGCATGGCGACCTGTCGGAGTTCAACGTACTGCTTGATCCGGGTGGCCCGGTGATCATCGACCTGCCGCAGGCGGTGGACGCTGCCGGCAACAACCATGCGTTCAAGATGCTTGAGCGTGATGTCGGCAACATGTCCGCCTATTTCGGCCAGTTCGCCCCGGAATTGAAGTTCACCAAGTACGCCAAGGAAATGTGGGCGCTGTATGAGGCCGGGGAACTGACCCCGGAAAGCCCGCTGACTGGCGAGTTCGATGACCCGGAAGAAGAAGCCGATATCGACGCAGTGATGCGCGAAATCAAGGCCGCACTGGCTGATGAGGAGCGGCGCCAGGCGTTGCTGAATGCCGAAGATGCGCCCAAGGGTGAAGAACCCCCGCCACCTTGGGCGCAATAGGCCAGAGCGCTGCTAAGAAAAATGCCGCTTACCTGATCAGGTAAGCGGCATTTTTATGTCCGTTATCCAGGTCTGCCAGCGTTCAGCCTGTAGGGTGGATCGGGGCGCGTAGCCGACGCTTTTTTCATCCACCATCTGGAGGCGCGGTGGTGGATGGGTGGAGCGACATCCACCCTACGGGCCGCACCATGGGCCTAGGGCTATAGCCGCGTGGCCTTGAAGGTGTCGCAACGGCCGATATCACCGCCGTCGAAACCGGTCTTGAACCAGCGCACGCGTTGTTCCGAGGTGCCGTGGGTGAAGGAGTCCGGTACCACCTGGCCGCGCGCCTGCTTCTGCAAGCGGTCATCGCCGATAGCATTGGCGGCGTTCAGCGCTTCCTCGATATCCCCTGGCTCCAGCCAGTCATGCCGGCGTTGACCGTGGAAGGCCCACACGCCTGCCAGGCAATCGGCTTGCAGTTCCTGACGCACCAGCAGGCCGGTGGCGCCTTCTACCCGCTCGCCACGCTGGCGGGCGGCGTTGACCTTGGCCGAGACGCCGAGCAGGGTCTGCACGTGGTGACCGACTTCATGGGCAATCACATAGGCCTGGGCAAAGTCGCCGGCCGCACCAAAGCGCTGCTCCAGCTCGCGGAAGAAAGCCAGGTCGATATACACCCGCTGATCGCCGGGGCAATAGAACGGCCCGACCGCTGAGTTGGCGAAGCCACAGGCGGAATTCACCCCGCCGCGAAACAGCACCAGGGTCGGGTCGCGGTATTGGCGGTTGGCGCTCTGGAAGATTTCCCGCCAGGTGTCCTCGGTATCGCCAAGTACCGCGCGAACAAATTCCGACTGCTCGTCATTGCTTGCCGGCGCGGAGCTTTGTGGCGCGCTGATCGAGCCGCCCTGCATGGCTTGCCCGGCCAACTGGCCGAGGATCTGCATCGGGTCCTGGCCGCTGAGCAGGCCGACGATCACCACGATGGCCACGCCGCCGAGGGTCAGGCCCTTGCCGCCACCCATGCGTGAGCCGCTGCCGCTGCCGCGTGCGTCCACTACGTTGTCACTTCGTCTCCCGCGTTTCCAGCGCATCGTTATCGTCCTGTGTGCATGCCGAGCTTGAGTGTTGTTCGCTGGCGTGAGCGGCGCCAGTGCAGTCGTTATTTATTCGATGGTGGGGTATTCGCTGATCACCCGCTCTGCGCCTTGTTTATCCAGGCCGATGACCTGATAAGCGTCGCGTACATTGCCGTACTCCATACCCGGTGAGCCGGCTGGCATGCCCGGGACTGCCGCGCCGAGCAGATCGGGCTGCTGGCGCAGTTTGAGAATATCGGCGGCTGGTACATGGCCTTCGACAAACTGGCCGTTGATCACCCCGGTGTGGCAGGACGACAGGCGCGGCGGCACGCCCAGGCGCTGTTTGACCGCACTCATGTCGGCCTCGACATGATCGACCACGTTAAAACCGTTGTCCTGCAGGTGGCTGATCCAGGCCTTGCAGCAGCCGCAGTTGGCATCGCGGTGCACGTCGATGGTCAAGGGGTCGGCGGCAAAACTCAGGCTGCTGACAAACAGCCCGGCGAGAACAAGCAGCTGGCGCATCGGGTAACTCCTGGCAGGTGAAAGGCTGAGCATAGCGCCGGGCGGCCGTGGCTAACCACTGGCGATTTCCGAAAGGCGCGACGGAGGCTTATGCTGCGTGCTCGATTTCTGGGCTCTCGAATTCCACGAAAAGGATGCTGTCCATGTTGTTTGCACGCGTAGTACTGGTGATTCAACTGTTGGCATTGGCGGGGCTGGGGCTGGCCTATTTTGTCCAGCCCCATGAAATGGCCAACCTCAGCGGCATGCTGCTGATGTCGCCGGCTGCCGCCACGGATGTGCGGGCCTTCTATGGCGGCCTGCAGCTGGGCCTGGCGGCGTTTATCGGCCTGTCGCTGAGTCGGCTGGACTTCACCCGCGCCGCGCTGACCCTGCTGGTGCTGCTTTACAGTGCCCTGGCGTTGGCACGCATTGGCGGCCTGTGGCTGGATGGCGGCGCACAGCAGACCTTCAATCTCTATGCGCTGCTGCTGGAAGTGGTCTCGGTGGGGCTGTGCTTCTGGGCGCTGCGTGGGTTGCAGCGCCTGTAACCTTAGCGGCGTTCCAGTAGCACACCCGACTCCATATGGTGGGTGTAGGGGAACTGGTCGAACAGCGCGCAGCGCGTCACTTTATGGGTGTCGCTGAGCTGGGCGATGTTGGCGGCCAGGGTCTCCGGGTTGCAGGAGATATACAGGATGCGCTCGAAGCGCCGGGTCAGCTCGCAGGTGTCCGGGTCCATGCCGGCGCGCGGCGGGTCGACGAACACGCAACCGAAGTCGTAGCTTTTCAGGTCGATGCCAGCCAGGCGGCGGAACGGGCGCACTTCATTCAGCGCCTCGGTCAGCTCCTCGGCGGACAGGCGAACCAACGTCACGTTATCCACTTGATTGTCGGCCAGGTTGGCCAGGGCTGCGTTGACCGAGGACTTGCTGATCTCGGTGGCCAGCACCTTGCGCACGCGGGTGGCCAGCGGCAGGGTGAAGTTGCCGTTGCCGCAGTACAGCTCCAGCAGGTCATCCTGGCGCTCGCCCAGCGCGTCAAAAGCCCAGGCGAGCATCTTCTGGTTCACCTCGCCGTTGGGCTGAGTGAACGCGCCCTCTGGCTGGCGATAGCTGAACGTGCGGCCAGCAACCTGCAGTTTCTCCTCGACATAATCCCGGCCAATAACGATGCGCTTGCCCTTGGAGCGGCCGATGATGCTGACCTGCAAGTCGGTGGCGAGCTTCTCGGCCTCGGCCTGCCAGGCAGCATCCAGCGGGCGGTGGTAACACAGGGTGATCAGCCCGTCGCCGGCCAGGGTGGTGAGAAACTCGACCTGGAACAGCTTGAAGGAAAGCGCCGAGCTCGACTGCCAGGCGCTTTTTAGCCGCGGCATCAGCGCATTGATCTGCGCGCTGGCGATGGGGAAGTCTTCAAAGAAGATCGGGTTGAGGTTATCGCCGGCCTCGAACATCGCGTAGTGGCGGTCCTCACCTTCACGCCACAGGCGGAATTCGGCGCGCAGGCGATAGTGCTCGCGCGGCGATTCAAATACGTCCGGAGCGGGGGCGTTGAACGGTGCCAGCAGCTCGATCAGGCGCTGCTGCTTGTCAGCAAGCTGGGCGGCGTAGGTGGCGGGATCGAACTGGGAACGGCTCATGCAGGACTCTTTTCAAATTGGAGGCGGGTGAGCGTTTGCTCACCCGCTAGGTCATAAACAGGCTGTAGAAAAACTATCTACGTTGCCGATGCGTCGTTAAAAACAGGCTCAAAATGCTCATTTACAGCTCGTAAACT